>JBBRMD010000048.1:0-45277 GCA_038231015.1 Candidatus Obscuribacterales bacterium
GTTATCGCTACAATTTCCGGTCTGCGCAGACCTGTCGTTTCCACTTAACCCCTCGGCTCAAAGCACTCAACTTATTTATTGGTGGGTGCTCACCGGTTATGCAATTAGTATATCCGAGCTGAAATCTATTGGAAGTCCCCCGCTGAAAATACTTTCAATATCTCTTGGTAATTTTGAATGCGGCCTTAGTGGTCACTGTCGATATCTAATTTGATAGCCAAGCGCGTGAACCACAGTTTCACCATGGGCAAATTCATTTGTATCTCATATGTATATACAGTTATGCACAGCCGATTTGCGGGATCAGTAAGCGAAAGCACTAAACAGCCATCAGCCAAGCCAAATGGCTTGCCGGCAAATGTCATATTTTCTGCAGAAAATGTGACATTTGTAGAAAGGGAAAAAGAGAAACAAGCTAATGCATCTCGTATCTATTTACGGTCATGAACGGCTGCCGCGAAATTAGCTGAAGAGCTTTTTCCACCACGGCCGCTCTAGCTTCTCCAATTTCTGCGTTAATGCGTTGATTTGCTCAAGCACTAAATTTTCTCGGCTATCGTTTTCTAGTTGGAGCAATTCTATTTCTTGGTGCATAGAAACTTCGAGCTGTATTTTCTCTTCATGTAGTTCGAAGACTCGCTCTTCAAGCCGAATTGCTTTCAGCCGTTCAACTTCTAACTCATTGTTTGCAGCTTTGGTGGCAGCTAAAATTTGTTTGTTCGCTTCGGCGCTCAGTCTATCCACTAGAGGCTGCAGCACTTGTTCGCTGACTGCGTGCTCAATGAAATCTTCGATGCGCGCCTTTTCTTGTTGATACCACTCGCCGCGTATCACTTCTGATGCACTGTGGCGAATTGGCAAACCTCTTTCTTGATTTAAGCTTGACTCTGAATCTGCTTCGACTGCAGTAGCTGTTATTACATTGAGGATGTGCACAGCAGAATTGGCTTTGTTCTGGTAATCAACTTTGCGCTTGGCTAGTGTGATCTCCACAGAGTGGCTATCTATAAACCATTTTTCGCGATCGCCAACGATTTTCTTCTCGCCTGTTAGCTGCCCGTTCAGTAAACGCTCTCGCACAGATTTTTTGTCGAGATTGAGAAGAACAGCTGCTTCTTTTACAGTTAAAAGTCTTGCAGTGTCTAGGTTTTCGGTTTCCGCTTTGTCAGTATCTGGGATCATCCTGCCTCTGCTTTGCCACAAGTTTTTATACTAATTTCTATAAGTCTTGCTGCCTGCGATGGCACTGGCTGATGTTTCATCAGAAGGCCATATTCAGATTCTTGAGACATTATAAACTGCAATTAGTCTTTCTTTGTCTTTGCAACCTGGTGCATTTGGCTTTTCTTTTGGTTTTTGGCCTTCTGCTTTTTGATTTATTGATTTCGCTTTGTAGTCTCTGCTCAAACAGGAGCAAAGTATTTTCGCTTGACAACTGGCGGGTTTGGCTCGATTATATGGGATCGAAGATCCCTCCATCCCAACTTAGTACTAACAATTTCATCACCACAGGTATGCGCGATGACAAAATCAAGGCGTTCGTATTCGTTCGTCTGCTTGCGAATTTTAGTAAGCACTTCATGTCTAGTTTCCTTTTCGTATCCGGTTCACGCCCAGGATGCTTTCGGCTCCGGATATCAGGTTTATCCTACTGAAGGCGATTATTTCTACACCTACACCGGTGCGACAGGTACGCAACAAGTTGATCTTCGCGATCCCGCAGTATTGAGGCAGATGCCCACGTTACAAGGTTCGACTAACGGGGTGCTCGTGCCAAAATTGCAGGGGGTTCCCGGTGGCTCTTGTGAATCAATAGTAGAAGGCGAAAACAGCGCTATCGATGCCCGCGTCGGTGACCGCATGCCGCGTGACCAGTACGACAAGCTGGTCACCATGCCAGATCCTCGCGATATGCTTGGTGCTTCTATCTGCGATTTGACGGTGCGTGATATGGCTGGTGAAGAAGAACCGGCACCAGCAAATCTTCCACCCATGCCGCGCGCAATATCGTTGCCGGTCGGCGTAAGCGCTGATACTGTCCACATTCCGCGTGGAGAAGAGTTTGGTGCTTCCGTCATCAATTTTACCAATTGGAATTTAGGTTCGACTGCCTACTCGGTTAGGCGACGCGTCGCTGCCAGCGGAACGCCCTCTGTGGATGGCTCTGATGACATATACATCGACAAAGACTTGATGGAGCACATCATGGATGTCGGCTCCAAGTGCGGAGCAAACGATGATTACACCACTCGCATTGCCGCATTAGGACTGAAGTATTCACATCCCGAATGTCGCACTGTAGTGGCGCCTGACTTTCTAATTGACGTGCAAAGTAAATTAGATCCTCCTGAGATTCAAGAGCTAAAGCGTACCCTCTCATTTCGTGAGCACGTCGCGGCAATTCCGGCTTCAACTTTGAACCCTGCTCAGCGAGCGAGTCTTGCGGCCAAGCTTGAAGGTGAGCACAAACTCTTTGATGCTTTAGTGGAAAGGCTCAGTGTCGTTGACGCCAACAGCGATGGCCCATCCCGCTATTATCTTGCTCGGCTTTACTGCCAGATCAATGAGAATAAGCTCGCCTACGAGACTTTGAAGGAAGCGCTTGAAGGTAATTGGAAAAAATCCGAGCGACCAATTCTGCAAAAAACTTACAACTTGATCGGAAATATTTTACTAACAGCCTCTCGTAAAGCCGAACGACTCGGTCACCATGATCTTTCTCTTTTGCGTTTACGCAATGCTTCAGTGGCACTACGCCGAGCAATAGTTTTAGATCCAAATGATGAGAACGCTGTTGATGGATTGCTGAAAATAGCTAAGCAAGCCATTGTTGCTAATCCTGGCTTTGATAATTACTTACTATTGGGAAGTGCGCAGATGCTCTTTGGTGACAGAGAGAAAGCCGAATTGTCATATTCACAGTGCGCGCAGTTGTCACCAAATGATCCCCGCTTGCGCCTAGCTAAAGTGTACAAGAAGCAATTGAAGCCGAACTCTGAATTGGCTCGCAAAGCCGCTGCTATTCAGATTGAAGTTGTGCACTGACGGAGAATTTAGTTAGAGAGTGGCACGTTAATTGGTCACTTTCACTTCGGGTTTGTTGTCCAACCAATCGTCGAGATCGCGGCAGATTGGCTGTCCGTAGATTGAATAGCTAACCATTACTTTCCCATTGACCTCCTTGCCTACCATCGGTTCATCGTCAAGATCTCCTTCTCCTGTATATTTATAGAGAAACGGGCCCCAGCCTTTGTTTGCTCGTATGGAGAATACGTAAGGAGTGAGTGGGGATGGATCTAGCCGTAGTGAATATAGAGTAATACATCCAAAGAGACTTATTGGTATGAAACAGACTAGCGGTAGCATCGACTTTTCTAAATATTCATTTCTGAAACTAAGGTGTTGGTTGGCCATCAAAATTCCGAGCGATATTAAAATCACGTTGAGCGAAAAAATGTACTCGGCCATTCGCTTTCGAAAGACACTTTCATGGTTGGTTCCGTATGTCGTTGATAGGCTTACTCTAGCTTAGCTTAGACCAAGCTGGTTTTGGCATTCGCGTAAGCTCTGTTTTATTCCCCGTGCATTCTCACTGCTTTGAATTCAGGTAGGCGGCTTGATGGCAGCTGGTCTCTCAATTGTGCGGTTGTATACCAGTGCTGCATTGCTGAACCGCCGGCCATGCCGCCAACCGCGCCAAAGCCTAGAGCTTCCGACCCCGTGCCAGCCAAGTAGGCGGCAGCCGTTGGGTTCTTAAGTATGCCAATGCCGACTGCTGCTGCACCAAGTGTTACCGCTAGGCCGCCCCAGAGCGCTTTTGCCATCTGCGGATTGTGCTCAAAGTCGTAACCAATTCTTCTTGCTCTGTCTACGACTAGGCTGTGCTCAGCGAAGTAGTTCAGTGTGTCATCAAAGTGAATTTCGAGTTTCGGAAGTACTTGAGTTTCATTTTTACTTTCAGTTAGTGCCTCTGTTGTGTTATCGAAAGCGCGTTCTGCACCGCGAATTGCCTCGTTGGAGCTGTGATAATGGTCTTTCTCAAATAGTCCTTTGATCACGGGCAATGAGCGCAACTTATACAATTCTGCTCGACTTGTGGCCGTGGTCGAATCCACTTCGCTAGGTGAACTGGCGCTGCCGAAAGAGTTTGTACGTTCTAAAGAATTTATATGGTCTAAAGAGTTTGTACGGTCTAAAGAATTTGCTTTGTCGAAAGAATCTGCTCTCATGGTGTGGCGCTCCTGGCTTAGTGGCTGATGAAACCACTTTATGAGTTTTGCCAGGCTGTTTATATGTGCATTTGCACAGTCTTTAGCGTCAAAGCCGATACCGCCCGTCGGACAGCAAGTCGTGCCTCAGTCGCCAAGCCGTGCTTTAGCCACCAATCTGAGCGTCAGCCGTCAAGCTAAACGCAGACCACTAGAGTCAGGGCGCGCAGCAATACGTCGGCGAGTTCTGCTCGCGAGAGCTGGCTGCCGGCTTTAATTTTAAGATTCAAACTGCGATTTAGACTATTACCATATTTGCTCAGGCGTGCCACTGCCATATCGATTTCTTTGGTAGTAACTAATTCGTCTGGTTCGAAGCTGAGGCTGAATTGATCGCACTCGATAATTCCAGAGACAGCCATAATTTGAATTGCCTGGAAGTATTCGTGAGTTGGCGGCACATCATCAAACCAGAAAATGGGTGAGGCGCAGCTCGGCGCGGTTAGGGCCATTTGCACTGCTAATATATCTTGAGCTGAAAGCAATTGCTGTTCGCCAAACTGATTGCGGCTCAAGAAGATAGTCGCTAGAGTGCCCGCTGCCGTGCCAATTGCCCACTCGATAGGGTGAAGGCGGTAGGCGCCGTTGGTGATGTGAGTGACCCCAATATTTTTGCAGGCAGCAATATAGTTGGAACAGTTTTCTGTGATCAATGCCCCTAGCGGAACTTGAAACGGCTGCGCCGCTTGGGCGGCACCGGGTATTTCTTGGCGGCCATGAATGTCTACCGGGTAGAGCCCGATGCCGACAGAGTCGTCGAATAGTCTTGCTCTGGTGCCCGCGTTAGCTGATTCGACAATGTCTTGTTCGCAGACGACAGTCTTGGCCACTAGTCGTCGTGCTTCGCGTATGTAGGGGTGCATAGAAAATCCATCGGACGTGCCGAGAACGTTCTTCACAAGCTTCAATTCGGGATAGCCTTTGCCACCATTGTCGCGCGCAGCCTCTGTCTGCAACCAGTAGAGAAAGCCCAAGCTAAGCCTTTTAGCGAGTGATAGATAATCTCTTTGTACTGCCGGTTCTTTATCGATGATGTTTTTGTCTCGTAAGTCATTGCTGTCCCAATTGATCATCGATACATCAGAAGTGTATGCACCTGGCTTAAACAGCGCCTTGTCGATTAGTCGGCGATAGGTCCAGAATGGCAGCAGGTGTCGCTTCTTGCCGGTGCTAAAGTCATCTGCATCTTCGAACATGTAATACCCATCAAACGTGAATTTTCCAGCCGCAAAGAAAATATCGTAGTCTGCCGGTTTATCAATGACAAAACTTTTGCCTGGGTGATGTTCCAGTACGAATGGATAAACAAAATCTTGCACATTCTCGCTGTCGCCTTCTAGCGGTGCATGATTCTCGCCAGTCTCAAGGCGGCTATCTGAGCCAGTCTTGTAAGGTATTTTGCCAAAGCCCATGATGTCACCAAGTTCAGTGGCATCAATCACTATGCGCGGTTGTATTTCGTGGAAGGCACCACTATCTAAGTCAACAAATAATACTGCTTGAATGGCACTCTGCCTGGCCACTGCTACAGCCTTCAAGCGCTTCATGATTGTCAGGTTGCCACTTGCAATGCCTGGCTTCAGGAGATTGTCTAAGACAGGTATTGCCATTTCTGGCTCGAAGGCTAGCCTAGTTACCCAAGAGTTTCCCGGATGCAGCAGCTTGTCTGCGAACGCCTCATCAGTCAGTTTACCGCTGTCTCTATAAGCTTGACGAATGGCTTCGCGCATATCTAGGTAACTTTTGCTTGCTCCAGTTGATTCGACATACTTGTTCTCATCGAGGGCGCAAACGCCTTGGCTTGTCATTTGGCCGCCGAGCCATGTGGTTTCTTCTGTCAGTATGGTCGTCAAAGTCTTGCTCGATTCTGAGGCTGCGGCCACTCCGCCCATGCCACCACCGGCGACTAAGACATCGCAGGCATGTATCGTCGGTGCCACCAAAGTAAGTTTTTTAACAGCGGCGCTATTTGCTTCAGCGCTGTCGGCCGTCACTGCTTCTATGTCTAAGACTTCAAAAGTGACAGTTTGCTCTGATTTTGACTCGACGTAGAAGAATGATTTTTCCATGGTCTTTTAAGACTTTCCTCTTTGCAGCTGCGGTTGACACTAATGCTTGTTCAGATCTTCAAATTTTATCTTCATAGGTTAGATCTTCATAGCTTAGATCTTCAGAGGCGGAACTCGCTAAAATGATTGGCAAATCGGAGATTAATCTATGCAACCGCCCATTGAAAGCGAAGATATTATGTCTACAGTCAGCGATGAAGTGAAAAATCGTGCTTCTAAGATCAAGCTGATTTTGATGGATGTGGATGGCGTATTGACCGACGGCAAGCTCTTTTATTTTCCGGGCCCCGATGGCAAGCCAACCGAATTTAAGGGCTTTAACTCACAAGATGGCTTAGGCTTTCACATGCTTCATTGGAGCGGCATCAAAACCGGATTAATCAGCGGTCGCGATTCTCCAGCCGTTACTGAGCGCTCGCGCATTCTCAATATCACTTATGTTTATCAGGGCTTTTTGCAAAAGGTCGTCACTTACGAAGAGATTTTGCAGAAAGAAAATTTGACCGACGAGAGCGTCTCTTTCATTGGCGATGACTTTACAGATTTTCCTCTGATCAAACGCAGCGGCCTAGGGGTTTGTGTGGCTGATGGTCGGCCAGAAATGAGAGCTAAGGCTAACTATGTCACCAAGGCTATTGGCGGCAGCGGTGCTTTGCGTGAAGTGGCCGAAATAGTATTGAAATCAAGCGGGCTTTGGCAGCCGATGCTGGCTAAATATGAACTTGCTGATTAAAGTTATTGCTCAGACCTAAGCTGCTTTGGTGTTATTAGTGTTCAAGTTAGCCAAGCCGGTGCTGATTGATTCAGCTACGGTGCCTTTGGCAGAGTACAGCTTGAACGATACGGAAGGGTCACCGACCATTCCCAGAGAAGCTACCGCATCACACAAGCCAGCAAATACTGACTCTAACGACGCGATATCACTGGCGGTGGCGTGGCCAGAAGCTGCTCTGCTGCGTATTGCTCCGGCCATTCCTTCAGCATAACCAGCCATGCTGGCTGCTTTGCTTTCGGCTGCTTTAGAAGCCATCATCATTTCTACTTTGGCTTTCGCTTGCGAATAGTATGTGCCGTCGGCTTTGATTGTTGTTCCGTCGGCAAGAGTGATGTTGTTGTCTCTGTCGACTTCTGTGCCGTTAGCAAGTCTGACGTGGTCAGCGCTGAAGACATCGCCTTCTTTGGTTGTTACACTGCCAGAATCGTAGGTGTAGTTCTTGGTTTGTACTCTAAATTTGCCGTTTGGTTTGGCTTCGATTCTGTCGACGGTACCATCTGCTGATTTGTTTTCGACTGTTTTGTTGACAGTGTCAACAGTTTGAGTAGCGCCAGTTGCAAGGTTTTCGGTGGTGACGGTGGAGCCATTGCGGTTAGTGACGAAATCGCTAGTTGTTGCCGAAAGAGTGGTGCCGTCGTTGGTCAAGGTTGCTTTGCCGTCAGCTGTTTTAAGTTGGTGGCTCAAGCTGAACTCGACTAGTTGAGCAGCTGCTTTGCGCAGGCCAGCCATTTCGGGTTTCTTGCTTTCGCGAATTGAATTGAGGAATTCTTTAGAGATTTTTTCTTCGCTGCCATCTGGTGAAACGATTGAAAGATCGCCAGTCTTGCTGCGAACGAGGTAACGGCCGTCAGGCATAGAGACGAGTGATGAGCCGTCATTTTGCAAGGCGACGAAAGTCTTGTCTGCGGCAACAGCAACGATGCCATCAGCGGCTTGTACAACAACTGTTTTATGGGTTTTGCCAGCGGTGATTGCGGCATCTTCAACTATTTTGGCCAAGCCATCGTTGGTGGTCATGTTGCCGTTGGTGACGCGTAGTTGGCCGTCTTTGTATTCGCCGACTACTTCGAATTCGCCATTCTTTCTGTTGAATACTTGACCGAAAGGAACACCGTTAGCATCATAGAAAGTAGCGATTTCGCTGTCTTTTGCAATTTCCATACGATTGCCGCTGTCTAGTTGAGCGGTGAATTTGCCTTGGGCATCGAATCCAGCTTGTGGTTTGCCGTCAGGACCAATTTTAATTTTGTCGCCAGCATCGCCTACGTTGAGAGCGCCGCCATCAGCGGTTCTCAGTCTGGTGCCTTCTGCTGTTTTGATAACATCGGCATGGCCTGTGTTGTCGCGGTGAACTACTGCATCAGCAGTGCGCTCGACTTGTCCGGCTTTGCTTGGATTTTGCGAATCATAAATAGCAAATACTTTGTTCCAGTCACTCTTGGTAAGCTTTGTTTCAGCAACGGTTAGCTGAGATTTTGATTCTTTGTTTTCTACTAAAGTTTCGCCAGTGTTGAACTTGAAGCCGCCGATACCTGAATCAACTGTCTTGGTATCGCAAACTGGAGCAGCGCCTTCTTTTTTGCAATTCTCTTTGAGGAAGGTGCCAATATCGACTTTGCCGGCCGATGCCGCTTGTTTGTCATCAATAGTAAGGGTTGGAAGCATGTTGACTGCATCAGAAAGAAGTGAAGAAGCTTTGTCGATACCGCTGGAGATGTAGGCAACCATGCTGTCATCTGTTGCTTTAGCAACAGCTTTCTGTTCAGGCTTCTTGCTGGCTTCAAGGGCTAGCGCCAAGCGAGCTTGTTGGCTATCAGCGGCATACTCTTGAGGCTTATCGCCTTCTTTTGCCACTTCTCGTGCAGCTTCTTTGCTAGTTGGTACGTCTAAAGGCACTTTGGGCTCCGGGGGGTTGGTCATGGTAACTTCGACTCTTGTGTATATGCGCAAGCCTGAGTTTTTAAATAGGCCAAAAACACATTTAATCTTTCTCCGGCCACTTATACTGAAGCTATGGTTAGCGAAGTAGACGAGCAGCAATATATTGTTGACGGGCGCTATTGGCACAAGCTTGCCGATGGCCGGGTGCAGTGCGACCTCTGCCCGCGTTTTTGCCAATTAAAAGAAGGCGACAGAGGCTTTTGCTTTGTTCGTCAGAATTTGCAAGACTCAGTCAAGCTCACCACCTATGGTCGCAGCACGGGCTTTTGCATTGACCCCATTGAAAAAAAGCCGCTCAATCATTTTTTGCCTGGCACAAGCGTGCTTTCTTTCGGCACCGCTGGGTGCAACTTGGGTTGCCAGTTTTGCCAAAACTGGTCGATTAGTAAATCTCGCGAAATAGAACTACTGAGCGAGAAAGCGAGCCCAGAGCAAATTGCCTTGGCCGCCCAAGAGCTCGGCTGCTCGTCTGTAGCGTTTACATATAATGATCCAGTTATCTGGGCTGAGTATGCCATCGACACCGCCAAAGCGTGTCGTCAGCTCGGTATTAAGGCCGTGGCCGTCACGGCTGGGTATATCACCGCCGAGGCTCGGCCTGAGTTTTACTCAGTAATGGACGCTGCCAACGTCGATCTTAAAGCTTTTACTGAGGTGTTCTACAAACGACTTACCCTCTCCCATCTTGAGCCTGTGCTCGATACGCTTAAATGGCTCAAGCACGAAAGCAATGTTTGGTTTGAGATCACCAATTTGGTTATTCCTCAAGAGAATGACTCGGCGGCTGAATTTCAGGCTATGTGCCAGTGGATTCTTGAGAATCTTGGCTGCGATGTGCCCCTGCATTTCACGGCTTTCCACCCTGATTTTCGCCTAGACCAACGCCCACCCACCCCGCCCGCTACCCTTGTGCGCGCTCGCGAGATCGCCATGCGCCTCGGGCTCAAATATGTATATGTAGGCAATGTTGACGATGTCAGGCATCAGAGCACATACTGCCCTGGCTGCCGCGAGATTTTGGTAGAGCGCAACTGGTATGAGATTGGAAAATATAATATAGATGGCGCCTTAGGCGAAGGCGGTACTTGTGCCAAATGTGGCGAGGGTATTGCCGGAGTGTTCGGGGCCAAAAAGGGAAAGTGGGGGCGCAAGCGCATGCCTGTTAGTATTAGTGACTGGCGACTCAAAGCAGGCGAAACTTAAAGTAGCGACTCTAAAAGTCAGCAACCCTTAAAGTCAGCAGAGCTGCAGCAGATTTCGGACAGGTTCAGGGATAGACGGATTTTCATTGTGACACCAGGAAGCAAACTCACTGTAAGGCCAAGCTACAAGCGGCAAAAACAGATATTCAAAATAGCCCTATTTGCCGCAGTTAGTCTCGGCTTGGCCCTCTCGGCCAGTTTTGTTGGGGTGAACAGCTTAAAAGCAGAGGGCCTTGAGCGTCAGCCCGATGGGAGGGGCCAAGCTCCAAGCATTTTGCGAAATGTAGAATTTATTCCTAAAGTTAATACATCTCGCCCGCCGGCTCGGCCGCGCAAGTTTTTACGGCGCAGAAACCTTCAGGTTCAAGTGGCGCGGGACGAAAAGTATCTGCAACTGCTGCTTGTTTGCGTCGGTTTTGTCGGAATGTTGATACTCATTCTCGTTTTGCGTAGTATGCCCCCTGCTAAAAAAAGCGTTTGAGGCTTAAGATAGCGTTAGTCGAGCAGGTATTCCTATGGAAATGCAACCGATTGAGAGAATTTTGCTGTTTATCCTTGGCGCTATCTTTGTAGGTGGCGGTGGGGTATTCACTGTTCAAGCTTTTGAAGATGCAAAGAACGTCTTTGAATCTCTTGTCTTTTCTTTGATGATTGTCGCTGCTGGCATGTGTTTCATCATGTGGTCAATCAATGGCCCGCCGGGTTAATAAGCCCAAGGTTAAATCAATCAATGGTTTGCTTTTGCCTCTCGTAGTAAACTTTTGCCTGTAACACCGTTATTGCCTGTCTAAAGGGTTAGATTCTTCCATGCACAAAGTTTCACGCAAAAGTTCGTTTTTACTGCTCAGCTTAGTTGTTGCTCTCACTTCCACCGGTATTACCAGTGGTGCTTATGCCAAGAAGGATAAGTCGGGTGAGGCTGGCCCTGATGCTCAGGCTCTTAGTGCCGGCCGCTCTGGTAGCTGGTCTACCGCTGCCCAAGGTAAGAACGAATTGTCGGTAGAAACATTGCGCAAGGTTGTGGCAGACAAACCAAATGATGCAGTTGCTCACAATGACTTGGGCTGGGCTCTACGCCTCAACAACGATTTGAAAAGTGCAGAAGTTGAACTTCGCAAGGCTGTCGAAATCGACCCTAAAATGCACCAAGCACATTCAAATTTGAGTGTTGTTTATTTCGAGCAAGGCAAAATGCAACCTGCTTTAGATCAAGCACAACAAGCTGTAAACCTCGACCAAAGCCAACCTATCTATCATGTTGTTCTCGGCAATGCTCTGTCTGGAGTTGGTGATAACAAACGTGCTGTTGAAGAATACAAACTAGCTATCAACCAAAAGCCAAACTATGAAAACGCCTACTACAATTTAGGGCGGGTCTTAGAAGCTACTGGTGAGAAGACCGAAGCCGGTAAAGTCTTGGCAGAGGCTCTACGCCTTGATCCAGAAGACGATCGCGTAATGAAAATTCTTGATCGCATCGTTAAATAGAAAGCTTTAGTTCGCACTTTCGTTCACATTTTAGCGTTGTATTTTAACTCCGCATTTTAGCGCCGTACTTTATGGCCCAGCTAGTGGGTCGAACATTTTGTGCGGCGCTTTTTCAAGTGGCACGACATTATGGTCGTCAGCGCTCTCTTGATGTAAGTTGAGAAAATCTGGTGTTTATCTAACAGCTGAAGGGCCAGTAGCAGTGTCTGTTTGTTCGGTAAAGGCCGATTTGATGGGTTTGCCGTCAAACTCTTTTGGAATTGGCACATCGAGCAGCCACAAGGCCGTGGCAGAGGTATCGTATGTGGTGACTGGCTCGGTGATTTTGAAGCCATGTTTGACGCCATCGCCCCAAACAATCCACGGGATTGTCATGTCTTCAGGCGACTTTGTGCCGTGGGTTTTATCGTGGCCACCGTGATCAGCCGTCAAAATCACTACTGAAGTTTTTTCAATTCCTGCTTTTTCGATAGCTTTCATAACAGTTTCAAGAGCTGCATCTGAATCGGCAAACGCTTGAATTTGTTCTTTCGAGCCCCAGCCATACTGGTGACCAGCGCCGTCGGGATCGGCTAAGTGAATGAAGCAAAGATTCGGTTTGCGTTGCTCAATATATTGAGCGGCGCAGCTTGCGACGGCCTTAGATTCGTATGAGGGCAGCGAAAAACGATTGACTGTGTGTGCTTGCAAAAGGTGAATGAATTTGGGTTTGCCAACAAACATAGCCGTAGTCAAATTTTGCTTTGAGGCCAGCGCAAATATGGTTGGTACTTTTACCATGCCTTGGCTCGGCTCCCAATCGTTCCAGAGAGTGTTGTGCTTTTCTGGGCCCACTCCGGTGAGCATTGAAGTGTGCGAGGTTAAGGTGATACTCGGGAAAATTGTCTGAGCGCCCCAGCAGGTGGCGCCATCATCTGCCAGCCTAAACACTGTAGGCATCTTGCTCTGCTTCATGACGCTCGGTTTGCCACCGTCGAAGCTGACAATGAAGACGTGTTCAGCGCGCCTTTCTGCCTGTGCCGGTTGGCTTAATAAGCAGAGGTCTAAGCCGCTTATTGACACTGCCACAAGCGCTGCTGCGATTAATTTTGAGACTAGTGAGCGTTTCGGGGCTTTTGCTTGTATTTGGAGCATGAACAATTGATTCTTCTACTAGGTGGCTGAAGCCTAATTCTAACGCTTCTAATTTTAGATTTCCGATTTAATATTGCTGGCGGTATTCCCCATTGTGCGCCTGTGCCGATTAGGAGACATTAGGGGCATGCCAATTAGACCAAGTGATCCAGAATTGGGCGCCCCCGGCTTCAAAGAGCTAGGCAATGCTTATGTTGAGGCTGGCAAACAGGCCAGCGGCAATTTGGTTGCTGAGGCCTTCACCAGTGTGAAAGATAATCTAGTGGCGCCGGCCGTTAATGCCGGTTTGCTTGAGCCAGCTAATACTGTGATTTCGGGAGTCAATGGCGCCTATAGTATCGGTCGCGACCTACTCGGCGGAAATCAGGGCCAAGACTCAACGAATAAGGGTCCAACTAATAAGGGTTCAACTAATAAAGACTGGCACAGCAAAGATAATAGTGACACGCCACTGATAGGCAAATTCGAGCACATGCATGTGGCCAATGCCGAATTTATGTCGGCTGGTTGGCTGGTGCAAACAGTCTCAGGCGGTGTTGGTTCGCTGGTGCCTTATGTTATTGCCGGAAAGGCGGCTGGTTCTATGATGCGGTCCACTGGGTCGCACTTGGCAGTGGAAGGTTTCGCTGCTAAAGCTTTGCAGAGCAATTCTGCTGCCTCTGTAGTTGGTGCCTTTGCTTACGATATTGTGCGCGAAGTGCGGCCGGGCGAGTCGCGATTGGGCAATGGTCTTGCCGGTGCTGCTGGGTTTGGCGTTTTTGAAGCTGGCAATTTGCTTGCCTCTCATAGTGGTTTGGCTGGCCGATTACTGGCTCGCACGGCCACGGGCTTTGTCGGTGGCGGTGTGCAAAACCTTACTTCTACTGCCGTTTCAGAAGGTCGGTTGGCCGATGTTGAAAGCTTAACCAAGGCTGCTGTTGGTGGCATGGTGATGAATCATGCACTGCCGTTGGGGCAGCGTGCAATTGTAAGTGCTGCCGATCACGTTAACTTGGCTGTTGGTCGCGGTGTGCCTGTCGATAGACTAGTGGACAGTAAGTATTCTACAGCCGAGCAGAATTCATCCACTTTGCGTAATATGTTAAGCGAAAACCCCTGGGCGCGCGTGCAGACTGACGCACCACAGTCGCTCGCTACTGGTGCGCGTCGCATCGAACTTAAAGGCGGAGCTGACGCTGCTGAGCTTGGTCACGAGTTGAAGCACTTGAGTCAGCATAAATCGCCCCTGCAGCTTGAGCAAAATTTTAAGGCTGCCGCTGAAAATCTAAAAGAAGGAAACAGAGACGCTGCCTGGCAGAAGTATCGAGAAACCAGATTAGGCCAAGAGCTTGAAGCGCGCAGTACAGAGGCGGCTATTCGCACAGAATTGGCTGTAGTTTCGGGCGTTAAAAGTTCTGATGCTAAGAGCAATTTGCCAATCGAATCACTAGCTGCTCTCCTTCCTAATTTGAAGGTCGCTGGTCTTACCTACGAACAGCACTGGGCCCAAGAGTTTAAGCAGTTTGAGCAGAGCCAAGGGCAGTTTCGTCCGAACAGAAATTTTCATAATCACGATGATAATCACAATCATGACCATCAGGACCAGTATAAAAAAGGCCTAGATCATCTCGCTGCACCTGAGCATGCTGCCCCGACAGAACTGACACCTGAAGCCGAATCTGCTTATCAGCGCGAACTTGGTACTCACTTAGTGAAGACTCTGCAAGACCAGCAGCACATCGGTGTTTTCGCTGGCGGTGCTGTGCGCGACTTATTAATGCGCAAGACCCCAAAAGATTATGACATTGCTACTTCAGCTACTCCTGATCAAGTGGAGAAACTCTTCCTAGATCAAGGCTACAAAGTAATTCCTGTCGGAAAAGCTTTTGGAGTGATCAATGTAGTTGTTAATGGACGTGAATTTGAAATTGCTACTTTGCGCTCAGAGAGCACTTACTCTGATGGTCGCCGGCCCGATGGTGTGCAGTTTGTAAGTTCGCTGTCGGCTGATGCCGCGCGGCGCGATTTGACCATTAATGCCATGTTTCAAGATCCGCTGAGTGGCCAGATTTACGATTTTTATGGTGGTCAGCATGATTTAGCCACCAAGATTATTCGTTCTGTGGGCAATCCATCCGAGCGTTTCTCTGAAGATAAACTGCGCATGTTGCGCGTGCCTCGTTTCGCTTCTAAGTATGAAGGCTTTACTGTCGACTCCGCTACCATGGCCGCTATTAAGGCTAATTCTATTGGCATTCATGCTGTTTCAAATGAACGTATACGCGATGAAATCAAAGGCATGCTCACTTCTACTAACCCCGTTCGCGGCATGCAGATTATGATGGATTCTGGCTTGATGAAAGAAGTTTTGCCAGAAGTTTATAAGTTGAAGGGTCCCAAGGGGCGACAAGATCCCGTTTGGCACCCAGAAGGTACAGTCTGGACGCACACAAAATTGGTCTTGAAAAATCTTACTGGTGGCAATTTTGAGCGCATGATGGGCGGACTTTTGCACGATGTCGGCAAGCCAGCTACCCAAAAAATGTGGCCCGATGGTGGCATCTCTAACCACGGACATGATGCCAAAGGTGCTGAAATCACCCAAGAAATTGCCCGCCGGCTTAAGCTCTCTTCTAGCCAACAAGATCGTATTTCAGAGTTGGTGCGTCTGCATATGGCAATGCATGAAGTGACCAAGATGCGCCCCGGAAAGCTCACGGCAATTCTCGAGCGCCCAGATGTTATGGATCTCATTGAGATTCAACACGCTGATGCTAGTGGCACAAGACGACCTGACGTTGACCTTTCGCATAAAGACTTTCTTTTGCAAAAACTTGAAGAGTTGCGAGAAGCTGGCAAGCTGGGAGAAAAGCCTCTTGTTAATGGACATATGCTACTTGCTATGAACATCAAGCCAGGGCCGCACTTCAAGGCCATCATTGAGGCTGCTCGTGATGCTCAAAGAGAGGGCGATTTTACAAATGCCGAAGGAGCACAGCGCTGGCTCGATGAGAACAGCGATAAAATTGTTGACGCCCAGCAGCCGCAATAACTAGGCTGGAGTTAATTTTGCCGCGGCTGGTTTTGGTTTTTGGGCAATCTCAACTGCTCTATTGGCCATCATGAGCGCTTCTACGCCCATGCTCTTTGAAGCTGCACTGTCACCGGCAAGGTCGGCTGCCCGTTTGTAGACAAATCGAGTGAGTGCTTCTTCTCGGGCAGCATCAAGTAATGGTTTGCGAGCGGCTGTTAGCTCGCCATCGGCAAGGTTAAAGGCGTCACCTTTTTCTATAAGTTTTCCAGTGGCATTAACAAAATCAGGATAGGCTTTGAAAGTGTCGTTGAAGCTCTGCCTTGCCGCTGCGGTTTTGGCCGGATCTTGTAAATCAGTTTTCAGTTGAGCGGCCTTCGTTTGTGCATCAGGTGGGAGATGTTTTATTTCGTCGTCCATGGTTTTGTAAGCATCTACAAATCTGCTATTGGCCATGCCATAGTTCAGTTCAGCAGCAGCAATCACTGGCGCCTGAGTCTTCTCAGCTTGGAAGTAATTTTGGTCAGAAGCGTTAACAGCCTTCTGGAAACCCTCTTTGTATTGCGGCCAAACTGCCACTTTGCTTTTCTCTTTTACCAATTGCTCTGTTAATGCCTTGGTCTCCTGCAATCCTGAGCCGACAATTGTGCCAAACTTCAGGTCGGTTAGCTCTTTTAAGGCTAGTTTCTGTTCTTTGTTGAGCGGCGCCTGCTTCAAGGCTTCTGCTCGTTTTGCCAATATTTCCGGTGGCATGTCACGCGGAATCGGCACAATTGCCGGAAGTTCTAGCCTGCTCGGTGTACCCTGGAAAATTTTGGGGTCGAACAGTAGGTCGTTAATGCTAGCTTTGCCGTTGGCATGGTCGCTCGACTTCTTGTAGCCAGCCACAGCACTTGAATCGCTAATATTGCCGGCGCTAAACGGCTGTTGCAACTGATCGAGAAAAGCCGATGTGGCTGCATCTACACGCGGTTTTCCATCGTCTAGGGAGCGGTCAGACATAGTGAACCTCTTGCATGCGGGGGCGGTTATGCAGTCGAGCTTAAGGGGTGCTACGTGAAAGATCCGTGACCATCCCCCTGTTGACAGAGGCAAGCCCCGGCCAAGTTTGCTATAGTTTGGAGCGTTTAAATTGAAGGTTAAATATGCTATTTGAGACTAGAAGTCTGCATTTGCTTGAAGAAGCAGTAAACAAAATGCAAGAAGGGTTCACCGATCTTCCGCCGTTCGAAGCCGAAGTTGATGTTGATAAGCTGCGTGCCGTCATGCTCGATTTGGCAACTCGTTTGCAAAATAATTATCCTTATCAGCACCCGCTATATGCTGGGCAAATGCTTAAACCGCCGCATTCAATTGCACGCTTGGCTTACATGCTCACGCTTTATGTCAATCCTAATAACCATGCTCTTGATGGCGGCAGAGAGACTTCAAATTTAGAAAAGGAAGCGGTGGCAAATATAGCCGCCATGTTTGGATTTAAACAACACTTAGGACATTTAAGTGCTGGTGGCACCATGGCTAATTTAGAGGCTTTGTGGGTAGCAGGCTGCTTGCATCCAGGAAAAATAATTGTTGCTTCGGAACAAGCGCACTATACGCATAGTCGAATCAGTGCGGTGTTGGGGCTAGATTTTGCCAAAGTTAATGTAACTGCCAACGGCCGTATGGACATGACCGCCCTAGAAGAGCGCCTAATCGAAGGCAATGTTGGAACAGTGGTTGTCACAGCCGGAACAACTTCTACAGGCTCAGTTGATTCGCTCAAAGATGTTTTGAAATTGCGTGAAAAATATGATTTTCGCATTCATGTTGATGCCGCCTATGGTGGCTATTTTACTTTAGCGCAAAACTTAGATGTTGCTGTTGCTGAGACTTATGCTTTGATAAAAGAAGCAGATTCAGTTGTTATAGATCCGCATAAACACGGCTATCAGCCTTACGGATGCGGTTGTGTCTTGTTCAAAGATCCATCAGTGGGCGCGCTATACAAACACGACTCACCATACACATATTTTAGTTCTGCTGAATTGCACCTTGGTGAAATTAGCCTAGAGTGTTCGAGGCCCGGTGCTTCGGCTGCTGCTCTTTGGGCGACACAGCAGATGTTTCCCTTAGAGCGCGGCGGCCAGTTTGCCTTAAATATTGAAAAGTGTCGCCAGGCTGCCTTGCAAATGTATGACAAACTCCAATCTATTGAAGGTGGTGCCTTCTTCTTGCCTCTGAAACCAGACCTGGATATTTTGGTCTATGCTCCAAATCCGTCAACAAAAGGCTCTCAACTGCCTAAGGCTAGTGAAGTTTCAGCTTTGGCACGTCGAGTGTTTAACTGCGCTGCAGATAAAAATCTTCACTTAGCTCTAGCAACTTTGCCGAGTGCTTTGCTCGAAGAAAACATGAACCTAGAATGGGATCAAGACTCAGTAACCGTACTTCGTTCTTGCTTCATCAAGCATGAGCACATCGATTGGATAGATAACATTGCCGCGATTTTGAATGAGGCATGTGAGCAAGCGAAGCATGAAATGAATCTAGCTGTCGCCGCTGCCGCAGGCAAAGAGAAGAATAGCCATTGAGTCAAAATAATAATAAACCAAACGAAGTTGGCAGCGCCTGTAAAGGCATTGTGGCTAGTGCATGCGAAAATGACTTAGTACTTGGCCAAATAGGCGTGCAACTCAATTCTGATGTGATCGCGTGCAGCGAGACTTTGCCAATCAAGCCTGCCTCAGTTACTCTCACTGGTAAGCGAATCAAGCTCGTGCCTCTCGATTTGCAGCGTGACAATGAAGCCTTGTTCGCTGTCTCCAACGGCTCTCCAGCTCAAATTGGAGAGTGTAAGATTGAAAGCTACGATTCAGATGCTCTTATTTGGCGATACATGTCGGCTGGGCCTTTCCCAACTAGTTGCAAGCTGGCCGCCTTTCTCTTTGCCCAAGAGAAGGCAGAGAACGGCCTCTGCCTTTGCGTTTTCGATTTGGCCAGTGGAAGACAAATCGGTGTGGTCAATTATCTCAATAATTTTCCTAGTCATCTCAAAATCGAATTAGGAAACATCTGGTACAGCCCGCTGGTTCAGGGTAGTAAAGCCAATTTAGAAGCCACCTATCTACTTCTGCAACATGCTTTTACCCTTGGATATAGACGGGTTGAATGGAAATGCGACGCCCTCAATTTGCGCTCACGCAAAGCGGCTTTGCGCATGGGCTTTAAATTTGAAGGAATTCAAGAAAGCCACTTCATTATCAAAGGTCGTAACCGCGATACAGCCTGGTTTCGCATACTAGATAGCGAGTGGCCAGAGGTTGAGAAATTGCAGCTAGCCCTTCTGGAGAGCCCGTAGTGAGCGCCATAGAAGACCATATTCTTGATGCTGTACCTCTCAGTGAACGTCGTGGGCCAGTCACCATGACTCTTTTATGGATCACTATGGTGACCGCTTTTCCCACTGTGCTAATTGGCTTTCAGTGGTTTAAATGCGGGCTTACTCTCGGGCAAGTTTTAATATGTTCAATAATAAGCTGCATATTTCTTCTGATTTATTCTGTCCCAGCTGCTTGGCTTGGTGTGCGCAGTGGGCTCACTTACTCAGTCTTAACACGACAAATTTTTGGTCGCTATGGTACTTGGCTGGTTTCTTTTCATGCTATTTGGTTAATGTCAGCTTGGTACGCAATTGACGCCGTGCTTTGTGCTGATGCTCTTCGTGGGCTTTTTCACATCAACTGGCCCGTACCGCTCTTTGCTGCCTGCTTGTCGATGCTCATGGCGGTCAATAATTTCTTTGGCTTTAAAGGCGTGGCTAATTTCGCTCGCTATTTTGCCGCACCGCTTTTGGTGCTTTGGGTGGCCTACACATTTTGCAAAGTGATACCAACTGTGCCCTTGGAAGTGTTAACCGCTACTACCGTGCCGGGTCATCCGCCAATTTCGTTCATGTCGGCTATGACTCTGGTTTCAAGCTTTGTTATTGGTTTTGCCGTCTGGGGCAATGAGCCAGATTACTGGCGCTATAGCAAGCCCAATAAAAAGTTCGTTATCTACTCACTGATTGCTGCTTTATTTGTCGGTGAGATAATTTTTCCTGCCACTGGATGGATGGTAGCAAGACTCTCGCAAATTACCGATTATATTGAAGCCACAAATTTCATGAATAATTATTCGTTTGGTGGAGTGGCAGTATTCGCGGCGCTGGTGCTAATAGCTAATTATTGCGCCGCCAACGACTCAAACATGTACGGCATGATCAATGCCTTAGAAAATCTCAAGAGGCTGCCCCACAAGTTAGCTGTCATCCTCCTCGCTGGAGCTTCTTCAGCCTTTGCCGCTTGGCTTGCCATGGAAGGGTCAAGCAAGTCTCTTGAGTCGATTGCATCGCTTAACTGCGTTATTATTCCGGTTATGACAGTGATTATGATAGTTGAAGAGTTTGTCATAAAGCCGCGCTTCAACTTGCCTGACAATAGTTCGGTGGTGGTGCCCATGAATGAATTGCCTGCAATCCGTTGGCCAGCCTTCATCGCTTCACATATCGGCCTATTCGTAGGCATTTGCACGGCCGGGGTCGTGCCAGGCTTAGAATGGCTTTTTCTTGGAATCTGTTCAGTTCAGTCATGGCTAGTGGCTGCCGTGGTGTACTATGTGATGCGTGTGGCCGAAATAAAACTAGAAACAAACAAGGAAGCAATAGGCACTTAATATGGGTTTCATTCTCGCTCTAATTCCGGCGATAATAGCACTTGTGCTTGCCGTACCAGCCTTTGGCGACGCTTACAATAGCGCCAAGTGGCCAAAAGCAACAGCAGTAGTCGTCAAGAATGACATGCAGGTCGGGCGTACCGCTGTATTTGAAGTTCGCGGCAAGAAGTACAGCACAACTTTTGAACACGCCTTAGAGCTTACCTTCTCGCGCTTCGGAGCAGAGTTCAGCTTGGGCCATCAGGTAACCATCGAGGACGGTGTTGACGCCGAAATTGGTAAGAACATCACTGTTTCTTATAATCCTGAAAATCCTAGTGAAGCTGTGGTCGATCCGGGCTTCTCTATTCCTGTTTGGATTTATTTGATTTGCACTGGCTTGATAACATTTATCAGATTGCTGTTCCCTGCTAGCCATCGCGACTAGATCAAGTTATTCCTAAGACTCCTCAATATCTCTCACCCTGAGGCAAATTCAGGGCAAACCCGCTATTGAACATTTTCTCGTTGCTCTAATGTCTTTGTATAGATAGTGGAGCAATTTCATATGGAAAATCAAGATGTGGTGACGGCAGGCCACGCTGCAGGTACCGTGCACGTTAACATGCTGGCCAATTTAGAAGCCTTGCTCAATATTTTCGCTAATTCTTTTGAGCTAGTGGTTATGGCTATTGGCTTGATATTGGTATTGGCTGGGCTTCTTACTTACCAACGTTCTATTGTCTTAAATCCGGCTGCACTTCAGCGGGCCGGTCGCCGTGCTCATGTCGGAGTGATTTTGATCAAAGTTGGCTTGATTGCGCCGGCTCTAGTTAATTGGCTCGTAGCCGCTGGCCGCGATGCCGCTTTGTTTAATTAATCGCTAATGAAGGCTGCAAGATCAACTTGGATTATTTCGCCCATGGTTGATATTTTCTTCGTCTGCGGTGGTGCGCTGTTGCTGTTGACTGCGATGCATTGTCTAGCCCAAGTTTGTGGAGCTGGTCATCAATTGAAATATTTAGGAAACTTGGCAGTGCTTCTGGCCCTGCTTCTTGGTGAAACTCATACTGTTTCTACAATTTTCGCTGCCGAGCATGAAGCGTACAACCGGCCTCGGCTAAGTTCCGTCAGGCGACTAGCAACTGTCGCCTCGATAGCTCTTGTTCTCATTGTCTGTATCTTTGGTTGGCTGGCGCCGTATGTGGTGCGCGTATATTTATTGGCCGTGTCGTGGCATTTTATTTCGCAAGTGCGCGGCATTATTTTTATGTATTTGCGAAAGTCTGATTTTCAGTTATCGCCTTTTCAGCATTTTGTCTGGAGCTTGCTTTTTTACTTTTCTATAGTCAATTGGATGCTGGTGCAGCTCTCTAGTTATTTTGGAGATAGTACAGAGTCTTTTCTCTATCAGAGGCTCTCACTGATTTATTTAGTACCAAGGCAGTCTGTTGAGATTCTCTCTGGCGCCATTATTTTGTTCGGCTCTGCCGCCCTTGTTAATCTAATTGCAGACAAATTTAGCAGAAAGCGACTTCCTCCGGTGCCAGCCGTTTTACTACTCGGCTTCGCCGTGCTGCTTTTCCTTCCCTTAAACCCCATTGCACACTTGCAGTCCTCTCTCTGGCTCTTTGCACCAGCTCTATTCCATGGCAGCCAATACCTTTGCGTGGTTGCCGCTAAGCTTTGCAAGATTGATTGTCAGGCAACAAATCCAGCAAAGCTTACATTTCTGCTAAAGCGCTACGGGCAATGCTTATTATTTTCAGTGGCAATCTTTCTTCTTGTCCCGTGGCTTCTTGCCGCGCTAGGTCGGCCTTTTGGCCTCACTTACACAGTTGCAGTCGCCGCCGTGTTCGTAGGGGTACAGGTTAATCACATGGCCCTAGATTCGGTCATTTGGCGACATCCAGCAAAGCTTGCTTAAGCCGTTGGAGCCAAACCTTGGCTGATGTTATGATCGCTTTATCGATGGTTGTTAGCGGTAAAAGATAGTAATAGACGGTTGAAGCCGTTTGCTCATGGTTTTAGAAAGGTTAATGGACAGCAAAACTAAACTAGATGCCTACGAAGTTATTGAGAAAGCTTGGCTCAAGCTTAGGAACGGCAAGTATTTTGCGGGATCTGGTGTGGGCGAAGTTTATTATGAAACTGAGTCAGATGTCGCTCCGGTAAAGTTTGACCTATCAGTGGAGTTTAGGCAGCCAGTTGAGCTGACTATTGAAATTTTGAATAATACATCATCAGAGCGCGACTACACTGCCAAGCTTTTGCCCAACAGTCTTCTTGTGCGTCAGTCTAACGAGACTGCTAGCAAATTATATTCGCCCAAGCGTCTCAGCTTCGATAAACGCTTCACTGCTATCACATACACGGTGTTTCTAGATTTTTGGCTTTTTCTTGCTGGAAGAGATGATGAAGAAGGCCTCTATCGCGGCCGTCATCGCTTCACTCTGGAAGATCCGAAGAAAACTGCCCATGTGCAAATTGTGCAAGATTTGCGAGCAAAATTTGATTGGAGTGATGGCCGCTATCTTTGGCTCGTTGGATCGAATTTATACAAGAGTGAGCAGTTTCTTGTGATCGATAAAAATGACTTTGCTTTAGTTGGTTTTGCCCAACGTAGTTACATTGAGAAATTGCCTGAGTGGATGAAGCTTTTGTACATCAATCCTTTTCAGAAGCGTGGTCCATTCTTTGAGCGGGCCACTCATTTCTCTTGCTATGTTGCTCTACCCTCTCATGAGTTAAAAGGTTAGTTTGCCATGGACGCTCAAGAAGTCTTAGAAAAGTCATTTGATGTTGTGCGCGATTTGGACACCTTTGCTTTAGACGGCAAGTGGAGTCAGTTTTGGCGCTCAACAATTGATCCGGCTTTGAAACAAGAGACAGTCAAGAACTTGCGACTTGTTTATCGTAAACCCAATGAGATCGTTTTGGAGCTGCAAGATTGCGATGATCAATTCAAGTTTGTTGGTAGTTCGACTTTTGTAAAAGGGCCTACTGATGAGCGCCCCAAATTTATCGGTGGTGGGGCCTTCGCAGCTACTTTGGGTGCTTTGAAGCTCAGTGCTATTCCTGATGAGCTGTATACTTTCATTCGTTTTTGTTTAGCGCGGAAAGAAAATTCACTTTGGTATATCAAACGCAACTCTTTCCGGCTGGTGCAAGTGAAAGAGCAAGCTAACAAATTGATTTTAGAAGGAGACCTTGGCACTAATGGCATCGTTCGCCTCACTATTTCAAGCATTAGCTATTTCATTCACTCTATCGAGATAACCACGAGGCCAATCACTACTGAGTTTTCCAGAGAAGTGTTCACCTCGATTGTGAAAACCGGTAAATTCTTCGATGCAATTACCGGTGTTCCCAAAAGTAAAATATTTGAAGAAGAGGTTATTGGTAGCAGGGTGATTATGATGGAAACTGAACTTAGCTTTGAGCGCGTCAGTCTAAATCCTAAATTGACCAACGCTGATTTTTTACTTTAGGCCGTCGAGCAGCTGATCAGCCAGCTGCCATTCTTTTTTACTCCCAGATGTAGCTCGGTGATGTTGGCAACCGGCCTTATTAAAGGATAACGCCTTTTCCTTTAATAACGAAATTCCTTATTAAAGGAACCTTTAATAAGGGCACTGGTGGGCGATTGCCGCCATGTTGTGAACCAAATCAGCTGTAACTAGTCCTAAAAACCGCTATTTCTTGGCTTTCAAGTCAATAATTGTTTGTTTTGTTATCGGTGTGCTGATGGCAAAGCCAAGTCTGCCGCCGATATCGATTACTCCAGCTACCCGACCGTCTTTGTCAAACGCCGGTGCGCCAGATACACCTGGGCGAACGTGCATAGTGAGCAGTTGTACATCTCTTGCTCCGTTCTCCTCTGGCAGCGGTGGTGGTGCTGCTTTGGCGTTGTCGCGCTTTTCAATACCGTCAAAAGTTCCTTCGGCAACGAAGAATCCACCTGATGTATAGGCTTGTCCAATTGCTACGGCTGGCACGTTTGCC
Source organism: Candidatus Obscuribacterales bacterium (assembly GCA_038231015.1). Lineage (GTDB taxonomy): Bacteria > Cyanobacteriota > Vampirovibrionia > Obscuribacterales > Obscuribacteraceae. Next base: position 24,567 of record JBBRMD010000048.1, read on the forward strand.
TTGTCCATTTTGCTATCTACAATTTCTAAGGGCTTGCAGACAGCTGTCGTTTTGTCGCCTGTGGCTAACTCGATCAAGGCCAAATCTTGGCTTTTGTCTGCGGCAATTACTTTTACATCGAAACTGTCACCGCTGATTGTCACCGCAGTGCGCTTATCGGCTATGCCGTTAACATTGGGAACGCCATTGACCACGTGGTTATCTGTTATGGCTAAGCAGCTATTTGCTTCTTTGGCTACCATAAAGGCTGTGCCGCCCCAGTTTTCTGGCACGGGAGAAGCTTGGCCGTCTTTATCTTTGTGGCCGTCAATTTTTAGCTGCACTATGCCTGGGCGATTTTCTTTATAGAGGGCAAGAATGTCGATGCCGGATGAACTAGAGTCAGGTTGGCCAAAGTCTCTGAACTGGCAACCCTGGGTGTTTCTACCCACGTCTAAGACGGGCAGTTCGGTGGCACTAGGCTGAACTGGGCACTCAGTTCCGAAGAAGCTGCGCGCTTTGTCGCTTTGTGAGCGATTTGATGAATCAGAAGCGTCATCCATGAACTAGTCACTGTCATCGGTGGGGTTTTCTATTCTGCCTCGATTCGTCGCTTTCTCCGCCTCGGTATTTACGAAATTCTTCAGTAATTTTTCTGAAATTTGCCAGAAAAGCTTAACTACGAAAAACTGGCCAGAGTCTTGGTCGGACTGATTAATGTAGTTGAGGTCCTTGCTAATCGCTGAAATTAGATCACGTGGTTTACATCGATCTTCTGCTTTCTAACCTCAATCTTGTTGTCTGCGAACAAACCGAGCCGAGTGTTTACCTCGACGTTGGCTTGTCTCTGTTAGTCTCGTACTTGAGCGCTCAACCGATGACATATTTCCGACAGTAGACCACCTTATATGGTGCGTATGACGAGGATTACATTATGACTTCACAGCAATTGCTCCAGCCCCCTGATAGAGAGGGTTTTGACCGAAGTTCTTTCTCTTCAATATATTGGCTCAATTATTTTGAGAGGAATAAACGAGAAAAACGGGCTCTCAATTGGCCGCAAAAAGTAGATGTTCCCTACGCAATATCTCTTCCTATAGTCAAATCATTGCAGTGCTTTCAAGTTGGTGAAACTGGTGAAGGAACTCATTTGAGGTACTACGCCAAAGCTCTCAACGACCCTGATTATGAACAGTGCATAGATCTATTTATCAAAGAAGAAAATGCCCATGCCGTTGTGCTTGCCCGCATGATTGAGTTGATGAAAGGTCACTTGATTACATGGCATTGGTCAGACTACGCTTTTGTTAGTTTGCGTCATTTGATTGGTTTGAAGACTGAGATATTTATGATTCTGGCCGTAGAGATTGTCGGCAAATGCTTCTATCAAAGTTGCTCAGAAGGGCTTCCTGATGAGTTTTTACGCAATACATTCGCAGCTATTGTCTTGGATGAAATTGGTCACTTGAAGTTTCATTGGAACTTCATGCACCAAGAGATGCGACCTCTTTCGAAATGGTCGCGCACTATTATCTATTATTTTTGCAGTGCAGTGTTTCTCGCTATTTGTTTAGTTTTCATTGCTGACCATGGCCGAGCATTGCTAGCATTGAATAAAAGTAAGCATAGCTTTCTGAAAGACTGTCTGGGCTTGTTTAAGCGAGGTGCTCTGCGGGCTCTTTTTGTAAAGTAAGTGAGCATCTATTTCTTGTGTGCGAGTTCTTCGCTTTGCTCTTTATAGAGTTCGTGAATGTTGAGGTTTCTCAGCTTCGGTGCTTTGAAACTAGTAATTAGCACTACTAATAGTGTCATGATTCCACCGAATACCACTGATGGAACTAGACCCATTATCTTTGCTGTTACACCTGATTCAAATTCACCAATTTCATTCGAAGAGCCAATGAACATGTTGTTCACTGCTGATACTCGACCTTTCATGTCACTAGGTGTTTGCAGTTGGAAGATCGTACTGCGCACCCAGACACTTATGCCATCGAGGGCTCCACTGATGATGAGTATGAAGAGTGAGAGATAGAGATTGGTCGAGAGGCCAAAGCCGATCATGCAGACGCCAAAGCCGCCTGCCGCGAGCATGAAGATTTTTCCTGAGTTGTGAGTGATTGGCCTATGAGTTAAAACAATAGCCGTGAGCATAGAGCCCACTGATGGTGCTGCTCTGAGCATGCCCAATACTTCTGGCCCACAGTGAAATATTTCTTTGGCAAAAATTGGTAGCAATGCTACTGCACCACCAAACAAAACGGCAAAGAGATCTAGAGCCATAGCGCCGAGAATGACTTGATTATTGAAGACAAAATCGAGACCTTCTTTGATATTGGCAAAAACGCTTTCATGTTTTTTTGGAATAATGACCGTGCGCGATTTTACTTGGCAGAAGCTTATGAAGGCAGCTACAAGCATCAATGTTGAGATCAGATAGGTGGCAGGCGCATGCAGCCAAGCGTAGAGAATACCGCCAAGAATCGGACCAGCAACAGCAGAAGATTGCCAGACTGTGCTGTTCCAGGCTGCAGCATTGCCTAGAAGTGGTCGTGGAACGATGTCTGAGACGATTCCGAAGATGGCGGGGCCATAGAAGCCGCGTGAGATGCCCGATAGGGCGATGATGACGAAAATGCAGATTAATAGGGTGGGATTGTGATGAGTACTCATAGTGCAAATGGTGAGAATGGCCATGCTCACAATCAAAGAAGCCACTGCCCAAAGAACGATTTTGCGGCGGTCAACGATATCGGCCACATGGCCTGCGTAGAGCGCCACGCCAATAGCAGGAATTGCTTCTGTTAAGCCCGCGAGGCCTAGAAAGAGGGCGTTATTGGTAATTGCATAGATTTGCCAGCCGACAGCAATGCCTTGAATTTGCACGGCAACTGTCACTAGCAGGCGGCTCATTAAGAGCAATCTGTAGTCGGGCAGTTTGAGAACAGCGTAGGGCGATTCGTCTGACACGGGATTCCTGTTGGCGCAGGGTTTGCACAGCTCTGCATCGGTGTACTAGCCATTCTTGCACATTGGTGGCCAAGGGGTAACTTTCGCTCAGCTTTTGCTTTGAAATTTACCGTAGAATTAGGCATCTAAATCAACTGCAGCGAATAATGAGGACAATGGAAGAAGTTCTTAATAACAAGACAAAAGGCACAGGCATGCAGAGCATTATTGCCAAAGCATGCAGCGTACTCGCTAAGCACTATCCTTTTCTTTTGCAAGTGCTTCTTTTGCATATGGTTCGAGCAATAGCTATTTGTGGCGCTTTGATGTTTGTGATCGTGGACCAACCGCAAAGCCCCCTAATTCTTCTAATTGTCTTGTTTCTGCTAGGTCAGATCAGCGCCGTTGAGTTTCTGGCTATTTGCTTAAAGCTCTCCCGTTCTCAATCGGCTCAGCTATTTGAAATGCAAAGCTTAGCGGTCTACCTACGCTGGTTTCTCGTTACCTCATTTTTTGTAGTTTGTTTTTTGCTGGGTATTATTTTTGCTCTCATTCCCGGTCTTGTAATTGCTATTCTGTTTTCAACTTATGGCTTCGCCATTCTTGATGGCCATAGCGCAGTTAACTCAGTGAAAACGAGTATCCGCATTGCCCGACCAGTCTTCTTCCAGATCTTGGTACTGGGTGCAATTATCACTATTCCTGAATTGATTTTTAGTAGTCCACTACTTGTTGGTATTTCAATTGCTTTAGAATTTGTCCTCATCCTGTCGCTTGCCGAAATTTATATAAATGGCACGCATAACTTCATTGCTGCTGAGGTTCGGAACGATGGGTAGAAAAATTATTTTGATTGTTGTGGTTTTGCTCGGCTGTCAATTCGTGGCTCTGATTTCACTCACTGTGGTGCGGTGCTTTGTTGAATCTAGGCAGATTCCTAGCACTTCGATGCAGCCGACGATCATACCTGGTGATCGAGTTCTCTTTGAGAAAGTATCGAAATGGTCCGGCCATCAGGTTGAACGTGGTGCAATTGTCTGCTTAGTTCCGCCAATATCTAAACCGGGTGCTCCAGCTCCCGGTGGGTTCGATCTAATGAGAGGAATGGGACGTCTTACCGGCTTGCCGATATTTCCCAACGAGATCGTCTATATCAAACGAATCATCGCTATTGCCGGAGATCAGGTCAGAATCGAGCCTGATGTCGGCGTTTACATCAACGGAAAGCTTGTTCCTGAGCCATATGTTTCAGCACCGGCGAGCTATGAAGTATCAGCAATGTCCGAGATATGCGGCCAAGGTCCTTATGGAAATTGGTTGAAGCCCTATCCGAATGACAATGAACCAGTGGTGGTGCCAAAGGGAATGATATTTGCGCTGGGCGATGATCGCAATAAGAGCGATGATAGTCACATCTGGGGTTTCGCTTCTGAAGATGCCATCATTGGTCGCGCTTGGTGCTTGGTTTCTCCGCGCTACCTGTATGTTCACAAGGCTTATTGGAGGCGGCCGGTGTTGTCATTTTTCACTGCTGATTAGTTGCGCTTGTAGCTTATTAGCTTTACTTTCCAACTCTCTTGCTTCGGCAATGTAGTTCATGTCGCGTAAGAGACTGGCTTGATCTTTGAGTTCTTTGTACAGAGTCTCAGCTGATATCCTTGGGTCCTTTGCTTGGCGAGTCTCTATTCTTCGCAGTAGAGCAAGGGCTGCGGGAAAATTGCCTAGGTGGTAATAGATATTGGCACAGGCTTGCAACGCCGGAGTCAGATGAGCCGAGTGGCTGCCATTGTTGTCATCGTGATGCTTGGCTATTGCCAGCTCGTCTTTAAGCTTTCGCTTTTGCGGTTCTGAGAGTCAAGAGTCCAGGAGAGTTGCCAAAGAATATTAGCTGCCTGTACCTTGCCGTTATTACCTTCAGCCTGGGCGATCGCTAAAGCCCGTCGCCATAACGTTTCCGCTTCAACAGATTGATACAATTGCTCATCCTGCTTTGCAAGGATACTTAGGCTCTCCATCAGTCTTGACTGATCACCGCCCGGCTTGTCAACCAGCAACATAGCCGCTGTAAAATCGGCCTTAGCAAGTTCGTACTGGCCGATTTCAGCTTCCTTTTTTCCTTTGGATATAAGCTGATTCCACTCATCCTGCTGGCACCCTGTAGCGGTACCGACAATGCCGATAAGTATTGTTGAAAGAAAGAGTTTTGATTTATTGTCCACTAACTGTTCCACTGACTATTTCACGTGATATTGAAACAGATTAGTTGTCAATCTCTGTCGCTGCAATCGTGAAATTACTGATGAGTTCACGGCTTATGCTACTTAGTTAAAAACAAAAAGGCCGCCTTTGCAGGCGACCCTTTGTTTTCAGATTACAGTCTCTACTTGCGGTCCGAAGCAAGGTCGATATGTAAAACGAAATCTTGTTTGGCAATTGCCTCGACTTTGTCGATCTTAGCGAAGACTAGCACTAGTGTCGTTTTCGCAGTTCCTTTCATTGCTGTCGCTGAAGTAATATCCAAACCTAAGGCCTTTAGTTGCTTCTCGATTTCGCTGTTGTAGTCTTTGATGGTCAGGGCCAGTAGGTAGCGATCGATTTTGCCATTGGCGTCAAGTTTGAACCACTTGCCTCTTTCAAAGCCTTTGTTGTTTGGCTTGAGTGTTGGCGATTTGATCTCTGCAATCAGAGCACTAGAGAGCTTGCTGGTGTTGGTCGGTTCAGCTTTTGTTGCAGTCTTGCTGTCGTCTTTAGTGGTTTTCTTATAGCTTTCTCTATCTTTGAGTTGGTCAAACGATTGCTTGGCCTCTTCTTTTGCTGCTGCTAGTGGTGCCGGCGGAGCAGCTGGCATGTTGCTAGATTCGCTAAATGAGGCCGAACCTGATGAACCAGAGTAGCGTATTTTTGCTTTTGTTGGCATTGGAGTTGCCAGGCTGCCGCTCTTGAGATTTACTGCGTTTCCAGCCATTTGATAGTTAACTAAGCTACCTCTACCGGCGCCACCGCCCGCGAAGCCACCAGAGCCTCCGAACGAAAGCCCTCTGCTCGCGCTGGCTCGCATTGATGGCCCAGCCGTAGAGCTCATCGGTAGAGACATTAGGTATGACTTGTCACCGCCACTCTGGCCGAATATACCTTCTCTTGAAACTCCATCGGGCATTTCCACTTCAACGTCTACCGTTTTAGCTGGGTCGCCTTTGGTCACTCTGCTTTCGTCTACTGCGATAAATGATGTGTACTGAGTGAGTATGTGATGATCGAGTGCGACAGTTGTAATTTCGTCTTTGATTTCTTTATTGGCTTGGCCTGATTGAGCGCCGAACCAGTCTTCGCTCATCAGTCTGTCTACTTTGGCCCGTGCCCACATTGAGGCTACGCCGCGATTCTTCGTATCTGATTCGGGGAAGCGTACATTCAATTTTTGTTCGTATGGTTTGCCAGCAGCGAAGCCTTTGAGTACGATGGTGCCTTGACCACCTTTGATATATTTTCCTTTGAAGTAGAGCGGTTTCTCTGCCCACACATCTGATACTTCTTTGGGGTAGACCTCTTTGGTTGTGACACCTTCTACTTTTACTTCAACGTCTGTCAGCACAGGCGTTGAAATGCGGTCGTAGAATTTCTTGCCTACTTCTTCAGCTGAGCTGTTCAGTAGAACATATTCTGCTTCGCCACCGCCTTCTTTGGCCATGCCATCGATGAGAGTGCGGTTGACGCTGTTGCCTGTGCCGAAGGAGAACCAACGTGATTTTCCTCTGAGCTTTTTGATCATGCCCATCACTTCGTAGTCGTTGCCAACGTAGCCATCGGTCATGAAGGTGACGATGCGTAGACGGTTTCCGTCAGCTGGAATAGCGCAAGCTTTCTCTACGGCTGGGGCCATCCAAGTGCCACCATTGGCTTGCAGGGCATCGATGAAGTGACGCGCTTTGGTTTTCATGTCGGCGCTAACTGGTTGCGGCTTGTCGGCAAATTGTGATTGAGTGCTATTGAAAGCAATGATTTGGAAGGTATCATTGGCGTTCATATGATCAAGAATGTAGTGCATCGTTTCTTTGGCTTTGTTCAACGGTGCACCGCTCTGCGAGCCGGAGCAGTCAATCACAAATACCATTTCTTTCGGTGCTACTTTTTCGGGTGTAATTCTCTTTGGTGGAATCAACATCACGGTGAAATATCCCGCACCATCTTTGGCTGAAGGATCGCGGTAAGTGACATAGCCACTTTTGAGGCTATCTTCGGCGACATTCCAACTTAGCACAAAGTCTTTATTTGGTATGGTCGCTTTGTCTGTGAGGCTGATGTCGGCTTGTCCACTGCCGCTATTGCGTACTTGAACTTCATGCAATTTTGATGAAATTTGTGAAACTGGCATGCCGGCATTGAGGTGAACATTGATTGAAATATCGTGACCGGCGCGCTGGCCTTCTGCCACTACATTTGGTGTAATCCGCGAAGCATCTGGCACTTGGTTTGTGTCGTTCGCCCAGCCACCGCTCGATTTGCCAACAGGCTCACCAGGTATAAATCTAGGTCCGACAACGGTGGGGAATGTATAGCTGAACTTGCCTGCTTCGTAAGGAAGAGTTTCTATATATTTGATTGTGATTTCAATTTCTTTGCCCGGTTCGATGTTTGCTACCGATTGGGTGAAAATGTTGGTGCGTTCTTGGTCGAGCAGTGAAGCGACATATCCGTTAGCCTTTGCTTGATCGTACATTTGGCGCGCTTCTTCGCGCTTTTTGATTGTGCCTTTGATTACTCTTGTGCCAACTTTCATTTGCATTTCGTCAACAGCACCATTCTCTGAAAGAGGGAATGTGTAAACCGCTTCTATTTTGTCTTTGAATGGATTTTGGAAAACCTGTTTAACTGTCACTCTGGCGATGTAGCCTGAGATTTCGGTTTGTACATCTGTATGTTTTAGTGGGCAGTTTCCTAGTTGCTTGCCGCCAGAGGCCATTGCTATCAATGTTCCTGAATCAGCCTGTTGACTGGCTTTCTTGCTCTGATCTTTGCTTTGATCACTGTTTTGATTGTTCTGATTTCTTTGCCTTTGCATTTGCCTTGATGCTTGTCTCGGCATGTTGCTCGCGATTTCTCTTGCTGATACCGGTTGCGTCAAAATAGACACTGATAGTGCGGCGTTCAGGAGGGCAAGAGTTGTCCCTCCCACAAGTAGCCTTGTGAGATGTTTCGATTGCATGTTCGTTCTCCACCAGAGGTTTGCTATTACGAGATTACCGAATAGCGCTGCTTTATCACCTGGGGATAAGCCTAGATCTCGACTGGGTGAGCTACCGAACTTAGATCAGGTTGAGTTTTTGCAGAAGTCTTAAATCAGTTGAGGTGACCGCTTTTGCAGACGGTTTGATCCCCTTGTTTTAGGTGCCTGCCATCAAGGCCTGTTGCGAAAATGACATAACTGCCGGTGGCGTCAATCAATATATTGATGGTGCCCGGCCAACGGCCGTCATCTTCGGCCATTAGTGTGTCGACTGTGCGCACCGGTTCTGTTGGGTTGATTATGGTCGGTCGGCGAAAGAAGATGCGGCTGCGTGTGCCAGTTGCTTCTTTCTGCCTGAGGCCGTCGTTTACTTTGCCGACACCCTCAGATTCGAGCGATTGTCTGGTGCGGTCGAGTTCAGCTTTCAGTTGTGGTTCTTGTTCAAAGGGATTTGGTCCGGTGACCTTTTCGAGCTTATGCAGAAGCTCCTGGTTTTGATTGAGGTTCTGAGTGCCCTGCGACTCGGCATACGAAAGAAGCACCGGCAAACGATTTGCCAGTGCTTCTACATTACTTATTAGCCCTTGATTGGCGCGGTTGGCGTGCCCCTGGAGGAGGATTAACTCACGCACTAGAAGGCGTTGCTTGAGATTCTTTGCCGAGTTCGACACTGCTGGCTGAGCCTGGCAGGGCAAGTGAGGCAGAGTCGACAATATTAGGAAAGTCGCTAAGGCTAATTGGCGCGGATGTTTGTAGCGTTTTCGCTTAGTTCGTCCAACCAATTGCTTGGTACCTCAACCGAATTACTGTGCTCCATTAGAGCCTTTTCTTTCAAATCCCAGAGGTATTCAAATAAACCTTGTCTCTGGTTGTTGCTCATCAGTTTACTGTTATGACCGCGGCCGTCATAGGCTTTGTTGAGCTGCTCTTTCAAGGTATCGGTACTGACTGAAACTATTTTGTTAGTTTGCTTCTTCTCGTTACTTGCCATCTCAGAATCTCCCACCACTACCTAGTCACTAGTAAAAAGGCAAACAGAGCAGGCCAATACAAGCATATTGGTCTCTCTTCTTCGCTAAACAAACTATTCCCAGCTTGCGGAATTTTCATTCCCCCTTGAGAACACGCGTTTATTAAACCTATCATTAAACCCAAAGTGACCCTTTGGCTCAATTTTGCCCAAGAAAAAGCCCCAAACAGCTTGCTGCTCGGGGCTTTAATAACAATCACTTAGAATGTGAAATTCGCATGATGGTCAATCGGGTGAATATTAAGAACGGCGCTTTCTTGCTGCTTCAGCTTTACGCTTTCTCTTAACGCTTGGTTTCTCGTAACGCTCTCTGCGTTTGATTTCTGACAAGATTCCAGCTTTTTGAATCTTCTTCTTGAAGCGCTTTAACGCGCCTTCAATGCTTTCACCCTCGGCTACTCTGACCTCTGACAAACGAATTCACCTCCGATCTTGTTCTTTAAAATTGGTAGTTATACAAAAGATATCTGAGTATATCTCGACAGGTCATATTAGCACTGGAATTCAGCGCCTTCAAGCGCCGGTGCGGCTTCCGCGACACTACTTAACTAAATAGGGGCTAACATAGGCTAGGTTGGGTGCGAACTCAATAAAATCATAAGAAAAAAGCCCTATTAAGGGCTTTTTGTCTAACTTGTTCTTGAGCTTGCGGTCTTTGTAAAGCCCTAACGGTCGTACTTGTTCTTTTGAACCCGTTGTCCGTCCAAGTTGGTTCTTTCATCAGGCAAGATTTTATCGATCTTTCTGCCCAAAAGGTCGGTGTCTTCTTGGATGCGGTGTTCGAAGACTTGTTTGTAGAATTTCTCACTAGCCCTTCTGGCCAGAGGGAAGTCGTAGCGGCCAGTGTTTTCATTAAACGAGATTGAAGTCGGTTTGCTCTCGTCGCCGCCGTTGATGATGTGGTTCAAGGTCTTCGTACCTGGCAGGCCGACTAAATCTGTTCCGGCGCAGATGCAAAGAACTGCGCACAAGAAGAACGTCGGTCCGACTAACACGTGAGCCAACATTCCTTCTTTGGTTTTGACTAAAGAACGTTTGCCATTTGGTAAGTGCAAAATCCAGGGTGATATCAGCGTGAATGGCAAGAAACCAGCCCAGTAGTTGAATCTACCGAAGACGCAGCCTTGCCAACCTTTCCATATGAAGGAGAAGCCCACGATAATTACTAAGATGCCTAAGGCAATTTTCGGAAGATGTTCAGATAGGAAGCTCATTGAAATTTGACTCTTTAACTCAAAACAGGATGGTGAGAATTCTCACAGCTATACCTAGTATAGAACTTTCTTCAATTTTGACTACTCCAATTCGTAACAGCCGGGCCGTCTTGCCGCATGAACCCGCCCAAAGTCCGATACAATGAGCCTTTCGAATTATTGGAGTTCAGGGGGTTGGATAGTGAGTAGCTCGAGTCTTAAGCGAGATCACAAGTGTGCTGAAATGAGCGCTGAGTTGGCGGGGCAAGAAGTTTGCCTGGCTGGTTGGGTCAACGTGGTGCGCGATTTAGGCGGCCTTATTTTTATTGAATTGCGCGACTCTACGGGCAAAGTTCAGCTGATCGCTGACCCGAATAAGAATAAAGAGATTCATAAGCACTTCGTTGATTTGAAGAACGAATTTGTTATCGCTATCAAAGGCGTTGTTGCAAAGCGCCCAGAAGGCACTGCAAAAACAGAAAGCGGACCTGGTGCTATTGAAATCTATCCTGATCAATTTGAACTGCTCAATACTTGCAAGCCATTACCTTTTCAACTTGACCAAGGCGACAAGGTTGATGAAGCGCTGCGCTTGAAATATCGTTATCTTGACTTGCGCCGCCCTGAAATGAACGGCAACCTCGTCATGCGTCACCGAGTCAGTCAGGCTATCCGCCGCTTCTTAGACCAAGAAGGTTTCATTGAAGTTGAAACTCCCATTCTTTGCAAAGCCACTCCTGAAGGCGCTCGCGACTTCCTCGTGCCAAGTCGCTTGAATCCAGGTAACTGGTACGCATTGCCGCAATCTCCTCAGCTTTTTAAGCAAACACTGATGATTAGCGGTGTTGATCGCTACTATCAAGTTGCTCGCTGCTTCCGCGATGAAGATTTAAGAGCTGATAGGCAGCCAGAATTTACGCAAATCGATATGGAATTTTCATTCGTTGATGAAGATGAAGTGATGCGCGTTACAGAAGGCGTTTTGGTAGATGCTTTTAAATGTGCAGGAATTGATATCAAGCCTCCTTTCCAACGCCTCAGCTACGCTGATGCGATGGGCCTCTACGGCAGTGATAAACCAGACTTGCGCTTCGACTTGGCTTTCAAAGATTTGACTGAAGTTGCTCGCAATTGCGAGTTCAAAGTCTTCAAACAAGTGGCTGAAGCTGGTGGCGAACTAAAAGGTATTCTTTTAGAAGGAAGAGGCGAAGGCACTTCCCGTAAACAATTAGATTTATGGAACGAGTACACTCGCTCTGTTGGTGGCAAAGGCCTCGCTTGGGTCGCCTTCGGTAAAGATGCTAATCGCTCTTCTGGACTAGACAAACACTTGAGCCCTGCCGAAATGCAAAAGCTCAAAGAATTGTCGGGCGCTAAAGATGGCGACTTGCTACTAATGGTGGCAGATACAGTTAAAGGTACAGCCAATGTACTTGGTCGCTTCCGCTTGAAACTGGCTGAAGAGCTAGATTTGATCAGCCCTGATAGCCACAGTTTGCTTTGGGTCGTTGACTTCCCCTTATTCGAATACGACGATGAGCAAGGTCGCTTCATGGCTGTGCACCATCCCTTCACTTCGCCTCGCTTGGAAGATCTTGATAATCTAGAATCGAATCCTGAAAAGGCTCGCGCTCGGGCTTACGACATCGTCTATAACGGATGCGAGATTGGTGGCGGATCAATTCGTATTCACTCTCAAGAACTTCAATCGCGAGCATTTGCCGCCATCGGTTTAGATCGCGAAACAGCTTCTGAGAAGTTTGGCTTCTTGCTTGAAGCACTCGAGTCTGGCGCACCACCCCACGGTGGTATCGCACTGGGCCTTGATCGCATCATCATGTTGCTTTGTGGATGCAAATCAATTCGTGATGTTATCGCTTTTCCAAAAACTCAGTCTGGTGCTTGTCCAATGACAGGGGCACCATCTCTGGCATCTCCAGAACAATTGAAAGAACTAGCTGTCTTAAATGAACCACCAAAAGTGAAAGTTTCATCGGCACCTGGCCCAGTTGTTGCTGGTATCGACGCCTAATTAAGAAAAGAGATAATGATCGCGAAAACAAAAAGTAGTGAGACGGCAAGACTTAGTGGTCTTGCTTTCGCTATGCTTTTGTTGCTTGCAGCCGGTAGTGCCACCACGCTGACTGGCTGTCAGCATTTGCGACCGACTGCTGCATCATTCCTCATCAGAGGGAATGAATATTTCAAAATGAATGAGTACGAAAAGGCTGAGCACGAATATCGCGAAGCACTTCTGAGCGAGCCAAAGAGCGCCACCGCCCTCAACAATCTCGGCGTTATTTTAAATGAACGCAGTCGCTACGATGATGCTATTACCGTTTTGACTCAGGCGCTTGAAGTTGATCCGAAAAACGCTATTGCCCACTATGTTTTGTCTGAAGCTTATGCCAAAAAATCGATGTTCGATCAGGCCTTTGCTCAGGCCAATGCAGCAATCGCTTTAGACAATACCGAGCCTCGTGCTTATTGCGCTTTGGCCGAAGCCGAGCTAGGCCGTGGACACTTGCCGACTGCAATTGAGGCCTACAAGAGCGCCTGTAAGTTAGATGAACGCAGCGATAAGAATCACCATAAGCTGGCATTGGTACTAGGTCTCTCCGGAGATGTTGAAGCGCAAATTGCCGAAGAGCGTGAGGCCTTAGAAATTGAACCTGATAATAACGATGCCCGCATTGGCTTGGCGTCAGCTTTGAACGAGCAAGGCAAAAAAGCTGAGGCTATCGCTGAGCTAAATGTGATTTTGGAAAAACAGCCAGACAACGCTGATGCCGTGGCTGTGCTCAAGAAAATTTCGGCTAGTAATCGGGCTGCCACCAAAGGTAAGTAGAGACTTCATTTATTTGGCGTCGAGCTTTAGTGAATCGATGATTGCTTCAAATGTTTTCTTTGATTGTTCGAAATGCTCAGGTTTGTCTGCGCAAGAAACTATGTAATAGTTGTCACCACTGACAGCGAAGGCTTTAAGAACCTTGGTTCTGAGATTGGCTTGGGGAATCAGTTGCATCAATACCAAACGCCTCGTTGGTGTCTTGCCTTTAGACGAGTGTTGATCCGATTCTACTTTCCAGATAGAGCCCCACTGCTTCATTGAGGTATTACAAATGCTATCGACATTTTCTCCCCATGGCAGAGAGTGAGCCACTATTTTTACATTGGGAAATGCACTTATTTCATTGGCAAGCGCGGCTGGAACAGCCACCATGCTAACGATTGGATCGCTCTTCACAATCCAGTCGCTGGGAAAATCAATACAATAGGAATTCTTTTTGTCGGCATATGTTGTTGTTGCTGGGGTTGTTGCTGGTTTGGCAGCAGCAGCAACTTCTGCTTGTTTTTTCGACGCGGCAGCTTCTGCTGGTTTGGCAGCCTTAGCTGGGGGTCCGGCTTCGGCTGCTTCGATTTGAATGAGTGAAGCGCCGACCGCCAGCAAAGCGGCAAGTAGCATTTGCTGTGTTGCTAGAATTTGGGTCCGGTTGCCATTAGCTACGCTCATTGTCTTGCCTCATTCATATTGACTATATTCAAACACTCTCATAGCTACTTGTCTCGTTCAAAATTCGAATTCTGCAATTTTTAACGCTGAAAAATTGAACTAAATCGATTGAATCATCGTTGCTACTAATGTGGGCGATTGAAAGAGATGAGGGAGGTTGAATTATGTTTGCTCGAGTATTCTCAGGGGCGGTGCACGGTGTGGAGGCCCACCCCATAGAAGTAGAGGTAGACTGCTGCCAGGGCTTAGGGCAGATCAGTGTAGTTGGTCTACCTGATGCTTCGGTTAAAGAGGCGCAAGAGCGAGTGAGGGCCGCAATTAAGGCATGTTCGTTTTTGATGCCTCCAGGCAAAAAGTGGGTGGTCAATTTAGCGCCATGTGATATTCGCAAAGAAGGGCCAGGCTATGATTTGCCTATTGCTACTGGTATTTTGGCGGCCACCGGTTTAATGCCCTTTGAGAATATTGCCAATCTTTGGTTTGTCGGTGAACTCTCGTTGAGTGGCTCAGTGAGGCCTGTATCAGGCGTCTTGCCGATTGCTGTGGCGGCCAGGCAAAACGGTGCCCGTGGCATTGTAGTGCCCGAAGGAAATGCTGAAGAAGCATCTTTGGTCGAGGGTCTGAAAGTTTATCCTGTGTCGCATCTTATGCAGGTCTTTAAGATTGCCCAGTCGTTGGAGAATGGCACCATATATGAAGGCGCTAGTCGAGAGCAGTTTGCCAGAGCCGCTGCAAATGTAGTTCATCACAAAGACTTTCGAGATGTTAAAGGTCAACCGCAGTCTAAGCGTGGTCTTGAGATTGCCGCCGCTGGTCGGCACAATATTTTGTTGGTAGGCTCGCCGGGTTCAGGCAAGTCGATGCTTGCAGAGCGCCTGCCCAGTATTATGCCGCCCTTAGAATTTGAAGAAGCTATCGAATTGACCAAACTTTGGAGTGTGGCCGGCTTGCTTACCGAGCGCGGCAATATCGTTGCCGAAAGGCCTTTTCGTAACCCGCATCATAGTGCCTCTGTAATTGGTCTAGTCGGGGGCGGTGCAAGACCCAAGCCAGGTGAGATATCGCTCAGTCACCTCGGTGTTCTCTTCTTGGATGAGCTAACAGAATTTCCTCGGGCCCACCTCGATAATTTGCGGCAACCGCTAGAGTCGCGCAAGGTGATGATTTCGCGGGCTGGCCAAACACTGACTTATCCGGCATCGTTTATGTTAGTTGCTGCTTGCAACCCATGCCCGTGCGGCTTTCGTGGAGACCCCGTGAAATTTTGCATGTGTACTTCTTCGCAGGCTGAGCGCTATTGGGGCCGTTTATCTGGTCCATTTCTTGATCGCATCGATTTGCAGATTGTGGTGTCACGGCTCAGTGTTAATGAACTAACAGGTGAAGTGAAGGAAGAGAGTTCGTCAGCTATCCGGCGAAGAGTTGAGCTTGCAGTAGACAGGCAGAAGCTGCGCAATATTTCAAATAGCGCACCAGGGGGCTTTAATTTCAACAGTAGTTTGAGTCAACGCGAGTTGCATAAATATTGCCAGGTCGAGCAGAAGACTAAAGACTTTTTGGCTAGAGCGGTTTGCCAGTTTAACCTGTCGGCCCGAGCCTACGACCGCATCTTGCGTCTTGCCAGAACAATCGCAGATTTGGCTGGCAGTGAAAATATTTTGATGGAGCACATATCAGAGGCAGTACGCTATCGGCTACCCTTGAAGATGGCTTCTTAAATTGCTTCTTTTCATTTGTTTGGAACGGTATGAAGACCAGAAGGCCATTCACTTTTCGCCTGAATGCTGCCAAGCATCATTTGCTCGATTGCATATGGCCACATCTCGAATGACTGAATTTTGGCACTAACTGGAAGGACGTTAGTTGACTCGAAGCTGCCGCCAGGAACTCTCATAAAACAATCATAGGTTACGTCTACGGTGAAGTTGTTTCGCAGTTGTAAAAAAGTCGCTTTGTGACTTTCGTCATAACGCATACTTATGTCGATGGTATTAGTTTTGCCTGGCTCAGTAAATTGGTCAGCGGCAATTTTAGGTGGTGCAATCAATCTAGCGTTCTTGAGCTTTCCCTCAAATAGATCAAATTCGATCGTGACCGATTTGCCCGGGTTCAGGAATATCACTTCACGCTTGGTTTGTTGAGCTTCTGTCTCAAAAGAGAGTAAGCGAATTGCCGCTCCTAGGCTGCCAGCTTCAGAAGCTACCTTGAAGATTCTAACGGCTTCTTCGTGGTTCTTTTCAATGCCAAGTCCGCTTTCATACATCTCGCCAAGCCTGCTTTCAGCTGGCCCATATTTTTGTTCCGCTGCCTTTTTTAGCCATCTAAATGCTTCTGTATAGTTTTTGGCCGTTGCATAATAATTGGCGACATTGCACTGCGCAGCTGGGTCGCCACCTTCAGCAGCCTTTAAGCGCCATTTTTGCGCCATCTCTGTATCTTTAGTAACACCTCGGCCTGTGGCGTACATAACAGACAGATTATTTTGTGCTTTCGGATGTCCTTGTTCAGCGGCTTTCGTTAACCAAGAAATTGCTTCCTCGTTATTCTTAGCCACACCTTGGCCGTTCACTAGGCTCATACCCAGATTGTTTTGACCTTTGGCATTTCCTTGCTCGGCCGCTTTGCGATACCATTCAACAGATTTGACGTCGTCGCCAGCCACTCTCGTCAAATCGCCCAGTAAATTCTGCGCCGGTGCAAAGCCTTTCTCTGCTAGCGGTCTGACCATGACCGTTGCTTCTTCATAGCGGCTTGCGTCAGCGGCAATTTTGGCCTGGTCAACGATTTTCTGATCGTCGCTTTCTATTGCTACAGCTGCCGTGTCAGCAAGTGCTGATATTTGGCAGTATGGTGAGTAACAAGCAAGAAGTAGCCCCAATGGCAGCGAAATGTGAGCATTTTTCAGCACCTTAATCTCCCATCTACGAACTAACCTTATATGGCACCCTTCCTGAAGCCATCTAAGTTACTTTACCCGTTTGTCGGAATGATAGAATATAAATCTGTTTGCTTTAGATTCTCAGTAATTTATTTCTATGGTATTTTTCGACAAATCGACCTACGAGCTGCAAGACCGATGGAAGGGCGTCGGTGTAGATGTAGACATCGACTTTGACACCATCGACTTTGCCCATTCGCCTTTTGGATTGACAGAGGATGGCTTGCACGATTTCCGTGGTCTGGTTATTAAACGGGATCGAGGCGATATTGCGTTGATTCAAAATAAACGTTTTGAGAAATGCGACTTTTCGCTGTCACGCTTCATCAACTGCCAAATTAAAAAGTGCTGGTTCGTTGACTGCAATCTTTATGGGGTTGATTTTCACTCCTGTCCAGTCGAGAACTCGCCCATGCCGAATTGCAAGCGCGAGATGATAATTTATTTTCAACGGCCGGCATTGAAAGAAAGTATAATCCGACAAAATGATTTCAGTTATTTGATAAAAAGCTATGCGACGACGTTACCGCCTGAATTAGTAGTAGCTACAAGGCTTGATCTTCTAAAAGAAAGTGACTTTGAACGAGCAATAGTACTCTGCTTTGATCACGAGTCTTGTCCAAGCGACGCCGTTCTCAAAGCACTTTTGGATGAGCTGGCGTTGGCAGTCAATCCGCCCAAATTGTTCGTACTTTGTAAAAACGATTACACCGTATGCAGCAAACCCGAACAGAAGCTTATTTCTACTTTGTTCTGCTGCCAACCTCTTGGCTTAGGTGAAATTGCCTGGGTCAAGAATCAGAAAGTCTTGAAGTCAGAGCGAATTGCTCAGTTACCGATTCGCGAGACAATTGCCGCGCGCTTGCCCTTGCTTGATTCACAGGCGGGCGTCGGCCCGCAGAAGGCTGCAGAGGCGAAGTTCTGGCAGATAGTCGACAGCGCCCTGCCGCTTGGTCCATATGACGCGCAAGCCCACATAGAGCTATACCATGAAAAGGTCATGGCTTTATCTGATGAAGCGCTGCTTGAATTCTCCGCTCTTTTTAGTCACTTCATCTCGCAGGGTAGTACCTGCGATCTTGCTGATGCTGCTACTCTCATTGGTACTGGATGCGGTGACGATTCTTTAAACGATTTTGCCCATAACTGGATTCTTCGTGGCCAAAGCATTTATTACAACTCCATCCAGAATCTCGACGATACTCTATCCGAGCTTGATTGTGCGCATCTCTTGCTCATTGAGGGCTTTGCTTACGTAATTTCTGAAGTCATGGAGAGCAGAGGTCTTGAGTTGCAATTTTCTTTAGGTATTGGTGGTTTCGCTGGCATAAACGTAAATGAAAATCTGGCCGCGATGAAAAAGAAGCAGCCCAAGTTGCATAAGAAATACTGGAATAAGAAGAAGTACATGAATGTAGGCGCTGTTCGTGCCGCTGCTAGTGCAGCTGAATGAAATGAGCTTATCTATTTGCAGAGCGTCGTCAAATCTTTTTCAGTGGTATCAAGTACGAAGACAGCCAGCAATTTTGCCGGTTTGGTTTTGCTAGTATTTTCACTGATGCCGTGCTTATCACCTGGGTTTTCGGAGAAGCTCTCACCTTTTTTGTAAGTGATAATGGGTCCGTCATTCACCTGGCTTCTAATTTCTCCTTCTAAAACAGTTGCATAAATGAATGCTGATTTTGGATGTGTGTGACATGGACTTGAACCACCTGGTGCGTACTCAACCAGCACCCCTTTGATGCTTTTGCCTGGAACGTTTGGCAGAAGGTGATCGTAGACCACTGCTACTTTTGATTTGTCTTCAGCCTTCTGGGTTTTCTTCTCGGCAATCTTGGTGCCAGTATTTTGCGGGTCCGCAGTAATATCTTCGATATTTTTAGCCTTTGCTGGCACAACAGTGATACTTACTCCAACGGCAAGCGCTATCGTCGAAGCTAGTATTGAATTCTTGAACAAATTACTTCTCCTAGTCTTGTTATTTGAGAATTGATTTGACCTTTTTCGATTATTTAATCGTCTTACTCCTGAGGCATTTTGTGTCTCACCGATCTATGTATGTGTCATTGTTTTTTAATCTTCGCGAGAGGTGCTTGCGATTATCTGGTACGGTAGTAAGAGCATAGAATACACATTCAGTTTAGTTTGGTTTGGTTTGGTATTGAGCACTGATCACATTCGACCCATCTCTGAAAGTTCACTTGCTAACGAAGGTGAACTGGTTGCCGTACGAACCCGAACTAAGCAACTTGCAGATCTGTGCGCTCTGGGAAGACCGGACCAAACTAGGCTACTAACAGCCGTCTCTGAAATTGCTCGTAATGCTTTAGCTCATGGTGACGGCGCGCGAGTTTGTTTTGACATTGTCGATAAGATAGACAGGCACTTTTTACGAGTCACAATAGAAAGCAATGGCATTAGTTCTGCATTTACTAAGCCCAAAGAAGATTTTACCGAAATTCAATTTAGCCTAGAGTCAGTTCAACGTCTGGTAGATGAACTAACCGTTGAGAAAACAACTAAAGGCCGTTCTGTATCGGTATCGAAGCAATTGCCTGGCTTAATTGAAGAAAACAAGATTACTAGCTGGAAAGAAATGCTTTCCATTGAGCCTCCGAATGCAGTAATTGAAGATTTGCAGCAGCAAAATCGGGATCTCGTTATGGCGCTGAATGAGATCCAACTGGTAAAAATTGAATTGGAGGAACGTACTCGTCAATTGCAGCAAGCAAGTATGTTGAAGGCCCAATTTGTTGCAAACGTCAGTCACGAAATTCGAACACCGATGAACGCAATTCTCGGAATCACAAATTTACTCGCAAAACGAATCAAAGAACCAGAAGATCTAAAGCTAGTAGGGCATCTACATGAGGCTTCCTCCTCTCTGTTGACGATTATCAATAGTATATTAGATCTGTCGAAAATCGACGAAGGTAAGCTTGAAATTCTCAACGAGATATTTTCCTTGCCAGATCTTATCTCTGGGACGGTTGCGATATTCGTAGCAGATGCAGAAGAGAGTGGAATAGGTATTGAGATCAATTATGGCCAAGGTTTCCCTGAATCAGTAATTGGCGACAAGAATCGTCTTCGACAAATTTTGATAAACCTGATCGGCAATGCTCTAAAGTTTTCTGATAAAGGCAATGTTGTAGTTAATGCAGCCCTTAATTGGACCAACGAAGATCTGGTTGGTATAAGGATTTCTGTAGTCGATGAGGGGATTGGTATTGCCGAAAAGGATTTGGAATCTCTGTTTGAACCATTCTTTCAATTGCCTGCAGCTGGACAGCGGCGCACCGGCGGGACGGGTTTGGGGCTAAGTATTTGTAAACGCTTAGTAGAGTTGTTGGATGGCGAAATAGGTGTCAGCAGCGTTTTGGGTAGCGGTTCAACTTTTTGGTTCGAACTCTCCTGCCGTGTTGCAGGAGATGCGGCGATTATTCCGCTGGCTAAATCTATAGCATTACACTTTGAAGATCATAAAGTGCTTCTTGCTGAAGATCATCCTGTAAATCAATTGGTTGCAGCAAGTGTTCTGGAAGAACTCGGTATTAAATTTGATATCGCTTCAAACGGCCTAGAAGCATTAGAAGCCTACAAACAGAATCGCTATGACTTGATTCTTATGGATTGTCAAATGCCAGAGATGAATGGTTTTGAAACAACTGCTGCTATCCGTGCTCTTGAAAAAGACTCTGATATTCATGTGCCGATTGTCGCTGTTACCGCCAATGCCATGGCCGGGCTTGACCCGAATCTAGTTGAAATTGGTGGCGATCCTCACCAGGCATAGCCTGGTATGGTTTTGGTTGCAACACTAAAACACATACAAAGAGGATCAACCATGAGTAAATCATCGAACGTCAGACGGATAACTGTCA
>JBBRMD010000049.1:0-45090 GCA_038231015.1 Candidatus Obscuribacterales bacterium
TCTCAGCTGCTTTTTCGGGAGTCTTGACTGGCACCTTTCCACTTATGATGTCGTTTATTTGATTGAACAAAGCATTTGCTTCAGTCTGCTTGCCGTCTTTCAAATACATTTTTGCGCAGGCTTGCATAGTCTTTACTTTGGCTTGTGGCTTAAGGTCTGGCATGTCGAGCACCAATTTAAATTGCTTTTCGGCTGCAACTTTATCGCCCTTGGCCAAATACATCTCGCCGATGTCAGATTCTGTTTGTGCTGCTTCTGGCGATTGTTCGCCATTAGCTACTTTGCGAATGGCAAGGGCACGACTGAAGTTCTTTTCGGCATTGGGATAGTCGCCTACCTCTTTGTATTCATTGGCTAAGAAATTGATGCTCTCTGAGAGTTTGGCATGGTTGGGTCCGAGAACTTTCTCTGCGCCCGTGATGCGCTCTTTCATGATTTTGATGGTGTTCATGTGCACTGTGCGCCGTAGCGCAATTTTGCGTTCAACATCTGAGCCACCACCGACCACATCTGGTGAAGATAAAGAAGCTGAACCGCTCTTGTTGCCACAGCGAAAGGTCGCATTAACTACAATGAAAGGCTTTACGTCGAAGCGGATGAAACCAGCGCTGTCGACAGCTGTTCGACAGGCCACATCAAAAGATGGGTCGCCAGAGCCTCTGCGCATTTGCCAGTCGCTGTAAAGGCCATCAGGGGTAAGGCGAAAACTGGCATAGGCAGATCTCGTTGCGGGGTTCTGCCGGCCAAGAGTGCGCATGCGGTTATCAACCATAATCTCGTCATGTCGGAGTACCTCAGAAAGTACCTCTTGCACGTCGGCCTTGGCCATCGGGGCCGAGATTACTGACAATAAAAGCGTTAAAGCTAAAGAAATGACTTTCATGTGCACCCTATTTATGATTGTCAATTTTAGCATTGCTTTTTATTAGAGCATCCTGTTTACAAGATTGCTGCTTCTTAGTAGCCTTACCAGATGAAAACAATCAGCAACGAAGAAGAGAAGCTCCTCGCTCGCGTATCTTGGCGACTTCTTCCTTTCTTGCTAGTGCTCTATATAGTCTCTTACTTAGACCGCATCAACCTCTCTTTTGCTGCTCTTGAGATGAATGCCCAGCTTAAGTTTAGCGATCAAGTCTTTAGCTTGGGCGCTGGAATATTCTTTTTAGGCTATTGCTTATTTGGTATTCCAAGTAACGTTGTCATCAAGCGTCTCGGGCCTAGACGATGGATCAGCACGATCATGGTGGCCTGGGGCTTAGTCACTGTGGCCATGTGCTTGGTTAAGGACGCTTTTTCTTTCTACATTTTGCGCTTCACCTTAGGTGCGACTGAAGCCGGTTTCTTCCCGGGCATGCTGCTCTATTTGACCTTTTGGTTTCCGCCTAAGCAATATGGAACTGCCGTTGCTAGATTTATGTCTGCCATTCCCTTGGCAGGTCTAATAGGAAGCTTTGTTGCTGCTAAAGCCTTTGAGATAGATGGTCTTTGTGGTTTACAGGGCTGGAAATGGCTCTTTGTGGTCACAGGTGTTCCTGCCATTGCCCTTGGTATTACTGTCTTATTTTTGCTGCCAGACAGACCGCACCAAGCGCGGTGGCTCAGTGACGAACAGAAAGTGATGCTGCAAAATTTGCTCTCTGTGCGCTCAGCTGAGGGAGATTTAAAAGATAGCGACGGGGCAAAAGACACTGAACAACTGACTGTTTGGGATACTCTAAAAAATCTTGTGGTCTGGCGCTTTGCCTTGCTCTATTTTTCTACTACTGTTTGCATGTATGGCTTTCAGTTATGGTTGCCGCAGATAATCAAAACATTTGGTACGGCAACTAATTCGTCGGTAGCAATGCTGTCTGCTATTCCCGCTCTAATGCAAGCTCTCGGCATGCTCATCATCGCTAACAGTTCTGATCGCCGTGGTGAGCGGCGCTACCATGTGGTGGCTTCATCTGGCATCACTGTGCTCGGATTGCTGGCTGCAACTTATTTGCCAGACAATCTCAAACTGGCCGGTCTTAGCCTGGCCGCCTTCGGTATCTGGGGTACGGTTGGCCCTTTCTGGGCTTTGACGCGCAGCTCTCTATCTGTTCCAGCCCAGCCTACCGGCATTGCTTTTATCAATTCAGTCGGCAACCTGGGCGGCTTTGTCGGCCCAATGCTGATTGGTCTGATTAAGCAGTTTACCGGTTCGTATGCCGGTGGTGAGTTTGGATCGGCTTTATTACTTTTGGCTAGCACTGCTGTTTTTACTGCTATTCTGGCTGCTACAACTAAAGTGCAAGATAAAACCTAGCGAGTCGTAGCCTACACTCATATATTGGAGGTACCCAGTGTCACTAAAAGTTTGCGTCGCCGGTGTCAGCGGATGGACAGGGAAGGCTGTCGCTCAAGGTATTTGTGCCGCCGAAGATCTCGTTCTTGTATCTGCTGTCAGTCGAAGTTCAGCTGGTAAGAGCCTTCGCCAATTAGAAATTGACAGCGATGTAATTGTCAGCACCACAGTTGAAGAAGCGCTGACTGAGCCAGTTGACGTTTTTATCGACTACACTAGCGCTGCGGCGGTTAAAAAACATACTTTGTTTGCGCTGAACAAAGGCATTTCAGTAATTGTCGGCAGCTCTGGTTTAACAGCCGCAGATTTTGCTGAAATCGAAAAACTTGCTTTGAGTAAGAATGTAGGCGTCATTGCTTGTGGCAACTTTAGTATCACCGCCGCTCTGGCTAAGCATTTCGCCCTGCTTGCTGCTGAGTATTTGCCGAGCTGGGAAATTTTAGATTATGCCGGCCCGACCAAGATGGACGCACCTAGTGGCACCACAAGAGAACTAGCCGAATGTTTAGAGGCTGTTAGAGCTAACAAGCTTGGTCGCGAAATCAAGGATGTAGTAGGTGACAGTGCCGCCCGCGGTGCCCAAATTAAAGGTACCCCGGTGCATAGCCTGCGGCTGCCAGGGTATGTCTTATCTTTCGAAACTATCTTTGGACTACCGGAGGAGCGCCTAACTGTGCGCCACGATGCTGGCAAGAGTGCCTTGCCGTATGTTGATGGAACTCTGATGGCCCTGCGCAAAGTTGGTGCTGTCAAAGGCTTGATTCGTGGGCTTGATCAGTTGATGTTTGGCAAGCGTTGAGACCATCCTTGACGGCTTTTTACTGCATCTTAAAATCAAGAGCGACGTCTTGCCTTAATCGCTGAATAATTTTGAGCTTAACCTCGCCTTAGTCGTGAGTTATTAGAATGTTGCGGTGTCCAAGGCAATTTCCTCTAATGAGGCTCTTGTGAATATGAATTCTAAAGAACGTTACGAGCTTGAGCGCATGACCAAAGACCAGCGCTATAACTACGAGCGCATGAGTCAGCCTGACCAAACTAGTTACGAGCGCATGAGCAATAACGAGCGCAATTTGTACAATCATTTAAATAGTCAGGAACAGTGGGATTACCGCCGCATGACCGCTGACGAGCGTTGGCAGTTTGAACAAGAGAGTTAGCTGGTGCGTGATTCTGTCTTGTTATTGTTCTTCTTGAAGTAGCGGAAGTTAGTCATCAAAATTAAGATTAGTCGGTTGGGGTAGCAGACCTGTAAGCGGTACCGTATTGTCGACGATTTCAAAACTTACTTCGTCTAGCCACATCTTTCCAACACCGATTAGAAACAATCCAAAATTCATACTGATGCTCTCTTCAGGCACATCTACCACCAGTGAGTACTGCTGCCACTCGCTTTCGCCCAAGATTGGCCTATCGTTCATGTTGTCGAAAGTGCCATTCCATCTACAGTACCAACCCCACTTTCCGATTATGTTGAGTTCGATTCGCCCAATGGAAGGTTCGATTAAAGCTGATTTGACCCAGGTCTTCATGCGAATGCGCTTATTGCGAAATTCTGGAGCAATGCCGCAATTTTGAGTTAGGTGGCCGCAGGCATTTCTAGCATGATCGCTTGCAGCATCTTGGGCCGTAGATTCAATAAAGGCACAGTTCTTGCCAGCATGCCTGCTAGTGAGTTCAAGACCAACAATAAAATCATCGTGCTCGCTATCATTTAAGTGCCAGCCTTTTATAGTGCTGCTGTTTGCTGTGTCACTAATCCGCTTGGCCATCGCAGGTTCCTCTTCTCGGTGAATGAGTGCTTTTATTTATCTAAACTACAATTTCATTCTAAACTAAGTTCCAAGCTTCATTTTGTTGATTGCCTTAAGTACTTCGTCAACGATTTCATTTAGGTCCAAGCTAGCATTTACGGCAATTGCATTTGTCGGTTCTTCGAGAGTGGCAAATTGACTCTTGAGCATCTCGGCCTTCATAAAATGATTTTGGCGCTGTTCCATACGCTTGTGAATTTCATCGAAGCTGGCTTTGAGATAAACCATCTGCACCTTGTTACTGCCGATCAGGCGATTTCGATAGCTTTCTTTCAAGGCAGAGCAGGCCAGCACAGCACCCTGGTCTTCACCTCGCCAAACACAAATGGCTGTTGCCAGTGAATCTAGCCAGGGTTCACGGTCTTGGTCTGTGAGGGGCTGTCCTTGAGACATTTTTGCTTTGTTAACATCGCTATGGAAATTATCGGCGTCGAAATAGCGCAAATTTAGAGCTAGAGCCAGAGCCTGGGCCACTGTCGACTTGCCTGCGCCCGATACGCCCATGACAATGATTACTAAACTCATAGCAATAACAATCTCATATATTTAGAAGGTGACATAATCAGTTGAGCTATGAGCAGTTGTCAGCATCAGGCTGAGTAAAGGAATTGACCATGACCACTAAAGAATCGGGTAACGCAGCATTCATTTCTGATGTTGATGTGCACTTATTTTCAGAAGGCACACATTATCGCATTTATGAAAAGCTAGGCGCCCACCAACTTGAGCGGGACGGCGTCAAGGGCACGCACTTTGCTGTCTGGGCTCCCAATGCTTCAAAAGTGGCAGTAGTCGGTGATTTTAACGAATGGAACCCAGACAAGAACGTCATGGTTCTCAACCATTCTTCGGGCATTTGGACAGCTTTCATTCCCGCCCTTGGTCACGGTACTCTTTACAAGTATTTTATCGACGGTGCTAACGGACAAGTGCAGAAGACCGACCCCGTCGGCTTTGCTAGCGAAATGCGCCCGCGCACAGCCTCAATTGTCTGGGATTTAGACACTTACAAATGGGACGACGCCAAGTGGCTTGAGTCTCGCGATAAAACCAACTCATTGGCTAAACCCGTTTCTATCTACGAATTGCACCTTGGCTCTTGGATGCGAGTGCCTGAAGAGGAAAATCGTTGGTTGACCTATCGTGAGATGGCCGACAAACTGATTCCGTATGTGCTCGAAATGAACTTCACTCACGTTGAGTTGATGCCAGTTTCAGAGCACCCACTAGATGCTTCATGGGGCTACCAAACTACTGGCTACTTTGCTGTGACAAGCAGATTTGGCCCGCCAGAAGACTTTATGTACCTGGTTGATAAATTGCACCAAGCTGGCATTGGCGTCTTGGTTGACTGGGTTCCGGCCCACTTCCCTCGCGATGGCCATGCCTTAGGCCTGTTCGATGGCACACACTTGTACGAGCATGCTGACCCGCGTTTAGGTGAGCACCGCGAGTGGGGCACCTATGTTTTCAATTATGGTCGCTATGAAGTTGCTAACTTCCTGTTGAGCAATGCCATGTTCTGGTTCGATAAGTATCACATTGACGGTTTGCGTGTTGACGCTGTGGCATCAATGCTCTATCTCGATTATGCAAGAGAGAACGGCGAGTGGGTTGCTAACAAGTATGGTGGCAGAGAAAATATCGAAGCTATCAATTTCTTGCGTCAGCTCAATGAGAAAGTTTATTCTGAATATCCTTCAGTAATGATGGTTGCTGAAGAATCAACTGCCTGGCCTCAAGTGACTCGCCCAACTTATGTTGGTGGTTTAGGCTTTGGCCTTAAATGGGACATGGGCTGGATGAACGATACGCTTCAGTTCATGAGCCTTGATTCAATTCACCGCAAATTCCACCACGATAAACTGACATTTAGAAGCATGTACAGCTTCTCTGAGAACTTCATCATGCCTTTGTCGCACGATGAAGTGGTGCACGGAAAGTATTCACTGCTGTCGAAAATGCCTGGTGATGCCTGGCAGAAATTTGCTAATTTGCGCTTGCTCTATGGCTACCAATATTCTTCTCCTGGTAAAAAGCTAATCTTCATGGGCGGCGAAATCGGTCAGTGGATTGAATGGAACGAAGAGCGCAGCCTTGATTGGCACTTGTTAGAACATTCTACGCATGCTGGCATAAAGCAATGGGTAAGCGATCTTAACTATCTCTACAAGACCGAGCCTGGTTTGTATGAATATGATTGCAACCCTGGTGGCTTTGAGTGGATCGACTGCCAAGACAATGAACAGTCAATCTTGTGCTTCTTGCGTAAAGGCAAGCACCTCGATGATTTCATTCTTGTGCTTTGTAATTTCACTCCAGTGCCAAGATGGAACTATCGAGTTGGCGTGCCACAGGGCGGCTTCTGGAAAGAGATGCTAAACTCGGATGCTGAAATTTATGGCGGCAGCGGCATCGGGAACAATGGCGGCGTGCATAGCGATTCACATTGGCACCATGGACGTCCAAATTCTGTCTCGGTTGTAGTGCCACCACTTTCAATCGTCATGCTAAAAATGAGCAAGTCTGAATAAGCGAGTATTCTAAAAAATGAAACCTGCACTGACCAAAGAGTCATTACTTGATCGCAAGTGTTATAAGCACTGGACGAAGGTGAACCTTCGTTATGGTGACACCGATAAACTAGGCCACGTGAATAATGCCGTGTTCATTACTCTCTTTGAGTCAGGTCGGGCTGCTTTGCTTTTTGACCGTGAGGGCTCACTGGCTGGGCCTGGTAAAACTATGGTGCTGGCTAACATCGACGTTGATTTTAAAGCGGAGATGCATTACCCCGGTGATGTCGAAGTTGGTACCGCTCTTGTTAATATCGGTCGCAGCTCTCTCAAGCTAGCTCAAGTTGCTTACAAAGACGGCTTCTGTTGTGCGGTCTCGCTGTCGACCATAGTGTTGATTGACGAGAAGACACGCAAGCCAATTCCATTTCCTTTTGAATTGGCCAGGCAAGTAGAGCAGACAGCACCGCTGACCCTGCAGGCACTACAGGCATAGACTTAAATAGGGTAGTCCAATGCAAAGATTGTTACCGTCTCTGGCTTTAGCACTATCCCTTGCAATGGGATGCACACTCTCTTCCTCTGTAAGCGCCAACAATCTAAACTGGCCCAAGAGCCGGCTGCCAATTCCGGTTTGTATCGTTTCTGGCAAGAGTGTGCCTGGCTATAGACCAGATCTTGAGGCCATTGTAAAACAAGCTTTTGATGATTGGATGATCGCCAGTGGTGGCAAGCTTCAGTTTGTCTTTGTAGATCAAACAGATGGCGGCCAAGGCATCACCTGTAAATGGACGAACGATCGAGCCAAGATGTCTTCGGCTATTGAAGATGGTGAAACTGTGGTGGTGCCCGATGCACAGGGAATTATTTCAGCTAACATTTTGCTTTTGACTGTGCCACCAAAAGCAATGCCAAAGCTAACCGATAATTATGCTCGTCGCGTGGCTCTGCACGAGATTGGTCACGCCTTGGGTATCGCTCAGCATAGCAGTAACCCAAAAGATATTATGTTCGGTACTATTTATCCTGAAGATAAGGCTTGCGCACTAACCGATGGTGATACTAGTGCTTTGGCCGCAACCTTTAGTAATTCAGGTGCGAGTGCCGCTTCTTCAACTCAGACTAATGCAGAAACTGATATGGCCACCGGTCAGCACGCCGAAATTGAAGGTATTTCTTCTGCAACTGGAAATTCATCTAAAGCAGGCACTCCCGGTGCTCCAGGCGCTTCTGAATCGTCAAATGTGCGCGGTCTTCGCCTCAATAATGAAGCAGCTGAGGCTATGAACACAGGCAAGTTTGACTTGGCCGTCACCAAGTTAGAAGAGGCTTACAAGCTAGCACCCGATAATCAGATGGTTGGTGCCAATCTCGGTATGCTTTATTCAAACATGGCTACTATGGCTATGATGTCGCGCAATTTACCCAAAGCTGAAGCTTATTCTAAAAAGTCTTCGGCTTTGGTTGAGAAGTTCAGCACGAAAGCCAATCTCTTTCAGGTATTGCGTGCCCAAGGTCTAATTTTGCACATGTCTGGCAAAGAAGCTGAAGCTTTGAAAGTTGAGGCCAGACTGAAGACATTGGGTGTGAAGTAGGTTCACCATAAGGTTGACGAGCTAGATTCCAAGACGAGATCATCTAACTAAGAATCGTTGCAATGGAAGATCTAGGAGAATTTATGCAATCTCAAACTTGGCTTAGTTCTCACAAGGGCGCCCTGCTCTTACTGGCCTCAGCTTTCACATTCGGGCTAGAAAGCTCATCTTCCTTGCCAGTTCTAGCAAAAGAACAAGACTCAGGCAAGGCTAACCAGGCAAAGGTTTCGGCAGCAGAAAAGACTGACAAAGACAACTCAAAGTCGAAAGCTGCTGATAGCGCAAAAGACAAAGCTGTTGCCAGTAAATCAGAAGAAGCGAAAGAGCAGACTGTCATTCTTGGCGACAAGCTAGCTGTAGTCAAATTGCCGAAAGATTTTCGTTTTGTTGAACCGACAAAAGCCATTGCTTTCTTGAAGCAACAAGGATCATCTGGTGAAGGTGTACTGGGAATTATTGCACCAGAAAAAGATTCTCCAGATATGTACTTTATCGTTTGTCGCTATGAAGACTGTGGTTACGTCACAGAAGATGACGCTGACAAAATCAATGCCAATGATCTGTTGAAGTCGTTTAAAGAGTCTAATAAAGAACAAAACGAAGAGAGAATTGCTCAGAAGATACAACCTTACTACGTTGGCGGCTGGGCCGAGCCACCTCGTTATGACAAAGCTGACCACCAGATGATCTGGGCTATTGAAGTTAAAGACGTAGATTCAGCAGAAGCTCCACCTGACACTATTAACTACAACACTCGCATGTTAGGTAGGCGCGGGGTGCTTTCTATGAACCTGGTCGTCTCGCCCAAAGAGCTTGATATGGGCAAGGCAAAAGTCGCCACTCTCCTTCAGAATGTTAAATACAACAAGGGCCAGACTTACGCAGAATATGTCCCAGGCACTGACAAAGCGGCCGGATACGGACTAGCCGGCCTGATATTGGGTGGCGGCGCTATGGCCGCTGCGGCTAAGTTTGGCATCTTTGGCGCTTTGTGGAAATGGGGCCTGGGTATTTTGCTGGTGCTGAAGAAATTTATCGTCATTGGCATTGTTGGCATTGCTGCTGTGATTTCAAAATTTTTCAAAGGCAAAGGCAAAAGTTCTGATAGTTCCAGTACTGCTTCTGAGAGTGTGTCTGAGCCAGCTCAAGCATCTACGCCGGAAGCTGCTGCATCGGACGTATCTACGTCTGAAACAGCAACGTCAGAAACATCTAGTGCAGAAACATCAAATCCTGACGCTAGCGCAAAAGTGGAGTGAAAACGTCTCAACTTTGACAATCGACATATTTGTGTTTTAGTTTTGCCAGCAGCAAGCAGACATAATTGTTTTAAAATTGGTTGTCGACGCATTCGAGAACTTCGCGTTTGTAGCGCGAGGTAGCAGTGTCAATGTTCTGAAAAAGGCTGCCTTATTGTAGTCGTTCTGGAATGAAACATTGGCTTTGGCTAGACCGGCATCTTTGTTGGCCTGTACTAAATCTACGACTAGCTGATCATCGCTTGGATTGGCAGCGACAACTTCGTATCGACTGCAGTCAACTTGCTGTGGCATTTGGATTGTCGGCGGTGCATAAATGTCGGTTGTGTCGATATGAAATTCGGGAAGCATTAGGGAGGCACCACTCTTGTCTGCACTAATGATCTTCCCGAACTGCGACATTTCTGTGTTTGAGGGAAAAATCTGCGCGGTGGGCGGCAGTAAAGCGATCTGCTCACTCATGTCTTTACTGGTACTGATATCTGAAGGCGGCATGATGCACTCCTTGAATAAAGAAGGATGAACTAGCAAAAAATAGTAAAAGTCAGTGGCTGTTTGAAAATTGCTGAACTGTGCTCCTCTCAGCGGAGCCGGAGCACAATCTAGCATTACTAGGTGGACATCAAGTAGACAGCAGTTGCTGCTGCCCCTAAAACTCAGGCTCTTTTTTTGTGAAAGCACCCATGCGTTCATTTAAATAAAGGAAGGCGGCATAGACTTCGTCATACTCTTGGCCAGTAAGATTGTTCAAGGCCTGCATGTATAACTCATAGGCCGGTTCGTACTTTCTTTGAACGGTATAGGCTTTGCCCAATTGGGTTATGAGCGCGCCTTCGTCAGCTTTGCTGCCGCCACCATTGCGCCACTCTTTAAGAGCACGTTCAAAGAACTGCTCGGCGTAAGTATAGTTGCCACCAGCCATCTGCTGGTTGCCCTGGGCAGATAGTGAATCTATAGTTCGTCGCAACGCGGCTAGTCTTGGATTTTGCAGATCGATACCCTGGCAGTTAAGAATTGGATTGCCATTCTATCGATTTTATACCCGCTATACGTTGCTGCTTTAATTCATTTATTGCTGTGGAGCTTGCGGAGGCATACCTTGCGGTGGCGCTCCTTGTTGCATTCCTTGGTCTTGGCCTTGATTTTGCCCTTGATTTGGACCACCTTGGCCATTCATCCGCCGTCTGAACCCACGACCCTGACCGCCACCGAAGCCCTGCCCGGGGCCACCCATAGATTGGCCTTGTCCTTGATTTTGCCCTTGGGCTCCACCTTGACCGCCGCCTTGACCCTGTCTGGCCTCTCTAGATTCACGGCGCTGTTCCATAAATTGTCTCATCTGCGCCTTTTCTGAGTCGCTTAATTGACCATCGTGGTCAGCATCAAAACGCGCTTTCATTTTTTCCATGAACTGCTCTCGGCCCTGACCGCCGGGTCCGCCACCCTGACCTTGACCTTGACCAGCACCAACTTGCCCTTGGCCATTTTGACCTTGGCCCTGTCCATTCTGACCACCCCACTGGCCTTGTCCGCCCATGCGTTGACCCATGCGCTGCCTAAGACGTTCACCGAATTGCCCTTGCCCTGGTCCACCCATCCCCTGACCCTGGTTTGGTATACTGCCTTGTTGACCCGGACCGTCTTGGCCGTAGCCACCAGGCGGCTGGAATTGGCCCACATTAGGCGCTTCATTTTGCGCTAGAGCCGGCTGATTTAGAGATAAGACGGCATAGCTGAGGGCAATACCTAAGCTCGAAATCTTTGTGGGCCGTTTCATAAGTGCACCTCGACAGCAGTATCTACTTTACTCATACCAACTACTACGTTCACGGCACGCAAAAAGTTCAAGGATTTCCCTTCAAATTACTATTCTTAATGTGCCTAAACAAAAGCCTGATTGGCGCCGAGTTTAGCCTGCAACCACTGCGGGTCGATTAATTTAGCCTGTATTCTGCAAACCTTCAGCAACTCCATTGACGGTCATCAAAACGGTCTCTAAGAGTTTATCGTCTCGCACTGTTGCTGCTGATTCTGGGGCTTGAAGCGTTCTATCTTTTCCAGCTTTTCCATTAGCTCCAACTTCTTCGCTGATACGTTTGCGCAGTTGGGCAATCAAGCGTACTTGCAAGTAACTAAGCGGGTCTACATATGGGTTGCGGATAGCAATCGAATGTTTTAAGTAGGGCACTTCTTCAAGCAAGACTTCGTGTTTTGAAATAGCCAAAACAAACTTCTTTGTGCACTCATATTCGGCCAAAATTCGTTTGAAGAATTTCTCTTGCAGAGCTTTGTCGACCAGATTTTCTGAATAGTAGGCGGCGATATCCATGTCGGCTACGGCTAAAGCATTCTCTAGCTTTCTTATTAAGCCGCGGAAGAATGGCCACTCTGCGTACATCTCTTGGGCCATAGGCAGGGTCTCGCTATCGCCTTCTAGACACGTTTTGAAAGCACTGCCAAAACCATACCAGGCCGGAAGCATATAGCGGCTTTGCGTCCAAGCGAAGACCCAAGGGATGGCTCTCAAATCGTCAATCGAGCCAGAACCGGCAGTACGTCTAGTTGGACGCGACCCCATTTGCAGTTTGGAGAGTTCGCCAATCGGTGTGGATTGACCAAAGAATTCTACAAATTGTGGATCTTCATATACAAGTGAGCGGTAGGCTTTAAACGAGGTGGTTGACAGCTGCTCCATAAAATTCCACCAGTGCACTGGTTCACTGTCTACTTCACTGGCTAATTCTTGGTCGCTTTGAGGTTGAGTGGCTGTGGCTTGCAACACTGCAGCTGCAAGTTGGTCGAAGTTGCGCACAGCAATATCGTGCAGCGCATATTTTGATGAAATAACTTCGCCTTGCTCAGTTAATTTGATTCGTCCTGCTACCGTCCCTGGTGGCTGTGCCAAGATAGCTTGGTGAGTGGGGCCGCCACCGCGTCCGATACTACCGCCGCGACCATGGAAAAGTCTGAGCTCAATGTGATTGGCCTGGGCGATGGCCACTAGCTTCTTCTGAACTTTATAAAGTTCCCAGTTGGCAGCTACGATTCCGCCATTCTTACCGCTATCTGAATAGCCAATCATAATTTCTTGGAGATTGCCGAGTTCTTCTAAATAGCCCTTATAGATTGGATTGTCTAGAAGCTCTTGGAACATTTGTGGCGCCCGGCGCAAATCTTCAATTGTTTCAAATAATGGAACTATGCTAACTTTTCGATGAGGGTGATGCTCTGATGCCCAGATGCCAGCCTCTTTTGCCAGTAGCAAAATAGAGAGCAAATCTGAAGAATGTTCGGTCATGCTGACGATGTAAGTGTCGAGTGCTCGTGCACCATAAAGGTCTTGACCCTGAGCCATGGTGCGGAACACGTCTATTGTTTCATTGGTAGGTTGCGAAAAATGCAGTTCGCCAGGAATTAGTGGTCTTTTACTAGCCAGCTCGTTAGTGAGCCAGGCCATTTTCGCTTCTTCATCGAGACCTTTATAGCCAGTTTCGAGAATTCCTTGTGACTTTGTTACTTCATCAAGGGCGTCGCGGTGCCGACTGCTGTGTTGTCTAATGTCGAGCTTAGCCAGATGAAAACCAAATATATCAACAGTTGAAATTAAGCGATTTAGATTGAGTAAGCTATCTCGGCAGCCAGCATTAAATAAGCTGTCTTTGATCTCTAACAGCTCTGCTTTGAACTGTTCGGCTCTAGAGTAAGACTGGCAGGAATCCTCGCATTTGTGGTCGCGGGTATTGCGCAGTTTTGCTTGTATATAGAGCAGCTTTAGTCGATACGGCTCTCGGCCGTATCGGTGGGCATATTTTTCGGTCACTGCTGGCAGTGCCACAGTGTCTTTCTCTAACGATTGGCTCAGCGCTTCTGACTTTTCTGTCCAATTGGCCGATTGGCTCAGCTCATTGAAGAGCCGCTCTAAGTCTTTGAGATAGCGGTTGAGTATAACTGTACGCTGATAGTCGAGCGTATTCAAAGTAACCTCTTTGGTAACAAAAGGATTACCGTCACGGTCTCCACCAATCCATGAACCAAAGGTGATGAAATTGCGCCCTTTGTTATTAGTACTATTATTAGCACTATTTTTAGTACTATTATTAGCACTAGAACTATGACTGCCGAGGCTCGCCTCTAGCTTTTGACATTCGTCTTCGAGAGCTTGGTGCACGTCTATCACGGCATCGATGATCACGTGGTCGAAGTGATAGACGCCGTAACGCACTTCATCATTTACTGATGGCTTGAAATAAATTACATGGTCGGTTAGCCAAAGCGACTCTACTACAGACCTAAGGCCAGCTTCAATCGATGCTGCTTCGTTTTTTGAAAATGGTGGATGGTCTCTTTTGTATAGAAGTTGCGCTAGTTCAAGCTGCTTGAGCATCACTGTGCGTCTAGTCAACTCTGTGGGGTGGGCGGTAAAGACTATTTCGATATCGAGATTGTTTAGTACGTCTAAAAGTTGTTCTGGTTTTAAACTATTGCCACCAAAGAATTGAGAGAGCGAATCTTTCTCATATTTGCGCTCGCCGCTGCTGTCGTGTTGCGCTCTGCGTCTTAATCTGTGGTTTTGTTCAGCAATATTGATGATATCGAAATATGTGAGAAAGGCTTTGATCACTTTGATGGCAGTATCGAGATCAAGGGCGTTCAGTAATTCTTGTAGCTTTTTCTGGCTGGGAGCATTTAGTTCAGATGCACCGTTTTTATTGCGATGCATTTCTTTGAAGAGACTGCGAAACTGCTCGACATAGCCAAACACTTCGTCGCCTTCAAAGCGCTTGATTGTGTCACCAAGAATAAAGCCGAGCATGCGCACATCGTCACGCAGCGGTTTGATGCGCTCTAGTAATTGCTCGCTCTTTTCTTTCATCGAATTCTTCTCTTCTATCATTTCTTCTAACTGCTATTTTTACTATTCACGTTTGCTATTTTTGGTTAGCGTTTCTCTGTTAGCTTTTTTAGATTAGCTTTTTTTGATTTCAATATGCGTAAATGGCTTCGCCCCTGCACCGTGATAGTCGCTAGCCCGGTGACCAGCTCCCTCAAGTTTATATTTGTAGGTAACCAGACCTTCTAAGCCGACGGGGCCGCGTGGTGGAAGTTTGCTCGTGCTGATACCAACTTCGGCACCAAAGCCATAGCGAAATCCATCGGCAAATCTGGTTGAAGCGTTGTGATAAACCCCAGCTGACTTGACACCATTGAAGAACTTGATCCACGCTGCTTGGTCTTGGCAGACTATGGCGTCGGTATGTCCTGAACCATATTCATTTATGTGTGCGATTGCTGCGTCGACGCCGTCTACTGACTTTGCCGATAAACAAAGATTGCCATATTCGGTCGACCAATCTTCTTCAGTCGCTAAGGCCGCGGCCAAATTAGATTTTTGGCAGAGCTTCAGTAAGGTTTCATCAACTTTTAGTTCTACTCCCGCTTTGACGAGAGCATCTAAAATTGCAATTTGCTTATTTGAATTAAGTTGGCTGTCTATTAACAAGGTTTCCATGGTGTTGCATGCTTCTGGATAGTCGCACTTCGCATCGACTACCACTTTTATGGTTTGTTCCATGTCGGCAGATTGGTCGACATAAATATGGCAGATGCCCTCGGCGTGACCCAATACTGGAATTTTTGTATTTGATTGTATGTAAGAGACCAGGCTGTTTGAGCCCCGCGGAATAATGAGGTCGACATATTTGTCGGCTTTCAAAAGAGCGGCCACATCAGCCCTTGATGCCAACAATGCCGCACTGCTTTCGGGCAGGCCTGAGTGTTCTAGTGCTTCTTGTAAGCAGCTGAATAAGACCTTATTGGTATGTTCAACTTCTTGACCGCCCTTGAGCAAAACAGCATTGCCACTCTTAAGAGCAAGTGCTGCAATTTGGGGCAAGACATCTGGCCGTGCTTCAAATATTATGCCGATTACTCCGATTGGACAGGTGAGGCGATAGAGTTCTAAGCCACTGTCTAGCTCTTTGGCATAATCAACATGGCCAAGCGGATCGCTCATTGCCACCAAGGCTTTGCACCCGGCAATAACTGTGTCTATCTTGCTGCTATCTATAGCCATTCTTCCGCTTTTAAATTCAGCGGCATCATAGCTAGTTGAGTCTTGCACATTGGCTTCTAAAATTTCTGCTCTGCGTGAATCTAAAATTTCAGCAAATTGCAGAATGGTGTCGTTGCGCTTTTCTAAGCTAGTCGATGCCAAGGTCGGAGCAGCTAAGGCCGCATGGCGAGCCAGTTGCATGACATATTGCTCTTGACTGGTGTCGCTTGGAATGGCTGTCATTTTTAGTCTATCCACTTAAGTGTCGAGAAAGGCAATGTTGTCTCTGGTAATGAGTGCGTCGTAGTTGCGACTCTCTTTCAGTTCGCTTAAAGCTTCTGAGTGCTGCCCTGACACTAGTCTGGCTTCGTCGCTTGAATAGTTGACAATGCCACGAGCAAATTCGTGCCCATCTACATCGGCAACGCTAACGACGTCGCCCCGTTCAAAAGTTCCTTTTACTTCAGTAACACCGGCCGGAAGTAAACTGGCCTTGCCTTTCTTAAGTGCATCTTTGGCTCCTGGGTTGACTACCAAAGAAGCTTTGACTGTGGTGGCAAAAGCAATCCATTTTTGTTTGCCGCTTAAGCCACCATGGGGCAGGAATAAAGTGCCGAGATCTTCGCCTTTGAAGATACGGCCAATGGCATTGTCGGTTTTGCCACCAGCGATGATGGTAGCGCATCCACTTTGCGAGGCAATTTTTGCCGCTGCAAGTTTTGTTTTGATGCCACCACGGCCGGGCTTGTCGCTCACTACTTTTGATTCGGCCAGTTGTTCGATTTCTGGTGTGAAGTTCTCGACTACAGAGATAAGCTTGGCTTCTGGCCCTGAGCGAGGGTCGGCAGTGTAGAGACCTTCCACATCGGTCAAAATGAGCAGCAAGTCTGCATCGATTTTGCTGGCAACAAGAGCCGAGAGCTTGTCGTTGTCGCCAAAATTTACCTTAATATCGACTTCTTTGTGGTCGCCTTTGAGCATTTCAAGCTCGGCAGTCGAGACTGTGTCATTCTCATTGATGACCGGCAGCACGTGCAGTTCAAGTAGCTGAGTGATGGTGCTGCGCAAATTCAGATAGCGGCGCCGATTAGAAAAGTCTTCTTCTGTGAGCAAGACTTGGGCGGCGATGACGTCCATCTTTTCAAAGGCATCTGAGTAAAGTGCCATCAAGCGGCCCTGACCAACAGCGGCGCACGCCTGTTTGAGGGGAAGTAGCTTAGGTTTGGCCGTCAGCCCAAGAGTACGCGAGCCGAGGCCGATAGCTCCCGAAGTGACCAGTAATACTTCTTTTCCAGACTTTACAAGGCCGGCGATGCCTTCTACAAACGAATAGAAGCGACTCAGCGCTATGCCTCCCTCATCTTTCATCAAGACGGCCGTGCCTAGCTTGATTACGATTCTTTTGCTGTTCTTAATCAGAGCTTGGCGGTCGATTATTTCATCAGCAGCTTTGCTGTGCTGGCTCGGCTTCTTAAGGCTGTCTGGCATTTGTTTTCTTACTCAACACAAAGCTACTCGATACTATTCTGCTCGGGGCAATAACCTGAAAGAGTACCCTAATTGGGCAAAACTTTGAAGAATTACGGCGTGTAAACCCTCTTGTACTCAAAGTTGTTAAGTGGCTAAGGGGATGAAAGCGGCTTGGCAGGCCAAGTAGCTAACAAATTCTTGAAATCTTTAGATTGAGATTAGCTCGTATACATAGACGGA
Organism: Candidatus Obscuribacterales bacterium; assembly: GCA_038231015.1. Lineage (GTDB taxonomy): Bacteria > Cyanobacteriota > Vampirovibrionia > Obscuribacterales > Obscuribacteraceae. Next base: position 17,276 of record JBBRMD010000049.1, read on the forward strand.
TGGGCCTCTTACCTAATACTATTTCCTTCTGACAAGCGACTTGCCAAGTGCTAGAATCTGTAGTATGACTTGCTCTTCTGCCGTTTAGTTGACTTGCCGTATCAGTTACTGCCTCCGCTCTTTGGGAATCCAATGCTAAGACTCGAAAATATCAGCAAAATTTATCCTCAAGGCGAGGTGCTGACAGACGTTACCTGGGAACTTAAACAAGGAGACCGTATCGGTCTTGTTGGCCCAAATGGTGGCGGCAAATCGACTCAATTCAAAATTATCACCGGCGAAATTGAACCGACTTCTGGTCAGATCATTCGTCAGGCCGGTTTGCAGGTTGGCTATCTCAACCAAGAATTTGCAGTGACGCCCACCAACACTGTGCGCGAAGAGTTTTCTAGTTCGTTTGTTGAGTTGAACACAATTCACCACGCACTGACAGCGGTGCACACTGCTCTTGAAACAGCGACTCCTGAAGAGCTCGATAAGCTCTTGAAGAAGATGGATAATCTTCAGCGTGAGTACGAAGCCAAAGGCGGCTATGCTCAAGAGTCTAAAGTCGAAAAGATGATGGCCGAAATGGGCTTTGCCCTTGGTGACGGCGATCGTTTTGTCAGTGAGTTTAGCGGCGGCTGGCAAATGCGTATGAACCTCGGTAAGGTCTTGCTGCAAAAGCCTGATATCTTGCTTCTCGACGAACCTACCAACCACATTGATATGCGCACCATTGAGTGGCTAGAAACTTTCTTGCGCGATTTGTCTACGCCGATGGCGATTATTTCGCACGACCGCCATTTCCTCGACCGCCTCTGCACAAGCATTGTTGAGATGGAGCGGGGAGCATCTTCTACCTATCTCGGCAACTATTCCACCTATCAACTACAAAAAGAGCAAAACCGCGATGCTCAACAGGCTGCCTACGATCGCCAAGTGAAAGAGATGGAAGTGCAACAGCGCTTCGTCGACAGATTTAGAGCCAGTGCCACTCGCAGTACACAAGCCAAGAGTAGAGAGAAACAGCTCGACAAAATTGAGCTGATTGAAAAGCCCGAAGACGGCGAGCGCACTTTGGTATTCCACTTCCCTGCCGCTGCCCGCAGTGGTCGTGAGATTGTCACCATTCGCGACCTCACCCACGGTTACAACGACAACATTCTTTTCTTAGACGCCAATCTGCAAATTGAAAGAGGCGAGCGCATCGCTATTCTCGGCCCCAATGGCGCTGGCAAATCGACCTTGCTTAGGCTGATAACTGGTCGTGAAAAACCAGACGGCGGCTCGGTTAAACTCGGTGACCACAACGTTCGCCCTGCTTATTTTGAGCAGAACCAAGCTGAAGCGCTCGATTTAGATAAACGTGTTCTCGATACCATTCAAGACGAAGTACCACTCTGGAAAACTGAAGAAGTGCGCGCTTTGCTCGGTCGATTCTTGTTCGGCGGAGATAGCGTATTCAAGAAAGTTGAAAGTCTCAGTGGCGGAGAAAAGGCGCGTCTGGCGCTCGCTAAGATGCTGCTTGGTGCCAATAACTTCCTCATTCTCGATGAGCCTACCAACCACCTCGATATTCCTGCTAAAGAGACCCTCGAAGACGCTCTCAAGAAGTTCGATGGCACAGTCGTAGTAATCTCTCACGACCGCTATTTCATCTCGCAAATCGCCACCAAGATTGTCGAAATTAGAGACGGACAGCTGGTTGTCTATCACGGCAACTACAACTATTACCTTGAGCTCAAAGAAGAAGAACGTGTGCGTGACCTTGAAGCTAAAAAGGCAGCTGAGAAAGCGGCCGAACAAGCAGCCAAGCGCGCCAAAGAGCTAGCCAAACAAAAAATCAAAGAAGAAGCGAAGAAAGGCCGTTAACGCTTCCTAGTTGCACCTTGCTTCGACAGGTCGACCATCTACTAAAGAATAATGAATATCGACCGGTTGTCATCAGGTTGCTGATAGCTTGGTAGAGGTATATCGTTAGTGATATGGGCCCTTTAGGTGAAAGCAATGGACAAAAAACCGTATTCGGAATCTTTTCAGAACAGTACTGAGACTACACAGACGGCAAAGCGTGGTGGGGTCGGGTTCTCCGAGTTCGACACCAAAGCTCTAACTCAGGGCACGCTGGTTAGCAAAGTCTCTCTGCTCACTTGCGTATCCTTCATGTTTTTGGCGGCTGGCTCGATGTTTGGCATCAAGACCGAACCAAATATGTTTCTCTGGATAGCCTCAATAGCCGTCACTTTTGGCGGTTTATTCTTCCTTCCTCGCGTTAACTCTCCCGTCGCTGCGATGGCCGGGTTGGCCGTCTGGAACGCTGTATTCGGCGTACTTGTTGGTTTTGGCTTGCAAGGCTACATCGAGACGATTGGCGCTAACACCGTGGCTACCTGCCTTGGCGGCACTGCCGGCGTGATGGCCGTGGTCGGTTCTATCGGTGCCTTCTCTGGCGTAGACTTCAGACCGATGCAAAAGTTTCTGATGTTTGCTCTGTTTGGCATGATTATTGTTGGCCTCAGCCAGTTCTTCATTCACTTCTCGGCTGGCGTCAACATTGTCTATGCCGTTGGCGGTTTGGTAGTCTTCACCGGTTTCTTCTTAGTCGACTTCTGCCGCTTGGCTAAGTCAACTGATAATAGCTGGCCCGAGGCAACCAGTATCGCTCTCGCCATCGTTCTTGATTACGTCAACTTCGCCTTCTACTTAATGCGTCTTGTTAGAGAGCTCAAGAAATAGCCTGGTGAATAAGTCAGTATAATCATGGGGAGGCTAGCAATAAGTTAGCCTCTTTTCTTTATTGTCATGTAAATGGAATTATAAAATTGGAAACAGTTACCGGCGCTTCAGCTGCATCTTCTTCTTCTCCTTCTTCTTCTTCTCCTTCTTCTAACCTTACTCAACCATCAGATATAGATTTGGCCAACAATGCCAGGCTGAGACCGATAGTCGAGGTTGCTGCCGACCTTGGTTTAGGCGAAGACGACATTGAGCTTTACGGCAAGTACAAGGCTAAGATTGCCTACGAAGCCATTGAGCGCATTTTGGGTGACAAGAATAAAGTTAGAGGGAAGCTAATTTTGGTATCGGCGATTACGCCTACCAAAGCCGGTGAAGGTAAGACGACTACATCTGTCGGTTTGGCTCAGGCGCTGCGCAAGAGTGGCAAGGCCGCTGGATCAAAAGAGCTTAAGGTATCTGTGGCTTTGCGTGAACCATCTATGGGGCCAGTCTTTGGCCAAAAAGGTGGCGGCACCGGTGGTGGTTACTCGCAACTGATGCCTATGGACGATATCAATCTGCATTTCAATGGTGACCTGCATGCCATTGGTGCGGCAAATAATCTGCTGGCTGCTCTCATAGATAATCACATTCACTTTGGCAATACCCTCGGAATAGATCAACGCGCCATCAGCTTTAGAAGAGCGATGGACATGAACGATCGCAGCCTGCGTAATTTGGTGCAAGGTTTAGGCGGCAAAGCTAATGGCATAGTTCGCGAAACTGGTTTTGATATTACTGCTGCCTCTGAAGTTATGGCCACTCTCTGCTTGGCCGACTCAATGGCTAATTTGAAAGAACGCTTGGGCAATATTGTGGTTGCTAAATCAACTGCTGCAGCCCCAATTACCGCTAAGCAAGTCGATGCCGCTGCTGCCATGGCCATTATTTTAAAAGATGCTATCAAACCAAATTTGGTGCAAACACTCGACGGTACTCCGGCCTTTGTACACGGTGGACCGTTCGCCAACATTGCCCATGGCACCTCAAGCGTGCTGTCTGGTTTACTTGCTCTTTATACAAGCGATTATGTCGTGACAGAAGCTGGCTTTGGGGCCGATTTAGGCTTAGAGAAGTTCTGTGACATCGTTGCCAACCTGCGCCCTGAATTAGCACCAGATGCAGTGGTATTAGTAGCCACTGTTAAAGCCTTAAAATTGCATGGTGGAGTAGCAGAAGCTGATTTGTCGAAACACGACCTGTCGGCTATTGAGCGCGGACTCTGCAATCTTGAGCGTCACGTAGCAAATGTGCAAAAGTATGGTGTGCCAGCAATTGTTTGCATCAACAGATTTGCCGGAGACAGCGAAGAAGAGTTGGCCCATTTAGTTTCGCTATGCAAAGCTAAAGGCATTCACGCTACGATTGCCGATGTTTGGGCCAAAGGGGCTGATGGCGCTCTTGAGCTTGCCGACTTGGTTGTGGCGCAGACAGCGAAGCAGAGCAAGTTTGCACCGCTGTACAAATTAGATGCTCCACTAAAAGATAAATTGGCAATCGTGGCTTCAGCCATTTATGGTGCCGCCAGTGTCGAATATTCCAACGAAGCTTTGAAAGAATTGAAATGGCTTGATAAAAATGGTTACGGCAATCTGCCTGTATGTGTCGCAAAGACGCAATATTCGTTTAGCGATGACCCCACACTTCTTGGTGCTCCTTCTGGATTTAAACTCAATATTAGACAGCTAAGATTATCTGCTGGCGCTGGTTTTGTAGTGGCAATTACTGGTGAAATTATGACCATGCCAGGCTTGCCGAAAAAGCCTGCATCGGTAGTAATGGAACTGCGCGATGATGGCAAGATTGCTCGCTTCTATTAATTTCACGAGGCTCTAAAATGGATGAGACTAAGATTGAGGTTAATGGTGAGTATGTTGCTGCGCAACTAGCTCGCGCACTCGATGCCGTCGCTCGCGCGCAAGATGCCAGTAAGTCGGATGCAAGTACTCCTGACACTAGTAATACTTATACTAGCAATCCTGATACTATTAATCGAAGTGCTCTTGCAAACAAACAGGCGAAACTCAAATTAGCTAAATGGATCCGCGTTGTGAGCGGCATGCTGACAGGCCAGCTCCAAATTGGTAGTCGGTTACCAGTCAGTGATGTGCCCGCTTGGGCTACCCTTGAGATTGCTCAAGGAGGTTTTGCCACGGGCCGACTTTTGGCTGAAGGCGACATCCAAGAGCATGAGCGACAACTGGCCGCCCGTCTGAGTATCGCCGATGGCATAACTGTTCGGGCAGCCCTCAATGCTTACTTCCTCAGCCCTGAAGGCCAGGCTGAGCTGAAAGGGATGCTCAGTAACAAGCTCTATCGCATAGAAGTACCAGAAGAAAGTGCACTGCTAGTGGTGACCTATCTTCTCGACCACGGTGATAGCGATGCTGCTCAAGATATTTTGCAGCAGATTGCCCCATTCTTTTCGCGCCTGCGCTTCTATCCAACTCTTAGCCGCGAACCGATGCATGCAAGCACCTTAGTGCACTTGCAGAATATTGCCAAGACTGGCGCAGATTTTGCTAATGTGAAAGGCAGTATGGCTGTTGAGAAACAGCGACAAGCACTCTTAAAGCTACCTCTCTACGATCAAGCCGTTTCACTGTTTGCCGAAACTGTTGTAGATGGCTGGCCCTGTCAGCAATATCCAGATGGTTGGATGGAAACGGCTGCGAGTTTGCTGGCTGAAGTGAAGAAGTCTGAATCGCAGCAGAAGTTTGCCCCTACGAAATCTGCTAGCAAAAGAAATGCTGCGCGCTTATTTGCATATTTGCGCTTGGCTGTAAACGACCGCACAGCTCTTAGCGGACGCGATGTCGGTATGATTCGGGCAATTTTGCAGCACGTTGAAGCAGCTAGAGGCCTGCCGGGCTCAGCGAAATCGAAGCTGTTAAGAGCTGAGCAGAGAGCGATTGCTGCTCGGCCCGGTGTCTTACAATTTGCTCAGGTTGTCTCAGCTAGACTAGCAAAGGTTGAGCGTGAAGCTCTTTCTTCGATAAGCGATATTTTCTATCCTATTACTGATGGCGAAAGTAATAGCTCAAAAACTTTTGAATCAGTTCCTTTATTTGCTGGTTGCCCATTACCAGAGTCGTTTAGGGTTAAACTTTTACGCTCAGTTGAGATGCCTTTGAACGAGCTAGTTGAAAGTAAACTGGTTTCTTCGTCAGAACAGTTAGCACCTGTACTTACTCAAATTAGTGCTCAGTTGCAGGCTAGATCATTTACTGACTCTTCTCTGCAGACTCTCTATGCTGCTACCTATTCAGCTTTTCGGAGACGCCGTTCTCTGTTGCTTTTTCAATTGGCGAAGCAGGTGCAGTTATCAGAACTACCCTGGGTTAGTGCACTCGATAGATACAATGATGGAACAATCAAAGATCTTTCACGAGAAAAACTGAGCGAGATTTGCGCCGTTAATTTTAAGAGCTTCCCGCAGCAAATCTTGCCAAACAAGCTGATCAGCGAAATTGGCTCATTAGCCAAGAGGGCCGGTTTGACCTTACCTCTTGTCGAAGAATTGGCGGCTGATATTTTTATGGGCGAGTTTAGCCCGAAATATACGCAAGCGGCAGCTCTTACCGCTAAGTATCTGAAAGGCACCATTTATGATCGCTATTATGGTCTCTCAGACTTTGTTGATGACAGAGTGAAGAATAGTTTCGCCAAGCTTTGCAAACAGAGAGCTGGTGACGATTCATCCAAATTTTCAGTTGCCGCTAACGGAAAGATTATTGAGCAAGAACAGATTTTTACCAGTCACAATTTAGCAGCACTTTTCAGCGAGCTTAAGCTCCATGAAAATCAAGACCTTGACCTTGAGGAGTTGGTAAAGACCTGCTTTGTTTGGATTTGTCAGCAGCACCAGTCACAATCTTTCCGAGATCATTCACAGCTCAGTGTTCTAAAAAACACTGCATATGCTTGGCGGCAAATGATTTTCTTTCTTTCCCTAATTGATGCTCAGAAACAAGCTGCGACGTTTATCTGGATGGAAGAATATTTACTCAAACAGAAGCCAGACTTTGTAGAACGATTTTCTCCGCTGCTTGGTTCTCTGAAGCTGGCTCAATCTGAAAGTATAAAAGCAAGGCAACGCTTCTTAGGTTGGACGACAAAGTAAGCAAATTTCCGCTGCACATTTAAATGATTGTTCTAATTATCAAAAGAAAAAGAGCATGCTTTTTTAGGGCATACTCTTCTCCTCTTGCGAACATTTACTTGGCTGTGTCTTAGATTAGTTCTTAATGATCTTTTGCGTCTTTGTCTAACTGGTTTAAGTGCGGCAATTTCTCGCCTGGCTTGACCTTAGTTTCTCCTTTATATTCTGGTTTTTCATAGTTTGGCGGAAACTTATCAAATGAAGGGTTGTGCGGTGCCACCTCTATTATCACCACTGAGCCTGGCTTTTCAGGGCGGGCCGAACCAACTATTGGTCCGCAAGCAATATATCCTTCTCTATCTAGAATGCAAGTATCTGCAGGCTGTATCTTTTTAGCTAGAATAGTTTTGATATCTGCCAAGGTCATAGATGACTGCACTGACTCGCTCAAAGTTGAGTTTGCAGTCAGGCTATCAGAGCTATTTGAATTGAAATTTTCGGCTACTTGTTTAGTCATTTAGTAATCCCTTTTTATTGAGAATGTGCGCTGTATTGGAGTGTATACAAGCAATATAGAAAGGAAAAGTTACGAATTAGTGACTAGCTCTAGTAGCGTTCAATTTAGAGTGGTTTAGCATCGTGCAGTTCGAATTTGCCTTGGCCCTTTGGAAGAGGAATTGATAGGTCACCTTTATGCGGTTTGCCTGGAGTTCTGTCTCCAGGCGCTGTATCGACGACAACACCAGGTCGGCTTGGGCCGTCATTGCCGCCAGTCGGAGGCATCGGTGCATCTGTGATAAAGCCGCCGCCGTGTATGATTGGCTCGCCTGGATTCTTATGCATGCCAATTGCGAAATCTGGTAAAACTTTTCCATCTACGAGTGCTTTAGTTTGTTCTTTAACTGCGGCGTTATTAATATGTTCATTTAAGTTAGAAGCAACTTCTTGGTAAGCGTGACTCATTGGCCCCGCCTTTATAGATTCTGCTGCCTCAGGAGCAAGAGGTGCGTCTAGTCTGGCGGTCGAATTGGCATTGGTCATGTTAGTAATCCTCGGTGGTCAACGTCATCAAAGTAAATGAAGCGACGTTAAGACCATGTTTAGGTTGAGGTGAGAAATTATTTTGCAGCAACTAAAGTTCGCTAACGAAACCATGTTTTACAGCATCGGCCACACAGAAGTGCTGGGTCCTGATCCAACCTCGAACAACGCCTTTAGCGGTATCGCTCAAAGCTCCAAATCTGGCCGATTTCTGTTTCTCTGGGTTCAAAAGCAAAGTATGCTGCAAATCATCGGAAAGGAAATGAATCTCCCGCGCATCAAGCAATTCTTGAGTGCAATCAAGTCGTTTTAGTATTTTCATGAAACTTACTTCTTCCCAAGGCGCTACTAAGTCACCCAAAACATAGGCAAAACCCTATTGCTTTTTTCGCCCAGAAACCCAGCGGGGTAGGGCAAACTGCCCAGTGAAAATTCACTTGACATCACCAGTTTAGACTTTAGACTTGGGAGAGATTACTATCGAAATATTAGATGAAAAAGCAAGCTTACCGAACATTGTCGGCTAGGATAAAGCTGACTTCTGATCAAGCTGACCTCTTAACGGTCGGCGGTGAGCCTAATGTGGGAGTTGAGCACAGAGCTGAAGAAGCGCCGGACGCTCGAGCTGAGCCCGACACTGAAGTTGAGCTTAAATACGAAGAAAAAGCTGCGGCGCCACCTGCCACCGTTGAATATGAAGCGGTCAAAGTTAGAGTAGAAAAGATTGTCGATTTCTTTGGCGATCCCAAACGCGAAATTTGGCGTTGGTTGATAGGCATAGCCATAATGTGCTTGCTAGTCAGTGCACACGGCTTGATGCTTAGGTTTGGTCTACTTATTTCTCTATTGATCACAGGCTATTTTGCATATAAAAATCCTGCAGGTCTGATGCAATTCGCCATCCTCATGTATCAGGTGTTCTTCAACTGGTCAACAGTTATAAAAGTAGCATTGGTATATTGTGCTGCCTTAGTCCTGAAAAACGAATTAGACTATTTACCTTATGTCTTCGCTTGGCTGCCGAAAAACGTACCGCTATACAATCCTCAATTCTTTTTGCAAAAGATCGCTATTCTGGCTGCCACCGTTGGCGGTACCGTCATTGCCTTCAAACAACTTTCGCCCAGGCTTGCGCCATCGACCCGCGCCAATCTAGCCTACTGCCTCTTCTTGCTTGCTGGTGGCGGGTTCTGTCTTCTCCTCGCCGGAATTCCCAACACAACTTACGGTTTAGCAGAGCTAATCAAAGGCTGGCTTTTTGCTAGTTCGCGTGATGCCGGCGCCGCTGATGCAGTCACCGGCTCTTTAGTTATGAATCACTACAACATTGTGCCATTTGAATTGTTAGTAGCGGCAACACTTTACTATGCCATAACGAAACCACTATCTTCTGTTGCCGCTAAGCTGGCAATCGGCCTGGAGAGCGGTAAGTACAAGCGGTATGCCAAAGGGATTTTCGAGACACCTTCGCAGTCTATAAATAGAACAGTTATCGATATTTCAGTACGCTCTGGACATCCGCTGATCAAAAACATTTTTCAGAGCGCCCTCTGGTTTTCTCTTTGCTACTGCCTGATATTTTATATAATTTCACACCCGCCAGGTGCAGTCGGTGTAATGTTGATCAAGTGGTTGGAGGATAGCCTATATAGCGCCTTAGGGTCAGAAGCGGTCAATCAGAATATCAATCTGCTCGCCAATCAAGGAGCTCTCAATTTTCTAGGCAGCTTACTTGCGCTCTGGATTGCTGCACCATTGGCAGTGACATTATCTGCTTTTCTTCCACCGACGGTGTCTGGTCAAATTCAAATTAAACCGTGGGGAATATTTCGCAAACGTTTCATCTCAATGCTGCCATTTTCTAGACCAATACATCTCTGGCAGGACGTTCGCTCGGTAAGCATGAAAGGAAAACTAAATAAAAAAGGTGCGGGCAAATTGGTTATTCGGTTTAGCGATGGAGAAGTCTACAAGTTTCTCCCTTCTCAAATTGAAAGAGGTGAATTGCAAGTCTTGCTCGATACGATAGATGAATGCTCGCCACATTGCAAAATAGAGCAAAATGTAATTGAGTATCGAGCCAGATTGAGAGCCCAAATTGACGAAAATGCACATGATGAGAAAATACCGGCCAAGCTCTCTCAGCGAAAGTTCAATGCCACAGTCTTCAAACCCTATAGCCCAGGCGACATTGTCGACGGCTCGCTCAGAATTGTTCGCATGCTTGGCAGTAAACCTCTATCAGCGGTCTATTTAGTACGCACTGAGGGCGGTGACCTAGCAGTTCTGAAGCAGTTTTCAATTGCTGCCCATTCTCATAACTTAGAAAAGTTACTCAACGATTTCGAGCGTGAATGTAAGCTGCTAGAAACTCTTAATGACCAGGGAATAAGTAAAGTGCATAAGAGTTTTCGGGCCGATCTATGTCAGTTTCTTTTGCTGGAATATGTTGTTGGCAAAGACTTGTTTCACCTCGTTAGCGAAGGCGAGACCCTAGATGAAAGCGCCGTTCTAGAAATTGCCAAAGACATTTCTAAGCTGCTGATAAAGTTGCATAATCATCAACCGCCAATAATTCACCGCGACCTTACTCCAGATAATCTGGTGCTGACACCAGAGGGTTCGATTGCTCTTATTGACTTTGGTTCGGCCCATCAATTTGCCGAAGGCATTACCGGCACATTAGTTGGTAAGCAAGCCTACATAGCCCCTGAACAGTTGCGTGGTAAGGCCACAATACAGAGCGACATCTATAGTTTCGGCAGCACCCTCAACTACCTTCTTACAGGCAGAGAGCCCCGCGCTCTTACTCAATCTGATCCGCAGAAAAACGGCTTTGCTGTTTCGGAGAAGCTAAGTTCACTGATTAGCCGCTGCACTGAATACGATGCTGAGAACCGACCGGCTAGTTTTGAAGAGATCATCACTTATCTTGACAGTGAGGACGATTGCGTGCCAATAAATCAGCCGTATCCGATTCTTAAAGCAGAGCCGGAAGGGACGGTTAGTCATGAATAGATCTTCCAACCCAGTCTCGCTGCTGCTCAGTTTTTCTGAGCTTAGTCAGACTGTATATTTTTCCCGAACGCTGGTGCCACCCGAGCCTGCGCAAGAAATGATAAGGGTTAAAGTAGAAGTCAAAGAAATTCAAACTCTATTCACGACTTTCAGCCCGCTGGACAGAGTCGGCTCTACCATTTCCCTTTTGATACACACTCAACTTTATTTGTGGTACTTAAACTGGGCCACTTTTTCCTTAACCTCATTCAGAAAGTGTCCAAAGGCTAGTCAGGAGCCTAAAGCCATAGGTGAAGAAGGTTCTCGTGACTTTGAGCTTGTATGGCTGGGCGAGACGTCGTTCAATGACGCCAAGTATGACTACCATGAGTTTCTTTTAGATTGCCAGTCTGAAAATTATGGGCGTCAGTTTCTCCAGCGAGCACTACCGGTAGTGATGCTCATTCTGCTCGCCTGCTTTTCGTTTAAACTTCTGGTGCTCTTTACTCTTGCTAGCATAATCAGCTGGTCTGCTTATAACCTCATCTATTATCTCTTGCCTGAAGGGTTGGCTAAGAAGATAGACAATACATTTATTGGCAAAATCAGCCGAAATTCTTCATGCAATCAATGGGCGACAATTCTCAAGAATATCCGGCCCTTTTTTGCAATCGGACTTTACGCCATTCCACCTGTAGCCCTAGTGATGATGATTGGTCACTGGTTGGCGACTACGCTCGGTTTTGAGAAAATTCTAGAAATGCGTCAATTACAATCACGGCGCGGTCTGGTACTGAGACAAAATATAGAACCAGAAAAAGCACAAGAGCAAGGCTTCATTCATTCACGGGCCTTTGCCATGACCATTATTGCAATGCTGTTGACGGGGTTGCCTTCTCTGCTGGCCTTCTATCTCTATACTCTTAGCGGGTTAGATGCCGTCTTCGGCTATCCGTCGAGAGACCCTCAGTTTCTCAAAATCATGTTCATTAATCTCTACATCGGTGCTATTGGCACCGCACTTTCGGTGCTCTTCTTCAGAGCCTGGTTCACCTTTCCGCTCAATTTTTTAAGTGCTGAATATAATATTGATTTGAACGAAACCAAAATTGAAAAACAGAATGCCAAGGGCTGGTTTTCGGTGTGCATGCTTTGGGGTTGGCAAAGCGATCTCTTTTCGGCAGAGCTTGCCTGGAAGAATGTCAAATCTGTCGAATTCTCACAAGGTTTGAGTTTCAGGCTTTACCCTCTGCCACCGGTATTCTTCGCTGAAAATAGCCAAATATTTAAAACGTTAAACAGGCTGGCTGCTCTGTTCGACTCAGTTTCAAGCAATAAAGCGATAGGCAATCGTCTTGAGATTATCGGTAAGCGTGGTGAGCTTATTGAAATCAGAGTAGATGAACTGAACAGCAAAGCAAAGAAAGAACTTTTTTCATACATTCGCAAGTATGCGCCACATGCAGCAATCTCGGAACAAGCACAGAAGGCTCTTGTCGGCTCCACCGTGCTGCGAGATCCTCAGCATACTGAGCTTTGGTTTGACCTTCTGCTAGACAAGGCGAAGGTGGCCTATGACGAAGTGGAGAAAAGCAATCTTTCCCTGCGAAACGGTAAATTTACAATCTTACGCAAAATTACCAGCGGCGGCCAGGCCAGTGTCTATCTCGCTTCTGATAGCAGCGGAAATTCAGTAATTCTCAAAGAGTTCGTGTTGCCAGAAGGAAAGGTTGAGTTTCAACTTGAATCAATGATCGAGTTTGAAAATGAGAGCTTGATACTGAGTAGGCTTGATCATCCTCAGATTGTGCGACTAGTAGATCAGTTCATTGAAAATTGTCGCGCTTATTTAGTGATTGAGTATGTTCAGGGCAAGACCTTGCGCGAGCTTGTTAGCGAACTTGTCAGCAAGAATGCTGCCATGTCAGAAGAGCAAGTATTGACGTTCGCAAAGCAGATGGTAGAGATTTTAGCTTATTTGGAAAGTCTCTCACCGCAGGTAGTGCACCGCGATTTCACTTCTGATAATCTTATAGTTCAGGAAGACGGAACACTTAAGCTTATTGACTTCGGCATCTCGCATATCTACAAAACTGGTGTGAGCGGTGATTGTGCGGGCAAACATTCATACACTCCGCCCGAACAGTATCGTGGAGAGGCAACACCACAAAGTGATATATACGCCTTCGGGGCCACTTTGGCATTTCTTCTCACAGGCGAAGACCCCCAACCAATAGCTGCCAGTCGCCCCAGAGAAAGCCGAGCCGATATTGGTCAGGCTCTCAGCGATCTGGTCGCCAAGGCTACGGCTCCGTCGACTGCTGATCGCTATGAAAACACTCAGTGGTTGAAGCTAGACCTTGACTCGATTGTCCTGAGCACAATCTGATCACAACTTATTCTGTAAGCCGGGGAGTGGCACCAATTTATACAGCTTAGTGCTAACAAGGATGCTATCTAATTGATGAGTTTTAGACTTACTTTTGTTCGCAGCATTCTACTTGCCTGCTCCTCTTTTCTGACTACATCAGCGGCATTTGCAACTGACCAATATGGCCTTAGCGCAAGCGACGGCAAAACAATTCTTCCCTGTAAGTATGGTGGCATTCGTCATCAGTCAAACGGAAAATTTATAGTGACACCATTATTAGATGGTAAAGCCGACCGATTAAGCTTTTAGCTAGATTACAGCCCCTCGAATCCTAATCGTTTTCTGCTGCCTTTATATCTTGAGCGTATAGATCCATTCGTCCCAATTTCTTATACAGAGCGGCGCGCTCTCTAAGATATGTGGCACCAGACATTTCTTTGATAGCTTTGTTGTAGTCAGCCAAAGCGAGCTCTAATTTGCCCGCCTTGATATAGAACTTGGCGCGCTTAACTAATGCAGTGTCATCATTAGGGTTGGTGGCGATTAGTTTATCTAAGACTTTGACGGCCTCAAGCGGCTTCTTTAGTAAGTCATAGCAGTTAGCTTGTCGCAGTAAATAGGTGTCTTGTTTTTTGATTTGATAGCAGCGTTCATAGGCGGCAATGGCCTCGGTATAACGTTCGGCGTTTTCGAGAATAGATGCTCGAATCTCCAGGGCATCAAAACTTATGTTTTGGTTTTTCTTGTACGCGATATATTTATCGATACTAGCGAGCGCTTCGGTGTTGCGGTGCAAATTGCTCAGTGCCACCGCTTTGTGCGGGTAACATTCCATTTGCGACGGCTTGCAAGCGATGCCTTTGTCTGCCCAGGTAATCGCTTCTTCGTACTTACCTTGAATGTTTTTGACCTCGGTCAGCTGTATGTAAGAGTTGCTATAGGTAGGAGCGATAGCGATTGCTTTTTTGAGATACTTCTCTGCTTCATCAAGTCCCTGGCTGTAGCGGTCCATGGTGTTGTAGCTTGAACGTGCAAGCCCCCAGTATATGCGCGGATTGTTAGGCTCGTACTGCAAAGCTTGCAGCAGTGGTGCTCGTGCACCCTTGTAATCGCCGCGGCCCATCATATCCATGCCACGTTCGGTTAGCTTGTCGGCGATTTGCCGGTTGGTCTCGTTTGGTCTAGCATAAGCCACTTGCGCGGCAGCAAAGAAAATCACGGCAGTCAACAGTAAATGATGCGTCACTCTTTGCTCAGTCATAGAACTAAGCTATCAAGTTGTCTGGAAAATCACAAGCCCGGCTAGGTTACGCCCTTTTGGCAGCGCTAGGGTTTGGTTAAAAGAGATCTTCTCTTGCGTGCTCCCGAGGTTCGCCTACAATCAGGTTCTTGGTCGGATCCTCTTTGTTGGTGGTGGTCACTTCTAGAAAGTCGTTGTCGCGGTCGTATTTAAAATCTACTGACCATGGGGTTTTCTCAAGCTGCTTGTCCAGCTTATCTTTCAGCCAATCGAGCGAATTTTCTATGTCGTCAGCATCAGTAAAGGTAGACAGAAGGTACTGTGTCGAAGGCATGATAGAACGTGCATCGCCATCTTCTTTGAGGTGGGCGCCTATTTCTTTGGCCAAGACTGACTCAGGCATTGGTTTAGTAGGAGGTGTGACAAATATCGGTTTGCCGTCGGCACCTACTTCTCCGGCGCGGGTTAATGTCAAATAGTCGTTAAACAGTGGATTTTCTGGCGCTTCTTGGGTGGCGTTATGGGTAGCCGGTTTGTCGCCTCTGAGTTCAACCATTTGATTCTTGCCTCGGTGGGGGTTTGTTATTGCAAGATAAGCGACGAGGCGTTAAAACTACGTTTAGGGTCTGTGCAGGGTGTTAAAATCGCTAAAATGGAAACAATGGAAAAAACCTACTACGGCGAAAGCTTTCAAATTGAAACCCCGAAAGGCAATCTCGCTGCCAGTCTTCATCAACCGGAAGGTCAAGGGAATGGCCAAATTGTAGTAATGCTGCATGGCTTCTCTGGCAATCGCTACGAAGTGAATGGCATCTTTGAGCGCACCGGTGGGCATCTAGCCGCTCTGGGCTTTCACGTCTTGCGCTTCGATTTTCGCGGCTGCGGAGAGAGCCACGGCACAACTATGGACATTTGCCCCTCTTCTCAGACAGAAGATACCTTTTGGGCAATTGAATATGCGCGAAAACTCCCAGAGCTGGCCGGTATTACCGACTGTCATCTGCTGGGCTTTAGCTTCGGCGGCGTTGTTGCCACGCTTTGCGCCCTTGAGAGGCCCGAGCTATTCAAATCTTTGAGTATCTGGGAAGGCCCATTCAATCTTGGCCGCGAATTGAAAAAAGTATTCGCCCCAATCAACTTCGAAGAAGTCTGGGCACAAGGCTATTTTGAATCTGGTCCAAATAAGCTCAGTGCGAAGCTTTTTGAAGAACTAGACAATCTTGAAATTAGGTCTAGGCTGGCGACCTACAGTGGGCCTGTCCTGCTGATTACAGGAGATAATGATCCGATTGTGCCTAGCGATCCTAATCACGGTGAATGGCTCAGCGCACTGACGGCTGCTCAGGTAACTGAAAAAGTAATTGCCGGTGCCGACCACGGATTTACCGGTCATGAACAAGAGAAGCAGGCAATTGAACTAACTACTGAATTTCTTCAATCAGTTTAGCTCTAGCCACTCATCCAGCTTACCGGAGTTCTGATGCTCAAGTGCTTTGCCATATTAGCTTTCAGAGCTTCGTCGGCTTCAGCTGCAGCGAACACTTTTTCGATAACTTTGCCAATGTCGTCGAGGAAGTCTTCGCCCACAAAGACAGCTGAATCATTTTGATAGTTTTGCAAATGACTTAGACCTTGTTCTTGAGCCGTTTTTCGGTCGGTCATATAAATGGAATTATCGGCACCACCGCTGCGTAATTCGCTGTCACCAGCCACCAGCGAAAGGTTATGCACCATTGACGAGCGCATAATGCAATACATCTGTGTGGCTAACGATTTTTCTTCTGGTTGAGCCGGTTCAGGAGAACTTGCCAGACGAACTACCGGAGAATTGAACTTGAACGGATGCTCGGCATCTGGGCTGTATTCGTCCATCCATTCGACCACAAAGGCTTCGAATTGCTGACGAGTTAGTTTGCCTCGGCCGATGCCATTGACCATTCTGGCCAGCAGTTCGATCAATATGCATGCGCATATAAAACCCCACGGAGTGGTCATCAGAGGCTCGATTTCGGCTACCCGGTCTTGCAGGTAGCTCTTCCAGTATAAGAGGTCCATAGGGGCGATTCTAGCAGATTCGTATTTTTGAATTTGATTTTCATGCATGCCGACCTTCTCCGCTAAGTCTCTTTGCGTCCAGTGCTTGGCGATGCATTTCTTCTGCCCTTAGGCTAATCTTCAAAATTCCTTTTATTACATCGCCTTGTCTGTTATCTGTTTGCCAACCTCGCTCTACAAATGGGGCAAGGTTAAATGGCACCGTTCACATATTACGAGGTGGTAAAGCGCTTTAGAGCAGGGTTCTTCTGAGTAATTCGCAACCAGATGTTTGTTTAAATCTTTAGCAGCTTCAGGGGCAAGATTCAGTGTTATGTACTGCCCGAGCCATATGGCAATGCTTGAATGTGGGGTTATTGTGCCGCGAAATCCATGAATTGCCAGCTCACTTAGAACCCAATTGCTGTCAGGCAACTCCCATTCAACATGTTCTTTGATCAGAGCGTTATTCGTAAGTTTTAGCGCCAATATCTGAGCGTCCTTTGATTCTTGGCACGGATAGTTTAAAACAACATGCATAAGTGCAACTCGCGCAAATTCCGACAGAGCCTTTATCCTATCTTGTGGTTCGATATGCTCCAAAACGTCAACCGCTACCACCGCGTCGTATGAACGACCGTCTGTCGGTATTTCTAAAACCGATCCTCCGGTTGTAGCAGGATCTATTACATCGACCTGATAGCCAGGCAGAAACAGCGCTAGTGCTCCGTCATAACCACCGGCATCCAGAATTCGCGCGCCTGGGTTGGCAAGCTTTTTTATGGCTTCAGCCGATGCTTTAAGTCGGACAAAGCGGTCCCAGCTCAGATGAGCGCTCGCCGTAAAATCATAAACTCGCGCAGTGGCTATCGGCAAACCTTGCTGCATTTCAAGTTGAACACCTTCCACCGCCTTAATCGGCACCGCCATCAGTTCCCTCTTTGCCTTTTTATTATGCCTGCTTAGTGAATCAATCTAATGCCGAATCGTAAAAGAAAAGCGCCCCTTCGGGCGCCTTTCGATCTTCTATTTTTTGACTTGGGTTTCGTATGGTGCTTCCGGAGTACACTCGCACTTCTTCCCTTCCTCGTAGGTCGCACAACAGCAACAGCAGCAGTCACAACCCTTGCAGGGTGTGCATTCTTTGCTATCACAGCAACTTGTCGGACAACATTGTTCGGCCATTTCATACTCCTTGGTGTTATTTCTCTAACGCGCGGTGACTCAGCAAGCACATACCTTTTGCCGTATATCAATTATGCATCTGTCGATGACTCGATATTAAGCAATAATGGTATTTGAACTAGTGCAATTATTATACCGTCTCTTATCGACTGGCATTCCGTGATGTTCATTTCTTCCCTCGCCAGATACGGCCGACTCTTTTACCCCTATCTTCTCGGTTATCTTGCGCTCTTTATCTATTCATACCGGCGGCAATGGCTTAAGATAAGCCGATGAATGAGCAACTGAGAATCGAACAAATTGCAGTGCCTGATGCGCTGGCCAACTTCAGGCGTTTTCCAATGAATGGCGCACTTCTATTGTTCGACCGCAACAGTGGGATAAACGCACTCTGCGAAAGCAGTGAGACCGCCCATCTCGTACAGCAGGCACCTCGAATGGTGCAATTTGGCATTACTAATTTGTGCAATCTAGCTTGTACGCTCTGCTCCCGAGATCTTAATGCAGCTAGTTCCTGGTCGACTTGAGTCTATCGAGGGCAAATACGGGCAGCTGCGTCTTTCGCTCTACGATAACAACGACTGGCGCAACAAAGTGAAAGAGCTAGTCACAGCTCGAGCATCGTTTGGCATCAACTATCTTGTCACTCCAGAAAGGCTGCCCAGCTTAGAAGGCACTGTTTTAGAGATGGCGTCGCTTGGATGCCGTGACGTTCTTTTGCTCAGCTACAACGGCCCAGATCTTGCCTTGCATATCTATCCAGAGCAGGCGGCCCAGTTGGCGAAGCGAATAGCAGCTCTAGCGAAAGCAATGGACAGGCAATGTCAGATAAAACTTGATGTTTGCTGGGGTACTCGCATGGCTGGTGTTCCACGACTATTCGATAGCCAAGACTGTGGTGCCGGCCGCGACTTTATGGTGCTGACCAGTGATAAGAAAATACAGCCATGCAGCTTTCATGACACATTTATTCCATTTGAAAACGCAACCGACATTATGAATATCTGGCGCAATTCGCAAAAAATATTAGGTCAACCGGCCGCGCTTCCAGGGTGTGCTCGCACTGCCGGATTCGGCCTGACCCCTAGAGTTGAACAAACCACCATTGGTGCAAAATGAAAATCAAAGTATGGCAAGCATATGCAAGTAACAACAGTGGGAGCTACACAATTATCGGTCGATTTCCAGATGCGCAATTGGCACAGCAAGTGGCCTGTGATCTAAATCAGCTTCTTGAGAAATACAACGAATGGGTATTCTTTGACAAATGGAAAACCGAAAAGTCGCCCCTAGAAGAATTTGCCCACCAACATAACCTGCATTTTGATCCAAGCAACGATGAAGACGACTGGCCTATGGCTTTTAGCGACGACGTGTTGCCCGAACCACCTCGCGCTATTGCATTGAGAGACAAGGTTTTGATTCATCATCAGTACACAATATCCCTGCCCGCAATGTTGGGACAATATTTCTATGCGCGTGGTGGACGCGTGCGCGAAGAGATTACAATGGCAGAAAAGCCTTTACTGGCTAAATTCGAAATCGTCGCACCATTTGAAGCTGTGCGCAGTCTTAGGCGCGATGTAGATATGAAAGGGCTGGCTGAAGAACTGATGGCCGAAGATGGTCCGCTGAAGACAGGTCTAGTCTCACAGACAATCGTTGAGTTGGTAAAAACGGGCTTCCAAGGCCAAACGATAAAGTTTGAAGCACGCTTTACTGACCTAATCAAAAGCTTCAGCAAGATTAGTGAAATCGTCAATAAGTACGAGGTTCAATTGTATCTAAGGCTGATCGCGTAAGCGCAAGAATGCTTGGCGAAGGCCTTCAAATCAGAAATGATTATTGGACGTCTGCTAACCGGCATCACCCTGGTGCAAATGGCAAATATAAAGTATCTTTGTTTGAGGACTTGAGAGAAAAAAGTATGGCGCTGAGTTGGCGGAAACGAATTGATAACGCCATTCATAGCAAGATGGAAAGTCGAGGTTATAGACTCGTCGTCGCCCCCACATTGGTCGCACACAACTATGGAAAGCTGGCAAATTTTTAGAAATCTCAATTCTTTAATTCCAGAATGGTCCTTGCGACTGACTCGAGACTGTAGAGAAGATGAGATAGCGAAGGTTACAGATGCGGTGGTTGAGATCGTCGTTGATATTGGTCTGCCCTTAGCTCGACGTTTTGAAAGTATTCATTGAATAATTCAGGAATTAGAATCACCTTCAGATCTGCAAATGAGGGGCCAGCGCATTCACTTTAAGCTGCCATTGGCTTACATGTTAACTGGCCAGCTTGATAAGTCGCAGCAGTCTCTCGTTGATTTCGATCGAAAGTTGCGAGAACAAGATTCACTCAAGCATAAAATCTTCCAGACCTTTGAGAAGAATTTGTCTTTTGAGATAGCGCGGCGAAGGGCTAATCTAGGTTAGTTAAGATATTGCCTTCTTCCGGTACCTTGCATGTGCATCTACTCGAAAAATGTAGTGTCTGGCTGCGTCAGATGCGACCCGTTGCCAATGCTCAATTCGTCATGGCGCAACAAATGGGGCAGGGTCACTAGTTCGGCGAAAAAAATGCCTATACCTGCACCAGGTCATGGCGCAAACCTGCTGCTCTTTTAAAAGTCTCCGCCAAGTCCTCCAAAGGTCATAGCTATGCACTGCCCAATAGTTAGAGTTAGCAACGGCGAAACGATGGCAAAACTAACTATCTGCAAAGTATCGCGTTTAGTGCCCCATATTCCAAGCTTGGCTCTAATTGGTTTGCTGATTGCGACCAACCCAATCAGCAACATCAAAGCAAAAGCGATGCCTTTCGAGAGGGTCTGTGCACCTATGTAACTATCTCTGAGTCCTAGACCCGTGTAGTAATAAATTGCGAATATAGCTGCTAGCTGTGCCACACACAATAATGTATACAGCTTTGCCATATTCTAAATCCTCGGCCTTAAGTGCCACCAGCAATTTTCAATATAGAGCCATGGTTTAGATTTGGCCATACGTATTTCCCTCGGATTTTTTTAGCTAAATCAGCCGTTCAAATAGCGAGCTTAAGTCTTATAGACCAGTCGTATAGCTGCCATGCCACAACTATTTCGTTTTTTTTGCTTTGGCTTTTCCTGTGGTAGCAAGGCTCGGTTTTGCGTAACCGAGAATTGTCCCGAGTTCTCTTGCTTTCTTTTGAGCGAAGCTTAGCTCTTTCAATTCAGTCCATCTCAGAAAGCTTTCTCGCGTGCTTCTCTCTCGATCTGAGTGATCGCGAGAGCATTTCATCACTTCAGTGAGTAGCGATTTTACTTCTGGATTCGCGATTAGATTGTGGAAGAACTTAGAAGATGCTTTTGATTGCATTTTGAAGAATCTTGGCAGGGAGGCAATTAGAGCGATGCCACTGTTGTGGTCCTCAACTTCGTGATAGGTTTTTGGCTTTGTAGTACTCAGGTCGGCCAGCATGTGTGCTGAATGTGGGTCGTTTAAACTGGCGTGGAGGAACCACTCTGCTGCTTCTGCATGCCGTCCTAGCTCAAATAAGGCAAATCCTAGAGTGAATCCTTCGCTTGGATGATATCCAGCAATTTCTTTTGCTGCATCAACGCATTCGCTCCAATAGTGCAGGTTGAGGCAGGCTAAGGCCCGGTGTGCTGCTGCTGCTTCTTCGCCTTTGAAACCACACTCTTTCTTTAGTTGGTCGCACACGGTCAAGGCTTCTTTGTATTGTTGTGCTTGATTGAGGGAGAGGGCTAAGTTCATCAACCCTCTTATGTATGGGCGAGTGCTGAGGTCACTCCAGTAAGATGCTTTCGCCATTCTTGGAGGGAATAGGCTCCGTCCTAGTTTTGCGGTGGTGCGGAAATGCTCGACGGCTAACTTTGGATTGGCTTCTGCAAGAGCTATCAAGCCGAGGTAATTGTAGCCTTCTGCGAAATTAGGAAAGCAGCGAACTAGCAGTGTGAAGACCTTTTTTGCTTCCTTCATATTGCCAGCTTGATAGAGCGAGGTGGCATAGTCTTCAAAGTCAGATGGCACAACGTGGCCTTGTAATTCATATTTCCAGCAGAAGCCATCATTGATTGCCCAAGGTGAGGTATCTGGCTCTGTTGGTCGCAACGCCTCAGCGTGTCTCATGCTTATAAGGTTTTGGAGCACAGCCAAGTCATCGGCGAAGCGCTTTATGTTTTCCTTGCCGGCTGTTGAGCTTTGTGGGTCGCTAATAATTAGGTGGCGAGCAAATTCATTCAGTGCTTTCTCGAAGCTATCTTCGCTCCGTGCCTTTCGTACAGGATAGATATCTGGAAGCATTTCCATGTGCTCACGGACTTGTTCAGCTAGCTCGTCCCAATTGAACTTGAGGCCAGGATTGGCATCGCTCAATAGATACTGGAAATAATCGCTATCTTTCTTGTCTCCATCACCAATGGCTGCAGCAGCTTCCTTCTTTGAGTAAAAGGTGAACAGAGTTCGCTGCTGGACTTTTGAGGTAGCTTTGTTTCGCTCGCCGTGGACAATGGTTACCTGGTTGCCGTGAGTGCGGACATAAGGCATGGGTGTTTTTCCTCTACTGAACGCAGAGAGTATCGCATGAGTTTTGATGTTGTGCAATAGCTAAGTTTGCACAACATCTATTGTTTTGAACGAAGCGAATGCTCCTAGAAATTTGCTCTAGTTCTGCCAATATCTGCTGTGTATTGCAAAACTATGGCTCTTGAAAGAGAGATGCTATGACCTTGGTGCCGGTCAGTTGAAAGAGTTCAATTCGTCATGGCTCAACAAGTTGGGAAAGGTCATATAGAATATGCCATTCAAGCTCCCTGGAGGAACAATGAATCATTCAAAATTATTTGTCATGCTGGCGCTTACGATTATCGGTTGCCTGACTGTCTGCGGTATCTCGGTACCCAATCAAGCGAGCGCGGCACCGGCGCCCGTAGTAAGCAAAGAATTTTTGTCCTTCTGGGAAAGATTCAAAGATGCTTTGCGGAAAAATGACAAGAATGCGTTGGCGGATATGACGAAATTGCCATATCGAGATGATGAGAAGAAGCTGAATAAGGCTGGGTTTATCGCAAAGACCGAGGCGATTTTCTCTACCTCGACCCGCAAATGCTTGCTGCGCGAAAAGCCTATAGCTGATAAAGACTCGGTCTTCGTGTTTTGTGGTGACGATATCTACGTATTTGCCAAAGACCAAGGCAAATACAAATTTATCGAAATCGGTGTCAACGACTAGCTAAACGAAATCGGTGTCAGCGACGCGAATCATTTATGTTAGTCAACGAGTTCAAAATCTGGCATCACGAACGTTTTGTTCCAGAAAGACTCTTCTGGACCAGAATCTTCAGTCATCTAACTCTCCTCGATTCATCCAATATTGAAGACACATTTAATTGAAACAGGTCTACTGCTAACGGTTTTTTTTACTCAAGGCACCAAAACCGGTTTTGTTTGTCGTGAGCTCTGCCATTCAGCAAGTTGCTTGGTCAACTCTTCAGTATGTTTTTCTTTGATAAAGGTAGCAATTTTTTGCACCGCTCCTCTAGGGCTGTAATCCAATCAAATCGCAACTCTGGTTGCCTGGGCTGGGTCTGCTCTAGTACTCTGTCGAAAATACTTAACGCCTCCTCGTACTTACCGCCTGCTGCACAGGCCAAGCCGGTTGCCTCAAGTTCGTTAATATCTCTGCTGGTGCTAAATGTCTTGAAGAGTTCTTCAGCTAGGTCAGGCGGATCATTAATCGAATCGAAATAGGGCTCGAACGTATTTGTGGCCAAATCAATTAATTCCTGAGCGGAGCTGGGATTTTCGTAAGACCAGCAGCAAAATCCAGTTGATGGCTGATGGATGTGAGTGTAGTCGCACAAAATGCCTTGATGTTGAGGTACTCTAGCTGGTCCAAAGCTTCTGCCGGTTTATACAGTGGTGAAAGTAATAACCGTACTTCAAACATTTTTTCAGAAAGTGGATTTACTATAAGCCCTCGCGCGCACTGCCCAATCGGTAAGTAGAAGAACTTGTTGCCTTTTTTGGCAAAGTGAATCAGTCCCTTTGAAACAGCAGTTAGAAGCGACCTGTTCGGATTTTGGCTCAGTTTCTTTTTCGCCTCGGGCAGGAGCGCCTTGAACGCAGTCAAGATTTCATCAGCAGATAGAAAACCATCGTTGTAAATTAGTCCGTCGGCAAACTTAGCTAAAGCAGCAGCAGCTCCAAGAGCGCAACATGCACCGTCTACATCACTGCCAAAACTAAAGGTAACTATTTTTGCTCGGCCTGCCAGTTGCGATTTAACTTCGGCAAAGTAGCCTGGAGTGACTTCATCAAGATAAATCTCAACACCGGAGTTGTAGTTAGCGAGCTTCATTGGTACAAAACCAATGTAAGTACTTACTTCTAACGATTTCAGCAGCTTTATTGGAATTGCCAATTCATCGAGATACTTTTGCCAATCGATGCGACACGGAAACTCCTTTACGAAGACAGAATAGTTAATGGACAAGTGCGATATCTCCGCTCTAGGAATTTTATTGTGGTAAACAGGTTCTATAGTGGATTTTCGCTTGACTCCAGCTTCGCTTACCGCCGATCAGGTGGATTTCTGAAAATGGGTAATGGAAATGGATCGCGCTTTTACTGGCGTCGAATATCCTTACATCTCTTTGGTCAGCAATTGAAACGGACGCTCACATTACCGTCACAATCTTGCTGTACATTAGATAATTATGCGCTGTTTACAGAATAGTGAAAATATCTCAACAGTGCGGTTCTTCCGTGCACGGTAGTTAATAGTATTCAGTTTTTTTCAGGGACCGAGACATGATACATGAGTCTGAAGCCAAGCCTGCTGTGGCTGAAGGCAAGCCGCCTGTGGCCGAGGCCAAGCCTGTTGTGGCTGAAGCTAAGCCCGTGGTTGAAGCCAAGCCTCCTGTGGTCGAAGCCAAGCCTCCTGTGGTCGAAGCCGAGCCTCCTGTGGTCGAAGCCGAGCCTCCTGTGGTCGAAGCCAAGCCTCCAGTGGTCGAAGCCAAGCCTCCAGTGCTTGAAGCCAAGCCTCCAGTGGTAGAAGCCAAGCCTCCAGTGGTTGAAGCTAAGCCTCCAGTGGTTGAAGTCAAGGAGTCTTCCGATGGCAAGCTTGCCGAAGACCATGCTGATGCGGAAAAAAAGTCGACTCCAGAATCTAAGAAAAAGCAAAATCAATCCTTCATAGCTATAGTCGCAGTTGTGCTTATAGTCGGAATCGGTGGGTTGTTGCTGGATCACAAAGAAGTTCTCAACCGAGTACCGCAACTACAAGCTTCTCTCAAACAAGCCGAAAATGAAGCGTCCGCAAGAATTTCAAAGATTAGTCAGAGCGTCCGTTCTGGCTTTGGACCGTTGACCAAGTCAGTAATGTCTATGACAGGCCAGGCCCCGCCTGACAGCAAAGAAGCATCGCATACGACTCACCAGGGCACGGAACCCCTTGGCAAAGACCTAGCGCTGAATGATAAAGAAGCATCGGATACGACTTACCAGGTCAGTAAACCGCTTGTCAAAGACTTAACGCTGAATGATGAATATGTCTGTCAGATTAGAGCCATACAGCATATTGAAGTTCGTTCATTAGAGAAGGGGTACCTGCAAAAAGTATTGGTAGATGAAGGAGGCACTGTTCGTAAGGGACAACTGCTATTTCAAATAAAGCCCACTGTCTACGAAGCCGATGTTCAAAAATCAGAAGCAGAGGTTGAGCTTTCCAAAATTGAGCTGCAGAATAACCAGGCACTTGTTGACAAAGATATTATTTCCTCTACTGAAGCCGCCATGTCTGCCGCCAAGCTGGCTAAAGTTCAAGCGGAACTAGAGCTAGCCAAAACGCATTTAGGCTTTACGGAAATTCGAGCCCCATTTGACGGGCTGATAGGCCGCTTTGGTGATATTAGGCTGGGCAGCCTGCTGGAAGAAAACCAACTGCTAACCACCTTAAGCGATACCCATCAACTTTGGGTGTACTTCAATGTGCCCGAAACTGTGTACCTGGACTACATGAAAACCAGTCACCTTACTCAGAACGTCCAACTAGAACTCGCCAACAAAGAAATTTATCCTGAAACTGGAACGATAGAAACCATTCAGTCAGACTTTAGTAGTACCTCAGGCAACGTTGCCTTTCGAGCGAGCTTTAGTAACCCAAAAGGCCTGCTGCGTTACGGACAAACAGGCAAAATACTATGGCCCAAGAAGATCAACCAGGCGGTCATTGTTCCCCAAAAGTCCACGTTTGAAATTTTAGATAAACGCTTTATTTTTGTTGTCGACAAAACCGGGGTGGTTCACGAACGTGAGATCAAAGTGGCCCGTGAAGAACCTAACATTTACATGATCGCCTCTGGAATAACCCCTGATGAGATGTTCCTGCTTGAGAGGCAGAGCAAAGTATATAAAGGCGACAAAATCCGTTACAAGCTGATTGATCCCAAAAGTGCTATTGAGAGTTTAAAACTGTATGCAGAGTAGTTTAGGTTTGGGCAGCTATGTTTAGTAACATTCTTAAACGGCCGGTACTCGGGATTGTTGTCTCGGTTTTAATCGTTTTCTTGGGCTACCTGTCCATTGCGCAGCTTCCTGTTTCACAGTTCCCCCAAATTGCCCCAACCGTCGTCAATGTTTTTATTTTCTTCCCTGGTGCTAGTGCCGATGTGCTTACCAAGTCGACGCTGGTACCACTAGAAGCGGCCATTAACGGTGTGCCGGGCATGCGCTACATGACCTCTGATGCCACCAGCGCCGGTGAGGCCACCATCGCTGTCGTATTTGAACCAGGTACCGACCCCAACCAGGCGGTGGTTAGCGTCAAAATCCGGGTGGATAAGATGTTGAGCTCATTACCCCCTCTCGTTCAGCGAGAGGGGGTAATCCTTATGCCCCTGCAGCCCTCCATGCTGATGTATGTCAATTTATTTTCTGACTCCCGCTCCTTTGACGAGAATTACCTGTGTAATTACGCCTATACCAAGCTAATACCTGAAATTCAGCGGATTCCAGGGGTTGCGAACGCAACCTTATTGGGTAGCAGAAGGTATTCCATGAGGGTGTGGCTTAAGCCTGATCGCATGCGAGCGTACGATATCTCTTCTGAAGAAGTGGTCGATGCTATTAAAGACCAGAGTATTATTGTCCGCCCTGGACAGCTCGGTGTCAGCTCGGGGAAAGCAGCTCAGTCAAGTGTATATGTGCTTAGTTATGTCGGCCGCTATGACGACCCTGAGCAATACAGGAATATTATTATCAAGAGCTCCGGGTTTGGCGAAATGGTCAAGCTTAAAGACATTGCCGACGTGGAGCTGGGCAGTGAGTTCTATGATATTTACACGAATCTGGATGGAAAGGCCTCTGCGTCTCTGGTGCTGAAACAGACGCCCAATAGCAATGGCCGGGAAGTCATCAAAGAGGTCAAAGAAAAAATCAAGGAACTCTCCAAGGCGTTTCCAGACGGTATACACGTCGACTACGCCTACGATGTCTCCAGGTTTTTAGACGCCTCAATTGAGCAGGTCATCGACACCATCAGAGATGCGTTTATTCTAGTCACCCTGGTCGTCTTTGTGTTTCTGGGCGACTGGCGTTCCACCGTCATTCCTGTCATTGCCGTACCAATTTCATTAATTGGGGCCTTTTTGGTGCTCGCGATGTTTGGTATGTCCATTAACCTGATTACCTTATTTGCTTTGGTACTGGCCATCGGCATTGTTGTGGATGATGCGATTGTGGTGATTGAAGCCGTCCACAGCAATATGGAGAAAGACCCGTCGCTTACTCCTTATGCGGCGACGCAAAAAGCCATGGGCGAACTAGGAGGCGCTATTGTGGCCATCACGCTGGTGATGATTTCGGTGTTTGTGCCAATAGCCTTCATTCCCGGCCCGGTGGGTGTATTTTACCGGCAGTTTTCTATCACGATGTCTAGCGCCATTATAATTTCGGCGTTGGTGGCGTTAACGCTAACGCCTGTTTTGTGCGCTATGTTTCTCAAAAACCATGGCGGTCACAAGCCCTCTAGCTTCAACGTATTTCAACGGTTTATTGGTCTATTCAATGCCGTTTTCGAAGTATTCA
>JBBRMD010000050.1:0-44077 GCA_038231015.1 Candidatus Obscuribacterales bacterium
GAAATCGAAGCAATCGACTACAGCGCCGAACAAGTGACGGTACTGCAAAAGCTGGTCGAGCTGGTGGACAAATCATCGGACGAATCAGCCTCTTCTGCCGCAATCAAAGAACAACTGGCACTGCTCTTTCAGCAGCACAGCCAGGCGCTCGAAGGCTGCCAACACTCGCGTTTGGTCAAGTTGGCCGAGCGCTTCGGTAGCGGTGGTGCCGAGCAAGTGGCAGAGCTCGTCATCGACTTGGCCGCCAAATCAACATAGAAAGGAGGAGCAACATGGCTAAATGTAACTACAATTTCAAATTGCCTGGCGCTCTTCACTTACGTGTTGAGTGCCCCTTGCCCCTGCTCGAAAGTAGCGCAGCAAAACTCTTGCTGGCGGCTTACCTTCCTGGGGTGGCAAGTCTCAACTCCGAAAGCCCCGAAGCAGAAAGCCTTAAATCAGAAAGCGAGAAGCGCAAGCTGATCACTGTTCGCCTGGTGCAAGCAGAGGCCAAGGGTCTGAAAATCCGCAGCGGCTGCTACACCCTAAGCGCGCCCTTCGACAACTCAGAAGCTGCCTTAATGGACTTGCTCTTTCTCTGCTACGGTGTCGCTCGCCTACACTGG
Organism: Candidatus Obscuribacterales bacterium; assembly: GCA_038231015.1. GTDB lineage: Bacteria > Cyanobacteriota > Vampirovibrionia > Obscuribacterales > Obscuribacteraceae. Next base: position 606 of record JBBRMD010000050.1, read on the forward strand.
CTCAGACAGAGCCTTTACGCAGTGCACGCGGCCTGCCTGGAAGATCAGTCGGGTCAGTTGTTTCTGCTGGCTGGTCACTCTGGCGTTGGCAAAACGGCAGTGACACTAAGTTTGGTTGGTCGCGGTCACACGGTCTTTTCGGGCAACAAGACTTTGGTGAAAATCGCAGGTGGTGAAATCATCGCTGTGGCAGGAACGCGCACAATTACAACCAAGGCCGAAGACCTCGAACGTCATCTGCCACAACATCGCCCCGCCGAAGGCTATCAAGGCCGTTCAGCTTTCACTCTGCCGGATAGCTGCTACAGCTCGCCGGCAAGAGCGGAACAACAAGTTGTGGGCAAAATCTTCCTTCCGCGTCTCAATGATGGCAGAGAGAAGTGCCAGCAGCACGGCGCTACTTCGGCTCTGCATCGGCTCTACCCTTACTTTGTCGATGCCGTCAACGCCGACATCGTGCTCTTAGGTGGTGCCGCCGTACTCTGTGGTGCACCCTCTCGCGCCGTCAAAGAGCGGCTCACGAGCGCCCTCTCGCTCGCTCTTTCACAAACGCCAACCTACGAGCTGCAAGGTTCGATTGGTTATGTAACTCAAACCCTGGAGGAGATATAACTATGAAAAATCTGAAAATTCTCTGGGGCGTTTGCGGCATCGGCATGGGTCACACCTACCGACAGCTGCCCCTGCTCGACACACTGGCGCGCGACAATCGCATCGTGCTCTTTGTTTACGGTGAGAGCGAACGCTTTTACCGCGAGCACTTCAGCGGCAACGCCAAAGTCGACATCGTCACCGTCTCGGTGCCCTTCTATGTAGGCGACGCCAACGGCCTCGACTTCGTGGCCACGGCAGAACGGATGACCGCAAGTGGCATCGACCACGAAGCGATCAACCTAGCTGCCCTGGCCAAAGCGCAAAGCCTGATCGGTCAACCCGATTTGGTGGTGAGCGATTACGAGCCCATCAGCGCTCGTTACGCCTACGCTCACAATGCGCTATTGGTCACCATCGACCAGCAGAGCAAATATTTGGTCGGCGACTTCAGCCGCCCACTGGCTGGTCAAACGGCTCTTGATGAAGTGGCTCGCCTGCGGCTCTTCTTCCCCAAGGCAGCTGCGCGCATCGCCTGCTCGTTCTTCAACGTCGCAAAGAAGAGCGCAGCCGGAGAGAAAGTGCTGATTTGCCCACCGATCATCAAACCGGCCATCGTCGAGATGAAGCAGCGTCGGGCCGCCACCGAGCAGACCGATTCGGTATTGGTCTACATCTCGTCGCAGCGTGAATTTGTGCAAGAAATTGCCGACGTTCTTGCTGTGCTTGCCGCAGTGCCGCAGTACAAGTTTCATGTCTTCGTCAAAGAGTTGCCCACAGCTCTGGCTACGGAGTCACCAGCCAACGTCAAGCTGCGTCGTCACGGTGACCCCCGCTTTCTCGATGTGCTTGCTCAGTGCCGTGGCATCGTCACCACCGGTGGTCACACCTTGGTGTCAGAAGCGATGTATCTGGGGCTGCCTGCCTACCTGATACCACTTCCGGTTTACGAGCAGCAAATGAATGCTCATGTCGTCGGTGAAAACGGCTTCGGCATCTGCGCCTCCGCTATCACGGAGCCTCTCCTCTCTGACTTTCTTGCCGGTCTTTCGGGCTTTGCCGCTCGAATCAAGGAAGACAAGAAGGTCCTTGTGCGCGGCTCCGGCGAGCAGCGCATTCTCTCACAATTGCAACTGCTCCTGAAAAAGAGCCAGTGCTAAAATAAGGGTATAACTATGCGAATTTATGTTCTCAGACACGGTGAAAGCGCAGCGATGCAATGGCGGATGGCAAACCCAGACGCCGAGATTGTTGACGCGAGCCAACTGCCCGACTCAGCAGTGCCGCTCTCGCCCTTCGGCGAAGAGCAAGTGGAGGCCTTGGCTATCTACTTTGCGGCCTTGCCTGTCAGCGAGCAACCGACGGTGGGTTTCTGCTCGCCGTTCGCGCGCACCACTCAAACCGGCCAAGGGGCAGGTAGTCGCCTGACACCGCCCCTGGTGCTGCAGCCCGACAACCGTCTGCGCGAAATCGACTTCGGCATCTTCGCTGAATTGACCAAAAAGGGTCGTGAAGCGAAGTTTCCTGCTGAGTGGGCAGAACGTCGCCGCCAAGGTAAGACCAACTATCGCCCAGAAGGTGGTGAAAACTGGTACGACATGGCCGACCGCTGGATTGACTTTCAGAAGGCGCAGATCGACACACTGCCTCAAGATGCAGTGGTCTTGATCAGCACCCACGAAACCATGGTCAGCATCAGCCAATGGAAATGGGGTGGCCGCGACATGCTTGCTCTCAGCAAGAAGGGCGTACCCTCGGCCTCGATCACCATCTACGACTATGACGGCAAGACCTTCACCGTCGTGGCCGAGCACCTCTTGCCGCCATCGCCCACAGGCAAAGACCTGCTCTCGATGGAAAGCAAAGAAAAAGACGTCTAGCCCATCTAACGTCTCAATTCTCCCCCGAGCGGCTGGCAGTAGGCCAAGCACTCACAAGTATTTCTCACAAGCAGCAGGAAGGGGATAGCACTCCTTCCTGCTGCCGTACTTGGCTGGAATTAATTCAAAAAAAAATTCTTCCTGTTCTATGCCTGCATATAGTATTTTTTTCACACTGCGAAGCATCGCGAATTCAAACCTGGCCAAATATAGAGAGATCAGGGACACTCTATATACATGAGACCCTTCGAAGAAAAAATTGAAAATGATTTTCAAGCACAAGTCTTTCTTTTTCACCGCTTTAGCTCTGGCATTGTTTGGAGCATCAGTCACAAAATCCTGCGCCGATAGCATGAGCGATACAGATTCCGCCCAGTACGTTGGCTGGATGGAGCAGAATTTGAAATTTCACGAGAACTGGTACAGTTCGTCTTTTCCGAAAGGATCGATTGCGAATAGTGATTACCTTGCAGATATGAAAATTGACATTGCACCGTCTGGATTGATTACTCAGTTATCAGTACATACCAGCAGCGGCAATGCACAAGGTGATTTTTCTTGCTTAGAAAGTCTCGCGAGCGATGCCCCGTTTTCGGAAATGCCGAAGTTACGACATAACTATATTCCGTTTCCACCAGATGACAGCCGCTCGAAAGAAAAACTCAATAACTATGAACCAGAGCCTTATGCAAGTATCATTCGATTTGGTGGGCAACAACAGCCTAAACAATGGCCAGCAGAAGAAGCTTTTCTTGCTGCTCATCCCGATTTGAAAAACAATTGCTATGTTATGCATTTAATTCCATTAGGCATAAACAAGCATTATCCAAATCTGTTTACTGATGCCGAATTAAATGCTTCAGAAAACCTAATAGCGTTGAAGGGAAATTTGGAACCAGATGAAGCATTACAGCCGTTTCTTGAAGAATGGCAAACATTCATTTCGAACAACAAAACTGCCAGCAAAGTTAGCATTTCAAAAAAAGCAGCAGACTTAAAAATGAAGCATTCAGAATTGTCGGCAATATAAAAAACTCGGTTGATTATGTCTCAATTCCATGACTTCGCTACTCACCAATTGTCTGGATATCTGATATGCCGACAGGTAAAAACCTGATTTTATACTTTTCTAGAAAAGAAGTAAGTTAAGATGATGCGAAATTCTGGGAGCTAAGATGCAAAAGTGGTCTTTATCAGTATTAACAGTGTCTTTACTTGGCATCTTAAGCTGTGCCGGGTGCACTCCACTTAGCAAACCTAATGGCTTTATCGACACAAGCGGGCAACTTGTTATTGACCTAGACAAGATGGCAGAAAAGCCCGTCTCTATCGGTGATTTCCATGAGGGCCTGGCGCCGGTTAAATATAGCGGTAAGTGGGGTTGTCTCAACAAAAACGGTGCACTTGCCTTTACCCTGCCTTGCAATCATATTTCTTCCTACAGCGAAGGTCTAGCCGCGTATAGTATCGGCACTGGTGCCAATGAAAAATGGGGTTATATTGATAAAAGCGGGCAGACCGTAATTAAACCGACCTTTGATGCTGCCAAAACCTTTAGTCAAGGACTTGCTCCCGTAAAACTAGCAAAAGGAAGCAATGCCAATAAAGATGATAAAGGTGGTGAAGATTCGCCACGCTGGGTGTACATCGATAGGAGTGGCAAACAAGTCTTTGCTGAGACCTATCAAGAAGCTCAACCATTTGTTCAGGGCCTAGCTGTAGTCAAATTCCAGGGCCATGCTGGCGCCATCAATAGCAACGGTAATATGGTCATCCCAGCCAAATATGACGTTGTCTACAATGCTGATAGCGGGCAAGTTGTAGCAGCACAAGGTGATGGTTTATCAGGTCCAAACCCTGACCAGACCTTAGACTGCCTTGATCAATCCGGTCATCTTTCTTTTACAAAACAAATTCACGGCATTACCTTAAAAAACCTCAAACCAATGCTCTGGGCAAAAAGCACTAGTGATACTAAAAGTGGTGCCGATAACTTGGTAAGACCGCTTAGCCCCTTCGCCTCACCTGGGCTTAGCGAATCGAAATCATTTAGCCAGGTAAAAGATCAATTTAGTATCGACCAGCAATTTTCAGCCAAGGCATTCCGAGGATATTACGACTATATTTTTCCTGTATCTGAAAACTACTTTGTTGCTTACTCAGACGCCGACGGTGGCAAGATGGACTACCGTGGTGGCAAGCCAGAAGAAGGCGACGGTATCTGGAATAACACGGCCTTTAGATTTTATGATGCAGCTCCATTTCATAGCGGAATGGGTCTTGTCCAAGAGAGCAAAGGCGGCCCATATGGCTACATCAATAAGAGTGGTCAATATGCTTTTAAAGCTACTTTTGAAAAGGCTCGCTCGTTTAGCGATGGGCTCGCTCTGGTTGGGTCGAGCGCAGAAAGCAAAACAGAGAATAAATAAGACATCAGCTAAGGCCTTCTGCCAGTCACCGAACCGAGTATAGGCATCAGCTCTATCGGCAGCATCGGCAGGCTCAATCAAGCTAATGAGACTTGCTAGGCATAGGCCAGTTAGGAAAAATGCGAGATTAAAGAATATTCGGCACAGGATATGTCTAAAAAACCCAATTTTATCGACATATCCATTTGACGTGTCGATCCAATCGACATATGATAATAACGTGTCGAAATTTAGGCTATTTTTAAACAGGTTAATAAATTAGTTATCTACAATCCTCACCTGCCATTCAATAATTTGCCCGACCTTCCCCCAGCAGAAAGTCTGGAAACGCACGCTGTGCTTAAGAAATGCATTGCTGCCCGAGCAGCTTTAGCAGAACTCAAGGGTGCCGGAGGATTAATTCCCAACCAAGCGATTTTGATTCGCTCCATCGGTCTGCAAGAGGCGCGTGTATCATCAGAAATAGAGCACATAGTCACGACCAACGATGATCTATTCCAAGCACTTTCAGACTCAATCAGCAAAGCTAATCCTGCCACCAAAGAAGTTTTGAGCTATCAGGATGCCCTAACAATCGGCGTCAAAAGCATTACTCAAACCCCAATTTTAACGACCAATCTTTTTTGCCAGATTGCCACCACAATCAAGCAACACGATATGGCCATTCGCACCATGGCAGGAACGAAAATTGCCGATGGCAACAAGCAAACTATCTACACTCCGCCCGAAGGAGAGGTGTTGATTCGCGAGAAGTTGAAAAATTTAGAGGAGTTCATTCATAGCGATAACGACTTAGATCCACTAGTAAAGCTAGCTGTTATGCACTATCAATTCGAGGCAATCCACCCATTTACCGACGGTAACGGCAGAACCGGCAGGATAATTAACATTCTCTTTCTGCTACAACAGAAACTACTCTCGGTGCCAGTGCTATATTTGTCAAAATATCTTATACAACACAAGAACCAGTACTACGCTAGCTTACGCGCGGTTACAGAAGAGTCGAAATGGCATCAGTGGATCGAATTCATGATTGAAGGGATAGAACAAACAGCACGCGATACAACTGAAAAAATTATCGAAGTAAAGTTAGCAATGGACGAAACTCAAGAGCTAATCAAAACAAAACTACCAAAAATCTACTCCAAAGATCTTGTAGAAATATTGTTCTACAACCCCTACTGCAAAATCAGTTTTCTTGAAGAACGAGAAATTGCTCGTCGCCAAACTGCCTCTAACTATCTCCATCAACTTGAAGAAATCGGCATACTACAAGGCGTTCGTGTAGGCCGTGACTCATATTTCATAAACCGACGTCTACTAGCAATTCTCTCAAAATAGAATCTTACCCTTGCAGCATCAAGCGACAAGGCCGCACCCAGTTTTTCAAATCGGCCACTTCGCTAGCGCGATCGGTCGCGAGCAAAAGCGTTTCATAAGTGCCTATCAACAATGGGCCATCGCCATGAAAAGGATGCGCTTTCAATATTTCGTAAGCCATCTCTAAAAAACGCTCAGCATTCTGATTGTCACCAACAGCCATAAATTCACAAGCAAGATAGTTCAAGCCAGGAATACTGTAACCAAAAGTCGGATAGAGCCCTTGATCATGACCGTTTAAAATGGCGGCGCTAAGTTGCTTTGCTTCTTCTAGTCTTCCCTGCCGAAAACAAACGATGGCTTTATAGAGTAAACATTGCACATAAACGCCGATGCGACTTTCGGGAATAATATAGATTGGCTGTTGCTCTTGAGTAGAAAGTAAGAGACCAAGATCGGCGTCGCGCTCACAAGCTTCTAGATCATCATTGCTCAAATGCACTTCTAAAAGATTGGCAAGAGGATAGGCCCGACCAGCTTGTTCTGAAGGTTTGGCAGCACTCCAAATTTCTAAAGCGCGATTTGCTAATTTCTCAGCCCCAATGAATTCGCCTTGGTGCAGATAGACCATAGCCAAATTATTGAGATAGACAGCAGCTAAAGGATGCCTTGCCTGATTTGTATTTTTCTCAATGTGTTCAATGATTTCACCATACAAATTTTCTGCTTTGTGATACTGACCAGAAGCCATATATGTGAGAGCCAAGTTTGATTGCAGCGTATAAAATGTCCAATCTTTGCGACAGGGCATACGCTTCCATAGCTGCAGAACACTGACTAAAATGCTCTCGGCCTGACGATGGCGCTGCGCTTTGATAAGACTGGCTGCCTGCCACATAGCTGGGCAAGCGATGATGCTCGCAGCAAATGAATAGAAGAAGAGTAGAGACAAACCTGCATACAAAGCAGCGCCGACATACAATCCGTTTACGAAAAACTGGTAGGCTAAAATCGGCATAGCCGCTACGCAAAAAACTTGAAATAACCAAATTAGAACAGCCTGAATCATCAATCCGGACAGCCAATTTGGCAGCAATTTAGCGGACAATTTTTGCGATTTCAAATTTAGACTTGGAAGATTCGTCAGATTTCTTATCTCTCTTTAGTGATATTCGCTAACTCGCGTCAACATTGGCTTTTTATGGGCATTCACGTGACTACTGAAGGACAGTTTTTGGCAATTGGCATTCTCTGAGCCAGGGGCGCCTGTAAGAAAGTCATCTATGTCGATTCTAGCAATTATCGAGCTATCACTAAGACTGAAACTTGAAGCAAAACTAAGAAAACCCTCGCGCGAGTTAGTACTTGTATGCTCACTCAGCCATACCAATGTAAACCCTTACAGGTTAACGGTTCTAGACTTTATTAATCGTTGTAAAGTAGCGCTCCGCAACATTACTTGAGATGCCGTATACAGAGAAAAGAGTTAGTTATTAGGTCTTCTTTCACTCTAACCAATCTTTGAGCAATAACTTCTAACTCTATCTACACCTCATATCAAAGCATTTAGCTCAGACAGCACAGCTGCCTGATTTTCTGCCGTACCAATAGGGAACCCATGAAACCCGAACTCTCAGCAACTCCGCCCGCCGCAGTTGGCACTGAGTTAGGCAGTCGCATTCTCGTCGTGGTCGATATGCAAGTGGGCTTCACCGCTGCACTTGAACCATGGCTACTTGATGCGGTTGAAGCAGAAATTTGTCGAGCGAATCAGGCCCTTTGGTCAATCATCGCCCTCGAATTTCTCTGCGCTAACCCGCTGCGTTTCTTCGGCAACACCCACGACCGCGTCATCCGAGCCGCTCAAACTCGAAAGGAAAATGCAGACGACCGCCAACGCTTTTTCATGCGAGCCAAGGCTCAAATGGATGGCAGCGATCGCGTTCTCGATGTTTGTCTTAAAGAAAGTTACGTGCCTCAGCTGTTTCGCGTCTGCGGCGTCAAGTCGCGTGCTTGCGTTGAAGCAACTGCTGTCGGCCTGGCCACGCGCTTTCCCAACAGTATGGTCGAGGTGCTCACTGGCGCCTGCAATCAAGACCTCGGCAATGACTGGAGCACCTGGAGCGACTTTCCAGCCATGCCCAATATCAGGTTGATCAAGCCTCCGAGCTGAATTCGCAGTACCCAGCTCCCGGCCTCCCGCCTCCCCACCCCTTCACTAGTGACTTCGTCACCTTATTGGAGAACAAATGTTACTCAGCATTCAGCTGTCCTACGACCGCGCCACCCTCACTCGACTGCTCACCACTGCGGTGCGCAAGTGGAGCGGTCTCTACCAAGTCGATTCGCTCACCATCAACTGCTACAGCGACGGCAGCGTCTCCGCCTATGCAATGATGAAGCTCGCCGGCAAGAACAGCATGATCAACTTCAACCACGACGTCATCGTCGCCGGCATCTGCGAATCCTCAGCTGCCGAAGGCAACCCCATCGACAAGACCAGCCTCACCTTCAAGCACATCGAAGGTCGCGGTTATGGCGGCGGTTCTTCGGTATCGGCAACGGCCAGTCCGGCCACCGCGGATTCCCAAGCCACCACTGGTGCAGCAAGCTACAAGCCTGGTTGCATCAACTTCCCTGGTACGGTCACCGTCAACTTCGGCATCGACGAACTGACGGATCTGCTCAAAGCCGCCGTCAAGCGCGCCGGTGCAGAGCCGACCTATGCCTCGCTCTCGTTCACCGACGAGAAAACATGCTCGGCCAATGTCACCGTCAAGACCAAGGGCGGCGCCAGTGGCACCATCGCCATGGGCTCACAACAGCTGAACGAGACTCTGACCGAAGAACTGACCGTCCGTGGTTACGCGGTGGCAGCCGATGGTTTCCGCTTCTCGTACAGCAAAGGTGGCTTCGGCAACCGCAGCGGCACCAGTGTGACGGTCACCCTGACCGCCATTCCCAAGTAGCCGCATTTCAGATAGCTAGCTCACTCGGCTAGCTTTAACAAAAAGGAATGTATGAACGCAAAGACAGCAGAGAAAAAGGGGCCCAGCACCGCCACCACGCCAGCAATCGTCGCTGTGGGCAACACGGAACTGTGGGAATCTGGCGCCCTCGGTTGCGACCCGGCTCACGCCGTGGCCGTGCCCGATGACGGCTCCGTCGACCGTGCCCTCGGACTGGTGGTGATGTCCACCAGGGTCGAGAAAAAGCAGGGCAAGCAGATGGAAAAGGCGGCCAAGAAAGCCGGCCTTTGCCTCAAGGCTTGGCTGCGCCAAGCACTGGTCGAGAAGCTCGCCAGCAGCAACAAGGGCAAGACGAAGCCGAAGAAAAACGGCAAGAAGTCGAAGAAGTAGCCCCTCAGCAGCACCCTAGATTTTCTAGGGTGCTGTTTTACTCTCTCTGTTCGCATAGCCCTTGGGCTCAGCGTTATCCCTTCGCAGCATCAAATCATCCAAAGAGAAGGAACTAACATGCACGAATCACTCTCTGAAGTCGCCGCTCGCCTCCGCATTCCTCGGCTGGCCGACATCGCTCCCAACGAACCATGCTTTGCCCAGGTCGAATTCGCTGTCGAAGCCGACCGTTTTGCTCAGCAAGCACTCTGGTCGATGTGGCAAGAAGGGATCACCTGGGACAGCGACACCTCGGCCCGCACCGTCGGCCTCGGCATCCTCATCGGTCGCAACGTCACCGTCGAGGTGCGTTTCGCTCGCCTCAATGGTCACATGGTGATGTTCTACAACGGCAACAGCGACTTGGTCGACCGCACCATGGTCAACAGCTTCGTCGAAGACGTGAGCAAACTCGCCCTCGCTGCCAACCCGGGTTCCTCACCGGCCGGCAAGACCGATGCCACGAATTTCCACAACTGCGTCCGGCACTGTACCCGCAGTTAAGCGCCGCACAAGTTTTTCTTGCTAGAACTTCCGCAAGCTTTAAACCCCAACCCGTCAGCACCCTAGACTCAGTCCGGGGTGCCGACATATAAGGACGTCCCAATATGAGCGATATCCTCGGTTTGTTTACTCGTCACGACGACCTAGCCGCTGTCGAACGCACTCTGGTCAAAGTGGCTATGAGCGCCCCCGACCGCGCTCACTGCTTTCAGTCCAACTTCCCCGTCGGCAGCGCTCTGCTTGCCGCCAACGAAGAAGGAATGGTGCGCATGTTCCATGGCTGCAACGTCGAGAACGACTTCTTCCCGGCCACCATCTGCGCCGAGCGCAACGCGGTCACCACTGCGGTGATGGAAGGGTACAAGCGGCTGCAAATCGTCGCTGTCTTCTGCCGCAAGTATCCCGGCGGATCTCCTTGCGGCGTCTGTCGCCAGGTGCTGACGCAGTCTGGCCGCGGCGCCATTCTGCTCAATGTCGTCGACCACGACGGCAATGTGCGACGAGGCACGGTCGATGAGCTGCTCCCCGCAGCCGCCGGCCCGGTCATTCCGCACGAATCCCAGAACGCCGACGAGCTCGAGCTCGCCAAGGCAGCTCTGAGAACTCGAAGAAAGTCTCACGTTCCCTATTCGAAGAATGCGCGTGGCGCTGTTCTCGTCAGCTTCAATGCTGGTGGCAAACGGCGCGCATTCAAGGGGGCGGTGATCGACAACGCTTCATACGGTGCCTCGGTCGGCTGCGAAAGCGCTGCTATGTCCGCCGCCCGCCTGGCCGGTTTCGTCAACGAACCGACCCTGGTTGTCACAGTGAGCGATGTCTCCGGCCACAACCCCATCGACGGCGAATGCCTGCAGATTCTGCGGGAATTCGGCCTCGCTGCCAAAATCCTCCTCGTGGGCGAAGACCAGTCTCTGGTTCGCACCACCTTGGTCGAGCTCTTGCCGGATTCGTTCGGCCCCGAAGCGCTTTAGGGCTCGCAAGTCCTAGAGCACTTCGTTGAACAGAGGAAGGGCGCACGCGCCCTTCCTCACAGCTCCCGAAAAAATTTCCCCAGGGCTTTGCCCAAATCAAACCAAAACGAACTATGAACTCAACTACAGCTGTTCCATTCTTTCTCGCGCCCTTGGTCATCATCTTGGCCATCGCAATGTGCTCAGCACTTGGTCACATCATCGCCTCTCGCTATGTCGAAGCTCGACACAATCTCGGTGCGGTCTTTGGTGGCCTCTTCGGCATTCTCTTGGGCATGACCGTCGCCGGCCTCATGAAATCGCCTGAGCTCGGCTTCATAGGCCTGCTAATCACGACCATCTACACCACTTTCGTGGTGCGGCTGCAACGCGGCTATTGAGCCAGTGGTTCGCAAGTTACTCTCATCAGTGTGACGCAACTGTGAGCAAAAGCTTCGACTAAAGCTTTGACTGAAACTTTGACCAAAACCTTTGAAAGGAAGTATGCAAAATGCTGATATAAAAAGTGCTGCTGCTGGCAATTCGATTCGCGAAACCGCAGCATCTCTCCATTGCGCCATCGAACGCTTGATGGTGCAAGAGCCCGGTCCTCAAGACCCGCTCTTCATCATCAACAACTTTCAGCACATCGCCGCATTCGGCCGTGCCCGCCTCGCTTTTCACAAGGCCATGGCAGCTCGCCCCAATGTGCACACCGACATGTTCGTGGTGCAGTCAGGCGATATCAAAGTGGCTGGTGCAGAACTGCTGCAAGCGGTGGCAGACTTGGCCATTGTCAGCGCGCAGGCCTGGCAGTATAGCCAGCGTCTGGCTGGTGACCGCAGCAACTATCTACGAGCTCTCGAAGCTTTCGGCGACGCTTTGGGTTATCCCGTCTACGACCCGGGGGCCTTGAGCTACAACCGCAGAGAGAGCGACTCTCCGCTCTACTTCGACTAGAAACAACGCCTAATACGAGGCTCGCAGCCCTGACGGGATACGAGCCTCGCAACCTTTGGAGGTCAAATTGACCACATCTGTTCTTACTCCTTTGACTGCAGACGGCGCCGAGATCAAAATCAAGGCGCTCGAGCAACTGATAGCTACCAGCTCCAGCAACATGGTGGAGCTGACCAGCGAGCGCACCTTCATGATGCTCGGCAGCCCCACTTTCGCACGCCTTGAAGGTGATACGAAGCGCCAGTGTGAAGCCGTGATTCCGGCTTTCGAAGAGCTCTTCGGCATGATTACCTTGATGCACAGCCAGGTCGACAAGGCCAAGGCGATCATGGCCTCTCTTCCACGTATCGCTGGGCGGGAAGCAAAGCTTACCGAAGTGACCACTCTTCTTTCCGAGATCAAGCTGCCACCGGTAGCGGTGCCCCTGGAAAAGCGCGGTCTGCTCACTGGTGCTGAAATGGCGCAGACGGTTTCGGCTGATCGCCTGCTGGAAGCGATGGCAACATCGTTCACCGAAGCCAGCACCTTGATCTTCCGCATCAAGGCGGCTTGGGCCACCCTGAACGCCAAGGTCGGCAAGCACGAAGAAGCCCTCAAGCTGCTGCAGCAAGAGGCCACCAGCCTCGGGGCCACAGCACCCGAGCTGACCGACGCAGAAAGTGCACTTGCCACCGTGCGCGGTGCGATCAATGGCGACCCGCTTTCGGCCGACGGCAATTTCGAAGCACAAGTTCTGCCAGTGATCGAAGCTTGCCGCACTCGTCTGGGCCAGCTCAAGGCCCTGAAAAACCAAGTGGTGAGCCAGTTGGCCGAAGCAGAGCAAGCTCTGGCGCACCTCAAAACCACCCATGCCAATTCGCTGCAAGCGGTGGAAGAGCGCAAGGCCAAGCTCACCGTCGAGCACGAAGACCAGCTCACCATGCCGCTCGATGCCAAGGTAATCGATCAGCTGGAGACCTGGCTCGAACGCCTGAAGACCACGGTCAAGGATGGCAAATTCCAAGCGGCTTCGGTCGGCTTGGTCAACTGGACGGCCCAAGTACTCAACCGCACTTCCTCGGCTGAATCGGCATTCCAGGCCAACGATGCTCTGTTGCGAGAGCGTCGTGATATGCGCGGCCTGATTCAGGCGCTCAAGGTTCGAGCGGCTGCTGAAGGCATGGCAGAAGATGCAGTGCTCGCTGCCATGTTCAGCCAAGTTTCGCAACTGCTCTATAGCAGGCCCACTCCGATGACCGAGGCTCGCCAGCTGGTCAAGGAATATCAAGACAAAGTCCTCAAGTGAATTCGCCGAGCGAATTCAGACAAAGTCTTGTAGTGAATCAACACCAACACTCTGAAAGGTTCCAGATGAACGGACACAATTGCAAGACCGCCTCCTGCGGAGGGGTCATCCAGGATGGTTACTGCGATACCTGCGGTAACGCTCCTGCCGTCGAAGTCAAGGCCGCCGCACACGCCGCTTCCGTTTCCACGGTCGCACCGCCTGCAGTGGCAGTCTCCAACTCGGTAGTCAATGGCGCCAAGTGCAGCGATGCTGCTTGCGCTGGCCAGTACGAAGACGGCTTCTGCAATACCTGCGGCAACGCTGCCGCAGTTCCGTCGGCTTCCTCTGCTGCATCTGCCGCACAGGGCGCCGCACTCTCGCACCGCACCGGCGGTTCGCGCATTTCCAACAAGACATCGGGCACCGCGCTTTCCGGTGTCGCCTCCGCCACCTCCACTCGCGTCAGCCGTGGCACGCGCGTCAGTTCGAGCCAGCGTCAGCTCGGCCTCGGCCTGGTCGCTGTGCCGGTCATCCCCAAGAGCGATCCGCTCAAGGCCCTGATGGCCGAAGCCAAGGTTCCTGCCAACAAGCGCATCTGCGGCGGCTACCTGAAGAGCGGCGACCCCTGCGGAAACGTGCTCGACAAGCGCGAGAAGGGCTTCTGCCCCAAGTGCCAGACCAAGTACAACTTCATCGCCGGCCTCGACAAGGGCGAGCTGGTGGCGGGTCAGTACGAAGTGCTCGGCTGCATCGCCTTTGGTGGCATGGGCTGGATCTATCTGGCCAAGGACGTCACCCTGGCGCGCTACGTCGTGCTCAAGGGCTTGGTCAACCAGGACGACAAGGCTCTGGCTGAAGCAGCTGTGGCCGAACGTCAGTTCTTGGCCGAGGTCAAACACGCCAACATCGTCGGCGTTTACACCTGCGTGCAGCACGCCAACGCCAAAGGTTCTGCTGCCTACACGGTGATGGAATACGTCGGCGGCCGCACCCTCAAAAGCCTGCGCAAAGAACGCGGGCCGCTGCCGGTCTCGGAAGTGCTCGCCTACATGCACTGCGTGCTCGGCGCCTTTGCCTACATGCACCGCATCGGGCTGATCTACAACGACTTCAAGCCCGACAACGTCATGCTCGAAGTGGACGACATCAAGGTGATCGACCTGGGCGGCGTCACGCGTGCCAGCAATACCGACGGCGACATCTACAGCACGGTCGGCTACGCCGCTCCCGAGCTGGCCACCAAAGGTCCTTCGCCGGCCTCCGACATCTACACCCTGGCTCGCACCATGGCTGTGCTCTGCACGGAGTTCAAGGGCTTCCAGAACACCAACGAGCACAAGCTGCTGACGCCGAGCGACGAGCCGGTCTACGCGCAGTACGAGTCGTTCTATCGCTTCTTGCTCAAGGCCACGCACGAAAATCCCAACATGCGCTTCCAGAGCGCTGATGAGATGGACGAGCAACTCTTGGGCGTGATGCGCGATGCCGTCGCCATCGACGCTGGCAAGCCGTGCCCCGGCAACAGCAGCCGCTTCGGCTATGACCGTCTGCTCGAGCGCGAGGCGGCGCAACAGCAAGTGGTCGACATCCACAGCCTGCCTCGCCTGCGCATGGACACGCAAGACCCGGCTGCCACGATCATCCTGAACGGCATGGGCGGCGGAACCAGCGCTGACCTGAAGCGCCAAGAAGGCGTGATCGTGAGCGCCCTCGAGCAGTATCCAGACTCGCACGAAGCGAAGCTGGCTCTTGCTCGCAACCAGATCGAACAAGGTCAGTTCGACAAGGCAGAAGCGGCGCTGAAAGAGATCGAAGCGGTCGACGCTTTCGATTGGCGAGTGATCTGGTATCGCGGTGTCTCTTTCTTGGCCCGCGGCCAATACGATGGTGCCGCCAGCGCCTTCGACACCTGCTTCGACGAAGTGCCGGGCGAATTGGCACCACGTCTGGCTCTCGGCGTCGTCAGTGAACTGAAGAAGAGCGTCGAAGACGCCATTCACTTCTATCGCTCGGTGTCGCGCGTCGATGCCGGCTACGCCACGGCACTGTTCGGCCAGGCTCGTCTGCTGGCTGCTCAGGGCAAGACCAACGAAGCAGTCGTGGCACTAGCCATGGTGCCTCAGACCAGCAGTCTCTATGTCGATGCCCAAAAGGCGTTGGCCAAGATTCTCATCGGTGGCGGCGGCAAACAGCCGGCTGCTGACGATCTGAACAGAGCTGCTCAGACGATCGAAGCGCTGGTCTTGACCGGCATCGAAAAGCTGACCATGCTGCAGGAGCTGTTCACGGCGGCTCTCGGCTACGTCACCTCCAAGCAGGGCGCCCTCAAGCTGCTCGACAAGGAAGTGCCGGAAATGGAAGTGCGTACGCGCCTGGAAGCGGCCTGCCGCGACCTCGCTCGTCTGGCCCATGACGAAGTGGAGCGCATCCGTCTCGTCGACCTCGCCAACCAGGTGCGCCCGCGCACCGCATTCTAAGGAGAGCGATCTTGCAATGCTCAGCATGCAATGAAGCCAACGATGACAGTGCAGACTACTGCGAAGGATGCGGCACACCGCTCAACGACGCAGCCAAACACACTGTCACAGATCAAGGTGGAACAGCCAAGGCTGTCGACCCCCTGATCGAATGCCCCGGCTGCCATGCCGGTCCCGGTTGCATTGACGACGACGGTCACTGCACCAGCTGTGGTACCAAACGAAAAGCAGCCCCTCGAGATCACTTCTTCCAGGCGCTGTCGGCAAGTGTTGCTGGTGTCTGCGACATCGGCATGAAATACCGCGAGAACCAAGACTACATGGGCCTGGCGGAGAAAGGTGGAATTCTTGCGCTGGTGGTCAGCGACGGGGTCTCCAATTCACAGAATCCGATGAAGGGTTCTAAGGCAGCTTCCGAACTGGCGCGCGACATGTTGCTCGCTGGTGCGGCTCGCAGCGATCTCGACGTGCTCTACAACGAGGTTGTGGTCGCCTGCCAGGAAGCCGTCTGCAAGGTGCCTTTCGACAAAGACGCGGTAGGCAAGGACGGTGGCAAGGTCATGCCCGCCCAAGCCACCTTCGTGGCAGCACTGGTGCAAGGCCGGCGCGTCACCATCGGTTGGGTCGGCGATAGCCGAGCCTACTGGATTACGGACTCCCAAGCTGCCGGAGCCTGCCAGCAACTCACCAGCGATCACTCTTGGCTCAATTGGGCTGTCAGTGAAGGAGGTCTGACTTTGGCAGAAGCAGAGAAAGATAGCAGAGCGCATGCGATCACGCGCTCGCTCGGTGCGGCCGAGGACGGTACCAATCCTGGTATCGATCCACCGGACATCCGCACCCTCAACGTCGCCAGCAACGGCACTGGACGTGCAGGAACGCTGGTGGTCTGTTCTGACGGTCTGTGGAACTACCTCAAGGATGAGGAGCATCTGCGGACGCTCGTGAACAAATTCAGCCAGGACGGCAAGGTCGATGCGTTGACGGTGGCTCGAAAGCTCGTCAGCTTCGCCCGTGAAGCCGGCGGTCACGACAACATCACTGCTGTCGTCGCCTATCTCCAGTAAGTAAGCGCTGTCTTTCTCAAGCAGCAATCCTCAATCATCAGAAACTCAAGGAAGATCCAAATGACCACCAACACTCAGAATGCCTCTGGTAGCTTCGAAGGCCGCATCGACCACAACCCCGACCTCGCCGACGGTGCCAACTCGGTCGTCGCCATCGTCTCGATCAAGAGCAATTCGCCCGCAGCGGCATCTAGCTCGAATAACGCCCAGAAGCGCGTGCTCGGCTTCGTCGTCGACGGCTCCGGCTCCATGGACGGTGCCAAGTGGAAAGGTGCCAAGCAGGCCGTGATCAAGGGTGTCGAAGCGATGCCCACCGACGGCAACACCTACTTCTTCGTCATCATGGGCGGTGACGCTGCCCACACCATCGTCGATACCATGGTCTCCACGCCGGAGAACAAGCGCAAGGCTCTGGCTGCTCTGGAAGCCATGACCAACCAAGGCGGCACCTACTTTGCCAAGTGGCTGGCCGGCGCCCGCGCCCTCTTCGCGAAGGTGGCCGGCGGCATCAACATCCTCTACTTCCTCACCGACGGCAAGAACGAAGGTGAAGACGTTGCCACCCTCGACAAAGAATTGGCTCGCTGTAGTGGCCAGTTCGAAGTGGCATGCCGCGGTGTTGGCGCAGGCTACAAGGCCGAGGAACTGCGCACCATCCAGAAGGCGCTGGGCGGCTCTCTCGATGGCTTCCAGCAGCCGGAAGAACTGATCGCCGACTTCAAGGCTGTGGTGGAACGCACCCAGAGCCTGACGCGCAGCAATGTCATGCTGCAGATCTGGACGCCGGTCGGTGTCAAGATCGCCACCATCAAGCAGATGACCCCGCTGCTGGTCGACCTGAGCGGCAAGGTCACCGCTGGCCCCAACCCGCGCCTGAGCCGCATCGACACTGGTGCCTGGGCTGAAGAGTCGCGCGACTACATGATCGTGGCCGAACTGGCTCCCGAAGCCGTTGGCAAGGTCGATGGCCCGGCTAAGCTGGTGGCGCGCATCTCGCTGATCGAGAACGTCAACGGCGTCGAAGTCGAGACCAAGCTCAACGAAGGCGGCCAGGTGACGGCCCAGTGGACCAACGACGACAAGAAGTCGACGGTGATCAACCCCAAGGTCGCCAACTACACCGGCCAGCAAGACCTGGCGCGCAACATCCAAGAAGGTGTGGCCGCTCTCAACGCCGGCGACGAAGACAAGGCTACCAAGGCCTTGGGCAAGGCACGTGAGCTGGCTGTTGCCACCGGCAACGACGAAGCCACCAAGCGCATCGACAAGATCATCAAGGTCGACCCGGACAAGGGCACGGTCAAGATCATCAAGGGCGCCAGCGCCGGCGACGTCGTCAACCTCGACACCGCCAGCACCCGCACCAAGCGGGTCAAGTAAGTAATCACAAAGGAGATACAAATGACCACTTACAATTGCCCCGCCGGCCACGATTCGGTCGACCCCGACTTCTGCTCCGAATGCGGCAATCAGCTTGCTGCTGTTCCGGGTGCAGGCGCCCCCTCAGCAGACCCTGCGGCTGCCCCGATCACCACGTCGGCTCCCGCCTCGAAAACAGCGGCTTCTGCTCCGTCCTCGGCCAGCAGCGGCAGCCACGAAAACTGCCCGATGTGCACTGAAGTGCGCGATGGCAGCGCTCAGTTCTGCGGGGTCTGCGGCTACGACTACGTCAACAAGACCGGCGGCGAAGTGCCTCAGGCTGCCGCTCCGGCTGCGCTTGCCACGGCCAATCCCAGCTATGCCCCAGCACCGTCGGCAGTGCCGTCCAGCAGTGGCAGCGCTTCGCTGAGTTCGGCTCGCATCGACATCGAAATCGTCGTGGCTGGCACCGGCCCGCGCAAGCACTCGCTCTTCGACAGCGAGAGCCTGATCGGCCGCCCCAACAACAAGGTGGCTCTCAGCCTGGTCATCGACGGCGACGAAGGCATCTCGCGGCGCCAGATGATGGTGACGCGTCATGCGGACGGCAAGGTCACCGTGCGTGACCTCGACACCGTCAACGGCACCAAGGTCGAGCATGACGGCGGAACCGTCACATTGGCAGCTGGTGAAGAGAAGGAAATCGTCGTCGGTGACAAGATCATCATCGGCGAACACACCTTCGTCACCATCATCGCCATCGTTCTCTGAACGCTTCAATACTTCAACAAGCGAAAGGCTATCAAAATGCAAGCTCCGAATAACTCGGCAGTTATCAACAGCAAAAGCAATGGCAAAATCAAAGGGATGATGGGCACCACCCCGGGCCAGTTGCGCCTGGGCATGTTTGCCATCTTCATCCTCGCCATCTGCTTCGCCATCGCCGGCTACGTCGGCGTCAACGGCGCCCGCAGCTCCGTCAACACCATCGCCCGCGATGCTGTCCCCAGCATCGTCACGGCCCAGACCGTGCGCGTCAAGCTGCTGCAAATGGACTCACTTGCCGCGCAAGAGTTCCTCGCCGGTGGTGCCGATTCTGGCGCACAGGCCCGCGTCAAGTACGAAGCGGTGCGCAAAGAACTGGGCGAACAGCTTACTGTCGCCGCCAAGAACATCAGCTTCGGCCGCGACGAGCAGACGCCGCTGGAAACACTGATGGACAAAGTGCAGGCCTACAACGGCTTGGTCGAAGCAGCTCGCGCCAACA
This sequence comes from Candidatus Obscuribacterales bacterium, assembly GCA_038231015.1. Taxonomy (GTDB): domain Bacteria; phylum Cyanobacteriota; class Vampirovibrionia; order Obscuribacterales; family Obscuribacteraceae. The sequence goes on from JBBRMD010000050.1 coordinate 20,075, forward strand.
ACCGCCAGGGCTTCCCTGTCGGCGCGGCCTTCCTGCGCATGGCTTCCACCATGCTGCATAACGAGATGCTGCCCCAGACTCAGGCCATCGACCAGCTCAACGTCAAGCAGTTGGAAAGCGAATACTCCAACTTCAAAAGCGCCTCGGTGATCCACATTGGCTTCATCGTCGCCTCAGGCTTGGCACTGTTGGTGGTGCTCGGCTACATGCAGCTCTTCATCAGCAAGAAGATGCGTCGCAGCTTCAGCATGCCCCTGCTGGCTGCCAGTGCCGTCGTCGTCGCTCTGACGGCCTATAGCACCGTCAGCATGACCCTGCAACGCAGCAACCTCGGCACGGCCAAGGAGACTTCCTTCGTCTCCGCTTACAACTGGCTCGAAGCCCGTGGCGCCGCTTATGACGCCAAGACCGACCAGAGTCTGTTTCTGATCGCTCTTGGCGCGGGCGCCAAGTACGAAGAAAGTGCCAAGGTCAAGGTGCAGAAGCTCACCGTTTCTGCCACCGGCAACGAGCAAGGCAGCAGCGCCAACGCCCTGTCGGCACTGCGCAACTATGTGCAGCAAGACGAGCGCATCCGCACTTACGACAAGACCGGTAAGCGTTCCGAAGCGGTCAACCTGGCGCTCGGCAATGGCACCCAAGAAGCCCAGAAGGCTTTCGATGATCTCAACCAAGCACTGACGGCCAACCTCAAGACGGCCACCAGCAGCTTCGATGCATCGATTGCCAGCGCCGAGAGCAACATCAACTACCTCGACCTGGTCTTCATCATCCTCTCTCTCGCCGTGGTGGCACTGGGCTATTTCGGCCTGACGCCCCGCATCAATGAATACCGCGCCTAAGCGCCAACCACTGATCATTCAAGAAAGGACGAAGATGAAAACCTTCAATCGCCTGCTCGCCGCCGTCTGCGCTACCGCCTTCATGGCTACCGCAATGCTCCCGAGCGCTCCAGCTTTCGCCGCTCCCGACGCCACTGCCAGCCTGCGCCCCGCAGCCACATTGCCTCGCCCCATGGCCATGCCCGACGGCAGCACCATGAAGAAGATCCAGGACCGCGGCCGCCTGATCGTCGGAGTCTCCCAGGACAAGTACGCCATCGGCTTCCTCAACCCGCTCACCAACGAGCTGGAAGGCTTCGACGTCGAAATGGCAAAAGCCATGGCCAAAGCCATTTTCGGCAACGAGAACAAGCTGCAGATCATCGCGGTCGCCTCGGCCGACCGCATCCCTCTGATCAAGGCCGGCAAGGTCGACATGGTGATCTCCACGTTCACCATCAACGCCAAGCGCAAGGAAGAGATCAATTTCAGCGAGGTCTACTACATGAGTGGCCAGAAGATTCTGGTGCACAAAGACTCGCCCGCCAAGTCGATCGCCGACCTCAGCGGCCAGCGCGTCTGCGCTCCGGCTGGCTCCACCAGCGCCAAGGGCATCGTCACCGCCAACCCTGCAGCCAAGCTCGTCGAGACCGTCGAGTTCACTGACTGCCTGGCCATGTTCATGATGCGCCAAGTCGATGCTATCAGCACCGACGACGTCATTCTCGCTGGCCTGGCCAAGCAAGACCCATTCGCCAAGGTCGTCGGCCCCAGCTTCTCGGCTGAGCCCTACGGCATCGGCATGTCAAAGGACCAGCCCGACCTGGTTCGCTTCGTCAACGGCGTGCTTGTGCAGATGAAGAGCGACGGCAGCTGGAAGCGCATCTACGACAAGTGGTTCGGCGCCATGGGTGCGACGGAACCGCCGCGCGGCACCTATCTGGATTAAGCATCCAGAGAAAAGTGGTGCTAAAGCAACACTAAGGGAGAGGGCTGCGGCCCTCTCCTCTTGCTGCACAATCAAAAGCTAGCTGTTCCCTCAATCGCAGTCAAACTCAAGAAAACAAAATGAACTCAACCTACATAGCTGTCATCCTCATCGTCGCACTGATTGGTTTTTGGTGCCTCTTCGATTCCCGCTCCGCTCCTGGTATCACCAGACTGAGGCCACACGGTATCGCGGTCATGGTTGTTTTCGGCGCCATCATTTGCCTGGCGGACAAAACCTCGCCAACATTGATTGGCATCGAAAGCTTCGTCGCCAGCCTGGTGTTTCTTTGCATTACAATGGGACTCACCTGCCTTGGCGTCAGTGACCACCCCACAGTCAAGGTCAAACGCATCGGCAATGCTATCTTCATTGCTCTGCCCTGCCTGGTGTGTGCAACCGCATATGGCTTGGGCGCAATGCCCGCTCTGATTGGCGCTGCAGTTGCGACGGCCATAATGGCTGCCACTGCTGTCTATTGGAGTTACAGCTAAACCAAGGAGACAACCATGAGCCAATACAAACTTGGCGTTCTTCTGACATTCAATCTGTTGGCCATTGCCGCCTGTGCTGCAGTCGACACGTTCTTTCCTGAGCACAAGGGTTTCTTCTTTGTGGCCGCCATGATTCTCATGATGCCGATGTGCTATCTCTGCGAAAAGCTCGATGGTGGCACTCCGACTTTCTACGATGACATTCATCGCACGGACGGCCACGCCTAGAAATTCAAAATTCATTCACCGCGGTATCAACTACGAAATACAAAGCGATTATGCAAATCATCACCACACTCACAGGACGGGTCAAGGTTAGCGATCAGTCTACAGAATTGAAAGCGCGCTCTCCCGAACAACACTTTCTGCAGGCAATGGCTACGAGCGCAGTGCAGCAGCTCTTCAAGCTCTGTGAAGGCAAAGGCCTGGCAATCGTAGCGGTCAGCTATGATTCGCGGCTGCTCGTCGCTCACTCGCAGCTTCGAGAGGCAACCAAATTTGGCTGCATCAGCTCGCCCGCCACGTTCAGCAGTGAATACCTAGTCGAAGAAAACTTCGCAATCGAAGGCGACATTACCAAAGAAGACATTGCTTTTGTTGGCATGGCCGTTGGTATGCAACGCAGTTTCCATCTGCCCTTTCTCAAGGTCAACTTCCGCCCTACCTTCCACGTCATGTAAGAGAAAAAACTATGAATGCCCCCACGAAAAACTTACTCACCTTTATCGCCGCCCTCGTACTCGGCGTGTTCTTGATTTATGTCAACGGTGCTCTCGGTTTCCTCGTCACCCCGCTGACCGCCACCGCCATGGCTTTCTGCGCCGGATTCTGCGTGCTCGTCTTCGGCAAGCCGCACATCAACCCGCGTCAAGGGCTGTTGGGTTGGGGCTTGCTCGGCTTGGCCGCTGGTTTCATTGCACCCTTCGTGCTGCTCATGATGCTGTACGCAGGCTGAACAGCCCAGTCTATCCAACATAAAAATAACGCCTCGCAAAATGGCTTTAAAAGCAGCGACCCAAACGGGCCCTTGCTTTTTTCAGTGTTTATAATAGACCGGTCTGCTAAATCTTACAAACCCACACCCAGCTATACTTAAAGCCGAACCCGAATTTCCATTCGCATTCAAACAACCTGGCACTTCTCCAACAAAAAATAGTTGAGTACTCAACAATATCCGGGACCGGAAAGCCTGCAGATACGTAAGCAAAATAGTTGAGTACTCAACTATTTTCGTATGCGAGAACCTTGCCGTTTTTTAGGCAAAAGAGTTGACGAACTGTTTTATCGTCTACAGCTAAGGTAGCGATTCACGCTAAAGTCAAACTGTCAGGCAATAAAGCCACACAAGGACAGACTTTGACGACTTCCAAACTGCTTAAATATCTTACTTACGGCCTAGTTCTCCAATCGGCAACACTCCCTGCGTTTGCCGATGCTGGAATACCGACAAAAATGGCAATTGGGCCTATGGGCTGGATTTTACTAATTGCCATCATTCCAATCGAAGCCAAGATTGCCGAGAAAATACTAAAAATTCCACCATGGAAAGGCTTAGAAATATCAGGACGAGCTAACTTTGTCTCGACACTCGCTGGTGTGCCTATCACCTGGTTTTTGCTAGTTATAAGTGAGCTGATGTTAGGTGGTGGCAGCAGAAGAATTGGCCACGTGGCGTCGACCACAGATTGGATATTTCGCTCAATAATAGAAGGACCAGTACTAGTTCCGGGTAGCGCACCAGAATGGTATATACCGCTAGCTTTATCTATGATGAACTTTCCCTTCTGCCTCATGTCAGTCCTTGTCGAGCAGAAGGCCACAGAAAAGTTTATCGACAATGTTTGCACAAAGGCACTACTACAAAAGTGGGCTTGGTTTGCCAACATAGCATCATATGCATTCATTAACTCGCTTATCGCAATTGCTACGATATCAACGTTCCTTTTGAGCAAGCAGGCCCACTAGTGATTAGTCGACAATCAGCTAAGTGGTCAATCGCATCGAGAGGCAAAAAACTGTGAGTTCATCTCAAAACAGAAATACTTGAGTACTCAAGTATTTTCCGCGAGCGATAGATGCAGATAGCAACAACAAAGCGCACCGTCGCTTTTAGCTTCGATGCGCTTTATTGTAAATAACCGGGGGGAGATTATTTTAAAGATTTCGTGCACCAGAAGCGGTGCACGAATGAGTACCAGAACTGTAACAAGATGGACTGCAGTTGTCCAGGTGTTCTTTGGAGGAACATCCTTACTTTACTAAACAAGTTTGGCAAAATATGGGCAAATTCTGAGCTAAGAATGACGTCAACAAAACGCTTCATAAGTTTCACAAAACCCTTATCTGGGTACAATCCAAACATGCCTACTAGCACTTTCACATCGTTGCCAGCATTGACTGCCTTGAGCACTCTCGAACAAGAGGCAGCGATAAGTGCGTCCGAGGCCAAACCAATTGCCTGGGCAGCAATCAACGAAGCAATGCTAGTGTTCGTGCTGCTTTCAACAATCGCTTTTCTCAGTGGCTGCAAACACACAGACTGGCTTGGCGCCGCTGCTGTTTTCATCACCTTCCTTCATGGCCAGCTTTCTTTTGACATGGAAGAATCGCAAGGCAAAATGCCTGTAGCCACAGTGCAAAACTATCACTGGTCGAGTCGCCTCTTTGTTACCAAAGAAATACTCTGGATTACCACTTTCATGATGACCGGCTCCTGGCCCCTCTGCGCTGGCAGTGTCATCTTTGCCACTTATCCCAAATGGCGCGCCTGGCTCCGCCAGAAATAAACGAATTCGCCAGAAATAAAAGAATCGGCCAGAAATAAAAGAATCGGCCAGAAATAAAAGACTTTGCTCGAAATTGCGAGAATTGCATGCCTAGCCAATCCACATGACAAGCTCGCCGCAACAGCAATTGCTGGCAGAAATAAAAGATAGCGCTAGATAGCGCAGCTTTGCCCAGCCAAAATGAGCACAATCACAACACCCAAAAGGCAATCTGGCAGAGGATTAATCAGATGTCCGTCCCCTAGCATTGAACTGAGATGAGCTAGTCGAAGATACTGCGCGTATCTTTTATTCTCTCGAAAACAAAACTAACAAATAAACTTTTAAATTCATCCCTACAGCTACTCCTGCAATTTTTCTCGCTTTCTCATGCGTGAAGGTTTCAAGTGGCTTTTTTCATGCCTGCAGATATGCAACTAAGGAGACCCGCGATGACAATAAGTACAACAACAACAGCAACAAAAAGTGCAGCCACAGGCACGACCACAGGCAGCAGCTACGAGAAGTATGAAAGAACTCACAGCGACTACGACAAGACACGCATGGCAGTAGGCAGCGAGCAAATCATCCGTTTCTTGCATCAACAGTATCCGGACAGCGCTAGACAACCACGCATTCTCGATGCTGGATGCGGCACCGGAGTGCACCTGCAAGCACTGAAGCAAGCTGGCTTCGATTTACTCACTGGCGTCGATGCTTCCCGCACAGGTTTGGACAAGACGCGCGAGAAGCTTGGCAATGCAGCTGATTTGGTCTGTGCCGATATTCGCGCGCTGCCATTTGCTGCCAACAGTTTCGACGTCGTCTTGTTCAGTTATGTCTTGCAGCACCTGCCGCACCAAAGCGAAGAAGAACTACGAGTCGCTACGCAGGCCGTTTTCGCCGACGTTGCAAAAATCCTTGCACCCGGCGGAAACATCATCATCGTCACCTGTTCTCGCGAACAAATGTCTGCCGATGCCGGTTGCATGTGGTACTACAAGTACTTCGCCGATGCAGCAGACAAACTCGCTTCACGCTTCTTGCCCGAAGAATCGATGGTGCAACTACTGCAAGCGAGCCACGGCAATGCGCGTGTAGAGCCGCTTGAGTCAACTTACTGGACTGCAGCAAGTCTCGATCCGCAAGGTCCAATGCAAGAAGACTGGCGCAGCGGCGACTCGCTCTTTGCTCTCTGCCAAAAGAACGCGGCACTCTTCCAAGAACAGCTTGCTCTCCTGCAGGCAGACATCGAGAGCGGCGCAGTGCTCAAACAAATCGCCTCGGTGAAAGAACGCACCGAGCGCATCAAGCAAGGTGTGCTGCTCTTTGCCACAAAAGCAACAGCGGCATAAATAAGAAAGCGTGGCATGTGGGCAATTATTCAAGTAAAAACTTGGATTTTGTCTACATGCTGCGCACACTTATTTCTACCAATTTTGAATATTTCGCTTTGCTTTTTAGTGCAATTTCAATCTAGACAACTTTTTTATTACCCTTCACTCTTGACATCCGAGCTCTTCCAGCCAAGCAGACAAATTACGGCAATAGCAGTGGCACGTCGTAATGCACGGCATCTTCACCATGCACATCGAGAACCAGCCTATTTCCATCAACGGTAGCGGTGGCGAAAGCACGACTAGCAAGATCTGGCTCACCGACTTTCTCTACCAACGACTGCACGGTTATGTAGTGAATGCCATCAATGGTAGAAAGATTGTTGCGGTGAACATGACCATTGAAGACAGCACAGACTTTCCCTGAAGAAGCGAGAATATCCCGCACCTGATGCCGGTCTTCCACGAAGCAATAATCTGGATATTTCTCAAACCAGACATTGCCACTAAGGTCTTGGTCATCTAATGGATGGTGCAAAAAAATTAGAGTTGGCTTCGCTGTAGCAGCAAGATCAGCTTGCAGCCAAGAGCGCTGCTCGGCACTAATAGTAATATCGGTATGCTCTACAGAAGAAGAAAATAGCACCACACAATGCATTCCATTTAAGTCTTGCGAATAAAACAACTTCTCTCGTTGTGTTAATCTGCCCAGCTCGCTATCGCTCAAATGTATTTGATCGTGATTGCCTATGACGTTTAAGACTGGCATAGGCAGGCCATCGAAGCAATTCAGCCCCAGTTGAAAATTACTGATGTCGTCAGCTTGCGACGAAGAATCTTCAATGAGATCACCGAGCTGCACAACAAAATTTGGTTTGTGTAGAGCTTTGAGTTCTTCGCCCAATTCGTTCAAATAAGGCAGCGTATTGCGCGAGAGCTTGCGGATTTGCCCCTCGTACATTTTTTCTGGACCTAGATGTGAGTCAGCTACCAGAGCAAATTTGATCATCACATTGGAGCATACCAGAGTGACAAGATATAAACATTCAAGTGGCAATTCCCTGCCAATTAATCTCAATCAGTTGAACTCTTGACACCGTTTCGACGTTGTTAGTATTGTAGGTAAAGCGAGGTGAAAATATGAATGCCGACGAACAACTAATGGATATGCTTAGAGACGAGATGCGAGCCGGATTCCAGCTTGTTTCGAAAGGAATCGAACAGACTAATACCAATTTTAGTGAAGCAGTCGGAGAAATTCATAAATTTCGCTCAGAAGTAACTCAAGAATTCAGCGAAATCAAAGAGTTTCGTACCGAAGTATCGACCAAACTCGATGAAATCAAAGAATTTCGTACTGAAGTATCGACCAAACTCGATGGTATTGCTGCTCTATTTGGCGCATCAGAGAACAACGTCGGTAAATTAGAAAAGCGATTGGTAAAACTGGAACATCGCATGGATCGCCTGGACGGCAGAGATAAGCGCGCCTGAGGTATACAACCAAGCAAAACGCTGCAAATTTTTTTAAATCAATTTCTAGCAGACCGGTCTATTAGCAATTTTGACAAAAATAAGACGACTAAGAATTAGGAACTTTAAGCAAAAAAAAGAAGAAAGCCCGGAAACTCGCAAGAGTCCTCCGGGCCTTCTACAATCAACGATCAATCAATATTCAACCAATGAAGAAGCAATCTTCAGGCCACCACCAGTTGGCGACGCTTCAACATCAGCACCAACCAATAAATTGAGAGCCCGCACAGCATGTGCTTAATGGTGTGTCCGCTGACCGAGCCAGAGGTTGCCACGAAGACCTGCCAATCAAGCATCTCAAAGACCTTGGCCAGCGCATACCAAGCAATCGATCCCACCAAATAACTCTGGCCCGAGTAGCGCGCAGGAAAGAGCCAGAGAATGAGCGGAGTCGCCAACATCGGAAAGAACTGAACCACAGCATAGAAGCGCAGATCGCCACTTCCTCGACCTTCGCTAAGTGCCCAACCCACCACACTAGCTACGCCAAGCACTACCAGCGGTGCAGTGAGTATTTTGGCGGCCGCCAGAGAGATGCGCTCGGCCACGACGGCTCCAAACATCGCCATGAACATGATGGCCATCGGCAGTCGGTCCCAAATCAGCGTTTGGTTGTTGGGTTGATAGTGGTAGTAGGCCGAACCCACCGCGATAAGCGTGGCGCCGAGGAAGACGAAGAAGTACGGCCACCATTCATCCCTGCTGGCGAATGCGTGGTGCCGCTTGGCCGAGAAGAACAGCAAGAACAAGCCGCTCAGACCACCCAGCAAAATCGCGCCATTCGAAGCGACGTTGCCAAAGTTGTTCACACCGCAAACAGTGCGACTGTCGGCGAAGTTGTGATAGCCGAGCGTCTGTGCCACCGGTGGCAGCAACAGAACAGCAGCGATGGTGATGAGAAAGAAAGCAAGCAGGAAGAGGACCTGCCGCTCGCGTTGTCCATTCGAAATTTGCATATATTTTCAGCCTTTACGAGAAAAACTTGGACGGATCGTAGATGGCAAAAGCGCGATTGCTGGCGAGAACGATGACAGCAGCCACACCCACAGGAAGCATTGACCAGTCTACGAAGGCGGGGACCAGGGTGTAGGTCAAGCCAACAACAACCACGCAGGCGAGGACGACCTCATAGATACACTGCCACACCCACCAGCCGCGCAGAGTACCGAAGAATCCACGCACGATATAAAGTGCATAGGTCGGCTCACGCCAGCGAGCGAGCGCCCAATAGGGAAACGTCTCCCAGCGCATGAAACGCAAGTTCTCGAAGCGATCGGCGTTGGCCCAGATTTCGTGGGCCACACCGAGGCGCCAGCAGAGCCGCCGATAGGCAATGAAGTGGCCGAGCACGCCGAAGAGGATGAAGCACATCAAGGCGATACAGACCGCCAAAAAGCCCGACAGGCTCGGTCGAGAATCACTCTGGGATGCGAACCAGGCCACAACCATGAGCAGCACGAAACGCACCACTGAGAAGAGCTTCTGCATATCAATCCTTTCAGTTTCAAGCGGTTAAAAGCGTTTACCAGTGTTTGCAGTTGAACGACTAAAGGAACACCGGCCGCGGCATTAGCTCACCAGCGTATTGGTAGGCTCCGGCAAGCTTGTTTATACGCCAGCCAGCGACGCCTTCTTCCCTGATTTGGTTGATCACGGCCGCCGGCAGGTTGCCAGTGATGGTCGCCGCCGCAGGCGTATTGCAGAGATTCAGCCAATGCAAGCTGCCGCTGGGCGAGAAGGGCATTTGGCGAAACTCGGGCCACTCGCAGTGCAGCACAGCGAGCTGCCTCGAACAACGAGCATCGAGTTCTTGCAGGTTAGCAGGAAGTTTGGGCAGCGACCGCAATGCCGTGCCCACTACAAACAGCTCCCTGAGCGCAGACGGCAGACTAGCCGGCAGTTGCTCCAGCTTCTCGCAGCCCCAGAAGTCGAGAGCTTCGATCGAATCGGGCAAAGGCCGCACCGTTTTCAAATTGCGACAATCGCGGGCTGACAGTATTTTTAAACCTGCAGGCAAGGGCGCCGGAAAGTCTTCGATATCTGAATTGCCGACATCGAGTTCTTCCAACTCGACTGGCAGGTTCGCCAGAACACGTTGGATGTTCGGTGGCCCCACGAACCATTCGAACATCCCCTTCACCCGCCAATGTGGATTGAGGCAAACGTAGCGCCGCGTGTTCCGCCGCTTCTTGGTGATGAAGCGCGAATCGGAGACCTGTAAATAGAGCCACATGAGGAGGAAGCCGGCCACTGTGAAGAGCAGCAGAACGATAGACCAGAAGATTGCAGGCATGGTTTGTTTCTCAAGTTAGGTAGAAGTGCCCAATCTGGACACTTCTTAGTTGCACATAAGCAACTTGTTACACATCAAGATTTGCTCTGAGAGCAAATCTTGAGCTTCTACTTCACGAAAACTGGTTCGACTTGGAGCGCCGAGCCATCAGCAGCGCGCGCAGCGAAACGGCTGTGGTGCTGTCTTCAGCCAACCATTCCGGATGGCCGAGCCAGGTCATGCGCTTTTCAGCGGTGGTCAGCTCGGAAAGCGTAAAGCTGGATGCCACCAAGGCTTCCCGAATGACCGCCAACTGAGGAAGGCTCAAATCTCGCAAGCAGTGCCGGGTGCTTTCGCCTTCCAGTGGAGGCAAGCCATCCTGCTTGAGCCGACGGCCAATGTCGTCGATCAGTGCCACCACCGATTCACCGGAGATGTACTGCTCACTAGCGCACGATTGCAGAATCAGCTCCCAGAGATTGATGCCCAGCGAGCTGAAGTAGGTGCCGTTCTTGGCCACCTGCAAATGTTCGCCGAGATGGCGCGCGGCAAGGGCCGTGCGGTACTTGAAGAGAACTTCGCTGTCGCCGGGTTTGAGGCCGACGGTCTGCGAGAAGAAAACACGCGGCATAGAGGCCTTGGAGACGATGTGTCCAGGCAGCGATGCTCTGGAACAAATGCGCATGTATTGCATGATAACTCCTTTGAATATTAGTCAGCGAACTAGCCTGGCAGCTTGACGCTGAAGGCTTTAGCCAAAAGCTTTATCCAGTTGTTCTAGCCAGATGCTTTAGCCACAAGCCTTAGCAAAATGCTCAATTAGCCGGCGCGGGGCAGGCCAAAGTGGTTGGCCAGTGCCCACACGTCAACGAGAGGCTGAACGGGGGAGGTGGGCGGCACGATGCCAAAGCTGATCGTTCCGGTTTCGCGGTCGTACCAGATTGGCGAAGTGGCCCGGTCGGCAACGAAGTCGAACTTCGGGAGGCTCATGCCTGCCAGAATCGCACGGACATCTGCACGAACTTGTGCGCGCGCATCTTCTTCGCAATCTTGCACATCTTGGGCGCTTTCCGGCGGCGGCGTGAAGAACGGATAGTGGCTGTAAAAGCTGTCGTTGGTCATGATTTTCTTTCGTTGAGTTGGTTGGTCGAAATTGGTTGGTCTTGAATCGCTTGCTTGGCTCGCAGAGTGGCGGCCGCGCTGCTCTTGGTACGGAGCTTGACCTGGAGAAACTGGAATTCACCGACGGGACGAGTCTGACCATCGCGTTCAGCGGCATCGGCGACGCACTCGGCGCAAAGCAACTGCACCTCGATGGCGCAGATTTCGGCTTCCAGCGCGTGCAGCAGACGCAGCTGAAAGTTCTGCTCGTCCGTGAATTCGGCGCGCCGGTAGAGCAAAGTCTCGCCGATTTTGCGCGCTTTTTGCTCAGCCAGCTGGGCGTCGTACTTGACGTTGACGACTTCTTGAGCGCGAGCAATCTGCTCATCAACCGGCAAGGTGATGCAGGTGGCCGCTTCGATCTTTTCGTGGCTCGACAAGGCCCAGCCACGCAGCTGCAAGGCGCAGGCCCAGTTGAACGCTTCTTGCACCAGCACATATTGCGTGTGCATCGGCGAAGCAGGCACTCGCTTGAATTCGAAAATTTTAGCAGTCATGAAAGCTCCAGTATGTTGCACCAATCAGAAGGTGAGTTGAGAGACTTCCCGCCGCAGCAAGTTGGCAGTGCCACTGTTGATGACGTCGGGATTGGCGTCGAGCAAGGCCAGCATGCGGTCAGCAGCAGCTGCTGCAGAATCGCAGTTCAAGAGCATCGACTCGCTGCGATAGAGCCAGTAGTAGGCATAGACAACCGAAGGGCTGCAATAGCCGACCACTTTCTCGATGACGCGAACAGCAGATTTGGCAGCCAACAAACCGCCTTCGGCATTGCCACCGCGAACATGCGCTTCGGCCAGCAAGACCGACAGCTCGAACGCTTTGACACCATTGACGGTGTGAGCTTCGTAACCGGCTTGGGCAGCAGCCAGGTGACGAGCCGCTACCGTGGTGTTGAGCTTGGTCAGCTCGATGCGACCGATGCGGTCATGCAAACGCGCCAGCGACTGGCAGACGCGAAAGAGCACATCGGGGCAGTCGGAAGTGATCACTCCAAGACACGGAGTGGCTACGCAGTACTGGCCACTGGTACCGATAGAGGCGATCACTTCCAAGCTGGCCAAGGCCACTCCGTAGTGAAAACGCGCTTCATCGATGGCTTTGCCCTGCTCGAACTTCTCGCCGGCGGCGAAGTTCTGGGTTGCTTGAGCGAGGACGGTTTGGATGGAGGCGGAGGAGATCATTTCTTTTCTTTCTGTATATAAATTGTGTTGCTCAGCAGCAAGCCCAACGCTTGCCGCTGTTTCTACGTCTTCAGTTATTTTTGAAGCGGTCAGTTGAGAGGCGACAGGGCATAGCAGCCGTGGCCCAAGCGCTCGCAGAAGTCGAGCCGACCATGGTTGGCCAGACTGACGAAGCGATTCTCCTGGTAAGCGATCCGCGTGGCCTGACGACCGAACCGGCCGCGCCAACCAGTAGGCTTGCCGAACGGCATTTCATGTTGTTCCCAGGGTTAGATATGCGTTTCTATACGCTTTCGACAGTGGCCACCAAGTTGTAGCGACCTTTGCCTTCATCGAAGTAAGCGCCCGAGAAGCAGCTTGCCTGATCTTGGCAGAAGCGTGCTTGGGTCTGCGCGGCTTCTTCAGTGGGAAACTTGCGCGCCAGTTCTTTCGATTGCTCTTGATCGCGATAGGCGAGACTGCGATACCACTCAGTAATACCGCGGCCATTGGACATCTTCACGACAAACATAGATTCTCCTTGTTCACAGACTGCTAAAAAATATCGAAAGCCAAATCTCAAGCCTTCGGCTGAAAGATGACGTTGAAAACCAGCTCGGCCCCGTTGAGATGCTGCCAAGACTGGCTCTTGAAGACGATCACACCTTCAGCTACTCGCACCGCCAACTCACTGGCAGAGAGTTGGTCGATCGCTTTTTCCAAATCGTAGACAGTCGCGAGCCGGCTTCGCAGATGGTCGAAGACTCGGTCGAGAATGTGCTTGTCGATCAGGCCAGCCGTTGTCGGATATCCGGCCGCGTAATGCATGACGTTGAAGAACCAAAACGAGTTCGGTAACGACATCATCATTGCTTCGGCCTCGCTGGTGAAGAAAGTCGACATTACCAGCGGCGGGTCTAGCCGTTCGACACCGCGCACAGCGCACGCAAACTGGTTGAGGTCATGCCACTGATAGTTGGAGCTGATGTCTTGCCAACGACTGCGCGACTCAGCACAGACCGAGCGACCGAGAATGGCAACGTGACGGAGGGTGGAGGGGAAGCCATTGAATTGATTCACAATTTTTCCTTTTTGCACAAAACGATGATGATGCCCAGAGGCAAGAAAGCAAGCAGTGCCACAAACACCGCCGGAAGCAAATCGAAAAAGAGAGCCATGAAAATTCTCCTTAACGTTGAACCAGCGCTGAAGGCGCTTTCGTTCAGTCGATAAAATCGGCAGAAATTGAGGTGGCAAAATCCTCGGCAGCACGCTGTCGAAGAATTTGGGCTTGAAATGAGATAGAGCTTTTTTTTAAAGGGTTGTTTGAATTTCGGGTGTATGAGGTTGGAGTTATAAAGAACACCCTAAATAAAGCCTCTATAACTTATCAACTATGCGTGTTTTCCCGACTGCAAATTAGAAAGGAAATTGAAATTTACTTAGCGGTGCTATCGCAGCGAGCGAAACGCAGACAGAGCTGTACAACCAGCTAACCAAGCCAGATAGCAGAGCTGCCACACGTAGAGATTAGGCCTTCTCGCCCTAGAGCCAAGACTAGCTATTACAAATCAAAACAATTAGCGCAGCGATACCGCCGGTGGTGGCGCAAAACAAAAAGCTGCACAACGAAAGCCAAAGCAGTCGAAGCGCAGCAATTAAAACGATCACCTTGATCGTTCAATAAAATTATTTGGAACACCGTCAGCAATGGGCCTTAAGAAGCACAGATCGCTTATGCACTATGATCACTGTATCTAAGAAGTTGGGCTTTTTAGGGGCAAGTCAGCAATGAAAATTGCCCTAAGGCTTTTCAGTAAATTCAGCAGGTACAGTATTAACTTTAGTTGGACCAAATCGCTTAGCCATTGGATAGTAAGTCTTTGCCGTCCAAAAAGTACTCGGCATCGAGACCCGCATAGTTGGTTGAAGCTTAAGCATCGTCGAGAGTGCACTAGTATCTATAGGATTTTCTGACAAGTTCAATTCTCTAAGATCGGATAGTTTTACGAGGTTTTTGATACCAGCAGCCGTGACATCGTTGACTTCAAAATTCAAGTGAATGAGGCTATGCATGGTGCAAACAATCGCCATATCGCTGTCGTTTATATGACTATTTTGGGCAGTTAAGTGAAATAAGTTTTTGCTGCCAGCGAGTACCACCAGCAATGGTCTGACATTCTTCAATCCGCTAACCACCAAGCTCTGCAAACGTGGTAAACAGTTTAATTTCAATATTTCATCTGTTGTTAGACTAGAATCGGCCAAGCCCAAATCGACTAAATTTGGCAACTTATTAAGACTATTTACGGCAGCAAGAGAAAACTTACTACCGCGAAAGATAACTTTTTTCAAAGAAGTTAAATGTTCCATATTGTGCGCCGTTCTGTCATTCCACTGAACAGAGACGTCATCATCAAAAATCAACGCGTGCAGGTCATCGGCAGCAAAGCCCTTTAACAATTCTGGTTTTTCATAAGTTGCAATACCAGCGCGGAAAAACACAAAGGCGCCTTCAGGAATTTCCACATCGCCGCAAGCCGCAACAAATTTTCTGTCATTTCCTTGACCAATTTTACCGATTTCACTTTGGGGAAAGCGAAAATAAATGAAGCCCTTTCGTCTTGCTGGTAGTCGATATTGACTTAAAGAAAGCGGTTCAATTGACTTTTTCTGTACCTGAGCAACTGGCTCTGTTGGCCGCCATGATGCGTAGACAACAAGGCCAACCCCAACCAAGAGAAAAAGAGCCCCAAGTGCCATAATAATTTCGAATACTGGCCGAATTGCAGACTGGCTGTCAATTTCAGATTTAGAAGAATGACCATCAGAACGTTCATAACTAGAAATAATATCTAGCGCTTCGTCCATCGACTGCAAACGATGGGAGGGATCTTTGGTAAGCAGACGAGCAACCAAAGCCTCTAACCATTGCGGATAATCCCGATCGCCTCTAACAGATGCAAGGCTGGGCGCTAGTACTTCTTGGTGACAAAGCATGGTAGCCAAGGCACTAGCCGCGCGAAAAGGCGGCTTACCGGTGAGCATCTCAAAAAGAGCGCATCCACTAGAATAAATATCGGCCCGTGCGTCAACAGGCCTACCCATCGACTGCTCAGGGCTCATGTAGAGCGGACTGCCAAACACTGTTCCGGCAGCCGTCAATTTTTGATTGGGTAGAACGGCATTGTCAGTGAGGGTGACAATACCAAAATCAACTAACTTTACTGCAGCAATACTGTCATTAGTGCTACTGCGCAATTCCAGAAAAATATTGCCTGGTTTGATATCGCGGTGTATTACACCATTTTTGTGACAATAGGCTAGACCCTGGCAGAGCTCAGAGAATACGTATAGAGCTTCTTCAGCATCAAGAACACCTTTGCGCTCAAGACGTTCGCTTACTGATTCGCCATCGAGGTGTTCCATCGTGTAATAAGGCAAGCCACCATCAGCAACACCAAAGTCAAAAATCTGAACAATATTCTTCTGCTGCAGCTTAGCTATTGACTGAGCTTCGCGCTTAAAACGCAGTCTGATATCATCACTCAAACTTGCACTGACAAAAGTTTTTAAGGCGACGTTCTTGTTCAATCGCAAATGGTGGGCGAGATAAACTGCGCCCATGCCACCGCGACCTAATAGAGCTAAAACTTTGTACTTTTGATCAACAACCTGGCCAACCAGATCAACTTTTCCTAAGTTATCTGGCTCACCGCTCATTTACCTTGTTACTCGGAGCAAGAACGTCTGCGCCACAAATGTTGCATTTGTAATAGCCATCCAGGCTGGCACCACATGTTGCGCAATTGTCTGAGACTGGATCAAGTGAATCTTCTCGGGCAACTTCAATTACCTTCCAACTTCCAGTAACAAAACCAGTAGCGCAAGCCTGCAGGTGGTCAGCTTCGTCTTCACGGTGGGTCTGACGAAGCAGGTTAGCATAGTTGTGTAGAACTTTCACTGTATCAGCGTGGCCTGCACCCTGCACTTTGGTGCGAATTGCCAGGCAGCGCTTGTAAGCAGTTTCAGCCTCAAGCATTTTCTTGTGGACGAAGTAAAGCATGGCGATGTTGCCCAAACATGTAGCAACACTTAGATGCTCAGGACCAAACATTTTCTCGTAAATAGCGCAGCTTTCTAGAGCACATTTTTCGGCAGCACCATAGTTACCACAATAGTAATAGCAACGTGCCAGACTATCAGCAGACTCAGCCACCACGCTATGATGTGGACCAAAAACTCGCACTTTGGCTTGGTGCACTCTCTCTAAAAGCGGTGCGGCCTGTTGGTTGCGATCTTGCGAGCCTAGAGATTTGGCTAGACCTTCGAGAGTAAGGCAGAGACGATGGTCTGTTTCACCAAAGGCCTGAGCAATATCAAGACCCTTAGACAGACGCTCTTCAGCTTTCGCCCAATCACCCGCGCCCAGTGCTTCTTTGCCAGCCTGATAGAGAGGCTCCCAAAGCGCCATCGCTTCATCGGCAGACAACACTTTTTGGGGAGCAGGAGCACTAACTGGTGGCTTCAATGCTTCAAAGCGACCAGTCTTAGACCATTGACGCGCTGTAACTACAGCAGGAGCCGAACCTTTGTTTTTGAGTTTCTGAATGACATCGTCGTAGGTAGTTTGCAGCTTGAGCACATCAGGATGTGAGAGACCGAGAACCCGTTTTTTAATATTGAGCGATTTAAGCAGAATGGGTTCAGCCAACTCTTCTTTTTGCATAACAACATAGAGCAATCCAAGGTTAGCCTGCATGCCAGCAACGTCGACATGCTCTGAACCAAAAACTTTTGTGTAAATTACAACTAACTCTTGAGCCATGGGCTCAGCATCTTTGAACTTTTCTTGAAACCAGAGACATTCACAAAGGCGCTCTAAAGACAAAGCCCGCCTACGATCGGTCGCCCCAAACTCTTTGCTTTCTTCGAGGGCCGCATACCAAAGGTTTTCGGCATATTCGTACTTACCTTCCGACTGAGCTTTCTCGGCCGAGTTCTTGTAATTCTGCCAGCGATCTTTCATTGCCAAAATAGTAAGCCCAGTAGACAATCTATTACATAGTTACCACCCTTTACCAAGTTTTCACTGTTTTTCGAGCATTCGTAAACTATTTCGGCACTTTGAAATGTGTACTTGAGGTCGATAACCCTTGATCTAACAGGTTAGTTCTTATTAAACTAAGGGTTACATTTTGGAGGCGGTCTCATGGACGAGGAAAAATCTTCACCAAGTTTGAGCGAACAGCTAAACGCTATTCCGACTCCTTCTACTTTGAAGAGCCCAATTGCAGGCAATCCAAGTACATCTAGTACTTCTATAACCCCAGTTGCGCCAATCACACCGAGTGGTTCTATCGGACGTATAACCAATTCGGGCATGACGCCGCCAACAGCGAGCCAAGTAGAGGCCGCCGCCCAGGCCCAACAGGCACAACAGCAAGGGGCTGATGTGCCGCAGTGGATGAAGAACTACGCTTCTTATCAGAACAACGGTGCGCCAGCGCCAACAGCGCCAACTACGACTTATCAGTCGCCCTCAGCTAGCGGCGATAGTTCGCAAGGCGGCGGTTACCAGATAATCATGGTTGTCATGATTTTGGCATGTGTTGCTGTATTCGGTTTCCTCTACATGACCAAAGACAAAGTTCCAGCGATGCCAGCAATGCCTTCGCAGCCTGGTCAACCTGGCGCGGTATCCAGCCCTTTGGCGACACCACAGCCTAGTCAGACGGCAACTCCGACGTTACCCCCAAGTTCAACTCCTCTGTCCAATCCCGCGCAGACTGTTAATCCTGCCCCCTCATTAGCACAGCCGGTGCAACCTACCCAAGCCGTTGATCCGAACCAAGCGCAACCACCAGGAACAACCTATCCCGGTGGTACAACCTATCCTGGCGGCACTACGTACCCAAGCGGAACGACCTACCCAGGCGGAACAACTTACCCAGCGGGAACGACCTACCCAGCAGGAGCACCAAGCGCTCCCGGAGCCGTACCAGGAGCTGCCCCCGGGGCACCGGGAACACCTGGAGCAGCTCCAACTGCCACGCCAGGGCAATAAATAAGGCCGCTATCAAAGGCATTGAAACGAAAAGACGTGACTCCACATTTGGTGTCACGTCTTTTTTACTGAAAGGCGTTCAAAAACTGTTCTACATTACTGTTCATAGTCTTCGAGTCGTAAAGTATCTCGGTTTCGAATGCCATAGGCTTAAAGCTTTTGGGATAGAGAAAAATCGAAGATGGCACAGCGACAGTCTTAATGGAGGAAGTCGAAAGCAGGTGAGAATCGCCGCCCATAGACCATCTCATACCTTCTACAGGTCGGGACTTGCCATTTATAGTAAGTCGCAACGGGAAATCAGTCACCTGCGGCATGTCTACAGTGCGCTGCAGGATATGCAGAGCTTGCGGTGCCACGCCCTCTACTTGCGCCACGATAAAGTGGCCTTTGTTGCCTCCGGCTTTAGGCGCGAGGCGGCCAGAGGGCGACATTTCAGCTAAGACATAATCGGTGCACTTTCGCCCGTCTATAACCGGCGAACCCACTTTCAGCAAGCGTTCACGCGGCACCCAATCAACGTCTTTGCCGTGGTTCCATTTTGGATGATGAGCAAGCCACCGAGCGTAGCTCATCTCCATGCCGCACTTGGTCACACTGTTGTACAAAACCACTTTCCAGCTTGGCGCTTTAGCGACAAGATAGACTTTGTCATTGCCGAAATCAACGCGAACAGCTTGACTGGTCAAATAACAAACAGAAACGCCAACTGAAATCGAAGATTGCTTTGCCGAAAAGGCTTTCTCACTAGCGAATGACGGCCTGTCGCAGGTCAGGGACACTATCGAAGTCAAAGCCACAGAAAAAGAGGCCAACCGTAGTAGACGGCGAAATTTCAAATTTGGCGAAGGGCAATAGGACGGCACAGAAGCTTCTCTTTTTATACATATTTGAGCCAAACGAGCTGAACTATTATCACACCTCCGATTAGGGGTTTTGCTTTCGTTAAAGTTAGCGCTAGCTTCTAGCAATGGTGAACGGTGTTTTAGGCTTCAAAAGAGCGAACGGCTTGAACAGCATAGCTTTACGCGGTTAGGTTTACTTGCCATTTAATATTCATCCTTCAACCAAGAACTTACCTCCAGACCAACAAAATTCAATCCTGCCGCAACGCCAGCCTCTTAAGCGCTCTCAGATCAGAGTTCCGCTCAATACTAGGTTCACATTGAACCATTCGAGGTTAGGTCGAAGAAAAGAAGCAGAAGCTTGGTGAAATATTCATGGCAATTCATGAGCAACAACAACAGGAACCCCATATGACCCCTCAAACCCTCTCAATTACCGAGGTTGCAGCACCTTCCGGCGGCAATCCCCGCGCTCTGAAAGTCGGCGCCAAAGTGGCGATTTTGCAGCACAAGCACCTCAAGTGTGCCGCTCACGGCTTCGTTCAGTTCATCAACGGTGCTTACATCTCGGTGCGCGCTGAAGACATCGAAGTAGTCGAAAGCGACGCCTGCGAGCGCACCTTCGAACTCTACCCTAACGAACTGCGTGTCGTCGCCACTTACCAGCACGAACAGTTCAAGCCCGGCACAGTGGTGCGCATCAAAGAGCTATCCTGGCTCAATGTCTCGCCCAAAACTCACGGCATTGTCACCGGTGTCGAAGCAGAGCGCATTCTCGTTCAGCCGGTCGGTGCCCACAAAGGTGCAATCATTTCGCTGCGCCCGGAAGCTCTGCAGGTTGAGAGCAACCAGGGCATTAGCAGCCCTCAAGTTGTCGCTATGCAAGCCTCAATTCTGGCAGTGCTGGCCGCTGTCGGTCGCCGATCAGCAATCACACAACTGAAGCGCCTGCTCGCCACTCAAACCGGCCTGAGAAATAGCGAAGAAATCGACCGCCAACTGGCAGTTTTGGCCAATCTCGGCCAGATCACCCTGAGCGAGAGCCAAGTTGCTCTGGCGAAAAGTGACGAAGGCGATGGCTCTCCCTCTGTGACTTTGGCCAACCAAGACTCGGTCGAACATGCTATCGACAAGTTGGCCAGAGCCGAAGAGGAATTGGCAGAAGCTGTTCGCCAAGCGATTCTCACAGTTTCACTCTGATCTGCAGGTGTGAAGCCCTCAGCAATGGGCTTTTCCTACCTGGCGGTCAAACAGAACTAGATTAGCTAGCGCTAATTAAACTAGTTGATCTAGTTTCTCAAGGCAACTAAAACGAAACAAAGAAAGCTCAAGACCATTGCCTTGTGACCCTAAAGATAACTAGGCTCAGATCATATCTCTCACAACTTTTCTAACAGGCCATCAGCTATCAGCATCTAAAGCAGAACACTCCTTTACCGCTCAATAGCTCCTGCGAAAGCAGTTTAGATAAGCCTTCTCTTTCATTTCACCTGCCTAAAAGCGGGTCACTTTAACTGGAGACAAATATGATCAACCCAAAAGATCTGCAAAACACAGTCGCCGCCATCGTCGCCCTCGACGCTGCCCAAGACAAGCTTTACTCAGTGGCCGGCGGCAGCATCGACAGTGGCAACGCCAAAGCCGCTCGCATGACCAGCCAACAACGCCTCGACTACTTTCGCTCAGATGAATTTCGCCACTGGGTAGCCTGCGAATTGGCGGCTGGTCGGCAAGTTTTCTGGCTCAAGGATGTCGACAAAACTCAGGGTGCCGGCGACATCTTCACTTTCTTCTTCAAGTGGCGAGCCGACAACGGCAAGTTCACGGAGAAGCAGTTGACTGCCATCGCCAACTACCTGGATAAGCGCCAAAACTCTCAGCAAGCCGCCAAAAGCTTTACTGCTCGGCTGCTGAATGGCATCAAGAAAGCTTGCCAGAGTGGCAACTCGTCCAAATTCAGCTTGAGCCAGGCTCCCCACGAGGCTCTGCGCCTCTGGCTCAACAAAGAAGATGGTGGTGACGGCATCGCCATGATGGACTTCTGGACCAACGTTTATTGGCCCAGCCAAGTCGGTCTGTCGAAGGCAGAGAAGCTGGCGCAGGTAACTGCGTTCGCCCCCCTCTACGCCAACAAGGCCTACCCTGGGGTCAAAGAAGAAAACGAACTGCTCGCATCGATTGGCGTCACCGTCGTGATTGTCTCAAACGGTGATCAGGAACTGGCCATCGCGGTCGCACCTGAACTCGGCGTCAAACCGGAGAACGTGGTGGGCTCACACCTGATCTACGACAAGGCCGGCGTCTCGACTGGTGTCAATCACAGCTACGAAGTTGGTGGCGATGAATGGCATTCCAAGCCGCAGCCTGGCAAGCCTCTCAGCTTCCACTACTGGCTGCATGTCAACCGCGCTCGCTTCGGCTGGTCTCGCATCGATGAACGCAAGTTCGTCATTGCCGGACGCGACGGAGACTCTGCCTCCACCGATGGTGGCATGATGATTCTCATGCACGGGTGTGCTATCGGCAACTTCATGATCAACACTCCCGGTGAGCCAGCTCGCCTGGAGAAGTTCTTGGCGGTAGCTTCCAAGTACGGCTGGACTGTCGGCCAGTTCATCACCCTGGATCACAGCCCGTCCAAGACCGGCTTCCGTCCCGACTAACAGCAACACCAAAAGAGGGGTCGGTTCTTTCGAACTGGCCCCTCTCTTTGTTGTTTTATACTTTTTATTTTTCTTGTTGCAACGACTTTCTATAGTAAATACACGTCTCTAAATTTATTGCTAATAGAGCTGCCATTGTATTGAATCCGCTTAAGACTGGCTCTAAGAAGCAGTGCTGAACAATCTAATTTGCTATCATGACCTCATGAAAACTGCCCAATCGAAAAATGGCCTTACTCAGCCAAGTAATTCAATGCTGTTGGCGGCTCTATTGGCTGCCACTATTTGGCTGCCAACTGTTGGCTCGCAAGCACTTTGTCTACCAGCAGCCTTAGCTCAAGCTAGCACTCATAAAAGTGGCAGACCATTTGCTTGGCCGACCAGTTCACAACCCCTTAATACACAGCCCTCCAGTGCCCAGGCGAGCTTTTCCCGACCAGTTAACGGAATAGTGAAGCCTGCTCAAAGCGGTCAGACTGCGCACAACAGTCACAGCAAAACCAAGCCTGAGCCGGTCTTAAATTCGCAGGCTGTGTCTAAGGCTGAGCCTTCCATAAAATTCTCAAAAACACCGACTGTCGAGCGTGTTGTTATTTCTACAGATCGTTTATTTGATCCAGACCAGAGTTCGCTCATGCCTGGTGGCGAATTGGCCTTACTTAAACTGGTTGACTCTCTCAGCCAATGGAAAGAGCATCCGGTTGTGATTGAATGTCACACAGATAGCTTCGGATTTGATACCTACATCCGCAAACTGAGCCAAGAAAGAGCTGACCGTCTACGCCTATGGTTTGTCCAAAGGGGCTTGCTAGAAGATGTGCAAGTCACGGCTGTAGGAGTGGGTAAAAGTCATCCATTGGCCAACAATCAACTGCCCAACGGTCAAGACAACATTCCAGGAATGGCTGTCAATCGAAGAATTGAGATTATTGTAGACAAAACTAAGGCCATAGAAGTAGCAGTTCTCGATCCAATACATGAATCCATTGGCGATCCTCAAATGGCTCCTGTTGCCGAAAAACAAGATTGGGCACCAGCAGACGAGAAAGATAGTGGCGATCTAATCAGAGATCCTGAGATGGCTCAGACCCCTCATGAATCAAACCCCATCATCGACGCCTTACCCACCCAAGAAGGGGCACAAAAGCCACGGGGCACGCAAGACTCCACCTCACAAGCGCCCCCTCCTAAAGCCAACGTTGCCGAGTTAGATCGACAACGCGAATGGGAGCACAAAGAATTTGGCTTGTGGCGAGAAGACAGATAGTTAGTTATAAAAGTAGATAATTAGTTAGACTGAAACTGATTGACCGTGCGACCAAAACAGCGATTCTTCTAAAGTTAGACAGTTGGAATTTACCAATTGCAGCAGTTCACGTGCTTTGACAAATTTTTCCCGATCACTCGAAAACGCCTCTAGCAAGCAGTTGTAGAGCAAGTCGTCTGACTCAATACAAAATCTGATTTTAGTTTTCCAGTTACTGCCAGCTTGAGCAGACTCGTCAACACTAGCACCACTAATTTTAGTTTGCGCGCCGATCAAGCGCTCAACAAGGTCACGGTTAGCACTCATAAAACCAATAAGATCTTGGGCAGTGTCTGCGTTTAGGTAATCGAGCATGCGAAGATAAACGTAAAAAGAAATTTTGCCGGGCTGATAAGAGAAGGTTTGCGAACTAGCCTGAGCATTCGAACTATCATTATCGCAATGCTCTTTATGCTGCAAAGCAAGCCTGACACCATCGCGATAATTAAGTGAGTATTCCGGACCAAACCGGCCAGCGATTCCAGTCGAAACCGGCCGGTGATTCCGGTCCAAACCGGCCGGTTGTCCGACTGATAAAAAGTGAAAAAAGAGACGGAGTAGCGCCACTGTTCGTATAGCTTTTGCATATGC
>JBBRMD010000051.1:0-43228 GCA_038231015.1 Candidatus Obscuribacterales bacterium
TAGCCGCAAGACCAGCCAGAACGCGCAACAGAAACTGAAAAAGTCGCAGGCAAAGACAATTACCCCTGCCAAGCAGCAAATAAAAGCGGCAGAAGCGAAATTAATAAATTAAGCGCTGAGTGAGTCAACCTTGCCGATGGGGAAGGCCACATGTTAGGCAGACTTTAGAGCCTCACCCAAATATACGAACACTACTGTCCATGAGATTTTTCACAGGCTGCTGCGAGATGCCAAGTCGCCAAACCGTGAATATGAACTGGTTCTCAGGTTCACAAGTGCAATGGCGAACGAATTGCGAAAATCCGCATATTAAGCCAGTTTCGCGCTAACATAGCCAGCACAGAACAGCAACACCACTTCTAAAGACGGCCACAGAACTTACTCTGCGGCACCTTAGCTCACAGCTAATTTTAGGCTTGTTTACCACAAGTCTGTCTTGAAGCGGGTTCAAGTTCAAAATTACGACACTCTCGAGGAAAAACGATGTTTTACAATCGCAATTACAAGGGTTATCAGTCCGAAACACACAGAGAATTCCACATGCCAGTAAGAAATCGTCTAAACAACGATATCTATCGCTTCGATCAACATCAATATGATGTTCCAAGCGCCGACATCTTAGAACTTGACGATCAATTCGTACTCGAATTGGCTCTTCCAGGCGTTGTTCTTGATGATGTTGAACTGAAAATCGAAGGCAATTTCCTCACAGTAATCGCCAAGCGCACACCTACAATGTTCGAAGAAAAAGCAAGCTACCTTCGCAGAGAACTTCCTGCCACATTGATGGTACGCGAATTCGAATTCGAAACAGAAATCTTGTGGGAAAATGTTGAAGCTCGCCTAGACAGAGGCTTGCTCTTTATCAGCTTGCCTAAAGTGGAAGCTGCTATCCGCATTCCAGTGTCACATGGTTCAATCGAAGGTCATGTATCTTCCACCAAAACCCGCACACTAAAAACAGAAGTTCGCTCCGCTAAAGAAATTAGCATCAAGTAAGTAATTACCTGAATCCGATTGCAAAAAGAAGAGAGGGCCCCAGCGGCTCTCTCTTTTTTTTGTCTAAACTAAAATGCCACCATATCAGAAAGAACAGTCACCAAATTAGCTCGGCCGTCTGACAAAAATATGCCACTCGTCTGCAGCCACTTGTTGTGTCCAATATTCAAAACCACGCTTATGCCATATATCGAAAAATGGCTGTGGCTCCCATTTATGCTTGATTCCTATTACTTCGCCTGGCTTCAACCCATTAACTGCGATATTGATTGGGGGCATAGGGTCTTCTAAATTCTCATCACCAAGCAAAACGTCGACCCACTTTATTTTGGTGTCGTCAATTTCTGACATCCATTCTGGCGGGTTTGTGCATGCAACTGGTGGAGGAGCTAAGTTAGCATCGATTTTTTCTAGAGGAAGTCCAGCGAGAAGATTGATCTTATCGACAAATTCTTGCTCTGGAATGTTGACCATCAATGCCAGCCTTCTTAGAGTAATGCGGACTGGCATAACTCGCTGCATAAATGGGTTACGAAGTCTCTCAAAATCATGTGGATTCAAACTTATTACATAGTCCAAAATGGTTGGACCAAATTTCAATGCTTCAGAGAGCCTGGTACTGCCATTCATCTACTTCTTACTTCGCTTCAATCTCACAGTGAGTTTCATGCTTGTGCTCTGAGGCTGGTGAGTTGAGAGAGACACAACTACAAGATTGGAACTTATCCTTCTCAGCCCCACATTCACATTTCCAGGTTTCAGGCAATGCATCGAAGGATGATTTTGATGGATCGAGCTTCTCGTTAGGCTCCTCATAGATAGAATTACACTCTGTGCAGATATGTCTTCCAGGCTTCATTGCTTAGCTCCGTTTTTAGGTGATATTGCTTTCGCAGTAATTAATCGCAGGACAGCTATCAGGGGAGAAAAGCTCTCTCATGCCAGCGTTCAAAACTATAGATGAAATGCCACTAAATTGTCCAATCTAATCATTTAACGGCTCAGCCAATTCAGGCTATATTATTAACACCAATCTACATAACACCGGAGACCTTGGAAACCGGGTTGAATTAGAACGTCTAAAAGATGACGAAAGACAAGGCCGTAATAAAGCCGATGGAGCATATATCCTTGAGATTTAAAGAGAAATGAAAAAAATATTGCGTCTTGATTGGGATTTAATCGCTGGCGTTATTGCTGCTATGACGGCTCTGGTTCTTCATATGCTTCATATTGTACAACAAGAAGTTGTGTTAGCAGTGATGCTTGTATTGCTGACGCTGTTATTGGTACGAGACTTGCGAAGTGAAAATAGGAGCGACAAGCTTCTTGAAATAGGGGAAGGCCTTGAAAAGCAGGTGACAAGTTTATCCGCTGCGATTAAGCCACCAGATGTGATACTTATTGGGCCGCAGCAACTGCGAACCGCAAATGAGGAATTCTCTCGCCGCGCTCAGGGTGAGATGATCTGGTTCAATGTTTGTCTTATGATGTTTAAACCGCAAACCTTATTCGATAAAATGCTTAAGCCCGCTGTAGAGAATCATCTCGTCACATCTATACAGTTTGTACTTGATCCGAAACAAAAGGATCTGTGGGAGCAAGAGGTGCTTCCGAAAGTGAACTGTTGCGTGGGAAAGGAAAAAGTCTTGACACCGCACTGGGGTTCACTCAAGGAGAATGTATCTTTCATTCTTTCTGGTACCAGCTCATCAGAGAGGACTGAAGCGCTATTGAGTTTCTGGGGTGAGCCATTCATGGCAAAGAGTACGGGACACGATATACCGCGTTACATATTTCATGTGCAGAGCCATTCTGAGCTAATCACTCGACTTTCTGAAATGGAACGTGCTTATCGACTAGATGAATCGAACTAGCTTACGAGTTAGGAATACGATTCGGAAATAACATATCCGCCCTAAAGATCCTTCGGCAGTTCAATTTCTTGAGCTTTCTTTCCACGACTAATGTGCTCATCGGCAAAATTTTCTTCCACAGGTACGGGTAGAGGAACAGCTGCAACTGGCACGGTCCTAAGCTTACCTGCAAGTGGCGATAGGCCGCGCCATTCCGATTTAGTAAGAAACCGCATGGTAATCACAATGGCAATAATGGCAATCGTGATTGTTGAGGCCATCCAGGCACCACTTGGTCCGTAGACTAGTTCTACAGCAAGAAGATAAGAAAGCGAAAGACCAAAAATCCAATTGAAAAATACACTGATATACATGGGCACGCGGCAATCATTCAGGGCTTGCAAGGCGCCATTGAAAATCTCTTCCAACACACCAAAAGGCAGAGCAAAAGCGGCTATTTGTAAATAGCTAACTAAAATCTTGCGCGTCACAATATCATCGGTAGATATTCTGGCTAACGGCTCAGCAAAAAAATAGAGCGCCACTGCAGCTACAGACAAAAGACAAAAGGCCAAGCCAGTAACGCCTAAGGTGGCCTTCCAAGCACGCTCAAAGCGACCAAAGCCGACATTCTGCCCCACTACCACCATCACTGCCATAGTGAGCGGCCCCAAAGGCAGAATAGCAAAAGCCTCAAGTCTTTGGCCGATAGTCCAAGCGGCAATCGATTCGGCCGGATGATGAAGTAGAGAAAGAATATAGAAGATTACAAAGGTGCTACCGCAAAAGGCCACTTCCTGCAAAGCCGTAGGAACAGCCACTCGCAGCAAGGGACGAATAAAATCGGCGCGCGGCAGATCTGATTGTTCTTCAAGTTTACCCTTTTTATTTATTGCCGAACGATGCCACAGAACAAGTGCCACTATGGTGGCGACCGAATAAGCAGTTATAGAGGATATTGCTATTGCTGAAATGCCGAGGCCAGCAACTGGCCAACCTTTGATTACCAAAAGGTAATTCATGGCAGTATCAACTAAAGTCATGACAAACAAAGTAAGCAACTGAATGCGCGAATTTCCTATACCAACAAAAGTGGTGTTAATCGCCGCCACAATAGAATAGGGAATCAATGCGAAGACGACCAAATCAAGATACTTCTGGCCCTGAGCGATCGTATAACTGCAATTGTCCATACAACCAGAAAAATTGGCGAGCAAAACCTTCGAGAGAACCATTAGCACTAAAAGCATGATGATTGATGAAACAACCAGCAGACCCATAATGCGATTTTTCATCGAGGCTATGGCCTTAGTATGCCCAGCACCATAAGCCTTAGAGACTAGCGCTGCGCCTGAATTAGCGAATGAAGTAATTATGATGAGACAAACCATCATCAGTTGGTCCGAAACTCCGATCATCGCTTGGGCATTGCCTTCAAGAGTTCCGGCGCACTGCACATGCACTAAGTCAACAATCGACAAGCACAGAGCAGTAATGAGAATCGGCCATGAAACTTTCCACAAACCGCGACTGAGGCTTCCGTGGGTTATGGTGCGCCCTTTTACATAACCAGAATCAGCAGAGATGCTCGCCTCTGGCAAAGACTCGACAATCGCCTGACAGCAGGTCGACATTTCTTGATTGGCTCTAATTCGCATATTATTTAGCCTTGCGATATCCGTAGGCGAAATAAATAGCGAAGCCAACGGCCATCCAGACAATGAATCGAATCCAGGTAGCGATAGGTAAGCTGAGCATCAAGATGAAACAAGAAATAATTCCTGCCCAAGGTACAAATGGCACTAGCGGACACATGAATGGCCGCTTCGTATTTGGTGAACTCTTGCGCAAGAAAAGCACACCAGCGCAAACGATAATAAAAGCTGCCAAAGTGCCTATATTAGTAAGTTCTGCTGCTTGGCCGATGTCGACAATTAGCGCTGACAAGCCGACAAATAAGCCCGTCAAAATTGTAGGAATAAACGGTGTTCTGTATTTAGGATGCAACTTAGCGAAAAAGGCAGGTAGCAATTTATCTCGGGCCATGGCCATAAATATACGAGGTTGACCCATTTGAAAGACTAGCAAGACAGATGTCATACCGGCCAAAGCACCAACCGATACAAGCAGGTGCGCCCAAGGTGCGCCACCAACGGCCATGGCGGTAGCTACAGGAGCAGCATCATTAGCATAGTTTTGGTAAGGCATAATACCGGTCAAAACTAATGAAACTAGAGCATAAAGAATAGTGCAAATAATAAGCGAACCAATCATGCCAATGGGCATATCGCGCTGCGGATTTTTGGTTTCTTCAGCAGTTGAAGAAACAGCATCGAAGCCAATAAAACTAAAGAAGACAATAGCTGCACCGCCCATAATGCCGACAAAACCAGAGGGCGCGAATGGCACCCAGTTGGATGGTTTAACTAAACCGCCACCATAAATAATAAAGAAGATAACCACAACAACTTTGATTGCCACAGCCACAGAATTGGCTACAGCACTTTCTTTAATGCCGACAATTAATATCCAAGTTACCAGGCCAACAATGATAAAGGCCGGCAAGTTAATAGCAAATTGATGGCCAAACAGTAGAGGAATATCGGTTGTTGAATATAGATGTGCTTGCAAACTTCCATGGCTTATCGACTTTTGCAACGCCAAAGCCGTGTGCAAATCAGATGTAAGCCAGAGCGGCAGCCCATGGCCCGTTAGCCCATAGAAGACATGCAGCAGATGCTCCGACCAGCTGACTGCCACAGCAATATTTCCTACGGCATATTCAAGTATCAAATCCCAGCCGATAATCCAAGCAATCACTTCACCCAAAGATGCATAAGCGAAAGTATAAGCAGAGCCTGAAACCGGAATCATGGCTGCTAACTCGGCGTAGCAGAGAGCTGCAAAGCCGCAGGCAACTGCCGCTATAAGAAAGGAAATTACCAGTGCTGGCCCGGCACCCTCACGGCCAAGGGCAGAGCCCATCATAAAATTTAAAAGTGGCGTTGAGAACCAATCTTTTGCCCCTTCCAACTGACCTGCTGCGGCTGTTCCGGTCAATGCAAAAATGCCAGAACCAATCGTTGCACCGACGCCAAAGGCGAGCAAATCAAAAGCAGTGAGATGCTTCGTCATCAACCGCTCAGCGTCATACGCCTCGTCTACGAGCTCTTCTGGCGACTTCTTGCGCAATAACTTGGTAATCATATTTAAGGCAAACTTTCTGTAGTCTTGGTGGAGTTACCGGCTCTATCGAATACCTGAATAGTGATTTTCTTGGCTCCCTTCGCCACGCTGACATTGTCTGCTGCGAGGGTGGCAGTAAGGCTATCGGACAAAGCCGCTGAGGGCGAGCCCAAAGCAAATCCTTCGGAGCCATCAATTTTATATGTCGAATCAGAAATACAAGAGAGATTGTCGTGGGCTGTGAGTTTGATTGATAGACCACTGCCTTTCTTGGAAATTTTCAGATCACTTATTTTCGGTGGTGTATTGTCTACCACGATCGAGCGCAAGGCCACAGCTGATCTTTCTTGACCGGGATTAGACGGCTTATCACTAAGAGTAATGCGCATCAAGTATTGGCCATCTTTGATTTTCTTAGTCTCAAAGCTGTAAGTGAATTTTTCGCTTGGCGAATATTGCTCGCTACTCTTGGCCGCATCAGCCTCTTTATCTTTCTCTTTGTCCTTGTCTTTATCTTTCTCTTTATCTTTGGGGGCAGTGCTCTTTGCTACAGCAGCTGCATGAGCGTCGTCAGCACTAGCAGATGAGTCTGACTCTGTGGCAGCACTGTCACTTTCAAGCTTGCGTTCGACTTTTTTATCTTCGGCACCAGTTTTAGACTTAGGCTCTTCTTTTTTGGAATCTTCTTTCTTAGGTTCTGGCTTAGCTTCTGGTTTAGAATTTGGTTTAGCCTCTTGCTTAGATTCAGGCTTATTTTCAGGTTTCTTACCATCAGACTTAAGATCTTGAGTGGCAGTCTTTTTATCTGTTTCTTTAGTTGTGTCTTTAGCAGTTTCTTTTGCTGCTTCTTTGGCTTTCTCTTTCTTCTTTGCTTTCTCGGCTTCCGAAGCTCTGCTTCTTTGGTCGCTGACTAAGGGTTTCCAGGTCTTTCCACCGTCATCAGAGAGGTCTAAAGACATAAGCATATTGTCTTGATCTAGATCTGAAGCAGAGACAACTACAGGCACAGTGCCTGACATGGCGTCATCAGGCTTAATCGAGATTGAGCTTACTGTAGGCGCAGCATTGCTTGGTTGATAAGTGACATCGACGCGAGAAACGATCAAGTCGTCGACAGCTTTCTTCTCAGTGCCTAACTTCCAAGTCAATTTGTATTGTAAGAAGCGAGACGGGCCGCTTTTAATGAGATAACCGTCGCCACTGGCGTCTAGAGCAGCGTCTGCCCATGAGGTCCAAGAACCATCAGGTTGAGATGTTTCACCGCCCCTGGTGGCCACTTTCATAATCTTGAGAAGTGCGCTAGTAGTTTCGCCTTTAACATTAGCTAGTCTTACTCTCGACCACGTGGCTGGCCGTTGAGCATCTTGCACGATAGAAGAGTAGGTAGGGTCACCAGATGGCTGTATTTCAAAAGTTCTCACTTGAGCGACATTACTGCTGCCGCAGAATAGTTTGCCCGCATCTGAGCTGAGTGCCATGACCGCTTCTTGCTCGGTATGACAAACGGGGATGAACTGGGCCTGATCGGTGACCGCGTCAATTTCTACCCGAGTAATATCGCCTTCAGCATCACCTGAATAGACTCTGTCGTCATGACTATCGTAGTAGAGAGTGTAGAAAGCCTCACTGACGGCCACCGGTTCAGCCATGCCGTTGACGTGCACTCTAAATAACTTGCCTGCTCCAGCGGTGGTGACATACAAATTGCCAGCTTTGTCTTTGGCGATGCCGGTGACGATATGCTCACCAGTTTCAAATTCAGCTTTGATTTGTGAACTGGCATCTAGGCTATAAACACAGCCTTTCTCAGCAGTGCCAATATAGAGCTTGTTTTCTCTCTCAACAAAATTGAGAGCGGTAATATGGGCTTGATTGCTATCAAATACCAATGTGGCTGTGCCGTTATCGACGCGATAAAGCTTGCCTGATCCACTCGTACCTATAAACAGGTGCCCGCTAGCGTCGCAGGCCATAGCGCTGACAATCGATTCAGACACTTTGACGTAAGGCTTAGCGCTACCAGCGGCATCGATAGAAAATACTTCTCCACCTGGTGCACTAGCGGCATAGAGATTGCCTTTATTATCGGCGGCCAGACTAGTGATCATCATACCGGGCAAAGTAGCAACAACAGTCGGTGCATCACCACTGGTGCTCATAAGTTTGTTGCCAGCGGCGAAATAGAATCGGCCACGACTGAAAACAGACGCCCAAATACGCTGCTCTTGATCTAGAGAAAAGCGTGACAGTTCGCGGTATCCAGGCGTTAAGCGACCAGTGCTATCGATGGCAATACCGTCTGATTTACCATTGTGGAAATCAGGCTCACTATCTTGCCGCCACAAGCTGATTGCCCGCATGTGAGGGAAGGCCTGAGCTTGCGACCAAGCGGGAGGGGTTGTTTCTTTAGTAGCGGATGAACTAGTACTAGCACTGGTACTGCTGGAGCTTGAGGAGGCAGCGGCGGCCGTACTCGAAGAGCTACTGCTTGAGTCACTCTTGCGACCAGCATCGATAGCTTTCTTGGCCTGCTCTGTTATGACAATGCCATCTGAAGGGTGCGCTACTTGGCTGGGGCTAATTAAAAATGGAGAGGGCTTGGCGAAGATCTTGTCTGGTCGTTTGACAGTCACAGCAATGATGTGGCTACCATCAACTAAATCTTCGAGAACAACGCGGGCGCGCTCTTCACCCTTAACCAAAGATGGTACTTTGGTGCTGCGGTCAGAGAAGAAAAGCTTGACCCAGTGGGCCGGTGGATTTTTCAAAACATCGCCACCAAAAGAAATTGATTGGCTCGGTAAAGCCATGACGCCACAAAGTGTGTCACCTCTCTCTTTGCGCATGAGGCGGGCGATTGCCTGCTTAAGGGTCTCAGACTGAGGGTCGACAATACCTAAACGCTTTCTAACTGCATCAAATTCATCACCGCCACTGATACCGATAGCAATATCGCCATCAGGTAAATCTCTCGGTATAGCAAAAGACAGTTTCTCAACATAATTAGGCTTAGCAAATGGCCTCATCACTACATTGACATTGACAGTTTCACCAGGCGCTACCACTGGCTTATCAACCGAAATGCGGTCAATTTTAGCGACCTGACGACCACTCTCAACAAGTACATCAACATTCATACTAGTGATTGAAGCGGGCTCATAATCATTACCCATGAGCTTATCGACCATTGTGCCGATATAGCCACTAACAGGATCAGAAACAGACCCTCTCAGACGCGAAAGTACATCGCCGGCAATGTGAGCGGGAAAATTAGCAGCAAAGCGATCAGTGCGAGCCAGCTTGCCGTGGTTTTTAATTTCAATTGAAGAAGCAAGCTTAATGACATTAGGTACGTCAGATTGATAGGTTGAATCAAGAGCAGACATCATGGTGGCTGTAACTAGACTAGGCGTAAGTTCTGGGTGATCAACAATCTGTGTGTGATAGGTCTTTTTTACATGCCTGCTTTGATCGGTAACAGTGACCGTCAAAGGAATTAACTCGCTATAGCGGCCGATTTCACCACCTATCGACCAAGGTCTATCGGCAAAAATCGTGCCAATCACCTGCAGTGGAGATGACAGTTTAAACGATACCGAAAGGCTCGGTAATATCTCGTGCACGTACGCTGTAGCCATCGGAAAAGCCACTTGCCCGGCATCCATGAAGGCGTGACCGAAGGCAATTACTTTGTTGCCAAATATGCAAGTAGCCGTACCGGTAGCCGAGCTAGAGAAATCACCAGTCGAGAGCATCACCGAGACAGCTCCACCAGGCACTAACTTGATAGTACCAGCTTCAGCGGCAGCCACACTGGTTGCTGCACTATTGGCTTGATTGATTATCAAGTTATTTTCAGTATTTGCTTCTAGTTTTTTCTCACTCTTGCCGCTGTGCTTCACGGTTTTTGCAGCACTAGCATTTAAGGCGCTCAAATTAGTTGACGAAGCACTAACCAAGCTTGGATCAAGAGCACCAGAAGCGCCCGATGATATAGCAAGACCAACATCTTTGAATTTGTCTTTGAGAAACTCTTGGGCACGGGGCGAATAACCGGCCAACGAAACTGGTGCCATCAGCGGAATCATGCGACCCAAGCCAGCCCCAGAACTAGCCCCAGAACTAGCCCCAGAACTAGTAGGTAGTGCCACCGCCCCCGATGAATTAGAAAAATCATCAACTGGATAGCTGCCCGCCTGTGGCAAAGATCTAAACGATGTTTTGCGATCGCTTGCGCCTTTGCTATCGTCGAACGACAGCACTTCAAGCATATCGGCCACCGGAGTAATGCCCACAATTGGCTCTTTCGAGAAATCGAAACCATAAGAGAGGGCACCAGCAAGACGACCATCTAAATAGATCGGCGAACCAGACATTCCTCTCACAACATTGTTCTTGCCCATAGCTGGACCTGAACAACGCACAAGAACAGCGTCTCTACCGTTGAGAACTTTCTTGATGACGCCAATTACTTTTACTTGAAACTTTTCTACTTTAGTACCCTGAAACACACTCAGGCCATAGCCTTCCATGCCTGGTTTAATTTCAGACAAAGGAATGTATTCGCTTTTCTTTAGATACTTGCTGATGAAGCTGTTGTCGTGAGGACTATAGTGAGGGCTGCTCTGAGGCAGAGCATCCGCGGCCAATGCAGGCACGATACTGAGATTTATTAGCAGTAAAAATGCCGAACCAAAAGCAACGAGCCGTCGGGAGAGGCAATGCGCGGCAATATAATTAGAAAACACGGGCACCACGAGAAGTTGAACTACAATTTCATCAATATACAAATGTCCATAGTAACAGTTTGCTAGAATCCGCATTCTAAATGCTAATTTCAAGAAAAGCGAGAAGTCATGAGCCTGAATAGAGTCTTCCCGGTAACCACACTAGCTAAAGGCGCCGCTGCCTTATTTACGTCAACTCTCGCCTTGCTTTTAAGCACCTACTCTTGCCCGCAAGCCTGGTCACAGTCTCCCCTTCCCGGTGGAGCACCGAGACCAGGTCGATATAGCAGCGAAGAATCTCAAAGCAGCCCAGAAACTTCCAACAATACAAACCCTGCTAACTACACAACTGAAAGCCAAATCAGTTCTGGTGCAAGTACTAGTACTAGCGCTGGCGCCCCCGCCAAAGGTCGCTACCACCAGCTGCCACTGACAGCCAGCGATGCCAAGCAAAAACTAGACGAACTGCGACTAGCCCTAGCGGTTTCAAGGGCCCAAGACGTTCAAGACGGCATTTACGAAATGGTGGAATGGCTGCAGGATGCAGCCGACGCTCATTACCGCATGGCCAACGCCTTCACCAAGGTCGACGCTAAGCGTGAGGCGGCCTCCGAACGTCAGTTGACAAGCAAATTTGGCCAACTCAAAAGAGAAGCCCTATTGCTCAAAGCAGACGTACTAATCAAACAGAAGCGCGCTCCTGAAGCTCTCACGCCCCTGGTTGACATCGTAATTGCCGACCCCAAAGGCACAACTGGCGTGGCCGCCTATCACCGCCTACAAGATCTTGGCTTCTCGCAAGAGTTGCCGAGCGACATCGCCAGTAATTCTTTAGTGCACGCGCCGTCAAGCTCTGGCGTAAGATCCGGGGGTAAATAGGCGAAAATTTTGCGGCAAGTTGGCTAACAACTAGCAGGGATGCTCAGGCCGATATAGAATGACGGTAATTCGCAATGGATGCATTCAATGAAGAAGAAACTTACTGAAAAACTTACTAATTACGCCGCCCTGGCTATTTTGACGGCTCCGCTAGCCTTCTGTGCGCCTCAATCTGCAGCAGCTGACCCCTTTCAGCTAGGTGTTGAGCAGCGCGGCCAAGGCCAGACTTATGCCCCGGCATCAGCTGGTGGCTATTACACCCCTACAGCTCTCCCAGCGACGATGCAGCCGATGGAGCAACGCCCGCCAATGCAGGGCAATGCCAATAGTGGCAGAATGCAAGGCAACGCCCAACAAAACCGCCCACCGCAACAACGGCCACCGATGCAAGCTTCAGTTCAAAGCGTCGCTCTTCCGCCAGCTTTCATGGGTTCGTGGCTAGTAATCGGTCAAAGAAGCGCCGTCGAAGCGAAGACACCAGAGTTTCAACAGCAGGCCGCAGGTGCTTTTTCGAATAGCACTCGCAATATTTGGAATATTAGTGGCAGTCCGCAGCAAGGTTATGCCATGAGCAATGATATGGGCGTGCAAACCAGCCTGAAAATCATGAAAGTACAAGGCCAACAGGCCGTTATTTTCTATCAGCATCCGATGGGCAAATCTGGCACGGTGATGGCCCAAGAACAAATAATAATGGAATTGCAAAATGGTGGCGCTCGCTTCTCAGGCTTTGAGAAGATAGCTATTAACAAACAGGGTGAAGGGGTCAGAGCGACAGTAAAATACTCGCTGTCTGGTCAGCGCCAATAACCGAAATTTAGAGGAATCACAGTGAATAAGAAAAACAATGACAAAAGAGCCCTTGCTCTTCTGGCTTTTGTCGCCACGTTGTCATTAGCCCCGCTAGCAGCTTTCGCAGACGATCTCACACCTTTGCCTCTTAAGACTGACCCAATACCGGTTGTCACTCCGAACGATACAATTGCCCCCTCGATGGTTGATTTACCAATCACTGCTGAGCAGGTCGAAGCCGACAAAAAAGTAGTATTGAGCGGTGGTGCTGCTTCAGGCAACTTCAATTTGATGGGTGCTGCAGCCGTTTCTGCCAAGCCACCATTAACGCGCTATGAAGGACCTCGACTCAAATTTGTTGAAGTCACTATCAAAAATAATGGCACGTATCCTGTTGTTATTATTGGCGATGGTTCACGGGGAATTGGACCAGGCCTAAATCTTTCACCATTACCGCTAGCAACCTTGCTCAAGCTTGACGACCATATATTTAGCAAAGCAGACAAAATCGCTGTGGGCGCCATAAGCATTGGCTCAGTTGGTCTAGCTGGACCGCTAGCTTATGAAATGCTCACCGCCCAAGATCACCGCAAGCGTAATCTTGGTACATCGGTTGGAAGAGATGCTGGCCGTCACGAGATAGAAGACAGCAGATTGAACCGCCGCGTAATTCTTCCCCAAGATGAGACCAAAGGCTGGTTGGCCTTCTATGACAATGACACCAATGGCATGAATAGCCTATTGGTGCCGCTAACCTACCCGTATAACAACAGCAATGGCTCAGTCACTATTCCAATTTCAAACCCTACAGCGACTACCGCCGCAAAGGCAAAACCTGCCTACATCAAAAACGAAGCTGCTGGTACTAAAGGTGGCACCCAACCAATTAAAGCGACTCTGTCTAATATCTAAGCCTAATATTTAGACCAAATATTTAAAACCGCAAGAGAATCCTGAGGAGGAACAAATGTCTAAGCTCAAACGAGCCATTTCAGCACTGTCGGCAGTATCACTGCTAGTACCTATTCTGATTAGCAGCGCCGCTAGCCCAGCTATGGCAGCACCTTCTGCAAAAAATGCAGCAATCAAGAAAAATGCTGCTGATGCTATGGTTTTGATGGAGACAACAAGAGGTCCGATCAAACTTGTTATCTATAAATCAGAAGTGCCACAAACTTCTTACAACTTCTTAGATTTAGTTGGCAAAGGCTTCTATAACGGCTTGACCTTCCACCGTTACGTGCCTGGCTTCTGCATCCAAGGTGGAGACCCCGATGGCACCGGCACGGGCAATTACATTGACCCGAAGACCAATAAAATTCGCCGCATCAATTTAGAAGTTAAACCAAACCTCAAGCATGATGCGGCTGGCGTTCTCGCTATGGCCCGCTCTAGCGATAGAAACTCAGCTAGCTGCCAATTCTACATCACCTTAGACAAGGTATCTGACCTCGACAGCGACTACGCTGTTTTCGGCAGGGTAGTTGAAGGTCTAGACAATGTTATGGCATTGCGTAAAGGCGACAAAATGACCAAAGTAACCGTGGTTGACCCAGGCAAATAGAAGCCAGGAAAATAGAAGCCAGGCAAATAAAACCCGTGATAATATTACCCAGTTATTAGTTAAAAGGAGGAAGCCCTCAGTAAAGCTGCTCAGGCTCACTATCGAGGGCAAAGACGAATGACAGATCCAATCGTTTCAATCGAAACCGACAAAGGTACGATCAAGATTCAAGTTCATCAAACCGAAGCCCCGATCACAGCCAACAACTTCCTCGATCTAGTAGAAAAAGGCTTCTACAATGGCCTCAATTTCCACCGTTACGAGCCCGGCTTCTGCATCCAAGGCGGATGCCCAACTGGTTCTGGTACCGGCGGCTATACCGATGAGTCTGGCAAAAAACGCAATATCAAACTCGAAGTAAAATCACACCTCAAACATGACTCTGCTGGTGTGGTCGCAATGGCTCGTTCAAACGATCCCGATTCAGCCAGCAGTCAGTTTTATATCACCCTAGGACCAGCTAATTTCCTCGATATGAATTATGCAGTCTTCGGTAAAGTGATTGAAGGCGACGCTGTCTTTATGCAATTGCGCAAAGGCGACAAAATGAACAAGGTATCGGTTGTTCAACCAGCTGTAAAATAATCGACTAAAACTAATCTATTAAACAAAGAGAGAAGCACCAAACTGCTTCTCTCTTTGTTTAATAAAATGCTTGCACTAACGAACTAAAACTAGTGAAAGAAACTAGTGACCTATGAACCTAAAGCTTGATGAAGCGACCCGAGGTCCAGAGGCTTCCGCCAGCGCCAACGGCCACACCCAAAGCGCACATCAATCCAGCAGTTTGAAGCAAGCTAAATTCTAGGTTCTGCGGCATAAATGGCACCAAACTCAAAATTTGATCTTTGACGTATGGGTCAACATAAAGGTGAATGCCAAGCAAAACCATAGTTGCGAGAACGGCAGCAATGGCTCCGTATGCGGCACCCTGAAAGACGAAAGGACACTTGATATAGAAGTGACCAACACCCATCAAACTAAGAATTTCAATCTCTCTATGGCGCGCCTTAATCACCAAGTTGATGGTGTTACCAATCACAGTAAGAGTGGCTGTGGTCAAAATAGCCGTAATGAAGAAGCCCGCAATTTCAAGGAAGTGGCGTACTTCAGTAATTTTCTTGGCAATCTTCAATGGTGATCGCACTGTTTCTACTGATGGCAACAATTTGAGCTTGGTGGCAAGTAATTCAACTTGTTCAGGGTCAGCTAGCTTAACGTGCAAAGTATTTGGCAAGGGGTTATTGATTACAGCAATTTTGAAAGTGTGTTGCATGTCGCGCCAGGCCACGTCTTTAGGCACAATCTCGACTTGTCGCACTTCGGGCAAGCGGCTAATTTCGTTGGCAACTTTCTTTGGATCGTAACTATCTCTGAGATAAGCAGACATCTCAATTTGGCTACCCCAGGCATTTACGAGATTTTTCAAACTCATTGTCATTTGCAGCACGCCACCAAATATGGTGAGGGCAACCGCTAAGATGCTAACGACCAACCAGTTAGACCAGCCACTAGCCTTAAGGCCCAAAAAGGTCTCAATAAATACTCGGCGAACAATTCTTAGAGTGCGCATCATAGTGGCTAACTCATCTCCAATTCGTAGATGCCATTATCGACATCGGCCACCAGTTCACCATTTTTGAGAGCAATTACTCGCCGTCTCATGGCATTAACAATTGGTTGGTCATGGGTTGAAATCAATACGGTAGTGCCGCGCTGGCTGATACGCTCAAGCAGTTGCACAATTTCGAGCGAGGTAGCCGGGTCAAGGTTACCGGTCGGTTCATCGGCGAGCAGCACCGGTGGCCCGTTGACGATAGCCCGAGCAATACCAACTCGTTGTTGCTCACCACCCGATAGTTCAGTCGGATAAGCGTCAAATTTATGCTCAAGGTTAACTACAGCTAGCGCACTGTTAACGCGCTTAGCCACTTCTTTTTCGTCTACCCCGAGTGCTCGGAGAACGTAGGCAACGTTGTTAAAAACGGTTTGACTTGGCAGCAACTTAAAGTCTTGGAAGATGATGCCCAAGCGTCTGCGCAGAAGCGGTATTTGGCCTGAATGAAGGCGGTTTAAGTTAACCCCACCAATAAAGACATTGCCTGTAGTCGGTGTTTCTTCACGATAAAGTAAGCGCATTAATGTCGACTTACCGGCACCACTTGGGCCCACCAAGAAGGCAAATTCGCCGAGGGCGATATGCAAGTTTATGTTGACCAGAGCGGGTCTGCCGCCGTAGTTTTTGTTAACGTTCTGCAGTCGAATCATTCGTTAAAGGCTCTGATTTCCGGCCATGATGGCGAGGCAGGGATCTTCAAGAAATCTGATGATAACACAGTAGTCACGAGGAAGCCTTGGATCTCACTCAAGGTGTCAGATTCTTCATTTTGAAACGTTAAAAACGGCATTAAAGCTAGCCTTATGTATAGCCGCCGCGGGGCATTTCCAACATACCGGTGGCAAAGCAGAGAGGACAGATTAGATTCGCGCCATGTAGTCGAGAGGTGACATCGCCGCACTGTGAACAAACTGGGTAGTTGTGAGCCAGGCGCCACTTCTTCAGTCGCAATTCTTTTTCATAAAGTGCTCGCATTCGTATTGCTAATCTTGAGAAGTCAGCGCCATTAGCAGTAGTGTCGTGCGCCTGATCATGGTCAGGGGCCATTGCAAATCTAGAATCAGAACTAGAATCAAAACTAGGAGCAAAATTGGTCGCCACATTGGCAATTTGCAAAGCTTCGTCCACGCTTAATTCGATGGCATTGAGATCAGCTTCGGTTGGTTCAGGCAGCGGCTCTTGAAACTGATAGGCAAACTCATCGCTGGTAGCCTTATCAAAAAAGCGCTTCATATCAAAACGCATACCGTTTATTGAAATGCCCACACCACGGGCTGCTTGCTTAAGTTTCTTAAGAAGATCACCTTTGGCAAAGCTAATTTCTTGACCGGTAGAAGCATCTTTTACCGCTATTACTACGTTGCCTTCACTATCGATAAACAACGGTCGTGTGCGCGAAGCGAACGGCTCACCAACGATATGAGGCCAAAGATGCAAGAAAGTATGCTCTTTCAAACGATTATCAATACCAAGCTGGCGCAATACCTTGGGCAAGACTTTAGCAATCTGCTGAAAATTGCGGCCCTTTCCTTTGCGGATAAGTTCTACAGGTGGCTTTTTTGAGCCAGCATCAGCCTTGTCTTTGGCTTTATTTTTAGGATCATCTTGCAAGGTCTGTTTACCGTTAAAAGCAAAAGTAGCAAACGCTTAGTTCTCATATTCTTAGTTCTTCTAAATTAGCATGAATAGCAGAGGTTCTCAAAATGCCAACCAAGAATTGCCACCATATCTGATACCGCAATTTAAAAGTTAGCAAGTTCTTAGAAAGCAGTGCTAGGGCGGACAAAACTAAATGAGAGCTTTATCGAGCAGGTCCAGTCGGTTATAATCAGCAGCTTCAGTAAGTTTCAGCCAATTTGAGGTTAAGAACGTGTCAGCAGAAGAGACAATTGCAGTATTAAAAAAGCGCTTCAGACCTGAAGCCGCAAAAGATCTCAGCGCGACTTACTTGATCAATATCAAAGGGGACGGCGCGGCCGCCTACCTAACTAAAATTGCAGATGGCACCTGTGAGTTTGTTGAGCATAGCTCATCTGGCTATAGCCCAGCTGATTGTCAAATTACCATCGACTCTGATGATTTGAAGCTAATCATTAACGGCCAGATGTCGGCTATGACGGCCGCTCTTTCTGGAGTGCTCGCAATTGAAGGTGAACTGGGTTTAGCAATGAAGCTAGTGCCAATATTCTTTGAAGGCTAAAAAGATCTATTAGATGCAGCTAGAAGCGCTTTGAGGCCCACCTCATAAGGGGGCAGCTGTCCGGCAAACAGTTCAAATGCAAAACGTGCCTGATGAACTAGCATGGCCTTGCCGTCGTTATTTTCAAATTGATGCTCTTGAGCGAGTCTGCAGAAAACTGTAGGCTCGCTGTTCTTTGAATAGACCAAATCTTGTACGAAAACATCTTTCGCCAAAAGAGTAAACATGGGCGCCAGCCACTGAGGCTCATCATTGTTCAGATGGCCGATTGATGTAGCATTGATGAGAACCTGACACTGGCCGATTGCGCTAGCAGTAATATCTTCTACTTCAAGTGCAACTGGCTTGCAGTCTAATTTCGGCAAGACTAATTGAGAAAGCTCAATCGACTTTTCAAGACTAGCAATAAAACTAGTAGCGCCCACTTTAGTGCGAGCAAAAATCTGAAAGTGGCTGGCGCCCATTTCAGCAAGGGCGATTACTGCTGCTCGCGAAGCGCCACCTGTACCAACTATAGCAACTCTATTAATAGCCAATTTGTCAGTTGCAAATTTATCTAGGGGCCCTCCAGCAGCAAATTTTTCTGCGAGAGTTTGCTCAAGGCTAGATTTGAGACCAAGAATATCGGTGTTGTGACCCTCAAGTTTTTTTTCTTTGAAGACAACAGTGTTAACAGCACCAGCAGCTCTTGCTTGGGGCGTGCAGCTATCTAGAAAATCAAAGACAGCGACTTTATGGGGAATGGTGACATTGATGCCATCCATTGCCTCTGGCCCATCTCTCATCGCGGCAATGGCAGCAGCCAAATTACTTTCAGCAATGTCAAAAAGTCGATAGCGACCGGCAATGCCAGTGCAATCGAAAAATGCTTGATGAATAAAAGGAGAAAGCGAACGCGATACTGAACTACCGATTAGTCCAAGATTTAGCTCGGCTCGGGCATTCACTAATAGTTAGTTTGCTGCTGGGTAGCGACACGCATTTTGGTAATACCAGCTGCGGCCGCGGCACTCATTACTTCGACTACGTCTTTCTGCTTAGCATCGCCGTCAGCGTTGAGAGTTACGTGCAAGTCAGCGCCTGGAGGTGCTTTGTCTTTGATTTCTTTGATCAGGGCAGTAATGATGTTGATGTCATGGTCGCGAATATACTTGCCGTTAATGGCTAGCTGACCGTCTTTATCGATATCAAAGCTAATACCCTTTGTCGCTTCGTCTTTCTTGGCATTCTTGGTCTCTGGCGGCTTGATCTTCAAATCTGATTTGTCGATCAAGGGCGCAATTAAGATCATGATCACGAGTAAGACGAGAAACACGTCAGTAAGCGGGGTGACGTTAATATCGGTGAATTGATCACCGACCGCTCCCATAGACATGGCTTACCTCCCCGCTTTCTTCTTGCTTGCTTCTTCTCGAAGTTAGCTTAGTGTGTAGCTGCTTCGTGGCCAACAAAGCTCAAGAAGAGCAGTTTGAGCAACAAGAAGTCATCATTGAAACGCTTAACAGTATTTGTGTAAGTGTTGTTGAAGATAACAGCCATAATCGAAACGATTAGACCATAACCAGTAGCAATAAGAGCTTTAGCCACACCGGTTACAACCACCGGAGTACCACCGCCAGATGCACCTAGTTGGTCAAGGGTGAACACAACCCCCACCACAGTCCCGAAAAGGCCGATGAACGGACAGGTCGCACCAATGGTTCCTAATACAGCTAAGTGCTTCTCTAGCTTGCGTGATACCAAACCGACAGTAATGTCGAAAGCCTTTGAGAAATCTTCTTTTTGGTCAGCCATCAAGCGAACGCCTTCTTCAGCAACTTCGCCGATAACACCACCTAATTGACTGCAAGATTTTTGAGCCTTTTGCAAGTCATTAGTTTCCAAATATCTTTGCAGAGTATGGATAAATTGAGTTACATCGCGACGATTCTGTTGATAGTACATGTAGCGTTCAACAGTCACGGCAATTGTCAACACCGAACAAATCGTGATCGGAATGGAAGCAAACCAGTCATGAATCATGAATTCGAGGAAGTATTGGAGGAATTTACTTTCCATAAACGTTTATCGACATCTCCTTATTTGCTGGCCATTCCAACAGAACTTACTTTGCTTGTGCCAACAGACTCAGACGAGTCTATCAGAAATTGCGGAATTTCCCGACACCACCACCATTGAATACGTTGTAGTCGAAGGTGAATTCAATATCTACATCGTCAGGCGCTCCAGAAGGAAGCGGTCTAAAGGGAGCAGCATTCTCAACTGCCTTCAAAGCGGCTTGGTCGGCTATTGTTAAGCCAGATGAAGTGACCATTCTCAGGTTGGTCATTTGACCATCTCTGTGCACCTTGAAAACAACTTTGACTCGCTTAGATTCGTTACCTTTCGGTGGGAACCAAGCACGCTTAATTCTTCTCTGCAAATCGGCCATGTATGGTCCGAAGTCAACGTCAGCCCGGGCTGCTACCGATGGGCGACC
The DNA here is from genome assembly GCA_038231015.1 of Candidatus Obscuribacterales bacterium. GTDB lineage: Bacteria > Cyanobacteriota > Vampirovibrionia > Obscuribacterales > Obscuribacteraceae. The sequence goes on from JBBRMD010000051.1 coordinate 20,301, forward strand.
TTTGCCGTCATCAGGGTTGCCAGCTTCACCACTGCCACCACCGCCACCAGGGGCGCGGGCAACAGAAGGAGCAACAGCAATACCAGGAGAGCCACCGCCGCCACCACCACCGCCGCCGCCGCCTTTACCAGCTCTGGTAGGAGCTGGAGATGGGCCTGGGCCGCTACCGCCGCCAAGTGATCTAGCACCACCGCCAACAGGAACTGGTGTGGGTGGTCCACCGCCTCCGGCTGCGCCGGAAGAAGAAGCAATATTGATTGGAGTTGGAGCTGGTCCTGGAGCTGTGGCCGAACCTGAGCCTACGCCGGCTTTAGGCATCGGAGCAATGGATGCGCCGCCCATTTTTGGCATAGATACTGGCGAGGGCGAGGGGCTCGGTGATGGAGCAGCTGATGGATGGAAGAAAGGACTTGGAGCCACTTTCGGAGTTGGCGACGGAGTCGGACTTGGCGACGGGCTTGGTGAAGGTGATGGACTCGGCGATGGCGAAGGAGACGGCGAAGGCGACGGATGCGGAGTTGGACGGGGTGATGGAGTCGGTGAAGGAGATGGCGACGGAGTCGGCGTTGGTGTGGCCTTCGTCGGTGTTGGCTTCGCTTGCTGTTGAGTAGGTTTAGCTTGCTCTTGAGCCTTACTTGGAGCTTTAGGCGCAGGAGAAGGTTGAACTGAAGGTTTGTTAGGGTCGTGCTTGCCACCAGCTTGCGAATTGTGCGCGGCACGCTTCTGAGTTTTCGGTGGAGTTTTGGTGTTTTCTTCGTTTTGAATAAACTCGATATCAGTAACCTGAGATCTTGGCGGAGGCGGAATCAAAAAGAAGAAAGCCAAAAGGAAGCAAGTAAGGAAAATACTTATATGGAATATGTATGAGCCACTAGTGGCCTCTGGCATCTCCAAGAAATAATCGTGATACAACGATTTGCGTTGCAGGTGAGACGCTTTGTCGAAGGCATCGCGAGCAGCAAATACAGCAAACGATAAGAACAAACCAACAAGCATAAATGAAGCGCCAGAGCCAAACTGCAATTGCGCTAGCGAATCAGCTAGAGCGCCGTTCAGTTTCATCTGATTGCCGTCACCAAAAGCCTTCAGGCTATTCATCAAAGGTGCTGCGAAAATCAGCCCTATCAAAACTAGGTAGTTGATGACACCAACAAGCATGAAGAGCAGGCCTTTGCGCTGCTCACCATTGTAAAGCTGTCCCAAACCAGGCAAGAAGAGAGACATCCCCCCGGCCATATTGGGATCGCGCTGTGTACCTTGATGTCTTGGTGATGCTGCAGTCATGAATTTGTCCTACGCTTCTACCGTCTAAGTTTGAGTATGGGCGCAGCTGGTAATTTAAAGAGGTGCTCTACTGTAGCATCGAAATTTGATACTAGAGGTCTTGAGTGTAGCACAACAGACACTAGCCTGGCCTGCGTATCAAAGCTTGTATGTCAGTCTTTATTGTAATTACCAGCCGCCAGCTACTGGCAACTTATTGTCAGTAACATCACTATATCTTCTGCTCAATTCACTGGCTAACCCCTTTTTGCTAGTCATTGCTCGGGGTTTACCCCAGTAACTTTTGAACAATACTTGTGCTTGCTTCAAAAGGCCCTGTAGCTGCCACTACCGCCACCGTTGAAGACGTTGTAATCAAAGGTAAATTCGATATCGACGTCCGCTGGTGCCCCTTCTGGCAAGGTGTGGAAAGGTGCCGCTGTCTCAATGGCCTTGAGGGCAGCTTCATCGGCAGCAGTCAAACCAGAGGAGCTAGCCAAGCGCAAATTAGACATTTCGCCATTGCGATGAACTTTGAAAATCACTTTGACACGCTTAGAGCGAGCATCTGTAGGCGGGAACCAGGCACGCTTGATGCGCCTCTGTAATTCGGCCATGTAAGCTGAGAAATCAACATCTTTACGAGAACCAACAGCTTCTCTCCCTCGGCCATCATCAGGATTAGAAAAGTCACCCTTGCCGCTCTTGTTCTGACCATTCTGATTGCCGACGTTGTTGAGTGATGGCGCTACGGCTGGGCCTAGACCGCGCAGTGCGCTGCCATCAGAAGTTGAGCGACTTGGGCTGGGGCTTCCACTATCACTTTTATTGTTTGGGCGATTACCACTACCCGAGCGCATGCCAACTGGTAGAGGACTGACTAAACCACTAGGTGAGGAATTAGAAGAAGAAGAAGAAGAAGAAGTAAGACCGGCAGCAGAAGCTATTTTTACTTCTCCACTACTTGCAGAACTTGGTGCCAGCTGCTTGGGTAAATTCAAATTGCTTGGCGCCGTGCTGCTCGGCATCGACAGCAATGGCTTTGGTGCATTTAAAGCTGGTAGTGCCGATGCCAAAAGTGTTGGCACTGCCGGTAGTGGCGTGCTATTACTCGCTCTCAAGTTCTGACTCGGAATAAAATTTGGAGTAGCTGCAGGAGTTGGAGCGGCCACAACTGGCTTAGGCTGGAGAAAATTCTGTGCCACACGCTGCAAGCTGGGCTGCGGTATCGGCTGAGGATTAGCTGGCCTAGATTGCTCAGACTTAGATTGCTCAGGCCTAGACTGGGCAAGCTGAGGCGGCGGTGTCACCGGCTTGCTCTGGGCTTGCCTAGCGCTTGAGCTAGACCTAGAACTCGAACTAGAGCTAGAAGCGGCGGCAACAGCGCTGGGCCTACTATGGTCACGCCGACCACCAGCCTTAGAATTATTCTCGGCATGATTCTTAGTTTTCTGAACTTCTTTGGTATTTTCTTCGGTCTGTTTAAACTCAATATCGGTAATTTGAGCCTGCGGTTGTGCCGGTATAAGGAAGAAGAAAGCAAGAATGAAAGCCGACATCAAAAGACTAATATGAAAGATATAAGAGCCGCTGGTAGCCTCAGGCATGCCAACGAAATAATCGCGATAAATGGCACCACGTTTAAGATATTGGGCCCGATCGTAAGCGTCACGAGCGGCAAATATCGAAAAGCCAACAAACAAACTTATAAGAGCAAAACAAGCTGCCGAACCAAGTTGCATTTGAGTTAGCGAGGTGGCCAGAGCTTGGTTTAACTTAACTTGATTAGCTGCTCCTAAGACCTTTAAGGTCTGCAAAATTTGCGGGGAGGCAAGCAGCACCAAGAGAAGCAAATAGTTGATGCAGCCTACCGCCAAAAAGGAGATGGCTTTGCGCCGTTCACGGTTGTAGAGCTGTCCTAAGCCTGGCAATAATATCGACATGCCGCAGGCCAAACCGGCATCGCGTGGTGGAGTCGCGTTTATATCTGCATTTGTTTTTGCATTTTTTTTTGCAGAAGGTATATATGAAGGCATGATTAGTCCTACGCTGTTGGAAAACCAATAACGAACACAAATTTCAATTTTTGATAATTTGGCTTCGGACCATCTCTACTGTATATCTTTGCGACACACTAACTTAAGCGCGTTTTGACTGAGCTTAGTTCGGGGTAAACCCGTGTTCTTTCAAACGAAATAGATTTTTAGACAAATAGACAAATAGATACACAGACAAAAATAGGTTCCCTTCGGGAGCCTGTTTTTGTCTGTGTATCTGTCATTAGGGGTCAATTGGCCCTTAAAAACTAAGTACTTTGGAATCTAATTACATCGTAGGCATGCGCAGTTCTTCAGCAAGCTCAATCTTCAGCTCATCGCCTGGGCGAACTTCAATCTTCTTACCTTTCTTAGCGCAAAGAACAGCGATACCGACAGCCAGACCAATACCTGCGCCTAGTGCTGCAGCTGCACCTTTGCTCATACTGCTACTACCGCTGTTGTTAGAATTTGAGCTGTTGCTGCTATTACCGGCAAGAGCACCGATAGCTAAACCAGCAACAAACGGTAAAGCAACAGTACCCGTATCGATAGCGATATCTTTCATACCGCGGCGAGCGTGAACAACTCCTCCACGAGCAACGATGGTGGCAACTAGAGGAATCTGGCGATTATCAGGAGTGGTGATGTTGTCGAATTTAAGAGCAACAGATCCAGATCTATTTAGTGCTCTTGGTGAATTCAAAGTTGCGATACGACCTTTGATAATTGAACCGGCAGGCACCACAGTGCTGCCATCAATAGTCAAATCTTCAGAGGTACGGGCGGAGAACTCGTCCCCTTCTTGGCTGGTGTCAGAGTCAACAGCTGTGTCCATAACGATTGGAATTTTTGTACCGGTTGGTACTACACGAATGTAGCCCTGCAGAACTTTAGAGTCTTTAGTAGTGGCTGTTGTAGTCGGCTTAGAGTCACTAGTAGTTTCAGTAGCTTCGGCACTTGTTTCGACACTAGCTTCGGTGGCAGCCGGGGTAGTGCTTGTTGTGTTAGTAGATGTTGTAGAAGTTGTCGTAGTTGGTTCAGATTCAACAGCAGGCTCAGAAGTAGTGCTGGTGGTATCAACAACTGGTGTTTCTTTCAGCGGCGCAGCGGCTGGAGTTTCTGCCTTGGCTGACTCTTCGTCAAAAATCGATGGGTCAGAAGGGGAGGCAGCACTAGTAGTACTAGTGTTACTAGGGGTACCAGAGGCGCCTGCAGCACCGGCATCGGCACTAGAGTTGTCTGGCATTTCGCCCTTGGGGGCGTCAACTTCAGCAGAGGGGCTTTCAGCAGGTGGGTCTTGAGGACTATAAATTTTAAAGTTGAGTTGCGGGTCAGCTGCCAATACCGCGCATGTGGTGGCAGGTGAAATAGCCAGCATCAGGCTAGCTGCCAAACATATAGCCTTAGAACTGAATATAGCCTTTGAACTGAGCATGTATTTTCTATCCCTATTTATAGGCATCATACCGACCGAGCGCCTTATCCGCCAATTCGATCTGCAGAGCAGTCAAGCGGAAAGTCTTGGCAGTCTAACACTTGCGCAGCGTCAAATAATTAGCGTCTTCCAAGAAATCAACAGGTGAATCTGGAAAGAGGCCCTGACAACCGCATCAGAACAAGATTGTGCTTCGTAAAAAAACTACTTAACTTTCTATATATAGATGATTTAAACTGGGCATTCGGAGCCACTCAGTATAAAGTGGCATCTAGGACTCGATGAGGAAACGTCAGTGATTCAGTGCCAGATATGCCAGGTAGCAAACGAAGACATTGCACAGTTTTGCAAAGAATGCGGCGGTCGCTTGACCCCAGCTAAACCTCTTACTAATAGTCCGGCGCCAGCTCAGCAGCAAGCACCAGTGCAGGCGGCTGCTCCGACACCAGCACAATCTCAGTCACAGGCAAAACCGAAACTGCGCTCTCCGCTATTTGGCGGGCAGGACGCTGATAATAACTTTGATGATGAAGATGAGGCTCCCGTTGTATTAAATAAAGCTAAGGCTAAGGGTGGACTTCGCTCACCATTGCTTGGTGGTTCGGACGAAGATGAAGAACCTGCTTTCGAGCCCAAACCAAGAGACAGCAAATCTCGCGGCGCCATGCGCTCACCAATATTCGGTGGCGGCGGCGGTGGCGATAACAATAAGAATAAAGAGCACAAATCGACATTCCCGCACCGCAGCCATGACATAGATCCAGACCATGAGCCCAGCCCAGCCGCCAAACTTGAGGCCGGGCGCCACCAGAGTAAGGGCTTACGGTCACCTTTATTAGGTGGCGACGACTTCGACCCCGAACAGGGTATTGAAGGCGAGCCGGGCATCTTAGGCAAGGCCTCTGGCCAGGTAAAGGCTCACCACCGCCTGCGCTCTCCGATATTCGGCGGCGCAGATGATGGCTACGAAGATGATGTTTTTGATGAAGAAGTAGATGACGCTGAAGACCCAACCGCATTGCGCTCACCGCTGCTAGCAGCAAAAGCCCCGAGGGCGAAAACCCCAGCGCCCACCGCTTCTCCAGCTCCTCAAGCTCCAGCGCCTCGACCAGCACCAATGCCGGCTCCAGCACCAATGCCTATGGCTCAAGCTCCGGCAGCTATTCCAAACCCCTATCCAAATGTGCAGCCTTTTGCCGGTAATGCTCCAGCTTCACCACCAGCCGCACCGACCTCGGCCCCTCAGTATGAGCCACGTCCTGCACCGAGCCCGACCAACTCGCAATTCGGCATGGCCGCTCAAAACCCACACTACGATTATGGTGTGCAAGCTTCTGCTCCGGCACCATTGCCAGCATCTTATCCAGCTCCAGGCCCAGCTCCAGGCCCCAATCCTTTTCCTGCGCCAGCTCCTGTGCCAGCCCCGCAAATTCAGGCGAGCCCAATTCCAGAAAGCGATACAACAGCGAAGAAAGGCCTGCGTGGATCTAAGTTGCTTGGATCAGGAGCCGGCGCCGACGATGATGACGACGAAGTTGGGCCGCAAGACCGCCGCAACAAATCAAGAGAGCGGCGTATGTCGAGACCGGACAGACGAAGTTCTGCGGCCTTAGATATAGATGATGATGATGACGAAGTTCTAGTGCCCTCAATGAGACGGGGCGGAGCTAGTGCTGGCGGCGGTGGCAACCCCATGGCACCACTATTAATGGCAGCGGCAGCATTTGCCCTGATAGCCAAAGCATATGGATTCGTACCACTGCTCGGCAACCCAGATCTGTTCACCAAAAACATGCCCTACGTCCTAGACCAAGTTTCGACAATGCTAGTTTTACTTTCTCTCATAATGTTCTCCATGAAAGCATCACAGAAGCAATAGACGCGGTTGCCAAGGGCGGGCTGGCGATCTCAAGATTATCTCAAGATGCCAACTGAGATTGACAAAAGGTAACTTTCAAAGAGATAACCGCATGGTATATTGTCGTTTGCACAACTAGATTGATTGTCTAGTTTGCCACCGAAACTTCCTAACTACATCGACGTCTTCGTATTACATACAGCACAAAATATGAATGCGAGAGACAATTAGTGAAAGAGAAAAGGACCCACTTAATGTTCTTAGAAAAGCTTGCTAGCTTAGGTATTATCTCCAGCAGCAAAACCCCGGTCTCTCGCAAAGTCTTTAGTCTTGCTTGTTCAGTGATGCTCTTGGGCTCTGCTGCCTTAAGCTCGCAGGCAATGGCACTTTCGATGTCTAAGACACAAAAGAAGGGGAGCTTCCAGCTACCTCTTAATACAAGATTAGAAGATGGTCTAGATTCTGGCGCTAGCACCACATCAAGCATAGAGCCCAGCACCACATCTAGTGCTAGTGAGACAGCAACACCGGTAGCAACTGAAACAGCTAAGACTGAAACGGCTAAGGCCGAAGCGCCTAAGGCAGAAGCACCTAAAAGTGTAGACCTCAGACCATTCGGTTTGAACGACAGCGATACTAGCGCTAAGCCAACAGAAGAAGCTGAAGGCGACACACCTAAATTCAAAATTCAAGCTAGTGAATCAAATCTTTTGCCGAACGGCACCACTGCTAGTGAAGGCCTTCCGGCGAAGAGCATGAAAGTCGAAAAAGGTTTCTTCGGCTTGGGCAAGCCCAAACATGCCAAAGACCTGATTAAGACTCCTATGGATGCGGCTAAAGCAACCAACTCGATGCCTCTAGCACTGCAGTCTTCTGAAGATGAAACTCAACAGAAAGCAGAGTTTCTCGAAACCAGCGAGCAGCGTCAAATTGCTGCACTTTGGGACGCAACTCTCAACCGTTCACCCGATATTCAGTTTGTTGTACAGAAACTTGTGCCAACTAGTGATACTGGTCATGCCGCTACAATGATGACTCGTATGCTTGGCGGCGTACTTGCGGGCTCAATTGGCGCTGCGGGTATGATAGCTCCGAATCAAGGCACATACATGGTGCAGAGCTTTAGTCAGCAACTTCTAGGTCAGCTCATGGGTGTGGCAGACGACAAAGCTAAGAAAAAAGCTCAACTTGGTCAAGCCGAGTTGATTTCACTTTATCAAATGGTGCGCGGTACTTCCGATAAGCTCGTCGACAACTATCGTCAGTATAAAAGAGGTGTTGTTGGTCTCAATCGTGCCACCACTGATTTTGAAGATCTCAACAATATGATGAAAGATGCTCGCGCCGGTCAAGATGCTGCTAAGCAACTTGATATGGAATATACAGTGCGCAAAGCTCAACGCGATGTCATAGCTATTAGCGACGATATCCACCGCTTCCGCCAAGGGCTAGTTGATATGGCTGGACCAGAAGCTGTCGAAAAGCTCGATGTCGCAGTGCAAGAAGAACTACAAAATCTTGGTGAAAGCTCTCCTAATGCCGCCATTGCTGGCAGTAAGAAAATTGAGCCCAAAGACAAAACCCTGTAATCGACAATTGAGTGACATAAGCTGATGCGCATAAATCAACGGTGGTTCGTTTGGCTAGTTCTAGCCCTCTGCGTACTGGCTGTACCTGCGGCAGTTCTCACTCAAAGTGCCGGCGGGCAGAATGCTGATAGCGATGCCAAAGATTCTTCTGGTAGCTCTAGCGGTTCTGACAGTTTGACTATGCGCTTTAAAGATCACATACAAGTGATTCGCTTATCAGGAATGATCATAGACAAAGCAGACAGTTCAATCTTCACTTCATCTGCAGGGTCGTCAAATAGTGTTCTCAAAGACTTGCGCAAAGCCCTCAAGTCAAAAAAAGTAAAAGCGGTGCTACTGAGGGTTAATTCGCCTGGTGGCACAGTGCCGATGTCGCAAGAAATTCACGAAGCAGTGGTGCAACTTAAAGCTGCTGGCAAACCAGTGGTGGTATCAATGGGAGATGTTGCTGCATCAGGCGGCTATTACATCTCGTGTGCTGCTGACAAAATTGTTGCTAATCCTGGCACCCTTACTGGTTCGATTGGTGTAATCATCAATCTAATGAACTTCAAAGCATTAGCCGACAAAGTCGGTGTCGAGCCCGAAGTAATTAAGTCAGGTCAATTCAAAGATATTGCCTCGCCCTATAAAAAGATGACCAAAGAAGAGCACGACATTTTGTTAGCTCTCATTATGGATTCATACGAACAGTTCACCACCGCCATATCTGAAGGGCGCAAATTGCCCATCGAAAAGGTGAGAAGCATTGCCGATGGCCGCATATATTCAGGGCGTCAGGCTCAAAAGCTTGGCCTAGTTGATAAGTTGGGCTCTTATACAGACGCCTTGGGTTTACTGCAGACCATCTCCAAAGAACGTTACCAGCTCAAAGAAGACTTACCTGTTGATGAAGATCAAGGCGGCGGTCTGCTCGCTTCTTTGATGGAAGGACGTACACAGCTGGCACCTCCCGGCGCATCATCCCCCCTAGACAAACTGATTCCATCTCAGTTCAATCCTGAGCTAAATAGACAACCGCTCTGGCTCATGCAATAAACAATGGCAGACCAAGAATCACACCTTGAAGATTCGATCTCGCCTGATAAGCGCATTTCAGAAAGCAATCCGCGCGAGCTCGAATTGGCTTTTAGGCAAGTACTTGTGCAAGCTCCTAAAGAGGGCGAGACAGCCCAGGCTGACCCTCTAGTCGAGTCAAATGCTGAAGAAGCAACTGCAGGAAAGAGCCGCGACCTCTACAAAAATGGCTTCACCCTTTGGGCTGATATTTTCTATGGCGTTCTAGTAGCACCGCGACAGACAATGATGATATTGAGCGACTCTAGCCGCTTTCCGACTAATTTTGCCAACTTTAGCTCAGCAGCATTGCTCGTGGTGCTTTGCTTATCAATCACAGCTTTTCTCAAAATAAAACCTGATAATGCCACCGAAAGCCTCATAAACTGCTCGCTTTTCGTAGTCTCGGGCCTCACCTATTGGGCCACTCTTTCTTGCATTCTCTACTATTTAAGTATCTGGCTAAGAGGCCATCGCCTTACATTCGGCAATGCCTTCATCGCCACGGGTTGGGCATTTCTGCCCTTCGCATTTTTCGCCCCGATAGCCTGCATGCGACATACGCCGCTATTTTTAATTTTGGCAACCATACCGGCATTTTGGTTTCTTGCTCTGCAATGGATTGCTTTCCAGACTTCACTGCGCACCTCAACAATCAAGCTGGCATTGATTTTGCTGGTTGTACCGCCGGTCTTGACCATGGTTTATATTTTCTGGATTGGTCTAGCTGGCTTCTCAATAATTTCACAACTGCTCGCTGCCCTCTAATTTATGAAGGCTAAATTACCGCTTGTAGTTGCAGTGGTAGGACCTACCTGCTCGGGCAAGACTAGCCTAGCTATTGATATAGCCAAGGCTATTGACGGCGAGATCGTCGCTAGTGATTCTCGAACTATCTATAAATATATGAATATCGGGACAGCGAAGCCAAGCGCGGCAGAGCAAGCGCAAGTACCTCATCACATGATTGATATCATTGAGCCAGACCAGGTCTACACCGCCTCGCAGTTTAAACGAGAGGCTGGAAAAGTTCTCAGAGATTTGACTGAGGCAGGAAAAACACCAGTGGTTTGTGGCGGCACTGGCTTCTATGTCAGAGCACTTCTTGAAGGGCTACGAATGCCCGAAGTAGAGCCCCAGCAAGAGCTTCGAGATGAGCTAGCGGCTTTGGCGGAGAGCCACGGTGTCGAACATTTACGTGAAATTTTGCGGCAGTTAGATCCTATTTCTGCAGAAAAAATTGGCCCCAATGATCGCTTTAGACTAATTAGAGCAATAGAAGTTTCACGTGTCTTAAATATCCCTTTTTCACAAGCAGCTAGTCGTGAGCCAGTACCCTACAATATTGTCTGGATAGGCCTGACAGCGGCTCGTCGCGAACTTTTGAAAGAGCGAATTATTCTCCGCATTGATGAGCAACTGCAACAAGGATTGCTCGATGAAGTGCAATCTATTTATACTAAATTTGGTGCCACCCAAGCTCTTAAAAATACTGTGGCATATGCTGAGTTTATACAACATATTGATGGTATGTTGAGCCTCGAACTAGCTCGCGAAGAAACCGTGAAACACTCAGTAGCACTTGCACGACGGCAATTAGTTTGGTTTCGCTCTAACCCTGAAATGAATTGGTTTGCTATCGACGAAATAGACAGCAAGGCAATTTTCGATCAATGCATTACTAAAATAAAAGCGATCTAGATTAGAAAAGGTATTGCAGCAACATATCTAAGACTAGACGCCATCGCATTTAGAGCTATACTAAGATTATTCTTGGATAGGCATTTTTGAATGAAGCTAACTAAAAATCAGGAAGTAAGAGAAGTTCCTCTTCCCTTCAGTGATGGCCTTCTTTCAGCAAAATTGTGGAAAGTCAAAAACCGTTTTGTAGCTTCAGTGCCAGAGCTGGGCTTGAGCTGCTATGGTGAATCTGATACAGAGGCATCCTTCCGCCTTTTCACAGCGTTATTGAAATATTACCGTCAACTCAAAGCGCACAAAGAAAAGCTCGGCGAAAAAGGGCTCAATCACTTAGAAATCTTGAGCAAATGGATGGAAGGTATAGAGAAGCGCATGTCTGGAGGCGCCTCCGCCAGCAACTTACGCAGTCCGCGAGAAAGCAATCTAGTCAGTTTGTCTTCTCGTCGACCACGCCTTACCTAGTATCAAAAGCTTGTTTTAGATTCAGAGAAGCCCCGCTCTCGCATTACGATGTCGAGCTTCATTTTGTGCAAACCTGACTCTAATCCAACCGGATATTGGTGCGGGTTAAGTAGGCGAAGAATTGACGGATGGAAAGCCTGAAGACGTTCATAGCGCAGGGTTCTCGCTTGCTCAAGCGAAGGCACGGTATAGACCTGTTTGCCTGCTTTAAAAATGGGCAAAAGCAAATCTTCAAAAATTGCTTCGGGCGGCATACTCTTGCGCCGAGTGAAATCAATTGGGTCAACAATAATCGGCGACTCAATATTTTCGGCGATCGACTGATTATCACAATCAAAAATCATATCGGCAATAAAACGCTTATCGCCTGGGCGCCCGTCGCTGTGGGGCTCTCCACTTAAATAGAAACGGCGCACTTGGTGAATGCCGGGCGTAGAAATTTTGATTACTTGCTCAGAGAGCTTGAGGCGATACTGCCAGTCTTGCTTTTGATGATCTCGCACGCACGACAATTTGTAAACACCACCAAGGGCCGACTGATCGCCAGCGGTGACAAGCTTCGTACCGACGCCCCAGACGTCGATTGCAGCTCCTTGATCAATTAAAGAAGCGATCAAGAACTCATCTAAGTCATTTGACGCGACAATCTTTGCTTGAAGAAAACCAGCAGCGTCAAGCATTTTTCGAGCTTCAGTACTGAGATAGGCCAAGTCACCAGAATCAAGGCGAATTCCTGCTAAGTCATGACCATGCTGCCGCAACTCAAGCCCAGCTTCGATTGCATGAGCGACACCTTGCAGAGTGTCGTAAGTATCAACTAGAAAAATACAGTTGTTTGGCATGATGCGAGCATATTCACGAAAAGCGGTTAGCTCGCTGTCGTAAGACATTACCCAACTGTGCGCATGGGTACCTTTAACCGGAATGCCGTAAAGCCTACCGGCTAGTACATTTGAAGTGGCATCGCAGCCACCAAGATAAGCTGCGCGGCTGGCCGTTAGTCCGCCGTCGATTCCTTGAGCACGGCGCAGACCGAACTCTAATATCGAGCCACCTTGGGCCGCCAGTTTGAGCCTGGTGGCCTTGGTGGCAATCAAAGTTTGGAAATTTATGAAATTGAGAAGAGCTGTTTCGAGCAATTGACACTCAATGATAGGGCCCTTCACCCTGACCAAGGGCTCGTGAGCAAAAACCACTTCGCCTTCTTGCACTGCGTCGATGTCGACGGTGAGCTTAAGGGCAGACAAATAGGTCAAGAATTCTGGGCTAAACAAAGGAAGATGATCACTACCTTCGAGGGTAGCGAGATATTCAAGATCGGTTGGGTCGAAGCGGAAGTTTTTCACAAAATCAATTAGCGATTCTAGTCCGCCGGCTATAGCAAAACCACCCGCGAAGGGGTTTTTGCGAAACGACATATGAAAAACTGCTTCTTTGTTCATCGTTCCTGACGCGAAATATCCATACGCCATAGTCAGCTGGTACAAATCAGTCAATGTCGCCAGACTGGGCTGATAAAGATTACTTGGAGCGCCGACGGCCTCTTCAATAGCAGTGCTGATTTTTTCCATTGGTGACAGATTCCTATTTATTGCTTCTGATATTGAACTAAATCTAGAGCAACGACGTTTTTACATATAAATGACAAAGTTTACCCCGTCCTTAGGGCAGCAGATGAAAATGTCTAGAAATGGCGAAGTTTCGACCCTTTTGCTCTTATTGTCGCTTCTTGCAGCATTCGTAAATGCGGCACCAGGCTGCGCTCAGGGCATTATGATAGGAGGCAGCTCAAACTATTCGACGACTTATAAATATGAAGGCAACTTGATATCACGCAAGTTTCACCAACCAAATTGTCCCTATAGCCTAGTTATGGCCAGGTCTCGCAAGATCAAGTTTGATACAAAAAAACAAGCATTGGCCGAAGGATACAGAGCCTGTCGATTCTGCCTAGCCGGTACTACTCGAACGGTAAGGGCCAAATTAATTAACATCGACATTTCAAGATGACAAAACCTTGTGATATCAGAGCGGCGGCCAGTAAAAGGTGGCGCTGGTCTGTGGTATAAACGACTTTGAGGGACGGTTACTAACGAGCTATACCTATGACTTTTCAAATTCTGGAACAGGACATGGCCAATGCAATTGGTTTTGTCTATGACCGCACAGTAAGCCCACCGAAATTCTTAGCCCAAGGATTTTTGATATCGAAGAGTAGATTCGTCACCACTGCTGGTAACGTTTTCCACTATCCCGATGCCCCGTGGGCACTGAGCATCTACTTCCCCCATGCAGACATTACGATGGGCGTTAAGACCCTATCTCTGCACAACGATTTTGACAAAGTTCAGGCCCGCAGCCAATATTTGCAGCAAAACGGCTATCCGGGCGAAATGTTATCAGTCTTGCCTAACGATATGGCCTTGATGGTTGTAGACAGCACCTTGCCTGAATTGCAGGCTGAAAAGGTAGCTGAGCTGACTCGGGCGATGTCCATACCATTTAAGAAAGATGGCGTTGAGTCATCGGGAAACATCCACGGCCAAGAGTTCTTGCAAGTCATCAATACTCTTCTAGAGCAGAAGCGCTCTGGCCTGCTCACTCTTATCGATACTCACAATATTCCGGTGGCCAGATTACTCTTGGCCGAAGGCACGATTCCGCTGGTTTATTATCGCCAGCCTGAGCTTTTGCCGGCCTATGCCTTCTTTGAATTAGTAATCAAGCAGCCTGCTCATGGTTTCACATTCGAGCCAGAAGGGAATTTTCCTTGGCCAGATGCTGTGCCAATAAGCGCACCAGCAGACCGCTTAGTCTGGGAAGGCATGCGCCGCGCTAACGAACTTAATAGCGTTTACGGGCAATTAGGCGGCCGAGAGGCGCGCTATCAAAGAGTTGTTCAGTCGTATGATCCGGCCAGTTCTTCTGAAGAAATTCGCTGGATGGTGGGACGCCTTTGGGAAGCTATGGACGGCTTCCTTACCCTTGAGAACTTAGCTGAGAGAGTTGGTTCAGACAGCTACACACTACTAGTGGCAGTTCGTGAATTGGTGAACCGCGGAGTCTGTTCGCAAATAAACCGCAAAACTCCATTCCATTGCAACGGCACAGTAGGCCCACCTTTAACTTCGCACACCGACTTTGAAGTCAACAATTGGGATAACTTGCAGTGCTTTTATCTAGACCCACTTTCTGGTAAACCAATTTGGCTGCAAGGAAATTATTTCGGCAGCGCCAGCGCCGCTCAACCAAAGAACATGCTGCACACCGTTGTTGTGCCACCAGACATCACCGGCGCTTTAGTCTGTAAAGACTACAAGCTAATTGGCTTGCATAGCGGCCCTCAAGCAGTTAAGTCTGGCCAAGCAGCGCCTCCTGTTAAGTGCTATCAGTTTATGTGGATGGGTGCCTTGCTCGATATGAGCAGCAAGAAGTTGCGTACAGCGGCAGAAGTAGAAGAAGAGGGCGGCCGCGGAACTTTACGCAGCAAGCTCGATGCCGAAACCGCTACCACTCTTGGCCCTGAGATTGAACGAATTGTCTGTCCTGTCTGCTTCTCAAGCAATGCCGCTTATGGTGCCTGCACTAGCTGCGGCCACATTATCGAAGCACCACCACCAGAGATTGATACCACTTCGGTCAAAGGCAAAGCCAGCAAAGCTGTAAAAGTGATGCAAAAGAAAACCGGACTGACCAAAAAGCAATTAATTATTGCTGGTGCGGTTCTGGTACCACTTTTCTTGATCACTATCATGATGATGCCAAAGCCTCCAGCAGCGGTGGCGCCAGTAGCGCCCGGTACCGTAACTGTTGTTCCTGATGCCCATCCATCTTCTGAAAAAGCCACGGCTTTAGCAGTTAAATCGGCTGGCTTCAAAGTATTGTGCTTACCTGATCACTGGTACGAAGATACTAGTGCGCTCTCCAAACCAAATGATTCGTTTGGAGTTTATTCAGAGAGAGCCAATCAAAAAATCATCTGCACTGAATTTGCTGACCTCTCACCAATAAGCAACCTCAGCGCTTTCATAGGCAAACCACCCTATACCGAAATGACAGTCACTTTACAAAATTGCATCGCCGATCAAGGCAAGCAAGTTTTGGGTGAAGGCATCTTGAACTGGATGGTTATCAAAGGCAAAGACAAAGATGACAAAGACAAAACAGTTCTAGTCGCTTCGTTCCCTTCGCTAACAGCTGGAAAATCATTTTTAGTTGTAGGCCAGGCTCTCAAAAGTGATACGGGTAACCTCTCTTACGATGCTAAAGGGGCGGTCAGTATTATTGACCAACTAGCTACCGAGCGCACTCAACAGGCCAATAACAAAAATAACGACTCTGACGATGAGCCTGATCCAGACGACGAGAATAGCAAAGAAGCAACCGGTGTCGAACTCAAAGCCTTCTATGCAAAAGTCAAAGAGGCTATCAAAGAAAAACTCGTATTACCTGACTTCGCTCAAGACGAACTGAAGAAAGAGAAGTCTAGACGGAAGAAGTGGAAAATTAGACTGACTGTTGGTGTTGATGCTGACGGTAACGTCAAGCGTTTAGAAAAACAAGCGGTCGAAGATGAAGATCAAGACAAAATCAACAGCGCCCTGCAGAGAGCTGTCAGTGCTGCCGCTCCTTTCAAAGATGTGCCGCACATCAAGAAACCAGAGCTAATCTTCTTGGTCAAGCTATCTGGCGACAAAGTCAAAGTTGAAGTACCTGAAAGCGATTCAGGTCTTTAATAGAAACAAGATTCTAATAGAAACAAGATTCTAGGCGAGTCTCACATAACTTCGATATTAGATCCTGGGAAGTAATGTCCCAGGATCTTTTTATAGTCATATCCAGCTTTGGCAAAACCTTGAGCGCCAGTCTGCTGCAAGCCCACACCATGACCAAAACCAAGACCATAAACGGTGAGAGTCTTTAGTAGTTTGAGACTGTCGAAATCATGAGCAAAGAAAACCCGGGCACTGTTAAGGCGAGCTAGTTTAATTTCGCTATTGGCAAAAGCCTTGCGAATTACTAGCTCTTTTTTGATGCGCCAGTTGCCTGTACTGGTTTTAATTTGCATATCAATGGCCACGCCAGAAACGCCGCGCTTGAGCACTTCTAGACCTAAAATATGACCAAATTTAGCTGAGCTAGGTGGTATCACGAATGGTGCGGTATCTTTTGCTGCTGCTAATTTCTCTATGACATGATGCATCTGTGATTCGAGGGCATTGGCCGGCAGCTTTACTTGCCAGTGAAACTTTGGCGTCCAACTATCCATCGAAATCTGCGTATCATGATGAACAGCGGTGGCCTCATATAAATAACGAAGAAACTCTTCAGAACCGGCTGCTACACTAAATTTCCCTTCTGGCCGACCGGCCAAATAAGGCAGTGGAGCAGGCGGAAATTCATTCGTAACTGGATCAGAAAAACAATTTTCATAGTTTTCAGTGTGACCGCCAGCATTTGAACTGAACAAGGCCAAGAGAGGCTGACCTTGGTAGGTGAGAACTTGACCAGCCGTTGCCACTACGGCTCGCTCAATGCGCTCATCAATCTGCCCTAGACCGGCAAAATATTGGCAGCACATGTAAGAATCGCAAACATTGGCATTATCTAGATCGTGTGGCAAGCGCGGCTTGAGAGCGTAAGTTCTCGCTGCTAAGGCTTGACACTTGAGGGCCTCAAAATGATAACTAGCTGGCATTTCAGCGGTGAGAACGCCACGCAAATATTGATCAAGGCCCACCCGCAATGAAACCCTGAGCTTACCGCCCAAATTGGCAACTCTAATTTCGCCCAGATAGCTCGGGTGTAGACCAGTACCACCAGCACGCTTAATTGACGCAATTGTAATTGCGCCCTTGCTGTTCAGAATTATCTGATTACCATCAACTGCTTTAGGCGCCTGACCTAGAACAGCTAATTGCAATTGATTTTTTACGATGCTAAAGCGCAGACTACTCTGACCTGCTACTTTGCCTTCTTTATCAGAAATAGAGGCGCCATCCAGCACCACTTCTTTATGGTCAAGAGAAGTCAGGTCGTTATTTGAGATAGCTACCCAGATTTGCATTTCTCGCTTTTGAAGCTAAGAACAGGGTAAAAGATGGCGGAGCAGGAGGGACTCGAACCCCCAACCCCTTACGGGGCAGCCGCTTTCAAGGCGGTGTCTTCATCCAGCCAGGTCTACTCCACGTATGACGGTTTAGCTGATACTTGTTATTCTACATTAGGTCTGCGCTAATAGTTGCTACCGGCGCAAAGTGTTGCTTAAAAGACAAAATGTTGCCAAGAGAAAACTCTATAATCATTGCCCCAAAATAAATGAAAGCCAAAGAACGCTTAGATCAGCTACTCGTTGCAAGACAACTTTTTCCATCGCGTGAGAGCGCTAGAACTGCCATCATGGATGGTGGCATCATTGTTAACGGCGAGAAGCTAACAAAACCAGGTCAAGCTGTCAGTGTTGAAGCCAATATAGAATTAATTGCAAGCTATAACCGCTGTGCCTATGTAAGCCGCGGTGGCTTAAAACTAGAAAAAGCTTTGCAAACATTTGCCGTTGCGACCGAAGGGCGAACTTGCATTGATGCTGGAGCTTCAACTGGCGGTTTTACTGATTGCCTATTACAGGCGGGGGCAGCCTTTGTCTATGCCATCGATGTTGGCTACGGTCAACTCGATTGGTCGCTTAGAAGTGACAGCCGGGTTCACACCCTTGAGCGCACCAACATCCGCTTTCTCACAGCCGAAAAACTTTATGGCGACAAAATCAATGAGAAAGCCACTCTTGCCGTTGCCGACCTATCATTTATTTCAGTGACAAAAGTGATGGAAGCGCTTCTCAATTTGATGTCTGAAAATGAGCGGGAAGTAGTAATTTTAGTCAAACCACAATTTGAAGCAGGGCGCGAAAAAGTAGGAAAAGGTGGAGTGGTAAGAGAACCAAGTACTCACGTGGAAGTGCTTGGCCAAGTGATCGACTTTGCCCAAAGACAAGCGCTTACCGTGCACGGTTTGACCTATTCACCATTGAAAGGACCTTCAGGCAATATCGAATATCTGCTCTGGCTAAAGAATGAAGAATCTCAAAACTTGCGAGCAACCGACCCTGAGAAAACAGTAAAAGAAGCTTTTGCTGCGCTTTAGAGAATTACGCCTGAGGTCTTGAACTCTTCTATCATCGTGAAAAAATCGGCGACCACTTCTTCGACATTGCTGGCGCCACTGCAGGCAAGACCAATTAGCTCGCCATAAGAACTATCAGGTTTAGCAGCCATTTGAGCAACAATTTCTAAAGTCAGTTCGCTAACATCAAGGTAGTGACAGCTATGATCTAAACCGCGGTAAGCCAATAGCCACGAAGCCTGTGCTTTTTGGCGACGGGGCAACTTTTCGCCATCTTCTAGAAGGCCCGCAATCTCTGAAATTGGATACTTATAGCATCTCGTCACAACCGTGCCGTTCAAGCGCGGTACGCTGGCAGCAAAGGCTTTGAGATCGAGTTCTTCGCTGCTTTCGCTCTGCAATATAGACTGGTCGTTAACTTCGGTACTGTCGACGACAACATCAGCTTCAATAACGGCCAATTCAATCCATTCATAGTCAGCCAATTCAGCTAAAAACGGATGGCGTTTAAGATGAGCCTCGGCATGAGTTGCCAAAAACTGAGAGAATTTGCGAGCCGATTGATTGAGATTGAAATGATCAGGTGGCATGGTCTCCATGTACTCATGCACCAAAGTATTGAAGTGTTTCCCCAGTACTTTTTTGCAGAGTGGGTAGATTGAGGCCATCAGATCGAGGCGACCTAAATCTATCAACGAGGCATAGAGCTTTACACCGCGGTGATCGATGGCTTTTGCTAGCGAAGGATGAATGTCTGACTGACCGGCGAAAAACTGTTCGCGTTTATCTCGGCGCGTCCAGAGCTGAGTAAGAGCTTGTTCAATTTCGCGTAGGCTTGGGGCTTCCACTTTCAGTGCCATCTTACTTTGATAAAAGAGCTGGTAACAATGATGGCTGAACCTTTTCGACAATCGCTCTAATTTGAGCCAACTCGGCCAAGATTTCGCTAAAGGCTGGATAGTTTTGATCACGCTCTAACATCACAGCTTTCACTTCAGTACGCTTCAATACATATTCAAGCAACTCAAACACTGGCTCGATTACCGCAGAGCCGTGTGTATCGATCAAAAGCTCTTCACCATAGCCATGACCGGCTACGTGTATTTGCACGGTGCGCTCAAGAGGGAGGCGGTCGAGGTAAGCATAAGGGTCAAAATTGTGATTGACCGAATTAACATAGACGTTGTTGACATCGAGCAGCAAGCCGCAATCAGCTTTCTCTAAAACTTCAGAGAGAAAATCTACTTCGTCCATTTGTGAGCCGGGCATCTGCATGTAGTACGAAATGTTCTCAAGTAACAGCGGACGCTTTACTGTTTCTTGAGCAACTTTGACGCGCTTAACTACGTGCTTCAAAGCTTCTGCTGACAGAGGAAGAGGCAATAAATCGTGCAGGTAGGAGTTTTCTATTGAAGTAAAACAGAGATGGTCACTCCACCAAGGAGCATCAATTTTATTGAGCAATCTCGAAATAGATTTGAGATAGTCGTCGCTTAGAGGGTCGGTGCTACCGATAGAAAGATTGACACCATGGGTAACGAGGGGAAATTTGGCATCGAGAGCCATATCGAGGCGCTCACGAATTCTTCCGCCGAGGTCCATGTAATTCTCAGGAACGAGTTCGAGAAAATCAATTTGTTCGCGATTATCAAATGTTTCAGCGGCCAACTCGCGCCGCAATCCAAGGCCAACACCAAGGTTGGGCATTTGTTTTTTAGCTGCGAGAAAGCCGCTGAACATTCAATTACATCCGAAAAAAAAAGAAACTAAAAGTTCTCTAGGGCAGAACTATTTGGCTTCTTCTTTAGCTTTACATGAGCCTTCTTTACCTTTGCATGAGCCTTCTTTGCCTTTGGCTTCATCTTTGGCTTTGCATGAGGCATCTTTGCCTTTTTCTTTGCACTCTTTCTTGCACTCTTTATCTTTCTTAGCTACTTTGACTTTCTTCTCAGTTTTCACTGTTTCTTTTTTCTCAGTAGTTTCAGTATCAGCAGCGCGAACTGCTGTGTTCAAGGTAAGACCGAGGACAGCTACTAGGGCTACGGCTAATTGAGTCTTCTGCATTTAGACCTCCAGAAGTTGGATAATGACCATTGAGCTCTCTCAAAACACTGTCTGAGTAAAGACATCAACATGTGGGCAATGCTAACCCACTATCATTAAGAGCGGCGGACGCTCAGGTTACGACTGTGTAAAAGTCTTAATAATCAAGCCCTGAACGGTTCTTAGCCTGTAATGATTCTTAACGGCAAACCTGCTTGACAAGGCCGAAAACTCACCAATTCTTCACGTATTAATGCTGTTTCGTGAAAACAGTGCCATGCTCAACTTAGTGCTCAACTTATTGATACGCTGATCTGCTATATCTAGTAAGCTTAATTGTGTTCGCCAGTATTTACCTGCATGTAATAGAGATGACTCAAACAACCATCCACTCATACTTTCAGCAAATGTTTGAAGATTGGGTAGAAAATGGAAGATTTCCAGAATCGACAGTAGAGGCTTGCACTCCGGCTATGGCCAGCAAGCTCGGTGTGCCATCAGAGAAATTCACTTTCGACTCTTTTGTGCACTCAAGCCAGACTCCAGAATGGACTCTAAAACCGGTAGATTTCGGCAACAAGCTTGAAAATGCTCTCTTTATTTATCTGCCAACCCAATGGACAGAATTTGAAAAGCTTGATAATGCTGTTCAGGTTCTAGAAAACGGTGCGGTGCGCCAGACTTTCTATCTACTAGATAAGAGTAGTTGGCGCGCAGACCTAAGCAAATTTTTTCAGCAAAGCGAAGTCAGTGCCTTCGTTTACTACCTAATTCAGCCACCAGCTTTTCATCAGTGGATCTGTTGCATGGAGCAAGATCAACAGGTCTGGGTATTTGCCGTTTACTCAACTGAAGACAAAATTTTAGTGACCAAGGCTGATGCTTCAGATAAGACGCTGCTCGAAACTCAGCTGATCTCTTTGATCAATTCAAATCCTTTTTACGGCTTCGTCAAGCCCACTCAATAAAAATGCACCTGTGAATTTTCTCTATCTCCACGGCTTTGCTTCATCGCCTCAATCGAGAAAGGCCAAATTCTTTGGCGAGAAAATAGAGCAGAACGGTTGGCATTGCCTTGTGCCAGACCTCAACCTTCCTAATTTTGAAAAGCTCTCTCTAGCAGCTCAGCTTGCAATCGGTCATGAGCTAATTGGTCAACTTGCTCATGACCAAAAACCGCTCGTGATTGTCGGCTCAAGTATGGGTGGACTGCTAGCGACTCTGCTCGACATAGAATTGCGCGCGAGCAATTCGCCCTTAAAACCGCTGGCCCTAATTCTACTTGCACCCGGTTTTGGTATCACCAAGCGTTGGCCCCAGATAATTGGCGAGCAAGGCATGAGAGACTGGCAAGAAAAAGGCTTCAGACCTTTTTTTCACTATGCTGCCAATCAAGAACTGCCTTTGCATTTCGACTTTACGAAAGACTTAGAGCATTATCAAACTGACAATTTCAAAATGACAATCCCGACGCTCGTCTTTCATGGTGTGAATGATCAAACTGTTCCAATAGAACACGCCAGACAATTTGCTCAGTTCAATAGCTCGAGCAAACTAGTCGAACTTGTTGAACTTGACGATACACACGAGCTCGGAAACAGCCTTGATACTATTTGGTTGAAGTCGGCAAGCTTTTTAAAACTGCGTAGCACTGCCAGCGATACTAATACTTTGTAGTCGCTCTCAATTGCCTATGTGTGATTTGGGCGAAGTATTATCAGTCTTTCAGAAAGTACATTTAAGCAAAAAATTTAAGCAGAGCATTTAAGCAAAGAGTAAAGGGTCCCGGTAAACCGAGACCCTTTCTTAACTACTTTTCCAGTTACAACTAAAATTTTCTAGTTATCAACAGAAAATCAGCTTACTCGGAAGCGCCGCCCATATCTCCACTGGCTGCAGGAGCAGCAGCAGATTTGGTGCGCTTGGCGCTGGCTTTCTTAGCTGGCTTTTTGGCAGCAGCTTTCTTAGCTGGAGCTTTTTTAGCAACTGCTTTCTTAGGAGCAGTTTTCTTAGCTACGGTCTTTTTAGGAGCAGCTTTCTTAGCAACTGTCTTCTTAGCAGCGGCTTTCTTAGGAGCAGCTTTCTTAGCTACAGTTTTCTTAGCAGCAGCTTTCTTAGGAGCGGCTTTCTTAACAGTAGCTTTTTTAGCTACGGTTTTCTTAGCAGCAGCTTTCTTAGGAGCAGCTTTCTTAGCTACGGTTTTCTTAGCAGCAGCTTTCTTAGGAGCAGCTTTCTTAGCTACAGTTTTCTTAGCAGCAGCTTTCTTAACAGCAGTTTTCTTAACAGCAGTTTTCTTAGGAGCGGCTTTCTTAGCTACAGCTTTCTTAGGAGCAGCTTTCTTAGCTACAGCTTTCTTAACA
>JBBRMD010000052.1:0-42748 GCA_038231015.1 Candidatus Obscuribacterales bacterium
CAGCGTCTTCCAGTCGGTGGGCTCGGCAACGCCTTCGGCCCGAGCGGCATAGCCGGGTGAACTATTGCAGGCAGTCAGGGCTATCCCGCAGACAATCAACAGACAAGTTGAGAGGGCGGTGATAGCACCTGAGTTTGTGCTGTATGTACACGACTGCACATTACTGCGGCTTGATTTCAAAGCTAGCAGAAGCTGCAAAAGCTGCAAAGGTCTATGCAAATTGCTATCCATGATCGCTCCAAGTACGTTTCTGAATCTTAGCCCGATCAAAGAAACAATGCTATCAAGCAAACAATCAACTAACTAGGCTGACTCCTTTTCTAGCTCCAACATAATAGTTTCACCTCTGGCCACCGCTAGGTCTCGATTCATGCACTTTTCGCATTCGCTGACGAGTTTAGCGTAGGTCAAATTTAGGCCGCAGGCAATGCTTGCCACAGAGCCAAAACTTGGTTTTCGCTTTCCTTGTTCGACGTTGCTTATGAATACACGGTCGATACCTGAGGCTTTAGCGAGCTCCTGCTGGGTCATTTTTAAGCTCTTCCTTTTAGAGCTAACAACCTCTGCAAGACCTTGATATAAGAGCTTGTGAATTGCTTTTTTGTCTTCCATTGTTTTTCTCCTTGGACACCCCTCGACGTGGCAAAGTCCATTTGGTTTCAAATTTTTAGATGAAAGTAAACAGAATGTTAATCAACTATGTTGCGTAGTATAAAAATGCCATTTTTTAAACAGGGGGTGAAAGTGGCCCTCAAAAAATTAGACCGAAGAAAAGACAGAAGCAGGAGAGTAAAACTTACTCCCCTGCTTTGTCTTTAACAATTAGTACCGACGACGCACGCTCTGCATTGCCAACACAGTGTTGAGCTGATTGGCAAGCTTGCGAGTGGCTGCGGCTTCCTTGCGCATGCCCATCAAGTCTTGCTTGAAGCCGAGCTGATGCAGATTGGCGATGCGGTCGTATGAGACAGGGCGCACCTTGGCATAGACCGTATCGGCCGCCTGGTGGAAGGTGTGAGAACGGTTGGTGTCACCAAGGCGCGTCTGCACCAAGCCGCGCACATGCAGAGCCTTAGCCACACGCAGACTGTAAGGGCCGAACTTCTTGATGAAGACCAGCTGGCACTCGCTCAGCAAAGCCTCCGCCTGCATGCAGTCGACCACATTACCGTCGTGGTAAGTGAGAGCCAGGGCGAACTGCGCGTCAGCACGAGAGAGATGGCCGACGGGCAAGTAGCTCTGACGGTGCTCCAGCAAGCGACGCAGGGTCTTCTGAGCCTTGCTCTTCTGACCGAAAGCGCCCTGAACAGATGCTTGCACACTCAGCGCCGCATCGATCAATGCCAGGCCTACCCTAGCTTTTGGCGTATAGAGTTTCATAGTTATATCTCCCTTTGAGAAATAGTGATTACTCACCTAAAAGTGGTTTGCTCGCAGCTTTTAAGGGCGACGAATAGGCATCCAAGAACGGCCGCGCCAAGGAACCTGACCAAAGACCGTTGCTGCGCCGAAACCAATGGCGAAGAAAGCCAGGCTGGCCAGGAAGCCGTTGCTCAGAGCCAGGGTGTTAGAGAACACGGCAGCAGCAGCTTCGAGACCGAGCCAGCAGGCCAGCCAGAAACCGCCGTACTGCAGAATGCGTCCGGTCTGCACCAGCTTGAACGCAGTGCGGAAAATCATGGTGACGAGGATGCCACCGAGCAGGGCGATAGCAGCAGCCAGAGCTGCGCCGAGCACCGCGGTGACAACAGAACCAACCTGCACTCCCAAGCCGATCAGAACGGTGAGCAAGGCGCCGACGAGGAAGTAGCCGAACATGTTGCGCAGATGGGTGAAAGGGTTGCCGTGGGGCGTCTTAATATTCTTCAGTTTGTCGAACATGTGATTTCTCTTTCTTGTAGTTATTTGAAAGAAAAGAGGCCCTAGTTTCCTAGGGCCTCTCGGGCAATGACATAGCCGTGGCCAGTCTTAGCTATTCAGTTGGGCAAGCGATTAATGGCCAGCGGACCTACTCGCGTCTTTTGCCGGATTGCCATCTTTTGCCGGATTCGCATCCTTCACAGGAGCGGCACCAGCCTTGTCGCGAGCGAGATCGCGGGCGATCTTCTTTGCCGCACAATTGCCGTCACCCTTGGCCTTGCACTTAGCACAAGCCGAGCAGGGGGAAGGGCCAGCCTGATTGCCGTTGTTGTTGTTTTTCGATTGGCACATAGTTTTGGTCCTTTCTAAGGTTGAGACTTGAGTTGAGACTTGAGCTCAGTCGTGATTTCAGACTTGTGCTCAGTCTTTCTTTTTGATACGCAGACGCTCGACCGGTTTACCACCAGCAACGAGATTTGCGACGATTTCTTTGGCATCAGCCTCAGCGACACGCCCGTACGAGATTTTGTCGGGCATGGTGACGACGACAGGCCCCTTCTTACAGAGGTCCAAGCACTTGCTGCCCTTAACAGTGACAGTGTTGCCGCAGCCAAGTTCAGCAACAGCCGATTCGAAAGCGGCGCACACGTCATCGCTTCCTTTTTTCGGACACTTCTTGCCCTTGGTGCAGACGAAAATTTTGATTTTGTCAGACATAGCTAGTCAGCCTTCTTGATGTTTTCAGTAAGCACCGGCGCTTCCACCACTACCTCGACGACGGGCGCCTGTGCAGGGGGCTGGAGAACTGCCTGGTAAGAAAAGGCGGTATCAAGGCCCTCTTCGAGCTTGATACCGTGGAAGTCGTTGTACCACTCATGGCAAAGACGAATGTGCGTCTCGCGCAAGCGCTGCAGGTAGACATCCCAATCGCGAGTCTTAGCGAGCAAAGTGGCGAGCACCTTGTCAAAGACCAGAGACTGTTCCTGTTGGAAAAGTTCCAAAGCGTCAGCGTGACCCTGCTCAAAGCGCTTCAGATGCTTCGACAGCGGAACGAAGCCCAAGAGCTTGCCTTCGGCAATTTGACCAGCAATGAACTGCTCGTCTTCGGCGCCTTCGACCTTGTTACCGAGCACATAGGTCTTGTCGGCCAAGGCTGGCAAAAGCTTGATGAAGTCTTTGTAGACCTGCACAGACTTTTGGGTCGGCTCGACTACGAACACGTGCATGTCGTAAGCGAACCAGAGCGAAGTAGCAACAGCGTCAGTACCGGCAGTGTTGTCGGCCACGACGATGTCGCTGGGGCCATCAAGCAAGTGGTGCAGAACGCTGATGGCACCCGAGAGCTTCGAGTGGTAGCACGCAGAGCCGACATCAGTCTGTTCATACTTACCAACGGTGAGCAGGGCAATGGCGTCTTGACGGCGGCCATACTTAGCGATGATCGGGTCGTCGAACTGACAGCGTACGAAATTCGACAACAGCGAGGGAGGCGTGGTCATGATCATGGGCTTGTCGCCCAAGTCAGTGCGCTTGCCCTTGAGGTGCTGTGTGAGCGGCGTGAAGAGTGCTCCCAAATGCTGCTGTTCGCCTTCGATACCGAGTGCTGCACCGAGGTGAGCATTGACGTCAGCATCAAAAGCGAGAACAAAGGGGTGCTTCTTAGCAGCGTGGCGGATGAAGCTTGCGGCAGTGGTTGTCTTTCCAGATCCACCTTTGCCGAGAAATGCGATTCTCATTATTGTTCTCCTTTATTAGGTTATCGCAGGTGCGCAAGCGCTAGCCCAAGCCAACACACGTAGGTATCGGAAGCAAATCGACACACTTAACCAAGACGAAAGAACGAGAAATAATCGCGAAAACGATTTTCAATTTCTTTTGTCTTGATTCGGCTTTATTCCATTGAGAGAGTTCTTGCAATGGAATAGATGATTTGCTTGGTTCTTGGGGCTTCCTGAGAGTTCGATAGATAGAAATGTAGAACTTCACTCTATGAATTTAAGGCGGGGAATTTCAACGCAAGTAGGTAGGGGCGGCAATGGCCAAACACTGAATATTTGGCGTTTTCTCAAAGCTCTCGCATTTCCTGTCAATTAGCTTATTGCAAGCTACTCGCAATAAGTCACCCAAAACCTAGCGCGCATAGCGCAGCGTGACAACCGCCAACCCTACAGCAGCTTGAGTTTGGTCACCTCAAGAGGTTAATGCGAATGCGTTGCATACAAAGGTAGCTCTAGCTAGCGTTGTTATGCCGCCCGCGATAGCTCCATCAAGTTAAATATACGGTGTCAAGAATTGAAACTATTCGCATCTAGGGTATGCTAATTCCAACCCAATTGAGAATAATTCTTAGTAGGCGACAGACGGAGGCAAACTCTGCACAAACCGCCAAATTGGGTACTGCATCGTAATTCCAAGATTTTTGAGCCAGCGCAAAGTGGCCCAAAGGAGCAGGATAAATGCTTGAGATTAATAGCAATAGCGAACCACAGCTGCAAAAACCAATTGAGAACAGTTCGCAGAGAATTCAGGGCAATGTCTTCCTTGGATTTTTCATCCCCGGTCAATGTCTTCTATTAAGGTCAACCGACAATGAGCGCAACAATCAGCCACCACCAGTGGTTACATACAAAGTTTCCAGTCTCTTCCAAAGGGATGAAAGCTAGCGTTGATGAGCTAACTCCTGCGGTACAACAAAATCTGCGGGGGCGGCGAATATGGTCAAAATTCAACAGCGCCACAGTGGCGGCCAATGTTGGCGGCACCATTGCCTTTCATGACAAAGACAACGACATGATCGTGCGCTGGGATAACGGCACCGTCACTATGCACACAAAAGATGGGCTTCTGCGCTCAGCGTACCTGATTGGCCGGCACCTGACCTTGAAAGACCATCTCGATTGCCTGAGCAACAGATGTAAATGCGGCAGCAAGGGTTGATTAAGTGGAAATGGCCGAAGACGGTAGAAACTTACGCATCAGATTACGCGAGCTGATCACGACGAGTCCTAGGGGTAGTGAAATTAGCCCCCTCGAATTGATGGCTCTGGCAAAACAAAAAGGCCTTTCGGTTAGCGAGCGGTCAATTTATCGATTGTTGGCCAGATTTCGTAAAGAAGGG
The DNA here is from genome assembly GCA_038231015.1 of Candidatus Obscuribacterales bacterium. GTDB lineage: Bacteria > Cyanobacteriota > Vampirovibrionia > Obscuribacterales > Obscuribacteraceae. The sequence continues at coordinate 4,979 of JBBRMD010000052.1, forward strand.
GACCTTCCACCGAGTGGAGTTGCCGCAAAGTTGAAAAAATTAATAGAAACCAGTGACCAGGGGCTGCACTTGACAGCAGCCGACCTGCACAAGCTTGCCAAGGGATCTGGTATCAAAGCATCGCTATCGACCATATATCGGGCAATAGAGAGGTTAAGAGCAGAAGGATTTGTCAACGCTGTTAAGCAACCGAAGGCCCAAGCTTTCGAAACTTCCATTAATAAAAAGGCTCATGATCACCTAATTTGCTTCAATTGCGGCAAAACTTTAGAGGCAGAATCGATATTTTCTGATTTAGGTTCGTTAATAGCAGAGCGAAATGGCTTTGATTTTTCGCACTCAGAGCTTATTTTAAAAGGGTACTGCGATGACTGCCGCGGCGCATCAGTCTAGCAGAACCCCAAAAGGCACACCTGATAAGTGTTTTGGCGATTTCCTGTCTTCTCCAGGAGTTTTCCAAAAAGCCAATCCGGTGACCGAAACTCCGACCAAACTATATTAAATCTCTATACATCAACCATATCCACCATATTTAAGGAGTAATCGTGCGGTACACGAAATCAACATGTAAGCGCTGCAGGTCAGTAGGAGCTAGTCTTTGCGGAAAGCCAAAATGCGCTTTCATTCGCAAACCCTATGGCCCAGGCCAACACGGTCAGGACAGAAAGAAGACTTCAGAATACTCTTTACAGCTGAAAGCTAAGCAGCAAATTCGCTGGACATACGATGTCAGCGAATCTCAATTCTATGCTGTCTACCAAGAAGCCACCCGCGCTAAAGACGTTACCGGTACTGTCATGCTGCAGATTCTCGAATCTCGCCTTGACAATATTCTCTACCGCTCAGGCCTAGTCGGAACAAGAAGACAAGCAAGACAAGTCGTCACTCACGGCCACGTCCATCTGAACGGCAAGCGTCTAGATATTGCTTCTGCAAGAGTTCGCCCAGGCGACGTAGTCTCTATCGATCCAAAGAGCGTTGCCTCCATCAAACCAATGAACATTGGCTTGACAAGCGTAACGCCTACTTGGCTCAAGACTGATGCTGAGCAGATGAAAGTGGAAGTCATCTTGACTCCAGACCGCGAATCACTAGACCAGACATTCAAAGAGAACCTGGTAATTGAATACTATTCAAGATAAGCCCAAGTTCTAATCTTTCTCTGAAGGATCAGTGCACGAAATTGAGAGTGATATTTCACAATAGTGAAGTATCACTCTTTCGCTTTAAGCACTGCGTTTCTATGACCCCTCTCTTTAAGCTCAATACGCACCCGGCCGCCTCAGCAGTTAACCTAGCACTAGCTGCAGCACAACGCGATATAGAATTGATGCTAGCGGGCAAAGACAAGTAAAAAGCTATTGCTCAAGCAAAAGCTTGCTCTCGTGCTCAGCTTCAGGCGTACGACCCAAATCGTTCAAGATCTTAATGTGGGCGCCATAATCAACTAAGAGCTCTGCCCGAAAGCGCTCTGCAGTTGCCTGGTCAGCCAAAGCAAAAGCTTGAGTAGCAACGTCGGTGCATTCTTTGAGAGCGCGCTCAGCAATCAAGTATTTACCGTGACCTTGGTATAACTCGGCGAGATGGCGCAATGACTTGGCCAATGACCCTAAGCTCTCGGCGGCGCCTTGTTTGTTTGTAGCTACCTGTAGAAGAGAGGCTTTGGCTTGCTTGCGATAAAGGCCAACAGCACAACGCAAATAGGCCTCAGAGAGGTGCCTAAAATGCCACTGACGCTCGTAAAACTGTGCTCGTTCTGAGATTACAGCGATAGACGCAGCGCTTGGTGCTGGACCCTGCGGGGCCTGACCTTGAGATGGAATTGTTTGGCCTGGCGACAGGACGGCCTGCCCTAGAGAATGCTCTACAGGAACGCCAGCCAAGTCTAGAAAATAGTTTTGGAGCAATAGAGCTGGCGCTACTTGATCGTCCCTTCGAAGGCCTACAAACGGCCAATGCAAGCTGAAATCTCCCGCCGGAAGTAAACTACACTGCCCCCAGTTCTTAGCGGCACAGAGGCCATCGATGCGTTTTTCCAGGTCGTACCAATAGGCAAAGGCACCGAGGCCCAAAATAGCAATGAGGGCAACGCTAATTATCGCTACAAAAGCCAGGCGGCCAAACGGAGAACTGTGGGACATAAAGCTTGGCGCTACTTTTTGTATTTCTTGATTAGCTCTTCAATCTGGCTGGAGTCCATACCGCCTAAACCAGCAGGAATCTTGTCTTTTAAACTATCAGGAATCTGCCCACCGCCCAATTTGTCTTTCAAATTAGCCGGAATCTGATCTCCATATTTCTCTTGCAGCTTGCGAATAAGGTCACTGGTGCCGCCTAAAGATGATCCACCGCTACTTCCGAGGCCACCAGCGGGGAAGCCAGAAGCGGCAACAGGAGGGGCTGGACGCTGTGTTTTAAGTACAGCACTGCGCTTCAATTGGTCGTCTAAACTGCTATTGAGCGAGTCGATGCGCTTGTTTAAGTTGGCTTCTGTCTCACCGGCTTTGACAGAATTTTCGAGCATCGCAAAAGCGCTCAAGTAAGCGTCAATGCCAATACCTTGAGCTTTGGCGTTAAAAATGCGCATCACCAAGGCTGTACGCTTAGCCTCAGCTGGACCAGGCTCAACCAGTGGGCCATCGGCCGCGGCGGCAGCTGCAGCTGTTGACGGGCTGCTTGCAGGTGCGCCAGCTGTGGCTGGAGCAGTGTTCGTTACCGTAGTAGATGTAGAAGCTGCAGTAGAACTGTTTGCAGCAGTTGAGCTTGCCGCTGGCACACCTGTGGCCGACAAATCTGAAGGCGGTGTCGATGAAGAGGCAGACGGAGCCGAGCTAACAGGTGCATTATCAGCAAAGGCCTGCTGGGCTGACAGACTGAGGCCAAACTGAAGTGCCAGCAAAAGACTTAGTCGCCTAGCTAACTGCTGTCTTTTTTCGTTCGCGACCTGCGCCTGAACTGTTGTCATCTAAATAGTCCTCATCCGCTCTTACTATCCTATTACCCATCCTGTTGACCATAGTATTACGAGCGAGCCGGTTTGCCATTAATTCCCAAAATTCTGAAAATTTTGACGATGCTAGACTAATCAGAAGAGAAGCTCAAAATGAGCTGAGTAGTCAGATAAATGCTGAAGGAAGACAATGTCGCTTCTACTGGGTAGCAACCTTCCGAACCCGGCGGTGAGAATCAGTAATTCAGCACTTCTGCTTACTGCACTTCTGCTTACTGCACTTCTGCTTGCCGCGTTTCTGCTTAGCGTAATTATATCGCCGCCCGCCCTTTGTCAGACGCAATACGAGTGGGTGCCAGGCTCTCGCCAAGCACGAGCAGTGCCAGCAAACCAGACAAGATCGAGTCAGCAGCAGCTGACCCCGCAGCAACTCTACCAGCAGCAGATGCTCTATCAGCAGCGCTACAGCCAACGGGCTAGCCAGCAACCTAGTCAAAGAGCCAGCACGCAAGCGAGTCAACAAACCAGCTCCCAAAGAAATCAGTCAGGTAGTACGGCAAAAAACAAGTCGTACCACTTTACCGATACAGTAATGGTAGACGGCCTGCAGCGTCACTTCCAGGTGCATGTACCAGCTAGCTACGACCGCAGCAAAGCGATGCCTGTGGTGCTGATTTTCCATGGTTTGCAGATGAACGGCACAATGATGGTAGGAATGACTGGCTTCAACCCAGTCTCAGACCACAATAATTTCATTGCAGTTTATGGAGAAGGGGTAAACAGTCGCTGGAGCGATGGTCGCACCAGCTCTGGAGTTGATGATGTTGCCTACGTCGTTAACTTGCTCGATAAACTGGCAAAAGAAGTGAACATCGACCGCAGGCGCATATACGCTTGTGGTATCTCCAATGGTGGCTTCTTCGCCCAGGCTTTAGCCTGTGCTATTCCTGATAAAATCGCTGCTGCCGGTGTTGTAGCTTCAACAATGATGGACAGAACCCAGGCGACAATGCAGGGCAGCAAAGCGGTGCCCATTGTCTTCTTCCTCGGCACTGATGACCCATTGCTACCGTGGGCAGACGGCCGCAACAAAGACATCGGAAAACTGGGCGAAGCCTTAGGTCTTGGCGCTCTCGGCTCAATAGACAATGGCCTAGCTCGGGTTGGTGGGCTTATGAACGTGCCTGAGACAATTGCATTTTGGACAGCTCACAACAATTGCTCAGGCAGCCCACAAGTGACCCAAGAAGCAGACCGCGACCCTCGGGATGGCACCACAGTAAAACGAGAAAGCTATGGCTCATCCTCAAACCAAGTGTTGCTATATACCATCGAAGGCGGTGGCCACACCTGGCCGGGCTGTCCCAACTTAAGCGCGATCTCAGGCCTTACCGGCAAGATTTGCCAAGACATTGACGCTAGCACACTGATGTGGGAGTTCTTCAAAACCCGCAGCCGCTAGGCTTATATTAGCGATGCTGAGAGTCGTGAGCCTGATTCTTGATATTGCGGCTCAATTGATCTTGCTGATGCTCTAACCTGGCACGCTCACTATAAGACAAGCCAGAAGCAGATCTACGCATAGCCGCTTCTCTGCGTGCTAGTTGAGCTTGCTGTGCCTTCAGGCGAGCAGCTTCACGCCTGGTCAAACCGCCGCTTCTATAGGCTCTATTGATTCTCTTGTTTTGATTACTCTGCCTACCGTTAACACCGTTGTTCCAGGGATTTTTGGCTTCGGCACTGGAAGCCAGCAAAGAAGTAACGGCGACAATGGTCAGTGCCATGCCGATCGCGAATAGCTTTTTCATAATCTTGGTTACCTTTTCAAATTTGGGGTTCAATCTGAGCTGCCAAATGCCCAGGGATAAAGTTATTGACGTCGCCAGGTACAAAAAAGTTCAACCGAAAAGATTAAACAACGCTCACACTCGAGCGTATTAGTCAAAGTTCTGCGAAACAGCCAACTTCTCAGCCGCTGTAGTTTTCACGGCGAGATCTGCCGCCTTACTAAGCTTGGAGGCAGCGCGATACTCAACTACGGCACCGCGATAATCTCTGGCAGCCAAGCAAAGTTGCGCTTGCTGCATTCGGCTGTTTGCACTTTCATCGATGTGCAAATTACCTAAGCAACTCGAGATATTTTTGCCATAGATTTCTTGAGTCGGGTCAAAATAACTCGCCCAGCGAAAATATTTAAGAGCTTGCCCTGGCTCCGAGATTTTAGCCAAGCCCATGTTATTTAGCTCACAGGCGATCAGCATGCGACCGTTTTTGTTTGTGCTATCAATCTTCAAAACTTGCTCAAATAGCTGCAAAGCTTTGGCAGAATCATTATTGTCTTTTGCATTGCTTGCTTCAGCAAAGAGTAATTGAATTTTCCCCTTATCAGTTAGAGCAGCAGAGTCACTAGCAAGAGCAACAAAACCGTTGAGTCCATAGAGCTTGTATAAGGTGGTGACATCGCGAGAAGTGATACCACGTTGATTGGCAAGCGCGGGAAACATAACATCTTCTTCGTAAGGACTATGGCTAGTTAAGCCAAGAGCATGGCCAATTTCATGCAAGGCAATCATATGCATAAAGTCTTTAGTCATGCGCTGATCGGGAAAAGGCGAGATCGTCAAAAGCTGCACTATAGACTTGTTCACCCCTTGCATATTACTAACAAGCTGAGCCTTCCCGGCTTCGGCTTGTAATGCTGGTGCGTGCAAATCGTCAACAAAGATGGCGGTTATATCAGTATCATCAGCTGAATCAATAATTTTGAGACCGACCTGACCCAATGTCGCTTTGTCCCAATCATCGATAGCTTGACGAACAGCTTCTTCATACTCTGGTCGATAAGACTTCAAAAGTTCAGCTGGCGCAATGTAGACCTTCAACGGAAAGCGTTTTACCGGCCAACGAAACAGCCCTTGAGAAACTGCATCTTTAATATAATCCCCAGCACCGCCCACAGTGACAACACACTGGCCGCCCTTGGCTTTCGCATCGCTCACTTGCGAACGAATAACCGTAGCCAGAGCCTCATACTGATCTCGCTCATCACTTTTCGGTGCCAACTTCAAATAAGCGTCGTAGCAAAAAAGGCACTTGTCTAAACGACCAGTGCGATAATAAACTTTAGCGCAAAGCAGCCACGAGGATAGCGGCAACGAGCCTAAACCAGCTTTGGTACTAGGGTTCAGAGCGAGTGGGTCAACCAAGAGTTGCAAACGATTGACCTGATCTAAAGCAGCATATGCCTTACCTTGAACCAATAAGCAATTGGCTAAACCAGACAAAGCCAGCGAAGATTGCGGATAGGTTTTTACGGCCGAGCGGAATGCATCTTCGGCCGCTTTAGATTGCCCAGCTACAAGCATCTGTTCAGCCTGTACACAGGCTTCTGCCGCCGCATCCGCGACAACAGCTCTCTTATTTTGAGAAGCCCAAGCCGAGTTAGACCATAGTGACAGAAACAGTAAACCACTAACGAAAGTGATCTTATGAAACTCTCTCAACCTAATTGGCACAGCAACCAATGATTATGCCCGACCGAGAAGAACCTTGGCTCTGTTGTAGTGCTTTTCAGCTTCTTCTGGCTTACCGAGCTTCTTAAGAAGCTTAGCAAAGTCACGCAAGCTGTCAGCCAATTCGGGGTTATTTGCGCCCAGTTCTTTCTCGCGCAAAACAAGTGCCTTAGCCAAAAGTGGCTCGGCTTTGTCAAAGACACCCTGCTGGAACTGCAATCCGGCCAAGCTCGTCAGGTTCTCGGCTAGCTTCAGTGGTTCTGGTTCTTCAGCATGCTCAAGAATGACAATTGCTCTGGCGATTAAAGGCTCGGCCTCACCAAATAGGCCTTGAACACACATAACACCGGCCAAATTGTTGAGGTCGTCAACAACTTCAGGATGCGAAGCACCAAGCTCGCCCTGGCGCCACGAAAGAATGCGCTCATAGGCTCGTTGAGCTTCTGGGTAGTTTTCTTGCTCGTAGTGCATCTCGGCCATCTTAGTTAAAGCTGAGGACATAGTGGCGATTTGCGCGGCTTTTGCAGCAGCAACCTCGGCTTCGTTCATTTTAGTGAGACGCGAATTGGAAGCTGTGGGTTTCGGCTCGCTGGGTGGTGCGGACGCTGACGGCGCGGGAGATGGAGTAGGCGCAGGAACTGCAGCTTGAGCCTGAGTCGGAGTGACACTAACCGTTGGAGCAGCTTCTACTTGAGTTGGCGGAGCCACCGGCGTAGAAGCTACTAATTGTGGGATTACTAACGGCGTTGGGGAAGTGATCGGAGACGATGTCGGAGCCTGTGCCGGTACAGAAGCAGCTGGAGCCGCAGCAGGAAGAACAGGAGAAGGAACAGAAGAAGAAACAGGAGAAGGAGAAGGTGAAGCAACAGAAGGGGCGACAGGGGCTGCTGGGCTGGCTAGAGGCTTGGTAGAATCGCCGGGCTTAGCGGGCTCAGATTTCAGACTCGAGAAGAGTGAGCGAAGATCAACTTCGTCTTCAGGCGCGGCGTCTTCAACTTTAGGTTCCACTTTACGAGTCTCTGCTACAAGAGCCTCTTCAATTGGAGTTTCTGGTTTGGACAAATCAGTTGGGCTTAGACTGAAATCTGAAGATAGCAAACCATCCGAAGAGAGAAAATCAGAGATAAAGCTAGCATCACCGGCAGTATCAAACTTAGAATCGACAGCTGGCAATCCGTTTCCGGCAGCAGGGCTAGCAGCAGAATTATCGTTACTGTTTACTGCGCCTTCAAGCTTACTTAATAGACTGTCTAAAGATGATTCTTGCGAGAGTGCCTTATCGGCAATTTTTTCCACTTCTGCTTCAGCCATAGAGCGGAACACGGCAGTAGTTTCAAAAGATTCAGGACGATCAGCGGCAGCTTCTGCTTCAGCATTTACTATGGCTTGATCAGGAATTTGTGCCAATGAGGCCATCAAGGCCTCAGCTTGAGAAGCAGCAAGGGCAGTCTTCTCATCGACTTCATCAATCTCGGAGCCATCTTCAGCTAAGCCAAACAAGCTTAGAAGATCTGAACTCTTCTCCTCAACAGGAGTTATAGGCAAATCAGGTGTACTATCAAGACTGTCGAGCAAAGCCGAAAGAGCCGGAGCCGGTGTTTCAACAACTGGTGCTAGAGGCGCTGCTTCAACAACTGCTTCAGCAGCAGCTGCTAACGATTCTTCTACAGCGAAAAGCTTAGACTCAAGACTGAACGGCAAAGCCTCAGGAACATCCGCTGGCACCGCTGCAGCCGCCCCAGAATCTTCTCTAGTCCAACCCAATTCAACCAAAGCTTGTTCAAAAGTGAGGTTGCGCAAACGCCCTTGGTTAATACAATGGTCTAGAACCTGAGCCGCATTGGCTAATCCAAGGTCGCCTTTTTCCATCAACTGATTGCAATCTAGTGCAGCTTGCCGACCAACATCAGTCAAGAAACCGGTAGTTTTCAAAACATCGGCCAAAGCTAATGGATTTTGACGAGCCATAAGCAAGGCCCGATCTATATCTTCGCTAGTTAGAACTTTTCCGGCAATCAACAAGTCTTCAAAAGTATGAGCTTTGCCAGTGGCGCCCTCGCCGCCATACTCTTTAGAAGAATCGCTTGCAGAAGACGCCCCCTTAGAGCTGGCAGTATCTCGCCTCGCACCATTACCCGATTCGTCTTCAGCCTGGGCAGTAAGCGACTCATCCTTTAGGTAGTGAGCTTCTAAAGCCGCCAACCTAGACAAAGTATTTCCTGGGTTAGCCAAGCTGCCCGACGGCTTAGGTTCGTTAGTACCTACCACTGAAGCCATTAGCGATTCAAGTGAAGGACCATCTTCTGATGTGGCTGGCGCATTAGCAATTGCTGCCGCTTGCGAAAATTCGCTCTCAAGTTCGCCATTGCTGCCGGCAACATCGTCGCCGCTAGCACCACTCTTGCGAATTGCGAGCTCTGCTTGCACTTCAGGCAAAATTTGTCCGGTCTCTTGCATTTTTTTAAGTGCAGCCCCAGCTGATTCGCGGTCAAACTTACCGTCTTCAATCATTTGTTGTACGACCAATGCCACCTGCAACATTTGGTCTGAAACGTAACCTTGCTCAACCATTACTTCGCCAATCGGACGCTCGCTCAGCAAGCCAAGCTCAAGGCAGCTCATTACATCGGTTTCGTTCAAGAAATGAGCCATGACCAACAATTCGCCGATGCGCACAGTCTTCTGTGGCCCGCGCCGATGAGCGATGTCGGCGTAGGCACCTTGACCACCAGCAGACACTGTACCGGCCTTAGCGGCTTCAGTGCGCAGAGCATCAAGAGCCTCATGTCGAGCCATCATATCGTCGCGCACTCGCACCTGTAGCTCTAGAGCAACACGCAAAAGTGAATCAGCCATAGAGCCGTTGAGAACGAGAATACGCCCCAGAGGAAGACCAGTAGCCAATGAGCGCTGCATTGCAGCACCAAAAACGGCTTTATTGATAATGCCTGAATCCATCAACAATTCGCCCAAACGATTGGTTTGGGTAGAAGCCTGCTGCTCGATTGCCAACTCTTCTTTAACTAGCTCTTGGAAATTAGCACCACTCTTGCAGGAAATCTTCAAGCAGCGAGCTGCCAAATTCATATCTATAACTTTGTCGCGCAACATCGACTGAGCATCAACAGCCGATTGCAAATCGCGGTGGTTGATAAACCCTGACATCGTTAACATCTGGCCAATATGTAAATGCTTAGTTCCAGCTGAACGAGCAGTGTCATCCAACTGTTTCTGGGATATCACCCCGGCCTTGACAAAGAGTTCACCGATTAAAATATCGGTCGGATAGCTCCTTGTTGTAGCGTTTTTCTTCAAAAAATCGAATGGCGGCACAGCTTCCCTCGGTCTACCAATGGCTCCACATACATATATGAACTATAGCAATACGTTCCCCCGTCGGGGCCCTCTCTAACTCCTAGCACCCATTGCTGTTGCAATGCTTTGCACAATAGTCGGCAATGGCCACACTATATTAAGCGTCAGCTCTATATTAAACGATTCGAGAGGGTAGATAGGAGAAGTTAGAAGCGCAGCGATAATTTATCAGCAATGCCCAATTCTCCGAATAAAGAGCAGCCTCAAGCCAAGCAAGCCAAAGTGCTTATAGTTGAAGACCATCACGCCACCATGGATGGACTGTTTCTTGGGCTTTCTAACGTCCCCGGCTTGACAGTAGTTGGAACCGCTAGCACTAGCGACGACGGCCTTAGGTTGATGCGCGAACATCGACCAGACGTGACAGTGTTAGATTTACATTTGCCCGGTTCGCTCGGCCCCAAAGCAACCATTGAGGCCTTTAGAGCAGCCGCCGGCGAGCATACCAAGCTGATAATATTTTCCGCCGAAAGCCGCATGGCCTTTATTCAATCGGTCTTAGCCATGGGCGTCTCAGCCTATCTACTCAAGTCTGAACGAGTGGCAAAAGTCGCCGAGACAATTCAAGCGGTACTTTCGGGACAAAGTGGTCTAATTTCAGATGAAGTAACCAAGACCTATAAGAAAATTACACGTGCCGAGATGGAAGTGCTGACAATGCTCGGCCGCGGTATGAAATATCAAGACATCGCCGACCATCGCGTCACCTCCGTTGCCACAGCTCGCAAACAATGCGAAACACTGCTGCTTAAACTCGGCCTAGAAACTAGAGAGCAGTTGATTGCTTGGGCCGTGCAAAACGGCTTTGGTAGCGTCGATATTGAAAATTGAGCATCTAATTCACCATGAGTGACTTAAAACTAACCAGCGAATTTTTGCAAAACCAGGCAGAAGAGTTATCGAGTGCCCTTCACAACCATGCAGGGCAATATATTCAAAAATTGGCTGAATCAATTCCCAACTTGAAATTGCTAGCAAGTAAGCCGCAGCGAGTGCCCGAACCAACAAACTGGCTGCCGCGCGCCGAACAAAAAGGGCAACAAAAATCTGGCCCAGCCTTTTATAGTCGCTGGAAAATTTCAGGTGGCGGCAATATTCTCTCGGTGCGAGCGACCAAAGGCTTAATTGAATTCTTCGTCGTGCCAGATAAAGAAGTGCCACACATTACTATGAGCGAATTTGGCTCACGTTATCGTGGCAAATTTACCTATAGCGAAATGGCCTGGCACCAAGACGGAGCGAAGCTTGACCTAGTGCAGAGCTGTCGCTATGTCGAGCACCTAATCGATGAACTGGCTGTAGGCAAAGAGCGCATTCGCACCAAACCATTCACGGATCAAATGCTGCCCACCCACGAAAAGCAGTTAGAGATTGAAAAGAACAACCTGCTCTTCAAGCTTCTCAACCAACAAGAAGAACTCAAAAATCAACTGGCACGTGACTTACACGACAGTGTTATCGCCGATCTGATGATGCTAAAACGTTACTTGTCAGGTGACAAGAAGCTTTCGCTAGAAGAAACTATCGAAATCGTCGACGAGGTGGTTGTTCAACTGCGTGACATCGTCAACGAATATTCGCCAAGGCAACTTCAAGAATGGGGCCTGCAAGTTGGCATTGAAGACCTGATAGAGCGCCTATCGCGTCGCACGGGTTTGACCATTGATTTCAACTTTAGCGGCGAGCTGCCAAAGTTTCCTGACTTAGTAACCTTGCATATTTTTCGAGTCATTCAAGAAAGCCTCAATAATATTGAAAAACATGCCAGTGCCTCGACTATCGCTGTGACAATAAAGGCTTCCTCTCACGGCCTAAGTACTTTTAAAATTTGTGACAATGGCAGTGGCTTTGATGTAGGCCAAATACGCTTAGAAGCTGACGGATCGCACAGCATGGGGCTTGAGGGAATGCGCGAAAGAGTCGAACTAATTCGCTGTTTTTATCCTTGCCAATTATCAATTGAGTCGCTGAAAGAGCAAGGCACTACAATTACATTGACTGTTTCGCAACCAAAGTAAGACTACAAATTTCAAAGAAGACCATAAATCTGTGCACAAATTCACATCAAAAGTATTGAGAACAATATTCGCCTCTGCAATTCTCAATTTAGCTCTGTCTTTTAGCAACCACAATTTTGTACAGCTACCCGCTCAGGCGGCACCGGGCAAAACAGATTTTGGCCCCTACATGAAACTTGTGCAGAATAAGCTGCACTGGGCACCGCCTGCAAAAACCACAGCGAGTAAGGTCGCTGTTACATTTACAATCGGCAAAACTGGTGCCATTTCTGGTCTAAAAGTAAGTGAGCCAAGCGGCGATAGCATTGTCGATCAATTAGCACTAGACACCATAAAAAAGGCGACACCCTTTCCAGCTCTCCCAGCCGGTGAAACATCTTTCGAACTGACTTTTACCTTCCCTTGTCAATCGGGGCTAACAGTCGATGGCGTTGATACTAGGCCTTACACCCAAGAAGTTTTCAAACACATTCGTGAATGCTGGTGGGTGCCAAAACGATTGATGTTTATGCAAGTAGGTCTAAACTTTGAGATCGCCAAAGACGGCAACCTGGCAAAAGTTTCTATTGAAAAATCTTCAGGCGATAAAAATGCTGATCGGTTAGCGATGATTAGTGTCAGGCGAGCCTCGCCATTCAAGCCCTTGCCCGAAGGTATTGCCGGGCCCATGAGACTCAGCTACAACTTCGGCTTCAAAGACGAGCGCGACAAAAACTTTTCGATCTTTAATGGCGAGCGCTTCAATTTGGGTCAATCATATACCACAGCCGGTGGCAGTTCCGTCGGCCACAAAGACGAAACCACAGACAAAGATAGGGCCTTCCAATTACGCAAAGAAGAAACCCTCATCAAAATGTCAGACCTTGGCGATCTAATAGACAAAGAACGAAAAGCAAACCCCGACAGCATCAAGCTCGTGCCCATGTTGATTCAGTACGCCAATTACCACCGCTCAATTGAAGAGCACGTAGACGCGCTGGGCAAGCTCAAAGAAGCTCTAGCTATCGCTCGTAAAAACGCAGAGAGCAACGAAAAAGAACTGGCTCAAAGTTTGGCTGCCTTAGGCGGAGCTGAATACAACCTCGGCCATGCGCAAGAAGCCGAACCACTATTAAAAGAAGCAATCGACATCAAAGAAAACAAACTCAAAGATCACGACAAAGAGTTAAAAGAATTGCTTGAAACCTATGGTCGCATGCTCTACAAGCAAGGCCGCGTCAAAGAATACGAAGAAGTGAGCAAGAAGGCACGAGAGCTACCCGCAGCCGCTAAGTAAATAAATAGAGGTCACCATAGTGTCGAAAACTGAAATTGATAAAGTACAGAGTTGGCACGAAGAATTCTTTCAAGGAATGGCATTAGACCTATGGCGTCGAGCTATTCCTATTGAAAAAACTGAAGAAGAAGTTGCATTCCTACTAGAGACTTTGTCTGCTCCTCAAGGCAGCAGACTTTTAGATGTACCGTGCGGCAATGGCAGACTAAGCCTGCCTCTTTCGCTGATGGGCTACAAAGTTACCGCAGTAGATTTCGCACAACCATTTATTGAACAAGGCAAAGAATCAGCCATGTCACATAAGACTAAAATAGACTACATTCAAGGTGACATGCGCCAGCTTAATCTCAAGCAAGAATTTGATGGCGCCTTTTGCATGGGCAACAGTTTCGGCTACTTTGATCGCGCCGGCACCAACAAATTTCTTCAGGCCATTGGTACTTGCCTAAAAAGCAAGGCGCGCTTGGTGATTGATTCGGCCATGATTGCTGAATGCTTTCTGGTCAACGCTGGAGAAAAAGAGTGGGTTCAAGTAGGCGACATGCTAATGCTTATAGATAATCAATATGATTGCAGCAACAGCACAGTGGCTACAACTTATACCTTCATTCAAAATGGCAGACAAGAATCTCGCAAGGCTATTCATTGGATTTATACATGTGGTGAACTGTGCGACATGCTCAAGGCGGCAGGATTTTCAGTGGTAGACCTGCTGTCATCAACCGACTTGGAAGCAGCCGAGCCATTTGCTTTAGGAGCCGATAAGCTGGTGCTGGTGGCAGAAAAAATTTGAACCTAATCAATCATATTAAATCGAGGAGTTGCTTTTGCCATCTTAACTTGAGGGAGGGCCTTTGCTATCTTTTCGAGAAGCACATCTGAACTATTCGAGATACCAAGCTCCTTTAAATTTTGGAATAATTTTAACTGCGCAATGATCTCATCTGGATCACCATCAATTGTTCCAAAAGACAAACCTTTGAGATGATTCAACTTTGACAGTATCTTAAGTTTATTGGCATCCAAAGCGCTATTGCCTAAATCTAGCGAAGTTAGATTTCTTATTTGCGTCAACTGTTTGCAAGCTGCGACAGTCGGGTCGATATAAGTGATAGTTAGAGATTGCAAAGTTGTAAGCTCTGGCAATAGAGCAATCTCGCCAGATTTCAAATTTCCACACAGCTTAAGCGACTTGATTCTTTTAGCGCGAGCGAGCACCGTAAACACGGGCGTCAAATCGTCCATTAAACCAAGAGAGAGATTGCTCAATTGAGATAAAACTGCACATTGTGCCACCACTTTACTTGATAAATTGTTCTCCCGAAGCTCTAGCGCGCGCAATTTTAAAAACTTTGCTAACAACGGAACATCGGCATTAGTCATTTCGCAAAAGCCGAAATCTATCGCAACAAGCCCTGTAAGGTGCTGGATCAGTTTGGGGGGAGATCCTTTTCCGGGATGCACTCTCATATAAATGCTATACAAATCATCGGCCTCAAATAACTTAAGTAATTGAGGATATTCCGCCACATTCTGGTCAACTATAAAATCAATTCTCGAGTCTGCAGGCGCCATAATCTTTCCCGTCGCTTGCACTGCAGGAGAAGGTACGCCAACTCTTACAAACTGAATTAAGCCTAGGCTAAACGTTGATGGGAAGTCGAAATATTTCTTTCCTTTGATGGCATTGGCGGGATGCGCAGCATACGGAGTGGTCTTATCTTTGAGATATGCTTCGATCTGCTTAGCGATTTTTTCATCTATTGCTGACGTGGGCAAACTGTCAAATCCGGGATCTGGCATCGGGTTGCTAGTCTGCGAATCAACTGACAAATGGTAGTTTTTATCCGCTGATTGCACTTTCTTTGAAAAATCACGATCACTTTTTACACTTGCAAAAATCAGATAGGTTCCTACAACAATTACAGGAACTATAACCATCACAAAAATCAGAACAAGCCTTGAAGAACCCTGATCAAATAGCTTTTTATTTCTGGCGCCTTCTACTCCCTCACGATAACCTTCAGGTGATTTGCTTGCAATACCGCGATCTTTACTGAGGTTAGAAAATTGTTTTGCCAAATGCTGATAACTGCTTAGGTCTTTACCTTCGCTAATGCGAGCTAGATCTAAAGCCAACTCTTTAGCATTTTGATAACGATCATCCGGCAATTTTGCGAGGCATTTAGCGATGACACACTCAAGAGAATCTGAAAACTTTGCCCTGCGCGAAAAATCGTTTAAGCGCGGCGGTTGGCTGGCTTGATGCATGCTCAAAATTTCGATTGAACTCTCAGCATCAAACGGAACATTCAGAGTAAGGGTTTCAAATAGAGAACACCCAACAGAATAAATATCAGAACGAGCATCAACTTGGCTACTTTCGCTTTGCTCTGGACTCATGTAATAAGGGCTGCCAAAAACCTCTCCAGCCATCGTCAAACCTTGATTGGCAGCACTTGAATCTAATAGTTTAGCGATGCCAAAATCGAGAATTTTAATAACATCAAAATTGTCAGTATCGCCGAGCATAATATTAGCCGGCTTGATGTCGCGATGAACAATACCGTTTCTGTGTGCATAAGCTAATCCGTCCAGTACCTGCGTGAAAATCTGTACGGCTTGCTCAATGGACAAAGCCCCCTCTTCAATCAAAAAATCTTCAAGCGTAATACCAGCGATATAGTCCATAGAGTAGAAAGGCAGAGAATTCTCGTGAACCCCTAAATCATAGACTTTCACCAAGGTTGGATGATTAAGTGCGGCAACAGTTTTCGCTTCGGCCTTGAAACGCTGCCAATTGTTTTCATTGACTAAACTTGGCAATAGTACTTTCAAGGCAAAGGCACGGCGCAAACCGGCATGCTGAGCAAGATATACCGCACCCATGCCACCCTGACCAATTACAGACATGATGCGGAAGCCAGAGACATTGGCACCAACGGAAAGTAAGCGAGTAGAGTTTTCTTGATTCTGAAAGCTCGTTTTTCTCAAATTAGCTGTGAACTGCTTGCGTTCAGCAGTTTGGCGAACCGTTGCATTCGGTGCAAAAGGCTTTTTCACTTTTGCTAGAGGCTTGCCCCCGCATGTGCAACGCAATTCACTAAATAGAAAAGCTGAAAACGAGCCGGCGCGTTTGTTTTCAGCCTGAACCTTGCCACAGTTAGAACAGGTATTTATATCAACCACACTTGGCTTTTTACCTATCACCCGAGCGCCGCTATCGTTTACGAGGCCACAGCGGCAATAATTGTGTTGAAAGAAATATGACGTGATCGAACCAGCTCGGCCAGCAATCTTTAGTTTATTACAGTTCTTGCAATGGGTTTCTGTCATCAATAAAGCAGCGGCCCCGATGGTATATAAAGCTCTAATTGGCCAAAAGTTTCGCTAGTGAGAAAATGCGAAGAGCTGGCCAATCTGCCATTGAGAGAAATAATGTATTTGGTGGCGCTACGATTAATTCCAGGAATTGCTAAGGTCACCATCTCAGCCTGCTCAGAGGCCGACTGAATAGCCAAGTCGAGTGTCGCTTGTTCGTGAGCTTGTTCAAGATACCCAACAGGTCCGACCCTGCCTTTGCGTGCATAGAAATAGGCGACTGCTTTGTTGTTGTGCATTACTAGGCGCCCAACACGCTTGTCGTCAGCGAGCCAATAATTGTGATCTACTTCTCGCCGAGCGCCCCATATTTTGCCATCAATGTCGCCAGCAGCGCTAGCATCAAGTGCAACAATAGAGTATTCGGAACCGACAACAACGGGAGCCACAGCGGAGAGCTGATAACTAAAAATCTGATAGCCAGGCAACATACCATTGTGCATATAGTTTCCTATGGCCGGAGGGTCAACAGAGGCCCAGACAAAAAAGCGGCTAGCGCCAGCTTCTTTTGCCGCTGCGAGAGTCTCAGTAAGCAGCTTCTTGCCAATACCTTTACCCTGAAAGTCAGGCAAAACCCAAAAGCCCGTAAGAAACCAAATACCGTCACGAATAATACCATTGGCAGTACCAACCACATAGTCGTGCCATTTGGCAACATAAAAAATTCCTGTCTTAGAAATATGCTGATAGGCATTTCTGCAGTCTTCTACGTCTTGCTGCATCGGGGGTGCGCCATGACGCTGGCGAACATCGGCAAGGCTAGTGAGAAAGACCTGCAAAGCGGCCTCTATATCAGCTTCATCAACCCTTGTAATTGTCGGCTGCATAAATTCCTTAGACACTCTGTCGCCCAATCAAAATAGATTATAGAGCAGAACGACTGATATACTGACCACTTCCTTCATTGGCCGTAAATTAATACCACAGACCGACAAAGCAACTGGCTGCTCTTGATGCAGGTGAAAAACAAATGACTGCCCAAGAACCAGCAAAACAGATTGAAAAGGTGCGGCGTTACAGGTGCCCAGGATGCGGTGCCGATTTATTATTTGAACCTAAAGATGGCGCCCTTACTTGCAGCTATTGCCAGCATAAAGAGCTAATTGCTGAAAGTGCAGAAGCCATTGTTGAATGCAACTTCGAACAATACCTCAAACTTCTACCAGAGCAGCTAACCGATTTAGCTCCCAACACTCTTGAGGTTGACTGCCAGAGCTGTGGCGCCAAGATTACATTCACCCCACCAGATGTAGCAGGCAAATGTAGCTTCTGCGGTGCCGCCCTGGTCAATCAACCTAAATCGCCCGATCCGATAGTCGCGCCTGCTGCGGTTTTGCCTTTTCGCGTAGAAAAAAGCGCTGCTACTGAAGCAATTAAAAAATGGATCAACAGCCGCTGGTTTGCTCCCGATGCCTTAAAACGTTTTGCTGTTCCTGGGGCAATCTCAGGTGTATTCATTCCATTTTGGACTTACGATTCGCACACTACCAGTTACTATACTGGTGAGCGCGGTGAGTATTATTATGAAACCGAATATTACACAGACACTGACGCTAACGGCAATCGCGTACAGAGCAGTAGACAAGTACAAAGGACAGCCTGGTATCCAGCTTCTGGCACAGTGACTCGCTGGTTTGATGATGTTTTGATTTCGGGAACACGCTCGCTTCCCGCTCGTGCGTTAGCTGAACTAGAACCTTGGGATTTACCTGAGCTTAGGCCTTACGACCCCGCCTTTCTCGCTGGCTTCAAAGCTGAGCGCTACCAAGTCACCTTAGCCGATGGCTTCGAAGCGGCTCGAGCTGTCATGGCTACAGTAATTGAAAGTGATATTCGCTATCAAATTGGCGGCGATACACAAAGAATTTTCTCAGTAAAAACCCAACATTCAGGCATCACTTTCAAGCATATTTTGCTTCCTGTGTACGTAGGCGCTTATCACCTGCAGCAAAAACTCTATCAAGTTGTCGTCAATGCTCGCACTGGCGAAGTACAAGGCGAACGGCCCTACAGCTGGGTCAAAATCACGCTCGCCAGCCTTCTTGCGATAGCCATTCTCGCCTTCATCTGGAAAGCCATGCAGACACCTTAGAAGTTGGAAAAATCCATAATTTCTCCAAAATTGTGTGGAAAACTAGAAATACTAGGCCAACAATGAGGATGCCATGAAATTATCGCTTCTAACTATGCTCTTAGTCGCCCTTTTACTGCCGCAGGCAGCTCTAGCTGCTGAGTCAGCCATAGGATGGATACCCACGTGGCAGCAGGGCCTAGAAGAAGCACGGCAATCAGGCAAGCCAATAATGCTCTTTTCAGGAGCGCCTGAGTGTGGGGGTGTACCAGGCATCTGGTGACCAGGCAAGCAAAATGCTGACAGGAGTTACCTGTCTTCGCCTGAAGTAATTACCGCCTCGAGAAAATTTGTTTGCGTGCGCTTAATGACCTATGAAAGCGCCAGTGAAGCGGAAGTTTTAAAATCATATTGGCGCCCAGGCGTCGCTCTAGAGAATACTCTCTTTGTATTTCTTGACCCGTATGGCCGACAGCTAACTCAGGGCACCCGCACACCGGGCCATTTGTACAGCGACGCGCATGATATGGCAATAGGCTTAGACGACATTGCTAAGCGTTATTCTGGCCGCGGAGAAAATCAAAATCTGCCGGTAGTTGCCACAGTGCGCCTCGCTCTTAACGTTGCTGCTGCTGACAAATTACCGCTGGCAATAGTGGTCGGAGATAGCTCACAAGATAGACGGGCGATGGAAAAGAAATTGGCTCCGCTCTCGTGGCGCAGTGATCTAATCGGCAAGCTTACTTACACCTCAGGAGCTAAAAATGAACTGACCGCTGTTAGCGGCGGCAGTGTTAGCCGCGGTTATGTTTTTGTTGAACCGAATGAATTTGGCACTGGCGGCCAAGTCTTGGCTCAACTCAACGCTAGTGCTACGACGCAAGAACTGGAACGCACCCTGCAACAAACAATTAGCTCGCATCGCGCTTCTAATTCTAGCCACGAAGAACATGTGCACCAGGGCCAAATGGCAGGAATTGGTTGGACCACAGCTATTCCAATCACCGACCCAGGGACGATGGCCCATGAGCAACGAACGAGCGGCGGAGGATACGGAGGCGAAGGCGGAGGCGGCGGTGGTGGTGGAAGTAGTGGCGGAGGCTTCAGGCCTGGCCCACGTGAAGGTGGCGGCACGCAAGGAGGGCCGCGGCCAAATAATGGGCAAGGTCAAGGACCAGGCCAGGGGCCCGGACAAGGCCTACGAATCTGGCAACGGCCGTGAGCAAGCCGTTTTAATGAATTGAGATTCAAGAACTAGGGTAATTCCTAGTTCTTCTCCTTGACATCTGGGCTATTTTTGATAGTCCTCTGGGAGAATGCCATGAAATTACTATCTATCAATTTTCGAGCTCACAAGATTCTTGCCTTGCCTCTTTTTGCCGCTATTGCCACGGGTGCAATCGTATCGTCATGCCCTGAAGCCAAGGCCGACCCTGGATTTGTTAGCGTGCCAAAGAAACTGCAGCCAGCAACCTGGCATACCTCTCCCTGGGAGATTCAAATTGTTGACGAGCGCATGCGTGTTAAAAACTTTGTGCAGCCAGATGCACCGGTAGAAAACGCTGTCATTGCCATTCCGCCTTATGCAAACGCAATTGCTGGAAGCAGTGCTAGCGTAAAGATGGTCGGCAACAGATTGCCATCTGCTGGCTTCGCCTCACAAATACCGGCTGGTGGCTTCGCACCATCTCGCACTCTGCCACAAACAAAAATGGGTGGTATCACTCCCGTTGCTGCTGTGCGCCCTATTGGGCTCAACCAACGAGGGGCTTTGCCGGCATCGGGTAAGTCTCAAACAACAACTAAAGCAGTTAGCGCAACACCCATAGCGGCTGAATATGCCCAAACTGCCCGACCAGCGTCTAATAGCTTTTCGTTTGAACAATCGGTCAAGGCCGACGTGCGAGCTAAGTTGCGATCAACCAAATAATACCTGCAGTTCACGCTGAAAGAAATCCAAGCGCTGGCACCAGCTGAGTATGCAAAAAGAATTGATAGACTATTTTTCTTTGAGAGAACTTGAAGTCAATGGCGTTCAAATCGGCTCGATAGTATTTCAAGTCGATCAAGTCAGCGTTCAGCAACCCGTGGCGGTGTAGCTGCTTACTGTTACACCTAGCGATTTAATTTTAATCAGACTTTTGTGCAATTCCCGTGAAGTAAAGCTCACGTCTGATTTTAAAACCGATTGATTGATAAGTGTGAATGCCAGCAGCATTTTCAGCACGCACGTGCAAATATGGCTGCAGCCCAGCGGCAATCAAATTTTTAGCCACAGCGTTCACTAGTGCCCTGGCATAACCTCGGCCCTGAAAATCAGGATGGGTGCACACTGCACTGATTTCGCCACCACCAGGAACTTTGGTGCGCTCTCCCGCCATAGCGACGAGCTTGTCACCGTCCTTAATACCATAATAAGTACCAAAATCTATTGTGCGCTTCTCAAAAGGCCCTGGTTGAGTCAAATCAACAAGCTCTTTCATCGCGGGAACATCAGCGTGCGTTAGCACCACCATGTCAAATTCTTTGCACGGTATGAGCTTATCGCAAATCATCTGTGCGCCCTTGCCACCACCAAGCTCTTTCCAGCCAGCAGGCAGAATAACTGGATCAGGAGTACAAATAACAGCCAATTTCAGGGCTTCTACATAGTCACCGAGTGCCGCATAGGCCTCTGGTGATTGCTCGACTAGCCCGGCCAATGGCGAGAAATCTGGCTGATAGCGTTTAGCCAAGGCATTTCCAAGGCTAAGATGTTTATGCTCAGTACTGAGCGCATTCCAAACAGGATTATCCAAATATTGCTGCACGGGCGCCTTTAAAACCTCTGATAGGAGTTCACGGAAAAGCTTGGCGGTGAAGGGAGGCGCCTATTTTACTACTTCTCGGCAGTAGTTCAAGGAAAGAGAAAGTCGACGGTGTGGAGCTTATCTCAGCGCTCGCAGCTTATCACCTTCTAAGTAGTGAACAGAAGCATCTCCGTTCTTGAGACGACTGACATGCAGTCGAGCATTCTTCAGATCAACCTGGTCCCAACGCAAATCGCAGACCTCGGCGACACGCAAGGCATGAGCATAATTGACGGCAATGAGCCACTCTTCTCGAAGTTAAACCAGAAAGAGTGCCACCATTTATGGTGACACTCCTATTGCTGCGACCAATCACCAAGTGCTCAAAGCCTAGTTGGTGACGATTACATCTATAGGTGGGTAACTCGACCATTGACGAATTGCTGTTCTTCAGGAGTGAACTTACCGTGGCCATCGGCTGTGAGGCAATCCAAAAGAACTTGCGCAACAGTAGATGAACCTCGAAAAGATCGCCCTAGCCCCAACAAAATGGGTTAGAGTAGTGCCTGACTATTGTGTTTACTCCTGAAGGAGATTCGTTGTGAGAATTAGATTTCACGGTTCAGGGTTTTTGCTTGGATTGCTCCTGGCTGGTTCTCTTGCTAATACGGTTTCAGCTCAAACAGTGGGAAGTCGCGTAGAAGTTTCGCCAGTGAGCCTGCCGAATCTATATTACCCCGCAACAATCTTAAGTGTAGATGCAACGGGCTTCAATGTGAGGCTAGACCCTCGCCCTGGCTACGGGGATGATGAAAGGTGTTATGTTCAACGGAAATGGACCCGGCCATTGAGTGCAGCCCCCGCCGCTGCTATGTCGTCACCGCAGTCATACGATCAGTCAAACAGTTCAAACCAAGGTGCGCCAGCTTCATCGGCTGGATCTTACGCAGTGGGAAGTCACGTTGACGTTTCACCTTTGAGTATGCCGAACATGTATCATCCGGCAACAATCCTTAGTGCCGATGCCACCGGATATTTCGTCAAGCTAGATCCACGCCCCGGTTATGGCTATGATGAAAAGTGTTATGTTCAAAAGAAATGGGTTCGGGCACTTAGTGGCGGGCCTTCTGGACAAAATAATGCTTCGTTAGACGCGGCTGCGGCCACAAATCAAAATAACCAGGCACAAGCTCCTAGTGGGGCTGCTGCTAGTACAGGCTCAAGCTTTAGTGTTGGACAGCGAGTAGAAGGCAACAATGTTGATGTCCATTGGCCAGATTACTGGAGAGCAGGAACAATCACAAAGATCGTATCGCCTGGAGTATATGAAATTCATTTTGACGTTACCGGTCTGAATCACGTAATGCGAGCTGATAAGCTGCGTGCTAGTAACCGTCCCGCTCCTAGTACTACCGGTGGGGCAACTGGCGCCGCTAATACTGCAGCACCAGGCATAAATGCAAATACAAAAGCACAAGCGCCACCCCCTCAAACTAACGCTGGAAAAGGCTCTCCTCCCGGCGGTCTTTATCAAGTAGATATGATGACCTCGTCGATGTATATTCACATAGGTACTCTGGAAATTCGTGGAAATACATACCGAGGATTGAACACTGGTGCGGCCTTCCACCCGTACTCTATTGATGGAGGCGGAAACATGAATCTAAGTGCTGGACTTGCTGGCATGCCAGAGGGCTTTACACTTAAAAGTGTTAGTTATGTCGGCGCAGATTCAGTCGGTCGCGCACTAATTAAAATTCGCTACATTGGGCACTCTAATGCCCATGATGTAATGGATGCAGTTCATCAAAAATAGAATCGCAGTGGCCAAACCTAGGGCGTTCTCCAGCGATTGATTTGATCGGCTCTGTTGCAAAAAATTGTCGCCGCTACTCGGTAGTCCATGGGAGGAAGAGATTCAGAACCTGCAATACAGGGCCGAACAGAACGGCTGGAGCATCAATCGATCTCAGCAGGTCTGCGATGCCTGTGTGCAGGAGGCAATGTTTGCTAAGAACAGCAGTGAGGTCTCAACAGCAGCCCTTTCATTTTTAGTATTGAAATTTTTTGCCGTTCCAATACCCGCGCATTTAGACAGCCGTCAACATTTTACTAAGTTTGACCAGTTTTACCGCTAGGCTGTCGTCCAAGCCTTCAGCCTTAGCGGTAAAACTGGTCAAAGCCAACAAAACCCTGAAAGCCAACGCACAAATGCGTTTTGGACTTCCTGCAAGTTCACTCTCAAATATCGAAGGCCAACCCTCAAGAAACCGCTCAGCAAACCGCTCAATCTTGCTTTAAACTTGCCATGACAATATACCTCCAAAGCCTGATATTATTAAATCGTGGCATCTCAAAAACCTAATAATAAACCGCTCAAAAAAACGCTCAAGAAACCGCTTATGAAAACAATTTTGGATCGCAATGAGACCCCAAGCGCAATGGAGCCATTAATTCTAGCGCTTGGCCGCGAACAACCTGATCTGAATGATTTAGTGATTGAACTGGTCTCTGAATCATCCAGCTTTAAAAGCAGCATGCCAGTTAATTTTGTGGCAGCATTGGCTATTTTGGTGCGGTCGATGAATTGCTATTACAGCAATCTTATCGAGGGTCACGACACGCATCCAATAGATATAGAAAAGGCCAGAAAGAAAGATTACAGTGATGACCCTGAGAAAAGAAATCTACAGCTCGAAGCAGAAGCGCACATCACAGTTCAAAGCTGGATTGACGAGGGGGGAATGGTCGGCTCGGTTATGTCCCTCCAAAATTTGCAGGAGATTCATAGAAAATTTTATGAGTTGTTGCCGGAACAACTTCAATGGACCATCGACCCAACAACAGAACAAAAAATTCAAATTATTCCAGGTGACCTTCGCATTCATGATGTGAAAGTAGGCAATCACCTTGCGATAAGTCCTGGAGCAGTGCCACGTTTTATGCAGAAATATGAGCAAACTTATTGCACTCTAGGCAAATCCGGGACAATCCTTGCCTCCGCTGCAGCACACCATAGACTGCTTTGGATTCACCCTTTCTTGGACGGCAATGGCCGGGTTGCGCGCTTGATGTCTTATGCATCTTTACTGCAAGCGTTAGATACCGGCGGCATTTGGTCGATTGCAAGAGGATTAGCAAGGCAGCAAGAAGAGTACAAGAGGCATTTGGCAAATTGTGACCATGAACGTCGTGGAGACCTTGACGGCCGAGGAGCATTAAGCGAATCGTCGCTTGCCGGTTTTACCCGATTTTTTTTGGAGACTTGCATTGATCAAGTAAAATTCATGAGGTCTCTTGTACGACCAGATCAACTACGCAAACGTGTAATAACATGGGCCAATGAAGAAATATCAAAAAAATCATTGCCTCCGCGAACTACAATCGTTTTAGAATCACTACTCACATCAGGCGAACTTCCTCGTGGTGATATAGCTGTAATGCTTGGTCTCAGTCCTGCTGGTGCTAGACGAGTCATTTCTGGATTAGCCGAAAAAGGTGCTATTGTCTCCGAGACAAGTCGTGCTCCAGTTCGACTGGCGTTTCCAGCAACTCTAGCGTCAAGCTGGCTTCCGGGATTATTTCCGGATCAATAAATCAAAAGAGAAACGCTCTTTTTGTCTAGGATTTACCGAATCCCTGACTGTGGTTATGACGTTAAATCGATACTACCAAAGAACGCCAAGGTCACACTGACCTTCCCCCCAACTAACAGACAGTAATTAGCGAGAGTCGCTCCACGACATACAATGTCATAAGGAGAGATTCATGAATAAAAAATCCAAAGTTAAAACCTCGGCCCCTGCGGCATTTGATCGAGAATTTAGAGAAACGGCGGTTAAATTGGCCTTAACCGGACTTAAGGGTA
This sequence comes from Candidatus Obscuribacterales bacterium, assembly GCA_038231015.1. Lineage (GTDB taxonomy): Bacteria > Cyanobacteriota > Vampirovibrionia > Obscuribacterales > Obscuribacteraceae. The sequence continues at coordinate 30,219 of JBBRMD010000052.1, forward strand.
TTGCAGAGGTTGCTCGTGAGCTTGGCATACCGCCTCGCAAACCGTACGGCTGGGTTGCGGCCTACAAACAAAAGAACGTCACACCAGCACCCACCAGCAGGGCGACAGCGAGCGATGAGGCATACCTTGCCCTGCAGAAGAAATATCGAGAGCTTGAGCAGGAGAATGAAATCCTAAAAAAGGCGGCAGCGTGGCTCTATCTCGCGACCTGCATCGACCTCTATTCGAGGAAAATTGTAGGCTGGCAAACGTCATCCCGTATTGATTCTAACTTGGTCGTTGATGCCTTCAGGCGAGCTACTTATCTGGGGTGACGAGTGCCACCACAGATAATGCACGCCGATCATGGCAGCCAATACGCGAGTGCCGACAAGTGTAGATCAATCAGCCCAAAGAGCCAGATCCAGACAAAGGTTTGTTAGCCACTACAGGCAATGGCACAATTATCGGCACAGTCCGGTAATCTCAATTATGATTCAAGTCGCTTTTCCTAAAACGTCCAGTCCATCGGCGTTTCAAAAGAAGTGGAACGCGCAAAGCGCTTTTTTGGCACGTTCAGATGCAGCAGCAAATAAAAGATCTGGTCGAGCGCATGAATCATTATTCACGCGCCCTGCTAAGATCGTTAATTGCTTCCTAAGCTGACTTATCTAGGTCTATGTGCTCGGCCGGCTCAGCTTTTTTATCTGGCGCATTTGAAGTCACTTTGCTATCGGGTCGACCAATTTGGCCAGCGATTTCTTGCACATCGGCAGCTGCTTCTTCTGAGCCATCATCAACCTTTGGCTCGTCTTCAGACTTTTTTGCTGTTTCTTCTTTGGCACCGTCCTTCGCACTATCTTTAGGACCGTTCTTAGCCTTATCAGCTTCGTCTGGTTCTGCGGCAGGCGCTTCAGTTGGCTTTCCTTCTACAGGAGCTTCCGCTTTCTTCGATTCGGCAGTCTCGCCTTCTTTCGGTGCAGCAGAGCCATCTAGCTCATCGTCCGACCCTTTGTCCATCGGTGAAACTTCAGTAGTTTTATCTACAGCACCTTGGCTAGGCGCTGGAGAGCCGTTCGTTGTTGACTCGGCGACAGAGGTCGCTTTGACAAACTCAGCCACTGAGTTATTCTCGGAGCTACATTCTTTTGCCCCATCTTTGCATTCTTTATCTTTATCGCTAGCCATGTTGGCGTCTCTCCCGTGAACCTCGGCTGGGGGAGATGTTGTCTCCACAGCCGAGAAAGTTTCTAATATCTTGTAGCGGTGCTTAGAGCCCTTAGGTACCGTCCAGGAATCACCAGGACCGAGCGGCACCATTTGGCCTCTTTTCTCAAAATTTGCATTTCTGCTGGAAGGCGACGGCACGTGGCCCAATAAGTTCCAAGGGGAATGCCGACTGCACTCCCCTTGAAAGATTCTCAATTGTTAGATTCTAATTCTGAAACGCTAGGCTTGAATCGAGTTCTATTCAGACTTCGATTTTGATTTGAACAAACCAAACATTGATTTGCCTTTCTTCTCGTCGGACTTCTCTTCTGATTTAGAGCTAGATTTAGATTCTGTTTTAGACTCTTCTGTTTTAGCTTCAGATTCTGATTTTACTTCTGGCTTTACTTCAGGCTTAGCCTCTGAGCCGCCCGCAGTTTCAGTTGGAGTAGTCGCAGGGTCGACAGAATTGGTTGGAGCAGCCCCAGAAGTATTCCCAGAAGTAGCCCCAGGGGTTGCTGCTGGTGTGGCAGCAGGGTCGGCCGGAGTAGTTGTCGGAGTTGTGGCATCTGGCCCTTTGGTATCTGGAGTTGCAGGTTGACTGTCTATTGGAAGTTTTTCACCAGGAGCGACATCGGTAGGCATATCTTCTGGTTTAGTTACTTCAGGTTTGGTCTCCACTGGTTTAACAGCAGGCTTTTCAGCCAGGCCCTTCTTCATTGCATCCCATGAAGGACGAGCCTTACCAGAGCTTTTACGCAGGCCGATAGACTGCATTGCCTGGCGATAGTCTTTACTGCTAATAGTGTAGTGTTCAGCCAAAAAATCACAAATGGCAGGAGTTAAATCGTGCAGAGCGAAGAAATTAGCAAACTCGACTTGTGGATTATTGCGAATTTCTTTGAAAGCGAGTTCTATGAAATCAGCCTGATTCTTGTCAGATGATCCGAGTTTCGGCGAGCTTGGGTAGCCAATTTCTTGGAAGACAATCGATTTACCATCAGCAATTTTTGTCAAAGTCTGCATGTCTGCTTCAATTTGCTGAGGCTTCTTAGGTTTGTAGTTTTCTATTGGATAGTAATTCAACATCACAACATCACTTTCGGCCAATAATTGCTTAGCTAAAGCAGAAGGCTCTTTGCCATTGAGCATATTCTCAGCACGAAGAGTAATGCCGACCTTACATCCAGGGAAGGCTTTCACAACTTCTTTCTTTGCTAAAGCAAAAAATTTCATGAATGTATCGACGTCTTTTGGGTGCTTACTCAAATAAACATCAGCTTCATTGCCGATAGAAAGATAAGCAATATTGCCACCAGTTGCTTTCTTCAAACGAGCCATTAGTTGAGCAAAGCGAGCGACGACTTTAGGGCTGTCGAGCTTAGACTTCGTCAAGTCAGTTGGCATATTTTTGGTGGTGATATCAAATACTTGTACACCCAAGAAACGTTTTAACTTAGGTGAATACTTGAGAGTCTTCCCAAGCTGTGTGAGCGAATAGGTACCTTTGGAAGGCTCTAAATCTGCCCATGTGCCACCATAGAAAATTCCGGTAACGCCAGCGTCAACGCACATTTTCAATGCATTTGTTTGATCTTTAGGCGTGGCATTCTCACCACCTTTAGGGAAAGGAGTGATGCCAAAGCTAACAGCTTGAACTGGCAAAGAGCAAAATCCTAGCGAGATTGCCATGAGGAAAGAAGCCAGGCTGACAAGAGGCCTCTGTTTCACGGTAACTCCTTTTTTCGTGCTGAATGCACTAGTGGCGCTGGATTTGGACTGCATTCCGTACCTCCTAACAACTAACAACTCTAAGATTCCGCCTCCATTCTGACAGCAGATCATCAATATTTCTAGCTGCCTCTACTGAGAAGGCACAATGGTCGCCTGCACAGCTTTATCACCGTTGCGGAATAACCATGGCGGTATCGGATGCGGTGCAGCCCACAGCCCCGTGCTTGCAGTCTTCGCCTCATTCTGCAGTGACCGCAAAACGGCATCACCGGGAGCAAATTTATCACTCCACCAAGCGAGCCCGCGCTTTACCAGTTCATGATTGAGGTCAGCACCATCACTGAGATAGATTTCGGCGACCACACGGTTAAATTTGTCATGACCTTTGATATCAATAGAAACATCTTTATGAGAGCAGCAAACATCGGTAAACTGCTTGGCCTGCGGCCCAAAATCTTGCGCATTTTCTGGGCAGTCGACACCATACAAGATAATTTTTTCACGACGGCCGTTATGATCGACTAATAAGGTATCGCCATCATAGACAGTCAATACCCGCACTTTGTAGCGCTCAGCTTGGGCCCCTTGCTCAATCATTAAACTAGAGACCAAGGCCAGCAGTAGGCCGAACCAAACTTTTCTGTCTTGCAATTGCCCCACCTGTTTGCCGATCTCTATGGCATTTACCCTGTTTAGGTTATTATGCCTGTTACTCTAATCTAACAATCTTTTTGACGCCAATGTTTTTGCCTACTGAGCGGGCATCTAATAATTGCGCCCTAATCTGAACTTTACATGACCGCTCGGAACATTTACTTCAATATGAATAGACGCCGACTGGACCATCAAATAATCATAGCGATAAGTATTTGCTTACTCGGCTATCTTTTGTACCAGTGCCAAAGGCCGGTCAGAGCCGCAGAGGCGCTGAAGCCAAATAGTGAGCATGAATGGATAATCCGTCAAACCCACAAAGACTTGGGCAAAACCAAGATCTCTTTCGCCAAGAATGCTATCAAAATCTTCAACGAGTCGTGGGGCTATACAGTGCTCTCCAAAGCTCCAGATTGGTCAGTTGTGATTTACCGCGATGATGACAAAATTGAGTGGAAAATTAGTCGCAATCAGTTCTACAAAACCTATCCGGTTGATTTGAAAGGCATGCCTACAAATCATATTGGCCTACAGAGAAGTCGCGCTGCCGATACAACAGGCGCCAAAAGCTGGTCTTATCTAATGGGCGGACAAACATTCTGGTTTGCCGAACAATTCAAAGCAGCTACTGAAGTTGATGCCACCATTTCTGCATATTATGGAATACGCCCCCAAAAAGGTATTCTTACCAAATACGCTTTAACTTTTGGCGAACCAAAAACGAAAGAAAGCAGCTGGTTAAGCGGCTTTCAGAGATCTGGATATGTTGAATACTTGATCACACTCTCTTACAAAGAATTGCCATACAACGCCAAAGATTTTGCGGCACCAGTAGGTTACAAAACAGCGAAAGACCCATACACCATAACAACTTCAAAGGCACAAAAAGAAAGTGGTGACGAGGCGATGAGAGAGCTTGGGTTGGGCGAAAAGCTTGGGCACTAGCCACGACAATTGAAACCATTTTCATTCCCAAAAGCACCGAAAAATCAGCGGCAATGGAAACGATTTTCATACCCTTCAAAATTCTTTGAAAAGGCGAATATTGCCCGAAAGCCAGACTATTCCAGACTAAAGCTACGCACCGAAAGTGCCACCACGTCATCGGTGGTTGACAGAGCCGCATCAAGAAGTTAAAACGGTTAAGAACCAATTGGCTCTAGTTAGAGCCGATTGAATCAATCGAATCTTTACCCATATGAGCTTTCTCTAGCTCACATTTGGAGCTGAATTATGTCTTGCGAAACACACAACAGCCACGACCACAAGCACGGTAGTAACTGTGGTCACGTAGCCGTCAAACACGAAGATCACGTTGATTATGTACACGATGGCCATCTTCACCACATGCACAGCGATCACGTAGATGAGTGCAAACTTTCTGAATCAGCAGCGAACCCCGCTACTTGCACCCCTGACCACAAATGCGATGGCCACGATAGCACTCACAAACATGGCGCCGATTGTGGACACGACTCTGTTCCTCACGGTGATCACGTCGATTACTTAGTTAACGGCCACCTACACAGCCCGTGCGAAACACACTGCGACAACCACGGCGCTCTAGTAGCAGCCTAAGTTAAACGCAGCCTAAGTTAAGCACTGGCAACCAAAAGAAACTAGAGCACCAACGGCTTCTAGCCATCTTTAAAAGCGCAGAGAAGCACAGCTGTTCTCTGCGCTTTTGCACGTGGAGCCACTGCTGTGGTATATCAATCTAACTATGCTCTCCGTCACCGATAAAATTCAAATTCCAATGAGCGAGTTTTCGTTCACCTTCGCCCGCAGCGGTGGCCCGGGCGGTCAAAACGTAAACAAGGTGAACAGCAAAGCGATTATGCGCTGGGCTATCACAACGAGCCCCAGCATTAGCGAAGAAGTGCGAGCTCGTTTTATGGCCAAATTTGCTAGCCGCCTAACCCTTGAGGGCGACCTTGTAATAAGTTCGCAGCGCTACCGCGACCAACCAGGCAATATTGAAGACTGCTTAGCAAAAGTGACCGAAATGCTCATCTCTGTCGCCACAAGGCCGGTATTGAGAAAGGCCACACGGCCAACTCTAGGCTCAAAGATACGGCGAGTTGAAACAAAATCGCAGAATTCGATTAAGAAGCAACAAAGGCGGCGTCCGTCATCTGATGACTAAAAGTATTATCTGATGACATAAAGAAATATCTGACGACTAAAAATTATTTCTGACGGCCAAAGCCTATTTAAGCGCAGCTTCGATGTCGGTGGCTAAGCTGTCAGGGCTAGCCATTGAGCCATAGCGCTTGATGACGCGACCTTCCTTATCTACCAAAAACTTGGTGAAGTTCCAACGGATGTTACCGTGGTCTTTCGTCCCTTTCTTCAAAAAGACATAGAGCGGGTTGGCATTTTTGCCGTTAACTTCAATTTTGTCGAACATTTGAAAGTCGACGCCATAATTCTTGGTGCAAAACGAAGAAATATCAGCAGCATCACCGGGTTCCTGGTGTCCAAATTGATCACAAGGGAAGCCTAAAACCTTAAGCCCTTGGGCATCATATTTTTTGCTCAAAGCCTGTAAACCAGCATATTGAGGTGTGAAACCGCAATGACTAGCGGTGTTGACGATCAGCAACACTTTGCCTTTGTAATCGCCTAAGCTAATTTCATGCCCGTCGAGTGCATTGGCTTTAAGTTGATAAATTGGAGATCCGACAGCAGGATCAATGACAATATCCTCGGCTAAAGAAACAGAGGCATCTTCATGGGGAGAGGGCTCGACAGACTCAGAAAATGCACCACGAGCAGTGCCGACTACAGCTACACTAACCCCTGCAAGCAAAATTAAATAAGCCAATTTTGAGTTCTTAGTCATCATTTTCATCTGTCACCCTTTATCACACTGGTCATGCTGGCCACCTAACTTAAGGCAGCCAGCACAACTAAGTGTAGTTGAAGATTCTAGTCTTCGAGCTTAAATCCGACTTTTATAGTTACTTGAAACTCTTCAACTTGTCCGTCTTTGATAGAACCACGTTGATCAACAACTTCGAACCAGCTCAAGTGGCGAAGGCTCTTAGAAGCACGCTTGATGCCCTCTTTGACAGCATCAGCAAAACTCTCGGTTGAGGTTCCAACAATTTCAGTCATCTTATAAACGCCTGGCATAACATCTCCTTAAAAATGGATCACTATTTAATGCCTTTGGCAACTGACCTCAGTCAGTTAATCTATAAGCTGTGACAATCAGTTACCGCTCATCTGTTTCTCATCTGCTTCACCCAAATTACCGCCAAGCAAGTACTCATCAAAGACAATGACTGACAAATACTGCATTAGACCAGCTCGCCAAGGCGACATGAAAGCAATCAAAGAGATTGAGCTGCGCGCCGGAGTGCGTTTTAAGGGAACAGGCCTTGTCGACGATTTGCTTGACCATCACTTTGAGCAAAAACTCTTAAAAGAACTAATTGGCGACGGCCAGGTATGGATTGCCGAAACTATTCCAGATACCAATACCAATGCCAATGCCAATACCAGTACTGGCGAGCAAACCTCAGCTGAGGCACCCCTGAGAGTGCCTGTAGGCTTCGCAATTGCCACAGTGCTTGGCCCGCTTGCCTACCTTGAAGAACTCGATGTATTGCCTGATCACGGCCGCAAAGGTTTAGGTCGGCGCCTAGTAGAAACGGTGGCCGATTGGGCCCGTACCCAGAACTTCGCACATTTGACCTTATCTACATTTATCAAGGTTGCCTGGAATGCCCCATTCTACGCCAAACTCGGCTTCGAGCCCTTGCCCAAAAGGCAATGGGAGAGAGAGCTTGAGGAGATTTATATGCTTGAGCTAAAACTTGGTTTGCCCGTCGAGCAACGAACTTTCATGCGCCTTAAACTGCGTGCATAAGTAGCCCAATTGTTAAGCGCTCAACCTGCCATCGGTTAACTGCTTAACGTCGGCGGGTATATCGACTCGTTGAACGACTTACAATCGGGGCAAAAGATGGCAGAGTTTCAGCTCGTTGTTCCCTACAAACCAATGCAAACCAAGTTGCAGCTGGTTGGCGTTTGCACCATTCTTCCAGTCTGGTCGCTCTTTGCGCCCATGGCTCTGACGGCATTTATTGTAGTTCTCGTCAAATTTCCAAACGATTCGAACCTTTTCTACAACATCCTCATTTTATTAACTCTCGCCAGCATCATGATTCTTGGTCTTTTGACCTCGGCTCTGAGCGAAGACAACAAGATTCACATCTCAAAGAATGGCATGAGCTTTCCACCTTTTCTGTTGCCCAAACTCGGTCTAAAACGCAACTGGCAATGGAGTGAACTGCGCACAGCCTCGCTTATCGATGGCCCGAGCGGCCAACAGCTCGTTTTAGGTTTTCAGCCAAATTTGCTGCTGCCTTTAAATGTAGCCGATTTGCCAAAAGGTCATTTAGAAGAATTTCTCTTAGCGATAGAACTATGGGGCACTAACTGCCAGCGCTCTGATGAACTGGTTGAATTTCAAAGAACAGTTCAAGGTGGCAACGACCAGCTCAGCCTAGGCCATACAAAAATGTGGCAGGACGAACTGGGCAGGAGATTTACTGTCACTACTTTCGTGCCCCTTGAGCCTGGCAAAACCTTGCAAAACGGCAAGCTCAAAGTAGTTCGGCAACTAGCCTTTGGTGGCCTCTCGGCCATTTATCTGGTGCAAAAGAACGAAACCGAAATGTTTGTCCTGAAAGAAGCAGTTGTTCCGCCAAGTGCAGAATCAGAAGTGCGACAAATGGCTGAACAGCATTTGGTACGAGAGGCAAAAATGTTGTTTGGTTTGCGCCATCCAAACATTGCCCGTGTGCTTGACCACTTTGTTGAAGATGACCGCCACTACTTATTGATGGAATATATTCATGGCCAAGATTTGCGTCAATATGTCAAACAAAATGGTGCCTGCGCCGAAAAGCCCGTGCTCAATTGGGCCCTAAGAATTGCTGAAATTCTGCAGTTTCTCCATAGCCAAAATCCGCCCGTGGTGCACAGAGACCTCACGCCAGACAATCTGGTTTTGAAAAATGATGGTACCGTAGTCTTGATCGATTTCGGAGCTTCTAACGAATTTGTTGGCACCGCCACTGGTACCTTAGTCGGCAAGCAAGCTTACATTGCCCCTGAGCAACTGCGCGGAAAGACTGTTCCACAAAGCGATCTCTACGCTCTTGGTGGCACATTGCACTATCTGCTCACAGGTAGAGACCCTGTGCCACTATGCCAGGCCGATATACGCGCCATTTTACCGGACATTTCTGACGAGATGGAAAATCTGGTGATGCTTTTGACAGCATTCGAGAAAGAAGATCGGCTGGCTAGTGCTGAACATCTCATAGAACATTTAAAAGCGATCGAAGCTAAAACAAACGATTCGGTACCCGCTCTAGCTGCCGCTGCAGCAGGAGAAACCGGCAAGGCGACCCCGACATTAGCAAGTGAAGAGGCGAGCGCATGAGCGGTAACTCTGACAATGAATTAGAGAAAGACGACCGAACCAAACCAAAAGCAAAACTAGCAGAAGCACCTGAGCGTGAGAAAATTGAGCTAAAAGTTAGCGCCGATACTCTAGTTGAAAATCACAGCGCGACCGCAGCAGCAGAAGCAGAGCAGCCAAAAGAATTAGGACAAAACCTCGACCCAGAACTAGAGTCCAAAATATTAGCGGCCGCGAGTGCTGCTGACGCTCCAGCTATAGCTTCTTTGGTAGCGCTGGAACCAATGAAAACACTGGAACCAATGAAAACACTGGAACCAATGAAAGCGCTGGAAGCACTTCCACCCTTGCCTAATGTCATGCTCGGTGTGCTCACCGCCTTCATTTCGATCATGGCATTTCTCATTATTCCGTCTGAATTTGCTTCGACGATGTTTATCTCTCATCCCGCACCCTTAATCAGCCCGATCGTATCTGCTGTCTTCTTCGCTCTGCACATGGCCTGGTTTTTCGTCAGTCAAAAGCAACTGATTAAACATACAGTGCCACTACTTCCAGAAGCGGCCAAAGGAGCAAAAAGTAGAATTGCGTTGCTTACTCTTTTACCCATATCTTGGATAGCACTGATCGGTTATGTCTTCAGCGAGAAACTCTTTTTCGGCGTTTTTCCGCTACTGCAAGTCTTGCCCTGGCTAATGCTAGTTTCATACATCTACTTCGTTTCGGCACTGAACCACTGGCCAAAACAACTTAAGAAGAGCTGCACACCCGAGCAGAAGAAAAAATTTCCCCATAAAATCTTCGGCGCTCTCTTGGGCGGCTTAATGACAGTGCCCTATATTTGGTACTGGAAAAGGTCGCTAGTAGCAGCAACTGTACCTGATGCAGCAACAACCTATAAGCTACAAACAAAAGTAATTGACCGCGACAAGATGGTCATTCGCTACCGGCCATTTATTGCAGTAGAGCGCTGGTTCAAACATAGACACAAATCAACCAGCAAAAAAGACCGCATCGTCAATGCCTCAATTGCTATATCAATTAACGTAGTGCTCATGATTTTGTTTTGCTACTTCTTCCCAACGATTGTTGCGGACATCATCAGAATTTTGACGCCTGACCAAAGATCCGCGGGCGGAGCAGGGACACTGGGCGTTGCTAATATTTTCGCTATTTCCAACCAAACATTCTTGTATATAGCTGGAACGATCTCAACATTTTTAACCGTGTCGGCCGCATACTTCGTTGCTAAACAGCCGACCAATTACGAATTTACGCCACTCGGTTTTAAATCTTTTCGCTGGTTTGGTGAAAAGAAAATTGAAGGCGATCTGGTGCCCTGGCAATCGCTTGCGTCAATTGAGTTAAATACAAAAGATAAGAAAGGCGAAACGAGTGCCTCTGAATTGCAATTCAATCTAGATAAGGGCAATCCAGTCAAGCTAAATATGGGAGCGGTTGAATCGGTAGAAGACCGCGAAATTATTTTAGATGCTATCGAGCGCTGGGCACCAGGTGTCAGTCGTTCAGCAGCATTAGTGCAAGCCTTGCAACCTCCTGTCGACCACAGCTATACCGAAATGTGGCTACAAGCTCTATCAGCGCCACCACAGAGAGATAGACTGAAGCCGCTCACTGAAGACATTGTTCTCAATGATGGCCGCTACCGTGTTAAACGCTCACTGGGTGTGGGCGGACAAGGAGCTGCTTACTCAGCCCATGACCAAGCCAGCGGCGACACCGTGGTGCTTAAAGAGTTTCTCTTACCTATCTATGTCGATATAAGCATTCGCAAAGACGTTCTAGAAAGCTTCGAAAGCGAAGCAAGAATACTAAAACATTTAAACCACGATCAAGTAGTAAAGTTAAAAGACTTCTTCGTCGAAGATCACAGAGCCTATCTGGTCCTTGAGCACATCGATGGCAGATCGTTGCGCGAAGTAGTAGCCAAAGAAGGGCCCCTGTCTGAAGAAAGTGTGCGCGAATTGACTCGTCAAATGTGCACCATTTTAGACTATTTGCATAGCCAAGAACCTCAGGTCGTACACCGTGACTTTACACCAGAAAATCTGATTTTGCGCAAAGACGGCGTGCTCAAGCTCATAGACTTCAACGTGGCTAGACAAGTTGAATCAAACGCAACAGGCTCTGTGGTGGGCAAACCAGCCTACCTTCCGCCAGAACAATTTCGCGGCCAACCTGTCAGTCAAAGTGACATTTATGGCATGGGAGCCACTCTCGCTTTCTTGCTCACCGGTAAAGAGCCAGAGCCAATTAGCGTGTCACATCCTCGAGCACTAAACCCAAAAGTTTCGCAGCCTATGGACAAAATTGTGGCTAAAGCTACTGCCATAAACTTGAAAGACCGCTACGCCAATTGTAGCCAAATAATCGAAGACCTCGATATACTTCCGAGCGACAATGACGGCAGCTCTAATAATGATGACAGCTCTAGTAATAACAATGGCTCCAATGGCCACGCGGAGCCGACAGAGGCGAGCGAGACAAAGGCGACCGAAGAGAATGGCGCGAACTTAGATACTTTGCAGCAACTTGAGAAAGATCCGCAAAAAGTCTCGTTTGCAAATCCTGCACCCTTCAAATTAAAAGAAACTGACCCTGATAAAATAAGCCTGCGAGTCTCAGACAGTGCCAATCTTGTTGGCTCCGGACAACTTGCTATCACAGAAGAAAACGAACCACAATTTGCCGCTGCAGCTTCAAACAAAAACCCCACGACCAATAATAATTCATTGAGCAAAGCAAGCGAAAATCAGTCTAATTCTGGCTCCAGCTCTAACCACGGTCAAGCTACATCACAGCAGCTGGCAACTCAAAGCAAAAACAATTCAATGTTTAGCTCTATAGGGGCATTTTTTGCCATAGTAGGTTCGTTCGTCTCATGGCTCACTATTACCTTAGCAATTGCATGGATACTGATACCTGGCTCTCCATCCTGGTTTGATAGTAAAGCGAGCTTACACCAACATGAACATGCGGCGATCATAGCAACATCAAAGGGCGACAACGATACCATGCGCGCAGAATGCGACCAGTGTATTGCCATCGATCCAAATTATGCCATTGCATATTTCGGAAGAGCCTACAGCAACACTCACAGAACAGACAAGCGAGGACATGCCATTGCCGACGACTATGAACTGATATTAAAAGACTTGAAGAAAGCTGCAGAGCTAGACCCGGACGACTACACCTATCTGGCGACCTATGGTCAGACTTTGCAATTGGCTGGTCGCTACAGCGAAGCAGAAACAGAGCTGAAAAAATCACAATCGGCGACACACTCGGCTCTTGTACCAGCGCTTGTCGAAACAATATTCAATCCGCGGAGAATCAGTGAATAAAGCTTGCGTTATGCAATTGCTAGTGCACAACTTCGGAACATGTCAATGATTTGAGACAAATTTTTTTTAGAGTTTAAGCTTTTTTGTAATTTCTAAATGCCGAGATCGAATACTAAAGACTGCCCCATAAATCAATTTTACGCGCTGAA
>JBBRMD010000053.1:0-42743 GCA_038231015.1 Candidatus Obscuribacterales bacterium
CATGCCGGTATTAGGAGCTGCACCAGCGGGTCTTTGCATACCGCTCTGCCCTGGAGCTGGTCCAGAACCTGGCCTCGCGCCGACGCCTGTGCCCTGATTTCCACCTTGAAGACCGGTAGCTTGCTGCTGGGCAGGCACCACTTCTGACGCCTGCCGCTGCCTGACTAACTGTCCCATTAGTGAAGATGTGGGTCGTGCCGGTAGATTTTGATCCTTTCTTTCGTCACCCATTTAGATGCCCACCTTATAAAGCCTGCGAGTATTTATTTTTTCTTGCCGAAGATCGCTGGTAGTTTGAATCCTTGCTTTTCACCTTCGTTCTTTTGAGTCAACAACAGTTGCTCGCCACCAGCTAGCCTTCTAGCAAGTGAATCGAGGGCTTTACCGAGTGGAGTGTGACCAGGAGCGATCTGACCTTGGTTGTTAACCCACTTAGCAGTTTTGGAATCGTTTGGAATTTCATGGAAAACAGGATAGTTGAGGTTGGCACGACATTCGCTAAGAACGTCTTGGGGCAACCATTCTGATCTGTTAACGGTGAGAAGTAGTTTCTCTTGGTTGTAGTGAGCCTTGAACGTATCGAGGCACTTGCGAGCATTCAAGATAGCGGCCCAGTTGTACTCAGTGATGACGAGTACGTGGTCGGCTAAGTCGAGAGTCGCGATAGCGCGTTCATCGAGCAAGTTTTTGGGCAGGTCTACAACTGTGAAACGGAATTCTTGTTTCGAGGTATAGAGAATTTCCTGCACCTGCGCAGCGTAAATGTCACCAATATCTTCAAGTTCTGGTGGAGCTGCGAGGATGCTCAGCTTATCGTCGTATCTTGTCATAAGGTTACGAAGGTAAGTGGCGTCAAAGTTCGTGTGCGAGAAGTCGATGGTACTCAAGCTGAACGATGGCTCAAGGTTGAGGTAGTGCGAAACCATACCGAACTGAAGGTCTAAATCGACGATACAGGTCTCACCGTACTTACCGAGGTAACCAGCGAGGTTGGTACAGATTGTGGTGGCACCGATACCACCGGTGGGGCTAAAGATGCCGATAACCTTACCGGCAGCAGTAGAGACAGATTCAGATTGGTGTTTCAACTGAATCGACTGAACGGCAGCTGGCAAATCTGTGCGCCAACGTTCAGCATCTAAGAAGTCGGAGGCCCCGAGTCGATACGCAGTACGAATCAACTCAGGGTCTGGAACTTCATAACTCACGAAGAAGTAGAGTTGCGGGAATGTTTCCCGCAACTCTGCCAACAACGATAGTCCACGCACAGGGGCAGGACTGAGCTCAATCCACACCAATTTTGGGTGCAAACTGCCGATTTGTTCTCTCGCCATACTTCCAGAGACGGTACTGACCAAAGCCAACGATGGTTGACTGTGAATCAGATCTTCAATGGTCTGGCGTTTGTCCAAACCTGCATCACATACGAGCAGTGTGGTCAGTTTCATAGCTTCAGCTTTCTCCCCTTATGCCGACAGCCCTAACTAGGTTTTACCCAATAGCTTAGCTTTACTCACTTTGTACGTTTACTGTATATCCACCGAAATTAGGACTTAGGTACCGACAGCACATCTTTTTTGCTACCAGACCAAATCTCAATCTCATGTAATGGTGGAGGCGGTGGAGCCGCATTCATCATGCCACCAGGGCCACCCATAGGCATAGGACCTGCATCAGGAGCTCCTGGCAATGGGGGTGGAGGCAGAGCGGACGGTGGTGGCAAGGATGAAATATCGCTCTTCGGAGCAGCAGGCTTTACGAATAGTGATGTTACATCAACAGTTGCAACCGGTTGGTGATCTTTGTCGTTTCTCAAGGTCAAATAGAGCTTGGAAGCGGTGATCGATCTGATCAGCTTGTTAGCATCTTCAGGTGACAGAGATACAGTGACTGAGCTGGCTGGTACAGCGGCTGTGCCGCCTGGAGCCTTCTGGTACATCTGACCTACTGCAATTACTTCGACGTCAGAAAGGATTGGAGCTACTTTGGTATCTCCACCACCACCAACCATGGCGATTACATCGACGTGGCTTTCAGGAGTGACGAAACCGGCAACACCAGAGTTACTGTCAACAGCGAAGGTGACAGCTCTCATACCTTCTTTTAGTCTAGCTTCGAAACCGAGCGAGATACCTTGTGGTGCAAGGTCATGCTGGGAAACGATTTGTCCTTGCTGGATGCCATATTTGGCAACGCGGCCAGCAGCGAGTGAAGCAGAGGTAAGGGCGTCTTGCGGGATTTTGGCCTGCTCGATTTCCTTTTCTTCTAGAGCTTCAACAGGAATGGTCGAACCTTCAGAGATATCTTTGATGGCATAAACCACTTTGCCCTTCGCGCTCATTTTCGCGATCAGGTCTGACTCTTTTGCTTTCAGCGCTTCCTCATGAGCAGTCTGGTTGCTGGTTACCATCATAGTAATAAGCACGGCCAAACCGATAATGAGAACCAACATCAACGCTGGAGGCATTCGAGATAATTGTAGAAACAAACTTCGTAATGGGTTCATTACGGATCCCCCTATTCTTTCTGGTGAGAAAGATTAACCACTTACTATTAACGCACATCAGCCAAACAAGGACAACGCCTGCCCTTGCCCGCACCCAAAAATTTTGTACCCTTGGAAGCGGCTATTTAACCTAGGAAGTTTACACGCTGACCTAGTGCTTGATTTCCGGATAGGGCGCCAGACCGGCTAAGTATCAAGTTTTGTATTATCCTGACATCGAATCAAAGCCAGAACGAGTGATCAAGCTGAACATCTGATAATCAGCGGATCTGTGTAGTAATTTTACAAAGTATTAATATGCCGAAACAACGTTGCCAAAGACAACGTCTGAATAAAAGCCGCTTATTGAGCCAATTAAGAACAAACTCTCCCGAAACCAGTTTATCAAGAGGAGGAGGCAGCGAACTGCGACATATTGTTCAACTGGCTGGTGATGCAGCTAAAAGCTGTAATAACGGCTGATCCAAGCGAACCGTTAGTGAAAGTAAATGCGAGGGCAATCAGTAGGGAGACAAAGCAGAGCACTGCTCCATACTCTGTAATACCCTGGGCTTCCTCATTTTTGAGAAAGTCATAGACTGCTTCTCGTAGACTTCGGAATGTTGCGAGTGACACGTGTTTGCCCTCTTTGAGCATAGTCTGAAAACATAATAGTAAGTGCTTACAGGATGCCTTCGACGCCAATACTCAAGAGACCAAATGCAGTCACCAAGCGTGTCGAGCATAGACCATAAGAAACAAAACATGGTGGCAGAGCAATAATGACCTGCCACCATGTTCATGTTAATGAAACCGCACAACCTAGAGCGTTTTAGAACCAGGTCGTAAAGTTCTTACGATGCGCTGGATGCAGCGTTAGACAAGTTGTTCAACTGTGATACTACAGCACTGAATGCTTTCGAAATCGCAGAGGTCAATGCACCCTGGGTGATTGAGAACACAAGTGCTACTAGAATGGCTACGAATGCCAAGATGGCGCCATATTCTGTAATACCTTGTCCGGACTCGTCGCTGATAAATCTGTTAATTGTTTCGCTCATGTTTTCCTCCTGGGACGGATTCGAGTAAACCATATTACACGCAACATTGGAACCTTTAAAGGTTGGTTGCGCAAAATAAAGAAACCGAACACGTAAGACTGAATGACTTTAGTAACTCTAAAAAAAGAAAAAAAGAAAACGGTTAATCGATATCATTACCTCTCAGAAACACACTCTAGCTCTTCGAACATTCCCTTGCGCTTGAATAATCAAACATCCGACCAAGATGAAGAAGCGCAAACCAGCAAAGTGAAGTACAGTGCCGGTGCCAGTAACTTCGCAGCACCCAGCTCTTCGATCTTACCTTGACATCGCCGAGCTGCCTAGTGCCTCCAGCCAAAATTTCTGTTAGCCACAATACATTCGCCACACGATCGCCCAAAAGCGTGATTTCCTGGGCATCGAGATGTTAAGTTTTTCTTCGCATTTGCAACATTTGTCCTTGCAGTGCTTCTTTTCTTGACCTATTCCGGACGTACAATGAATTAAGCGGGCTTAGGTATAAGCGCAAAAGAGGTTTCCCTTGGTATCTGAATCGAAGCAAAAGCAGCAAGATATCAGCAGTGCGAGAGCGAAGGCCCTCAATTTTTTGCGACTGCACCAGGGTAGCGCTGGTTGGTTTCCATATAAAGAAGCAGGTCAGCCTTCTATGGAAGCAACGGCCTGGTCAACCTTAGCCTTGCGCGAAGACAAAACTGTCGCTCTGGCGGCTGCACTCTACATCTCTAAATGCCAAAACAAAGATGGTGGTTGGTCTACAGAGCCAGACTCAGGCCGCTCTGATTGGAATTCAGGACCAGCAATGCTTTGCCTACGGGTACTAGCAGGCGAACATCTTGAGATTGCCAAGAACAGCGATGTAAAAAAAGCGATCAGATTAGGACTGGCTCGATTATTGGATAGTCGTGTCGAGTTTTATCAGCCGATTGCTCGTTTACTTCTACTTATGTCACAAGGACCAAGCTCTTTAGCTTATGGTCGCGGATGGCCCTGGGACCCTGACTGTTTTCACTGGGTCGAACCAACGGCTTACAATCTTCTCGCTCTGAAATTTCCAGAACTGCCCCAAGATGGGCTCTACGAGCGCATTACTTCTTTTGCAGATCAATTCTTGTTAGAGCACGCCTGCCAAGATGGCGGCTGGAATCACGGCAACAATATTACCCTTGGGCAATATCTGCCGCCCTACAGGCTAACCACAGCCGAAGCGCTACTGGCACTGCAAGACAAAGCCGACAGTAAGGCTGTTAAAAGCGCTTTGAAATATTTGCAGAGCCTAGAAGCACAAGATCCTTCTAGCCTTTGTTTAGCGCTCTCAGCACTGGCCTTGACGGCATACAAACTGCCAGCCAAGCGCGAAATTGCTTTCCTCATCCATCGACAAAAAGCTGATGGTAGCTTTAGTTCGTCAATAGTAGCGACAGCTTTAGCGGCTTTGGCTCTGCAGGCCGATTTAGATAGCAATGATCACATTTTGATGCTAAGAACAAAGGCAGGGTAAGAGCAAAACCGATGAACAATGTCGATGACAATGACAATGATCTCAATCGCCGCGATTTTCTCAAAATAGCTGCTGGCGCTGCGGCCGCTTCGGCGATCACAAGTTCACTTGAAGGATGCAGTCAATCAGATAAACCAGCACCGCTGCATATAACCGACGCCCAAAAAGCTTGGCGCAAACAAGGCCGCTCGCAAGTAGGCATTCTTGCCTGCCCATCTTATCAAGAAGACATTTTCGAAATCATCAAGCCACAGTTGAGTACGTTGCACTTACCTGACTTCAAGAACAAATCAGTGGTGCTCAAGCCCAACATGGTCGAATATCGTGAAGGAAAACCGGTAACCACGAATCCCGCCGTTTTAATCGCGGCCATCAAACTAGCCTATTATCTTGGTGCCAAAAGTGTGACTGTAGCTGAAGGCCCTGGCCACATGCGCGACACCGAGTATCTGCTCGATGTCACCGGATTAGGAAAGGCTTGCAAAGACATGGATGTGCCCTTCGTTGATCTTAATCTCGATGACATCGTTGAAATGGACAACCGAAACGGATTCACAAAACTAGATCAATTCTGGCTACCCAAAACTATTGCCGAAGCCGACGCCGTTGTAAGCGTACCTAAACTAAAAACCCATCACTGGGTGGGCTTGACTTGCTCAATGAAAAACTTGTTCGGCACTGTGCCTGGTCGCAAATATGGTTGGCCGAAAAATCTTTTGCATGTGCGAGGCATTCCAAATTCGATTATCGACTTGCAACACTTGGTCAAACCAGCATTCGGCTTTGTCGATGCCATAGTCACCATGGAAGGTGACGGCCCCATAAATGGTGACGCCAAGCAGCTCGGCTATATAGTTCTCGGCCAAGATTTAGCCTCAATCGACGCTACCTGCGCCCGATTGATGAAGCTAAATCCAACTGACTACAAATATATTCGCATGGCTGGTCAAGTAGTTGGCAACATCGAAGAAGCAGACATAGATATAGTTGGTCCAACAGTTGCCACCATCGCCCAAACTTATGCCATGCCAATTACTTTTGGCAGCAACAAAGAACTATTGAAAGACGCCGGCAGCCAAGGCAGCTAAAGTTATTGATTCTTCTGAGGGTTAAGCGCCGATTCGCCATCTAACTCAAAGGCGCCTCGAGTCTTGTTTCTATTTGCCTCTTTGACAGGAGAACGCGGCAAGTAAAAATCTTGCATACGTCCTTCATCAGAAAATCCTTGCACCACTTTATAGTTTTCTTTGATAGCACGTATGACTGATTCATCCCAGTAGTAATAGGGCTCAAGCAGCGAACCGTCGCGTGAATTGATCACAATAGCACCATACTTTTTCTGGGCAATTCGCTCTTTGATTTCAGACATGTGTTGTTCAAATTGACCGGGCACCGCTTTCCATTTTTGCAAGAAGCAGGCCGGATCAACAAATTCGGGCGTCGCCTCAAAATCAATTGCCACGGAACTATCTTCGCAAAGCATCAAGTCTTTATTGAAGTGAGCCGTTTTCATCACTTCACGAGCCGCCACAGAAGATTCGACCGTGCCACTTAAACGACCATCAAGGTGGAAAATCACATAGATTGAAATTGCCAAGACAACAAAAACAATGCTTAGGTAGCGACGCTTGACATGATCGGCTGAAACGGCAATCAGCCAAGCTGTCGGCCATGCCAAAATTATTATTTCGTCGACCCGGGCATACTCGGCCCCGAGACCATAGAAGGCAAGAAGACTGGCTAGAGTGAAAAGTGTGGCCGCCAAAACCATTGCTGAAAGCTGATGGCGATAGGGCCCTTCCCTGCGCTCCCGCTCTCTGAAATAGCCAATCATCGCTACCACCAAAGCGATTGGTGAAAGCAACAACAAAAGCCAATCAGAGCCTAGCCAAGTGACATGCGAGCAGAATGAATTCCACAAAAAAGGCGCCCCTTGGGCAAAGGCCATATGCGCCATGAAACCACCAGCGGTGGCACTGTTAAGCAGCCCAGCGGCAGCTATAGCAAGAAATGCACTAAGCCCCATAAATAAAATTGATAGTCGCCACTGCCGACCAACAATAAGTGCCGCAGCCACAGCGGGCACAACTAGCACAAACCCTTGCTTAGTAAAGGCGGCCATCAAACATAGGGTGGCTACGACGATTAAGCGAGGCAGGCGAAATAGATTGTCGTCTTTAGGTTTACGCGCCAAAACTAGATATTGCTGAATGGCCATAACCATAAACATCAAGCCGAGCATATCGACTCGACCACGAGCAGAGTAACCCCAAATGGTGCAGAAGGAACAGAGCGTCAACAAACCAATAATGCGAGCGATGCGTGAACAGCCGCTCAGAGTGAAGATGCGATAAGAAACCACCAAAATAACGATGAGACAAATCATGCTCACCATGCGCATTAGAAAGAAAACTGGACCGCCTAATTTAAATAGCCAGCCAACTAAAGCGAAATAGAGCGGTGGATAAGCGATGCAATGCCAAGGATGGTGCACCAGTCGGGCAAATTCATAGGCGTTGCGGCCTTCAGAAAGAGCCAAAGAGGCCCACATAGAGGCGCCTTCATCGGTCAAGGCATAGGGCGCTAAAAGCGCCAGTGACCAGCCTTGCCAGTACAAATAAAGCAAGGCCACGAAGATAACAGCAACTACCGGCCAGAGCAGTAGATTGTCTATCCTGCGATTTGAGGCAATTGCCACAGACCCTTGGCTTCCTTTGTTTTAACTATCTACACTGTTAATCACAACTAGCTAAGTTTAAACTATTAAGAGCGGCTTGATACCATGAGAGAGTGGAATGATCGGCTTATCATTAGAGCAGCAGAGCCAATTAAGTGAATACCTAAAACGAAGTAGTAAGAAATGCGTTTGATAGCCATGCTTGTTTTAGGTTTAATTCTGTTTCTTAGCCTTGCTTATGGCGGCTTTATTGCTGGAATTGTATTGCGCGAGCCCGATATTTGCTTTCTGTTAGCAATGGGGCGCTATATCACTAGTCATGGGCAAATTCCCTCTATTGACCCCTTCTCATACACCTATTCGACTTTCCCTAATGGCAACGCTTACGTCGTCTATCAATGGCTTTGCGAAGTCATATTCTATGGGGTGCAACATTACGCCGGTACGGTTGCACTGCTGGTTGTTACTGCAGTAGTGCAAGCAATCACTTTTATAGTTATCCCGATGAGACTATTCGCCCTCGGTGGTGGCAACCTCTTCGTTGGCTCATTCTTCGTCATGCTAGTCACTCTGGCATCAGTTTCGCACAATAGTGTTAGGCCAGAGCTATTCTCTTTTCTGATGACAGCTGTCTTGCTAGAGCTTTTAGTGCGACTGGCAAAGCGAAGCTCAGCTCAACAAATTGATCGCAAATTCATTGCTGTTACTTTTATCTTGTTGGCACTCTGGACCAACCTCCACTGCCTATTTATTTTCTACTTTATTCTTGTCGGCTTCTTTGCTCTTTGCTTAGGTAGCCTTTCGTTGGCACGCAAAGAAAAACTTGACGGACGATTTAAAACAGCTGTTGCCGCTCTCTTTAGTGGTGCCGTAGCTACACTTGTGAATCCATATTCATTCTCTATCTGGCCTTTCACTTTTCTCATGCTCACCGACCCCATCAACAAAACCATCAACGAGCTCAAACCAATGACCGCTGCGGTTTTGACCAATTTTCTCAACTACCCTTGGATTTTATTAGCGACTTTGACTGTTCTAGTCTTTCTATTTTCGCTGCGCAAAAAGATCACTTCTGGAGAGCAGCTGTACTTCTTGCTATTAACTCCTGCGGCCATTTTGATGTCTTTTTTAGCAATTAGAACCTTTCCTCTTTCGGCTCTACTTATGGCTTGCTCTCTCGCTTTCTCGCCGGTCCTGAACTTTAGCGAAGGCAAGATGGCACGCCTAGGCAAGGCATGCCAGACAGTCATTGCACCGTTTGGCTTACTCTGGCTGCTAGCAGCTTCAGCCTTTTGCGGAGTGGGTGCCTATTTGATGGCAACTAATATAATTCCACCGACCATTCCAGAGGGCAGTCCGGCTTTCCAACCGCCTTTTGAAGCAATTAAGTTTATCGAGCAATCAAGGTTGGCAGACTCTTCTAACTTGTCAGCCAATCTACTTAATGATCCGCACTATGGCGCGGTAATGATGTGGCAGATGGAAAATCCACCAAAAGTTTTTGTTGATCCGCGCTACTTTCTCTATAACGTAAAAATTCTCAATGACTATTGGGACATAGTGCTCTATCGAAATAATCCAGAAGCGATTCTCGATAAGTACAAAATTTCTTGGGTCTTTGTGCCGTCCTCAACGGCTCTAGCGCGCCAATTACTAAATCAGCCTGAGTGGCGCTTGCTGTACTCAGACAAAGACGCAGTTATACTAGCGCGCGACAAATGGCCGGCAGAGAAGCTCGACCACTAATTTTGGATTGCTAGGCCGACCGCTTGCGGGCTTCGCGTAGAAGTTCTACAAGTGGAATTGTCAGAGACACAGGCAAATCGATGCCAGGAACTTTGGTCGAAACTTCCATTACTATTTGATTTTTTTGATCACGCATTAAAACTGCATTGCCGTTAATGGGCACTGTCAGTTTGCCCAAGAAAGTCTTGAAACGTAAAGAAAACCCCTCATTGAAGCTACAGCGCAGACCGTTCTTTTCTTTGTCAAAGAGTGCTTGAAAATGTACACGATTGGCTATACAAACCGATTCGAGCTCAACAAAGGGTGCCACGTTCTGCTTGAAGGGCAGTTCTTTCTCTTTCTTCATGCGCATATCAACTTCAATTTCAGCGGGCGGCTTGGGCGTGATATTGAAAGACTCGATTTCGCTGATATCTTGGGCCAAATCATTGACCATATCTAAAGCTGACTGCAAACCAGTTTTACCCTGGTTAGCCATCTTGTTGAGCGACTGCCAGGCTCCACCAAAGGCAATTTGAGCAGCAGTTTTGTGCTCGGGGCCAAACATATCTTGCAGCTTGCGCTCCATCTCGCCGTAGAGCAATCGGCGCATCTTGGCGGCTTCACTCTCTTTACTACTAGTCATCGCTTACCAATCATTTTCCAATCGACCGCCTAACATAATCATAGTTGAAATCGCTGAACTTGCCTAAACTCAAGGCCGGTTGAGCGCCTGGTTGGTGTCAGTAGACTGAGAAGAATCGGGGAAAAGCTTGGGCACGACTTTGCTGCGCAATCTCATCATCGGCAGTTCAACCAATTTGCTCATGAGGGCTCCAGAGAGAATGCTAAACAAAACAAACAGCAATATATCGACGAACCAACTGTAGGCACTAGGCATAGCGCTAAACAGAGGGTACATGGCCCGTGCTGGCATAAATCCGAATTCTATATGCCACAAATAAATGCCATACGAGTAAAAACCAACTCTAGCAATGCCATGGGCCACGGGGCTGAACAAGAACTTAGCCAAAAGGCCGTCACTCTCTTTGGTGCTAACTAGAGCCATTAAAATCGCTCCAAACCCTACGTAAGTGAGAGTCAACCCAAATGTTAGGACGTACCAATCAAACAAGTTGAGAGAGCTGATAACAAGGGTTATCACCATGCCAAAACACAGCAGTGGCAAACGATATCTGGTAATTTCGGCCGTGAACTTAGGGCTGAAAGTACTAAAGTAAGCGAGCAGAACACCAAAAAACAAAGAATCCATGCGCAAATGTGAAAAGCTATGGGCGTTTTCAAGCTGAAAGAAGCGGCAGCCCAAGCAGAAAGCCGCAATAAACATAGAAATAGCCGGTAGCAAAGATAGTCGTTTGAATTTCAGTAAAACTAAAAGAACAACTGGCAAGAAGAGATAGAAATGCTCTTCCACAGCCAAGCTCCAAGTCTGCACGCGACAGCTACCCATGTAGTTTTGCACGTGCATCCAGTTCCATAGCAGGTTCTTTTTCAGCTCGGCCGAAAGTGTGATACCAGTTGAGAGAAAGAGCATAAGGGCGATATAGCCAGGCCAAATCTTAAAAGCACGTTTGACTAGAAATCGAGGAGCATTGAGACTTCCGTGCTCTTTGATTTCAAAAAACAGACCGCTACCAATTAAAAAGCCAGAAAGCACAAAAAATAAATCGACTCCCATCCAACCGCAGTTAAACCAGTACCAAGCAAAGCCGCTCAGCTCACCAGCTTGGTTGAAACTGACGGGTGGGTGGCGCCCAACTACAATTAGGATAGCCAGCCCTCTGAGAAAGTCTATTTGGTGATTGCGTTTCGTTGTAGCTTTGATCATCGCTTATCATGACTTTTGTTCAAATAGATTTTCTTGTATGATGGATTTCTTCCAGCATTGTCAAGTTAGACTTTAAGGTTTTCATCTAAATGCCCAACATCCAAGAGATTGACGCTTTGGTTTGCAGCTAGTGAAATCAACCCTCAAATTGCTTGGTAAAGCATTGGCAAATTGCTTCTGTGCCATTTTAGTATGCAGCGTGGTCATTATATTTGCGTACATAGCGGTACGCAATGTAATGTCTGAGAACAAAGTAGATTTTGGAATGTTTTGGCAGGTCGGTCACCGCATGATTATCGGTGAACTTGGCCCGATTTATACGATGACCGAAGAGGCCAAGCGCGAATCGTGGTTAGATCTGTACCTAATATACTTCGTTTATCCACCACCATTTGCAGTGCTCTGCACGCCTTTGGGCTTGCTACCGCTAAAAGCAGCAATGGGCGTTTTCATAGCCGTGCAAAGCGTGGCAGTCATTTCGGCTAGTGCAATTTTCGCCTACAGCCAAGCTATTAAAAAGTCGGTGGCAAAATTTTCTCTCAAAGAAGTGCTAAATCCGCTGCTTCTTGCCACAACATTTCTGCCCATGGCAATTTGCCTTTCGATTGGCCAACCGGGCCTGCTGATCGGATTTTTACCGATCACTGGAGCATACGCTGCCATGGCCAAAGGGCGCTATCTTTTAGCGGGAGCAATTCTCGGACTTTTAATACTGAAGCCCCAGTTTTTGCTACCACTGGCCCTCCTTGGTGCCACCTGTCTAGCTGCTTTGGCACCGCAATTATTGTCCAAAGGGCGCGCACCAGAAAACCCCACAGCAATAACTCTATCTGAACTAATCAAACTTATTATTGGCTTTGTGATCACGGCCTCGGTTCTAGCCTCTATCGGCTTGGGCTTCTTTGGCGTGGACGGATATCTACAGTGGCTGCAGCGCATGAGAGCATCTGTCGATTTCGTCTATGCCCATAAAGGTTTTGAAGAATACCAAGAGCCCTTCAACCTGATTTCATCGGTGCCTATGGCTGTTGCTTTTCAATGCCCGAATGCACCACCGGCCCTTTTGAAGAGCGCCACATCTATTTTTGTTTTAGCAGCCTCGTTGGTAGACATCTTTTTGTTATATCGCATTGCCAAAAGCTCACTTTCAAAACGCCACAAGCTCGATTTGACTGTGGTCACCGCTATTTTAAGCTTGCCGGTTATCTCCCCATACTTTCGGCTCTATGACTTAGGTCTGCTGGTACTTCCCGCATGGATAATCATTTTAGGCTCACCAACAAGTGAAGAAAAGCGACTCAAAGTAGCCAAATTACTGACCTTCGCTTTTTGGGTATTTGTTGACTTTCGCTGTTTGCTCATTCCTCAAGAAATGCATGCAAAGATAGGCTGGATTAATGCAGTGTTCGTAGCAGGCGTGACCGTCTATGCTCTGTCTGTTGCTTTTTTACTGCAACCCAAGATCACAAAAACCGCTGTTCTAGAACAATAAATAATAATAGACTTCAGTGCCTGGCACTTGCTTCCAGCCGGTCAAATCAGTGGGGGCCACATAATTTTTAAAAGGCATTTGCACTTCTAGGTTAAATAGCTGACGCATCACCAGCAAGTTCTGGGCGAGCAGCGAGTCTTCTAAATCAGTTACGCGAGCGTAAATTACTGCACGAGCACCAGCTCGGCGAACGATGTCGAGCACGGCGCGCCTTTGCTCAGGAGATTGCTGCCAGAACATCTCTTCTTGAAGAATATTAGCGACTATCCTCAGTTTCTCAGGTTCAGTAAACTGCGAATTTCGCTGAATTCTACAGCCAAGCTGAGCGACATCGTCACCGTATTTGATACCATTTTGCTTGAGAGCACTAGCAACGTTGTACCAGAGATGCTGCCTTTCGACAAAACACTGCGAAATGTCGTAGAAAAATCTCGAAGAAAACGCCACAAGAACACAAAGGCAGGTATTGAGGAGAACAGCCTGCTGCAATAATTTAGAGAACTTTTCTTTGGGCAGACGAAGGGCAATGAGAATGCCAAGCATCGCTATTGGAAAGGCGGCAATGAAATAGCGATTGACATAAGTAGTCAAATAAAGATTGCTGATCAGAGCATATTGCAAGCACAGTACAAGTGGTGGCACCAATACCGGAGCCGCCTGCCAAAGCGAGCGCAAAGGTAGCGGCCAAAGTAGCGGCCAAGAGTGGCTTTTGATAAGAATGAAAGCGACAACGAGTGCAGGAAGATACAAGAATGTCAGGCTGTAATAAACGGCATTCGCTACTAGGGCTTTGACAATATCACTGGCCCGCACATGAGCAATGACTCCCGCAGTCCAGTAGCCGATATCAAAAAAGAAAGGACAAGTGCCGGGCATTTCGTGGCCGTACTCTCGCACCAATGGGTCACGGTGAAGCACGGCAGGCGGATGAACTAGCCCTTCACCGGCCACAGCATCTCGCCCTTCAACAAGATTGATATAGACAAATTTGGCGCTCTCACCAAATGAAAAATGTCCTGCTCTTTTAGACATCGCCGAAATCCAGGGGGAGGCTACCATGACAAAGCAAGCTAAACTCAAGAGAATGCAGGCGAATTTACGCCAGAAAACAGAGAGCCAAACTAAATACAAAGCCGTCATGCTTAGCATTACTGCTTTACACAAATAGCCGAACCCGCAGGTGAGCCCAAAAAGACAAGCAATCAGCTTTGAAGGCTTAAGTAGGAGCTTGAGAAATAATCCGGTAGCAATAAACAAAATTGCAGCGTTAAGCATATCTGGAGAATCTTGATAGACTCCACCGAACGCAAGCGAAAACAAAATGAGTAGAGCATATCCAGAAAATAGTAAAGTGTTTTTACTGATTACCGCTCTTTCAGGGTCTTTGGCGACAATCTCACTGTTATAAAATGCGTAAAGATGAGTGAAGAAAAATTCAAAGCTGAAAAACGTCGCTATCAAGATCGCTAGGTTTAGTAATTTGAACTGAAAAAATTGCCAGTAAACTGGCACAGGTAAGAGCTTAAGCATGATGCCAGCAAGTAGCGGATAAAGTGGACTCCAGTAAAGAGAAATCACTTTAGAGAACTCAAAGTTTGAGAAATAGTTAGCAATATCAAAGTACTGCTGCGAGTCGGCAAAAAACAATTCGAAACGCGAATTCCAAGCCTGAATAGCGCCCCAAAATATGGCGATCAAATAAACTATTAGTCTGTACCCAAAGACTTTATCGCGCATTAATTCACCTTGTGGTGATTACTTACCCCGCCACAATCATAGCTAAATGGGTATAACTATGGATATTCTCTTACCATTTATTCTTGAGATAGCATGACTACGTCCGCGCCAGCAGCCAGATCTCGCAAAATATTTAGCTCGCCTTGGATGGTCAGCCGCCAGTTTGATGTGCTTTGGTTTTTCGCGCCGCTGGCAGTGGCCGCAGTGGCGACTTTGCTCTTGCAACAGCCGGGCTTCATGGCACCGGGATTGCTTTCACTTTTCATTGTTAATGCCTTCGGCATTGGCCCGATGCATCAAGGACCAACTTGGTTCTTCTACTTCGATAAGCGCAACCTTGACTATTGGGCCCAAGACCGCGGCCGAGTGATGGTCTATTACGTCGGGCCGCTAATTGTCACGGTTGTCTCGGTGGCACTTGCCGTATGGATTCCCTGGCTCGGGCTGGCAATCACTACTCTCTGGGGCATCCAGCATTTCGTTCAGCAAAACCTGGGCATGGTGACGCTCTACCAAAACAAGAACGCCAATGAAGCTGTGGCCCCGAGGCAGCTGCTATCACGCAGCCTCTGGACTCCCGCTATTTACTTCGTTTCGATTTTCTTCTACCGCATCCTTGCCCCTGCTCAAGAAAATGTGTGGGCGACTTTTGCATTCACCGCTTTGGGGCTCCTAGCTCTTGTTGACGTCTTGCGCTATTTGCTTGACTTGCGCCGGCAAGTATTAGCTGGCGCCGTTATCAACCTTCCAGCCCTCTGCTTCTGGGCCATTTCAATCCTCTATTTTTTGCCTTTTGCCTGGCCGGGGCAACGCATTGAGACCGCTTTTCTTATTCCTGGCACAATGCATTGGTGCCAGTACATCGGCCTCAATTTGATTTTGATCAAACAAAAGTATAAAGAAGGAGAGCGTCGAGCAGACATTCCTTGCAATGCATCACTGCTAATGGCTCTGGTTTGTTTTGTCTGCTTTTTTGCTTTCTTTACCACTCATAGCATCAAATTTGAGTTCGCCTCAGGTAGCATGCCCTTCAGGTTTTTCCTTGGCTTAGCAGTGGGCATGTCCAACGTTCACTACTATCAAGACGCCTTCTTCTGGCGCTTCCGCGAGCAATATCAACGCGACAGTATCTTGCCATTCTTGCTCAAAGATCGCAAAACAGCTGTATCTAACACCTAATACCAAACGCCTAACTAAAGAATCAAAATATAGTTCTTAGTGCCGGACACGGGCTGCCATCCCTCACCTAGGTCGGGTACTGGTGCCTGCAAGGCATTACGAGCGCTCCAATCGAGAACAATCGCTTTAACGCCAAAGTCTCTCAGCTTTTTATAGAGAGTAGCTCTTTCTACAGCTCTCGATTTGAAGAATTCAGTAGCCTCAACAGACTCACAGACAACTCGCACTTTAGCCAAACGAATCCAATAGAACTCGCCATCTTGTTGCAACGAAATGCGCGCCACCTTATCGTTATTACCCACACCTAACTTATTAAGCAAAGCCGCAGTCGCTCTATGCGGGTCTGGTTGTAGAGCCACTTTTAGCTGGCCACCTGAAATTGCACCCAACCAATCGCGCACCACCGGTAGGGCAAAGTAAGCGTGCATAAATGACTTGCAAGAAAAGACAACGAGCAATACAGCTGAAAGCAAAACAATTGAGAGGCGCAATGCTCGAATATTTTTCGAGTTGCGACCTTTGAAGGCGAGCAGAAACCCTGCAAAAACTGGATAGATAAAGCCAGTGTAGTAGCGCTCTACAGGGCAGGCAAGAATGAAAAGAATAGCCAGAGAAAACCAAGCTGAAAGAAGAACGGGA
The DNA here is from genome assembly GCA_038231015.1 of Candidatus Obscuribacterales bacterium. Classification (GTDB taxonomy): domain Bacteria; phylum Cyanobacteriota; class Vampirovibrionia; order Obscuribacterales; family Obscuribacteraceae. Next base: position 16,346 of record JBBRMD010000053.1, read on the forward strand.
GAGAGAATTTTAAGTCGTTCAAGAGAATAAGGAAAAAACGATCGCCCAGCAATGGCCAAACATGCGGCGAGCAACATGACGTAAGCGCCCAAGAAAGAGCAGACAGCAGTAAACTTGTCTTGGCAGATAGCCAGCCAGATCGGTAAGCTGTTTTCTAAAACCAGGCCTTCATTGAAATAGTGCGGATTGAACCATGGTGCATAAGAGACATCAAAGGGTGTAGCGAATTCGTAGACTTTGGGAGAGACACTAAAAATTCGAGATGGGTGGAGACTATGGAGATTGCCGTGCACCATTGGCATCGCTTTTCTTAGTGTTCCAGCCGTGCAAAACGCGGTCTGATATTTCCCCGCTTCTCCAAATGTAAAATGCTGTAGAGAAAGCGATAGAGGGACGATATAGATGGCTGTAGTAAGAGCTGTCACAGCCGCCATCACAATCATATTTTTGATTGTGAGACCGTACTTTTGGCGCTGCCAGAAAAGCAAAATCAGACATGGAATAGACCAGGCTATGTAAAAAGCTTTAGTGAGATAACTGAGGCCCAGCAAAAATCCGCAGAGAGCCACGTACAGCGGCGAAGCCACCCCTTTGGTTGGTGCACTTTTTCTGTCAGTCATGCTTCTATCGAGCAAGAGCAATATCATGCCATTGGCTACTATATAGATAGCCGAGGCCAGAATGTCTGGTGTTTTAACCGAAAGATCGCCCACGACCAAACTGGCAAAGAGTGTAACTGCTGCCATATAGACAATGAGAAGCGGCCTTGAAAGGGCGCTCACACCTTCATTGAAAGCGAAATAAAGGCGCAACACTATTTTCCAGAAGAATATAGAAGCGGCAAGCAAAAGAGCAAACGAAAAGAACTGAAATGCTGACAATAAACCTCTTTCGTCTGCTACTGCTGGTTGCAAGGCCGTTAACGTACCGAGAGCTGCAGGATAGAGCAAACTCCAGTATGGGCTCAAAAACAAGGCGTAGTGGCCCTCACGCAAGGCCTGAGCCAAACTCAAATATGAAACAGTGTCCCAGCCGATTCGATTGCTCCAGGCTGCTATTTGCAAATATCCGACAGTTAAGGCCATGGCTAAGAAGCCAGCGATCAAAGCAATCTCTGTTATTTTATGGCTACTGAGAGATACTTTTGACATCGACCCCTATGCTTGGTTTATGGTCAATTTTGCTCCAACGTCTGTATTTCCAGATGCGCTTCAAAGTCCAAATCGTTCCCGGAAGTGGGTCAAGCTTACTGTCGCCAATGCGCTCTCTGTACTCAATAAATATTTCAGTACACTTGTAACCGACGCGGGCTGGCCCAAGGTAAAGCTCTACAGGCAAAGCCATACCCACTGGATCGTACTTGAAATCACGCACGACCGCTTTGGTATAAGCGCGCATACCAGTGTGCACGTCAGTTGTAGAAACACCGCACAATATCAAACTGAGTTTTGAAAAAATCCAATTGGCAATGTAATTGGCTAGTTTCATACTCGCTGGCTTGCGGGGTAAGCGCGAGGCACTGACCACATCATAGCCCTCTTTCATCTTCGCCATAAGTATGGGAATAGTCTCAACAGGATAGGTGTCATCACAATCGAGGGTGACGATAATGTCGCCACTAGATGACTTCAAACCAGAATCAAAAGCATTACCGTAGCCCCTTGGCGGAAATTGCCTGACCAACTTGCAGCCCAGACTCTCAGCAATTTCGGGTGTGCGATCTGAGCTGCTATCGACAACCACAATTTCGCAATCTCCACAAACTCGCCTAATATCATTTACTACCTTTTCGATGGCACTCTCTTCGTTGAGAGTAAGCATCATCACAGATAGACTAGGCGAACGGCCTTCTGGCATTATCCTACGCTCCCTGGACGGGCATAAACAGCCAAGATATCAGCGCCATACAGGCGTTGTCCGGCATCATAAAGATGCTGCGCTCCAAAGCATCCTTTAAACATGTGCGAGACAGTAGCGGTATGAATTGGCACTAGGCCGACTTGTTCAAACAAACTGTTAAGCGACCGAACCGAGAAATAGCTTGTATGGTCAAGCTTGTATGAATAATACATATCACCGAGAATAGCGGCTTCAATACACTCAAGATTTGGCGTTCTAATGACAATCACACCGTCATCGGCCAGAAACTTGTCGACAAGTTTGAAGGCATCAACGTGATTACCGATATGCTCGATGACATCCCAGAGGGTAATGATGTTGAACTTTTGATTGGGTTTGGCATGTTTTTCAATATCGAAAATTGAACCGAGCCAACTGTCGTAGCCGAAGCCATTATTTTTGCAATGCTCGATAGCATCAGATGACACATCAATTCCATAATGGCTCAAACCATATTCGGCAGCCGCAGCGCGAAACAGACCAATTGCCGAGCCGACATCAAGCAGTGATGCTTCTGACGGGTTCTTCAACCATTTGTCAGCGCGGGCACCGCTAACCTCAAGAATATGAGCAGTATAGCGGCGCGCCTTTTGCATGCGCCAGTCAAGTTGTTTGAGATACTGCTTAGGGCCGTAGTGACCGGCTGGCTTATCATCATAGTAGGCGGTATCGTAGACGATACTATCGGCATGCACTGGGGCTTTTTCAAGCGGGTCAACCAGCCAAGCAAAGCCAGTGGTACTGCAGCCGACAACACCTCGGGCGACATTGCCACTAATCGACCCAGCGTAAACGGTATCGGGATTGGTACCAAGAAAATCAGTGCCCCAGTTAGCGCCAGCAGTCAACTCTTTCAGCCGATCAGCCTTGGGTGGGAAGACCATGAGAGCAGCCAAACGCAGACATTCTTCGCGGGCATCCATCGGCATTTGCGATGGCAATTTTTTATGCAGTGCTAATGACTGCTCAACCCAAACTTCAATCAGCTCGGTCAATTTCTCTTCTGGCACTTCCAGTAGGCGAAGAATGCCGTTGGCGAAGTGCTCATGGTCATCAGAAAACTGCACTTGGCCATCGACTACGTAAAGCACTCCAAGCGACTCCCTTACCCATTGGCCTTTTTTGCTGGGGTCAGCCTTAGTAAATTTGCGAAGTTCGGGGGCGCTTTTGCTTTCAGTTTTCAACTTTAGTACCTCTACGGATGATCTATATTTAGGTGAGATTTAATTGGCGGTCTCGAGCATACGGGCTGAGACAGTTTTGGAGGAGCGCAGGATTCCGTCAGAGTTATAGTAAATAAACTCGGCGAAGCGACCGCAAAGCTCAATGCCTTCGCTCTTACAATATGCGTAAATGATCTCAAGATTCTTCTCTCGATCAATATCATAAATTGGATAGGCGTACTTGGTGCGTTTCACCGTTGTTGTGATCACGTCGTTCTTATCAATCAGGCCTTCACGAGCCAGTCCATCGACTGTTTCTCTCGTGACATCAGCATCACTCATAGCCCAAAGGTCGCTGGTTTCACGAGCGGTAATTTCGGCTTGAATAGACGAGCAGCCAGGCGGAGTATAGTTCTCGCCATAGTAATCGAGAAAGCTGATGCGATGGAAAAGCAAGTCTTTCTGGGGAAAATATAGACCGAGCTGATTAAGAGTAGACTTCTTTTTGAGGCCGACCAAAACTACCATTAGCGAATTGAACTGCAATGAATCGACAGCACGATGCACCTCAGGTGGTGCACCTTCTAATGCTCGCATAAAATCGAAAATTGGCATGGCACAGACAAGTTTTTTATATTCGCGCTCTTGCGAGCCATCCGATACCACCCAGCTATTCTCTTTGCGCACAATTCTTTTGACAGCAAAATTCTTGGTGACACGACCGCTCACTAGCCCTTCGAAGGTATCAGGCAATACCTGAAAACCGCCAGACTTAGGATAATGGAAGTAAAGTTGGTGTGTGTAACCTTCGGTCTCAACGCCCAAAGCTGATTTGACCACATCTTCTACTGATGGTCTCGGTACACGTTCGACCCAATGAGTTCCCATTTCGGATGGCGGCGTTTTCCATATTTTTGTATTGTATGGAATCAAATAATTATCAGCCAGACCCTTGCCGAAGGTGTTATAAATCCAGTCTTCAAAATTGTTCTGAGGCCGCTGAGGGTTTTCAAGAAAATTATAAAGGCAGTCGAACTTATCTTGGGGGTCGAGCACCGAGAGGCCATTCTCAAACGGAAACTTAACCAAGCGGTTCTTGAACCAAATAGAAACATTGCGAAAATGGCGATCGACCTTGCCCTTCAAAAGCTCAAGCTCGAAATCAAGAATCTCTTTGTCTTTCGAAAAAATGATGTGGCCACCCATATCAAAGGTGAACCCTTCATGCTGGTAACTACGACAGAGTCCGCCACACGAGTCATCTTTTTCTAAAACTTCGCTATCTTCACCGAGGAAGTAGGACAGACTAAGACCAGCTAGTCCTCCACCCAAAATCCCGAACTGCTTGACCATTCATAACTCCCCAGTGTCCTCGCATGGTATACCACGCTTCTCGCCCAATATCTCAGTCTAACTATGTAGAAGTGTCGATGCATAAGAATAACGGGTTTGGGCATACTATGAGTACACTGCAATTCAGGGGTCGCACTCTATGTCGAGAACAGCTGAAACTCTCAAAATCAAGATTTTTGGTGATGGTGCTGACAAAGATACAATTCTAAAACTGAATAAAGATCCACTGATTGCTGGCTTCACAACAAATCCTACCTTGATGCGGAAAGCCGGGGTGACTGACTATGAAGCCTTTGCCCGCGAAGTCTTGGCATTGGTCAAAGAAAAGCCAATCTCTTTTGAGGTATTTTCAGATCAGTTTGATGAGATGGAAAAACAAGCCAATGTCATTGCCAGCTGGGGCGAAAATGTCAATGTCAAAGTGACCATTACTAATACCAAGGGCGAGTCAAGCGTACCCCTGATAAAAAGACTGGCAGCCCAGGGCATCAAACTCAACATCACAGCTATGACAACCTTCGCACAAGTAGAAAGCGTCGGTGAGGCTCTCGCCAATGGTGCTGGAGGTATTGTTTCGGTATTCGCCGGGCGTATCGCCGATTCTGGCGTAGACCCAGTGCCAGTGATGACCAAATGTGTCGAGCTGCTCAAAGGCTACAAAAATGTAGATGTGCTCTGGGCCAGCCCACGCGAACTCTATAACATTGTGCAAGCCGATCAAATTGGCTGCGATATAGTCACAGTAACCAATGATATTCTCAAGAAGTTACCGCTTCTCGGCGGAGACCTCAATCAAGTCTCTCTTGATACTGTCAAGATGTTTTTCGATGACGCCCAAGCGGCTCAATACTCGATCGAAACAGAAAAGGCCTTGATCAGCAAAAGCTAGCTTAGGCAGGCATACTAAGAAGATGTTCTTCTAATTCTTTTACAGCTTGTGGCGTTCCTACTTCATAGAAACGCTGCTCGACCTCATAGCAAGCCAAATCGCTAGAGGCAATCAAGGCCTTGATCACAGCGCTCAGGTCAAACGTTTTTTGCTCATGAAAGCCACTCAAGGCTTTCTCAGAAAATATACTGAGACCAAAATCGACATGAACCATATCGGCACTAGGATGCTCTTTGTTATAGGCAGTAACAAGCCCACCTTCGATTCGCAAATTTGAAGGTATCAAACGATTTTCGTTGCGATAGACAGTCATCAGAGCTACTTTGTTTGAGCGACTATAAGCTGCCAATATTGGCATCCAATCGACGTCGAGCCAAGAGTCTCCGTACAATACTGCAAAGGACGAACCGACCAGCTTGCTGGCTTTGAGCAAGGCACCACCGGTGCCTAGTAACTCTGAAGTTGTGAAAGTATCGCTATCGCGCGAGTACTCGACAGTCATACCAAATTGTTTACCGTCACCTACAAAGTCGATTAATGGTTCAGCGTTGTGACCGACACAAAGCACCACATGGCTTACTCCCTGTTTCTTAAGCAGGTTCAATTGATGAGCAATAAAGGGCTTGCCGCAGACTGACACCATAGACTTGGGCAAACCAAAATTAACAGAATTGAGACGAGTGCCCAGCCCACCAGCCAAAATAACAACAGGAAGCGCCTGAGACAAAGAGCTAACCTCGCTAGTCGGCTTTGCCAGATATGCCAGAAAGCAAACGACTATCGGCAAGCATGGCCTCAATTGAGCGCTCAATTGCTTGACTGCAAGTATTTTGACAAGTCCAACCAAGTGCTTTAATGCGGTCGGTGTTCATGCGAATGATTGGCACATCGCCCTTCCAGCCTCGATCTCCGCCAGCAAACGAAAGCTTGACTGCAGCGCCCTTGCCAAGCACTTTTTCAATAGCAATCTCGGCAATTTCTTTGACTGTAATATAATCGCCCGTGCCAACATTAAAGACAGCAAAAGGAGCTACAACTTTCTCTCCAGCTAGCAATACGGCAGCCATAATGTCTTCGATATAAACATACGATTTGCTCTGACTGCCATCACCCAAGATGTGCAATTCAGATGGGTTAGCCCTGAGTTTGCGAATGAAGTCGAGGCCTACCCCGTGAGTCTGTCTCGGACCGACAACATTGCCAAAACGAAAAGCGACACCACTGATACCAAACATATGAGCATAGGCCGCTATCAAGTTTTCACCAGCAAGCTTGCTGGCACCATAAGTTGAAATAGGAATCATCGGACCATAATCTTCAGGCACAGAGAGCAGGCCAACATCACCGTAGACACCACTGCCTGAGGCATACAAAATTTTCTTTGTGCCAGTGCGCCGCATGGCCTCGACAATTAGTTGGGTGAGCAGCGTTCCTTGGTCAAAGTCAATCATGGGCTCAACGGCCGCTTTGGCAATGTCTGGGTTTGAAGCCAGGTGAATAACAGTGTCGTGACCGGCCATTGATTCAGCTAAAAGACTTAAATCGGTGATCTCACCGCGCACAATGTTTAGGCGCTTCGCTTTAGATTCTTGAGACAAAGTATTTTCTAAATGCCAATGCTGACCAGAAGAAAAATTGTCATAAACAGTGACCAGTTTGGTCTCAGGCTTAGACAAAAGATGTTCGACAAAGTGGCTGCCGATAAATCCCGCTCCACCAGCGATAAAGACTTTTTCAATCACCTTTTTTCTCCCAGTAGAGCAATTGCTCAGGCAATAATTTTAGTTCCTTCAAAATCAAACTTAAATCTTAGTTCTGGCGCGCCAGCGTTGGCCATGGCCTCTCTAAGCTTTTGCTTTTGTTCAGTATAGAACAAGAGAAAGCCGCCACCACCAGCCCCCATCAGCTTGCCACCAACGGCACCGGCATCTCTACCAATTTTATAAAGATCGTCGATACGCGAGTTGGTGATACCACGTGAGCGCTGCCTTTTGCGCTCCCAGTGTTCGTGCATCAATTCGCCGAAAGCGTACAAGTGACCATCTTCGAGAGCAACATTGATGCGCTGTCCTAGCTCTTTTATGTAGTGAAGATTTTCGAGCATCTCCGAGTTGGCGTCTTTACTTTTATCATCTTGATCTTTGAGAAAGGCTGAGCCCGAACGCGAATAACCAGTAAAGAAAATAGCAAGATTGTCTTCGAGAGTATAAATAGTTTGCTGTGACAAATTAGCAGGGTGAGCAGCAACAGTGCCATCACAAGCTACTTCAAAGCAGGTAATGCCGCCGTAAGCAGCAATATATTGGTCTTGCTTGCCAACAGGCTCTTTGAGCATATTTATTTCGATGTTGCACGATTGTTCAGCCAAATCATGGGGGCTAACCAGAAGATTCTTGTTATACGCATGCAAGCCTTTCAATAGGGCCGTGGTGAAGCTGCCAGAAGAACCCAAACCAGTGCCTGCCGGTATGTCGGCCATACTGGTAATTTCTATGTTTGGCCCTTGCTTCATCTGCTCAATGGCACAACGAACAATTGGGTGCTTAATATCTGCAGCTGAGGTAACTTTTTCAAGCTGCGAATATTTGATCACATAGTCGTCACTCCACGACTGGTGAATAAGAACGTACATGTATTTGTCGATGGCCGCCGACATAAAAGAGCCACCAAATTTCTCGTAATAAGAAGGCAGATCGGTTCCGCCTCCGCCAATTGAGATACGCATCGGGCTGCGGGCAATAATCATACTGGTTCTACTGAAACGCTTTCCCACTTGCCAGCGTTAACTTGCAAGACTGGATGTGAGACCAAGAAATGCCAGACCACAGCCTGGAAGCCCTCAGTCAGGGGTGTAACATGCTCTGGACTAACATTAGGAATAACAATAGCGACGTCGGCCGACTGAGCGGCATAACCACCATCTTTGCCGACCACTGCAACAATGGTGGCGCCTTTCTCTTTAGCCAGCTTCATGGCATTGACTAAATTCATACTGATATTTTTCTCTGAGCTGCCACCGCCCACAGAGAAGACAAGGAGACCATCGCGAGCACTTAATTTGCTGACAGCAAGCCAATTGGCGATAGTAACATCCCAACCTTCATCATTAACCCGGGCTGTTAACTCTGAGATATTATCGTATGGTGCATAGGCTTCAATGTTGCACATTTTGCGAAAATCGCAAGTAGCATGCGAGGCGTGGCCCGCACCACCGCCAGAACCAACGATAAACAAGCGGCCTTCGCGCGCTCTCACGGCAGCCAAGGCATGTGCAGCCTTCTCTAGGGCATCGCGGTCCAGGCCCTCAACGACCTTTTGACAATGCGTCAAAAATTGCTCAGCGAACATTTAAACCTGCTTTCAGAAGCCCACTACATTTAGATCACTGTCGATTATACCCAGGATTTACAATTGGCAGTCGGCAAGATTTAGCCCCGGCCGATTATGGCAACAATCTGCTCTAAGTTATCTACGATAAAGTCTGGCTGGCAATCAACAAGCTTGCTGTATAAATTGCGCAGATAAATAGTACGAATGCCAGCTGCAGCCCCAGCAATAACGTCTTTGCTACTATCGCCAATGAAAATAGCCTTGGCCCGATCAATATCGTATTTTTCTACAAGATAATTGAGCATGCCAGGCTTGGGCTTGCGACAGAGACACTGGTGATGATTGTCATGTATACAATAAACAACTTCCTTAAAATTGAAGCGTTCGTCTAGTATGGCGGTCATGCCGTTCAAACTTTCAGCACTCAATAGTTCCCGACTAACATCTGGTTGATTTGAAACCACAAACATACCGAGATCAAAGTTGCAAATTTGCTGATAAGCAGCAATAAAATCGGGCCGCAGTTGAAATTCAGAAATAGTTCGCGGGCTTGAGACCAGACCTTCTCGCATAACGACATCGTTGATCACACCATCTCTATCAAAGAAAATAGTATTCAAGCTACCTCCTCAAAGCCCCAACTGCAAGGCAACAACGCCAACAGTCTTGCTTTGCAACTTACCTTGACAAACGCGCTCACTCAGTCTACTCTACGAATTCTCTAAAAAGAGGCAAAATGTCCTTGGTGACCAAATCTAACCAATATTTTGTCGTTCTGTAGTTAGAGAATGTTTCAAATCAAGAAATGCCCTAAATGAAGAAAACTCTGGCAGCAGTTGGCCTCTTTCTCTACATGGCCTGCCTGGCGGTGCCAACAGTTTACTATCTTTCGGCCTGCTTCAATTTGTTCAAAAAGAACAACCTATTAATGTGTTTGCTCGATAGAAATATAGAGACACAAGATTTTGTTCACTACTATATTCTAGGTCAAATGGCAGCCTCACCCGATGCCCACTCAGTTTACAATGCCGCTGTTCAATGCACCTGGTTTCACAAGCTGGTGCTAGAAAATAAAGGCCTAGTGACCAACCAAGAATTTTGGACTTTATTTTCACCGATGGTTTTTCCTTTTTGCCTGCCAATGGCATACATGAGCCTCGATCAGGCCTACATCGCTTTTGTTGTTTTGTGCGCTATTTCATTGACGGTCTTTTTTCCACTTGCTGTCAACGCCCTGGGCAAGCGCTCATTGTTTTGCAATGTCGCGATTATCTTCTGTGCCATCGGTAATATTCAGGGAGTGATGAGTATCAGCAAAGGGCAACCAGCCTTTCTTCTGCTCGCTCTAGAGTCTTTATTCTTCTACGGCTGGGTCAAGAAAATTGATTGGCTGACCGGTATGTCTATCGGAATTCTATTTTTCAAGCCGCATTATGCTCTCTTTTTCTTGACACCAGTGATAGTGGCTCGCCGCTGGAAGGCATTTTTAGCTTGCTCGGGCACAGCAGGGCTTATCGCAATACTAGGCGGTCTTCTCATTGGTTTCGATAATGTCATAAACTTCCCCAGCATCATCACCCATAACGATATTGGTAGCTGCCACGGAATGGTCTCATTGCGCTTCTTCGCCTCACAAGTCTTGGGCGATTTGCAGGCACTGCATCTCTCTCTTGGCATAATGTTGGCTGGCCTCAGTATTAACTTACTGATGTGGTGGAATGGCTTAAAAAAGGGCCTTGATCAAACCTGGCTAATTTGTTGCACCGTATTGCTTTGCCTGCTCACCAGCCCGCACACCTTCCACTATGACCTCGTCATGCTTTGTCTCTTGGTAGTCTCTATCGTACCGGCCAAAATACAGTATCAAAAGTTAGCAAAAATAAGCTATGCCATTTATCGCGCACTTTTAATAGCTTATCCGGCCATATCATGGCTATTTCCTTTGGTCTTTGCCTCAAAGAACAAGATAAGCTCACCGTATGATCCAATTCAATCGGTGATATCTATATCGCTCTCTCTTATTCTTCTAGCCTTGGCACTGATCTGCTTATTTGATAAAGAAGCAAAGCCCATCAGCGAATAAGATCATGTTAAACCATGGTATAAAAATTGAAGAACAAAATTGAAGGGCAAATTTAGGCTCAGACAGTGCGAGAGAAGCGGCAATTGACTCAGGGTTCAGATAGCGCAGACTTGATTAAGGCAGCACCTTCTAAAGAGAAAGGTTGGCTCTTATGGCTGATCTTGGTCGCCATCGTCTTTTTCACTATCGTGCGCACCATGCCCTGGATTCCGCGTGTCATACCGATTTCAGAAGACGACTCATGGGATCTCGCTCTCAATATTTTCGCTAAACGCGGCGCCTTTAGCGGTGTCGACTATATTTTCACCTTTGGCCCCCTCGGCTTCCTTTACAACAGAACTTACTTTCCTGACACTTACAACCTCAAACTCTTATTAGAGAGCTTGATTTGCGCTCTTACCACTGCAGTCATGGTCTTGCAAAGCCGCAAGCTGCTTGCCAGCTGGCCCCAGTCAATCGCCTGGATCTTTTGTCTAGTATCGCTTTACGGCTTCTTTGGCGATGTCTTCTTTCTCGCCATACCGGTTTTACTAGTAAATCAATACTTTCTCTTAGACAAAAGTAGCCTCAAGCCTTCTGGCGAAACCATTACCTTAGTAAGCCTCTTGGCCGTTACTGCCTTGGTCAAATTTACTTTCTTTGTGGCTGCTGTCTGGGTAATTGCCTTCATCGCTCTCGATGAGCTGCTCAAGAAACGGCCACCGATTCGCCTTTTTCTATTTGCCTCCGTTTTTCTGCTGGGATGGCTGCTCTGCGGTCAGCCCTTGGCCAATCTGCCCATATATTTGAGCACCTCTTTGGCGGTGGCCGCCGGTCACAGCGAGGCGATGTCGTCTTCAGAAGCAGGCTGGCAAATACCTATATTGACCACGGTGGTAGCCAGCGGCTTTTTGCTGATAGCCTTCTCCTGGCTGGCCCAGCAGAGAATGGGCAAGACCTTCGCAATCGCAACATTAGCTGAAAGCGGGCTTTTTTTTTGACCTTCAAGGCCGCCTATGTGCGCCAAACGATCGATCATCAAGTAATCGCGCCTTCTGTCTTCGGCTTTGCCGCACTGGCCCTGGTACCGTTTTTCATCAAAGAGAAAAGCAAAAAGCTTAAGGCGCTCGCCTTAATTTCAGTGGTTAGCATGCTCTTTCTGGCTATACCGGCCAACTTACCGCTAAAGGGCATCCCACCGTTACTCTTCTATCCGGCTATGCTCTTTAGCAATGCTTACGACACCGCTGTTCGCTTGCCGCAATTTGTCTTAGTTTTGCTAGGTAAATCGAGCGTTGAAGCCGACTACCAAAAACGCATGGCTGCGATTAAAGCAAGCAACCATTTGCCACCTTTAGACGGCACTGTAGACCTCCTTCCCGCTGAGCTGAACGTACTTGTAGCCAACAACTACAACTATCAGCCCCGCCCGGTCATTCAAAGCTACTTGGCTTACCGAAAGTCGCTCATTAAAACCAATGAGAACTTCTGGCAAACAAAAAAGGCCGCAGACTTTGTAGTTTTGCAAAAGATGGAAGACACTTACGGATACTACCCAGCCTTGCACGATGGGCCATCATGGCTTGAACTTTTGAGTCGCTACGAACCATACTGGTGTGAGCACACTGCTCTCATTGTCAAAAAACGCGTTCAGCCGCTCGCAATCAAGCTCAAGCCCATCAAAACAATAGTGGCAAAAATTGGGGAGCCCGTTACCATCGAAGGCACCGGCAACGGCAAAATCATATTTGCCAAAATCAATGCCAAGATTACGCCGCTAGGCTCGTTACAGAAACTGTTCTTTCGTATTTATCCGACCAACATCACTGTAAAGCTAGTGAACGGCGGCAGTAAAAGCTATTTAGCGCCGACAGAGAACCTCAGAGCAGGCTTTATTCTCTCACCGTTTATCAGTACGCCAGAAGAAATCAAGGAGCTTTACTCTTCCAGTAAAACAGCACTCAACGGTAACACTGTAGTTGAGCTAAAGCTTTCTGAAAGGGAAAATGATTTACCGTGGCATATACTGTCTGAGCCCTACACAATTGAATTGTTTTCATTGGAACCACCGATTTGAATCATGAAGCCATACCCGTCGATCTATTTGTAGTGTTACTGATGGTGACAGCCACAGTTGCCATGTCAGTAAAGTGGATTAAACTTCCCTATTCAATTGCCCTGGTGATTGTTGGCTTGCTCATCGGTGTTTGTCATTTACTACCGCCGGTCGAGCTAACTCCCGAACTTATTTTGCTTATATTTTTACCGGCTGTATTGTTCGAAGCCTCTTGGAATATTCCCCTGCGCGAACTAAAAGAAGGCTGGGTACCAATCACTGTTTTAGCGACAGTCGGTGTGGTTGTAAATACTATTGTCGTAGCCTATGGCATGAACTATTTTGCCGGTGTGCCTCTTGGGCCAGCCTTTCTCTTTGGCGCCATGATTGCGGCCACCGACCCGATTTCGGTGCTGGCCCTATTTCGCAAACTAGGCATCAACAGCAGTTTGACTATGCTGCTTGAAGGTGAGAGCTTAGCCAATGACGGCACAGCAGTGGTACTTTTCAAACTGGTTCTGGCCATAGTGCTGAGTGGTGCAAGTTTTTCAGCGGCCTCAACCATAGGCAACTTCGTTTTAGTGGTAGTCGGTGGCGCAGCTGTTGGAGCTATTATTGGCTATGCCGCCTCGCGCATCACAAGCTTGTTTGACGACCATCTCTTAGAGATTACTCTTACAACGATTGTTGCTTACGGCTCGTACATATTGGCCGAGCAACTGCACCTGTCGGCGGTATTAAGTGTAGTGGCAGCAGGAGTAGTAATCGGCAACTACGGCAGCCGCAGTTCAATGTCGGCAGGCACTCGTATGGCCGTCAATTCGTTTTGGGAATACACAGCCTTTCTCGTCAACTCACTGATTTTCTTACTAATTGGCTTGCAAGTAAAATACGACTTACTCTGCAAATACTCGGTTCAAATAACAGTTGGTATAGCAGTAGTTTTGGCTGCCCGGGTGATTGTCGTTTATGGCATGACACCGTTTCTGAGGCAGCACAAAGCGAAAATTCCATGGAAATGGCGCCATCTACTATTTTGGGGCGCCTTGCGCGGCTCAATTTGTATGGCACTAGCACTTAGTTTGCCTGAATCATACGAAGCCAAAGAGATGATTACCATTACTACTTTTGGCGTTGTGCTCTTCACCTTGCTGGTGCCAGGATTAACCATTGAGCCACTAGTTAAACTATTGGGAATGAATCTAAAAGACCCAGTAAAAGAGCAGTACAAAGAATTGAAAGCCCGTTTGATTGCCAAAAAGCGCTCAGCTAATTTTCTGGCAGAACAATTCAAGACCGGCACAGTATCGGCCGCCTGCTACGAGCTATTAAATGCCGACCTGCAATCACAGAAAGATTCGCTCAAACTACAAATTGAAAATTTGCACCTCGAAGATGCCTCAATGAAAGAACTTGAAATGGAAGAAATTCGCCACCGTTTAGCCGAGCTAGAAAACGACTGCCTGAAAGAGCTAACTAAAGAAGGCTTTATTAGCGAAGATGGCCGTCAACGAATACAGTTAGATCGGCCAGAAAGCGAAACCACTAACGACGTCAAAGCTTAGGAATTGAAATCTTGAAGTCACTTACTTTAGCTTCGCTATCAATGATTTCTATTACAACGGCCAGCACTCTGCCACTTCTCATGGCGTCTGCAGCGCTGGCAGGGCCGGCAGCTCCATCAGGAAAGCCAGCCAGTAGTGCCAGTGCAAGTACTGGTACCAAAGTAGCCTCGCAAAAAAACGCTGCCACAACCAACTACCAGCAAGGCGTCCAGGCATACGAGCAAGGCCGCTACAAAGAAGCTGCCCTATTTATGTACAACGCCATCGTCAAAGAAAAAGCCGGAGCCAATGCCTGGCTCTACATGGCCAATGCCCAATACGCCAACGGCAATAAAGTACAAGCACTAGACACATATAAACGTATAAAAGATGGTTTTCCTGGTACAGCCCAGGGCCAAGCAGCCGTTCAGTATTTAGAGCGCTTTGGCGGGGCCGCCAGCAAGTCAGCTACAGCGCCCCCAGGAGCCAACCCCGAAACAGGATCAGGCGCCGGGGCAGAAGCAAGCGTATCTTCTAATGCAACCGCTTTAGAGCCCCCTATGCCCCCAGCAAAGCTCTTAAAAGAGCTGCGAGCACGGGTAACTTTAGTCAAACCGGTAATAGGCCACGACCCTGTCAGTAACCGCACCATAGCGGCTGTCAATGCTTGCTTTGACAAAATTCCGGCCAAGGTTCAGGCCATTTTGTACAAAAACAACATCAAGTTTGTCATCACACCAACAATGATCGATAAATATCCTGAAGGCGCCTACCAAGAAGTACGCGGCTATGAAGGAGGGACGAGCAAAAGCTGCCCTGGACTCTTTTGGGGAGACACCATTGTCTTAGCCCAAGCAACAGTTGATGAGAACACTAACGCCGTAGAAAAACCAATCAGTGCCGACGAACTTGAAGGTACTTTTTTGCATGAGACCGGCCACGCATTAGATGCCTGCCTCAAAGAATACTCTTGCACCAAAGAGTACCGCCACAATTATTATCTAGACATCGCCCACGTACCCGACAGCATTGCTCCCAAGCTTAGCTATTATTTGCAAAAGTCTGACACTGGACAAGTTGAAAGCTGCGCTGAGCTGACATCAATTTTGCTCGGCAACCAAAGAGACCATGCAGCAGATTTGACCACCTACTTTCCCAACACCCTGAAATTCATTAAACAGAAGCTGGGCCTTTAGTTTAGCAACAGTAAGCTATTTCACTTTCACCTTGGGCAGACCACTGGCGAACATATCGCGAGCCTGTGAAGTCTTGCTGCTAGTGGTGACGTGTAATACTTTCAAGCCTTTAAACTGCTTCAGAACAGGAATGGCCTTCTTATCTAGCCCGCTTTCTATAACAATCAAGGTGTGCAGCTTGTTGAGCTTGGTCAGCTGTTTAAGCTCGTTGAGAGTAACGCGACTATAGCTCAAATTTAAATATTGCAAAGTAGACAATTCTGAAAGGGCCTTGTAGTCTTGCAAGTTCAGTTGCCCATGCTGCAAGTTCAAGTATTCGAGCTTCTTAGCCGTTTTAAGCTTGGCTAAAATCGGCGCATAGTTATCGCCATGGCTAAGCTGAAAATCTTTGATATTAGTCCAGCAAGTGGCCTTAGAGAGCATGTTGCCATCTAAGCTACAATTGTTTCCGTCAAACTTGTTGATCTGAGTAAACTTACTGAGTGAAGGAATGCATTTAGAAGTGAGATGGTGAGCGTCATAAATATGCAGCTCTTCAATACCAGGAATGGCAGTGCAAGCCTCAAAAGCCGCATCACTATCCGAACCGTCGACAAGCCGCACACCGGCGACATCACCTTTGTTGAAACGCAAAACATAGCCAGGATGTTTTGCCACCATGCGCGATGGCAAGTACATGAGCCATTCATTTTCAGCAAACTCGACGGTACCGCGAGCTTTCACTGTTCGCTCTTTTTTGGTCTTCCAATCGTAAGCATAGATACTGCCAATCAGACAGTCTTTGGGAAAATTGAAGACTCGCATTTTCTTGCTGCTGCTGGCCTGTTGATCGGCATACGCATCAGTGTCAGTGAGCGATTCATTAGGCTCAGTGTCTTCTTCAGGATTTACTTTGACCTTTTCTGGTCGATTCTTGCTCGCGGCAATAACCTGCCGAGGAGGGGCCTTGGGCCGAGAACATGCAGCCTGGTAAGTCTGCCAAGCGAAGATCGCACAAGCGCCAGTGCCAATAACAATGGCTGCAGCAGCCATTACAAGCACTAGCTTCTTCAGCTTAGCGGCTTGCACTTTGGCGTCTTTAGCATTATTGCTGTTCTGAGTGCGCTGCTGAGCGCTAATACTGGCGGCTTCATCACTGAGCGAGATACCATTGCGAATGAGTGCATCGCGAACTAGGGCCTTTCCTTCTTCAGCCAAAGAAGCGGTGATACCACTTTCACTACCAACTGCCTTCATTTGCGGAGGCGTACTTGTAGCACCTGGGCGAAAAGGTTGCGAGATAGGCAGAGGAGATGGTGTAGGGGTTGGGGAATGGGAAAGGGATGGGGATGGGGAAGGGGATGGAGCAGCGCTAGGGCGAGCAATAACACCACTAGCAGCCGGGCCAACAATGGTATTGTTCGGCTTGAGTGCATTGGCATTGAGAGCCGGAGCTACAACTGTGCGAGTGTGCGGCAAACAGATATTGCCATTGGCATCGACTGTCGGCGGGCTAAAGCAATAATAGGGCTCGTCACCCTGCAAAATAGCAATCAAATCGCTACAAACATTTTCCATGGTCTGATAGCGCATATCAGGGTCTTTCGCCATCATCATTTCCAGAACAGCCTGCACAGCCGGAGAAAAATCGCCATTCTCGACGAAGTCATTCAGAATAGGCGTAGGAGTATTCTGGTGCATGTTCTTAATTTCAACAGCACTCCGTGCAACGAAAGGTGGTTCGCCCGTGAGCGTTTCAAAGAACGTAACACCGAGCGAATAAATATCGCTACGGGCATCGACACTGCGACCAAGACACTGTTCGGGGCTCATGTAATACGGACTGCCCAATGTTTCATCGTCGTTGGCTAGATGGTTACCCAAAATCTCAGCATCAGCTGTCAGTTTGACGATACCAAAGTCAACAATCTTGATTGTCGAGCCAGTAGCGTCGGGTTGATCGAGCAGAACAATATTGGCCGGCTTAACGTCGCGGTGAATAATTCCCTTGCTGTGGGCGTAGCCAAAGCCGCTAGCAGCCTGCAAAAAGATATAGAGCACAGTATTAACAGGTGGCGGATCATAATCGCGCAGGCGCTCCATTAAATTGCAGCCGCGCAAAAGGTCCATTACATAAAACGGCCGCTCGCGTCCATCAATAGTTTTGTGCAAGCCAAAATTGTGCAATCCCACAATGTTCGGGTGAAACATTTTGGCAATCGCCTGCGCCTCAATCTGAAAGCGCACCCAAGCAACCTCGGTAATGACCTCAGAACTCAAAGTTTTTAGAGCATATTCTTTTGGCAAGCGCACATGATGGGCCTGATAAACATAACCCATGGCGCCGCGACCAATGTAGTCGACGATCTGATAACTATTACCAACCACATCACCAATATTGAACTCAGCGCCCGCTGGCAGCTGTTTAGGCGGCGCTGGTGGTTGTAAAATTAAGTCGTCTGGTAATTGTTCGTTCACTGTCTCAAGCAGTTCAAAGGGCTAATAAGAGCTTGTTATCATCAGCTTTATATACCAAGCAATAAGAGAAGGTAATCAGCACAAATAACGGGTAAAATGATGCCTTGAATAAGACTAAGAGCAAGTGAAGAATGTCTCTGTTAAAGCACCAAGCGAAGCTAAAACATGTACAACACACAGGGTAAGACATTTTTTGATCTAGCGACCGATCGCGAATTTTGGCTGCACCTCAATCCCCAGCTCAAAATTAGCGACAGAGCTAGCCAGGCAAATAACGCTCGTTACAACTTAAGCCCTGAACAGGCCAAGCTTAACAACGATAATATCGACCACGAAGGCTACTTCAAAATTGAGCAAGCCGTGGCTAGAGACAATCTGGCAGCCATGGTTCAAGCGGTAGAGAAAATCCGCGACGAGCAATGGCCAGTGACATTTTCGTTTGTCTACGACGAATTCTGGCTCAAATTCCAAGAGGTCTCCACTGTACTCAGCGGCATTCTCGGCCCTGATTACAAAATGATGCCCACCCTCTACACTTTTTGCGTCGCTCCCGGCGGCTCAGGGGCCGGCTTCTTACCTCACCGCGACCGCTCCCGCCGCAAACTTTTGCGCCCCGACGGCAAGACCGTGGCCATGAACATCTGGATTTCGCTCACCGATGCCAGCCCAGACACCGGCTGCATTTATGTCTTACCAGTGCAGTATGACCCCAATTTTCCCAACAACTTGACCACCTACGGCGTCACCAACTATCAAGATATCCGCGCATTGCCAACCAAAGCTGGCGACATTCTCGGCTGGAATGAGGGGCTTTACCACTGGGGCGGCCGCAGCAGCAAGCACGGCACCTACTCGCGCATCAGCATCGCCGCAAGCTTTCAAAGGGGCGACGGGGCCTCATTAGAGGCACCACTATTGGCTCCCAATCGGCTACCAAGCTTGAAGCAGAGGCTCTCACTGATCGCCGCCCAACTTCTGCGCTACCAAGCACAAGTCGGCCTCTCGCCTGCGGTAAGGCAATTAGCGGTAGACTTACAGGCCCTCGATGAAAGACTGGTAGTAAATGACGATGGCGGCCCTTTCATCTACGACGCCGACGGCGAAAAACTACAGAAGCGCCGATAAACCAAAAGAATCTCAACAACACTCTCAACAGCACTCGAACAGGTGAAATTAATGACCGAGACCAGAGATAGGCAACCCCAATTCAAGGTAACTCGCCGTATATTCTTGGCCGGTGGCCTCTGGGCAGCAGGCTCAGTCTTTGTTGGAAATATTAATCCTGAAAGAGTTTTAGCAGCTTCAAAAAAACCGAGTTTTGACGCAGACGCATTGCGTAAGGCTGTCAAATGCGACATTTCGCTATCGAGCGACAAAGATTTTAAAGACAAAGTATTTAGCGGTCTCTGGAATAAATATCATGCTACTCGTCTGCCAGAAGTAGCAGTGCGCGTCAAAACCGATGCTGACGTAATTGCAGCGGTAAAATTTGCCAAAGCCAACAACATGAAAGTTGCCGTACGCGGTGGCGGCCACAACTGGGCTGCCACTTCATTGCGCAATGGTGGCATGATGATTGACTTAACTGAAATGAACCAAGTTCTCTCAGTTGACCCGGTCAAGAAAATTGCAATTTCACAACCGATTGTCAGCAACCGCGAAATACAACAGAAACTCAAACCGTATAATTTGGCCTTCCCTTCAGGTCACTGCCCGCAAGTAAAACTGAGCGGCTACTTGCTCAGCGGCGGCATGTCATGGAACCAAGGAACTTGGGGCCACGGTTGTGAGAGCGTAGAAAAAATTGAAATGGTCACCGCCGATGGTGAACTAATCACCGCTGACAAAGACCACAACCAAGACTACTTCTGGGCCGCCCGCGGAGCTGGCCCTGGGCTCTTCGCCATCTGCTTGCGCTACCACCTCAAGCTCTATGATATTCCAAAAGCTTTTACTTGCAGCTCGTACTATTACCCGATGGACCAAGCCAAAGTAGTAGCAGAGTGGATCAAGGAGACGGCGCCTAAGCTAAAACCCTGCGTTGAACTGTCACTATGGATGGTGACTGCTCCGCCAGAACTAGCAGAGAAAGCCAAAGCCGATGGCGGCAAAGTTTGCCAAGTTACAGGCACAGCTTTCACCGACAGCCAAGAACAAGGCAAAGAAGTGATGGCTTTGCTCGACACATGCCCGGTAATGAACAAGTGTCTTTCAAAATCAATCAACCAGCCAGCCGACTTTGAAGGCTTGTTCGACTTCTCAGGGGCACTCTGGCCAGAAAACATGCGCAACCAAGTTGAAGCAATGTTCTCGAACTCGAACCCTGCCGATATTTTTGTCGCCACTGCTGACCACTTCAAAAAGTGCCCATCACCAGCCACTGTGTTTATGTTTGCCGTCTTCACTGGCCCCAATGTTCCAACTAAGCCCCCGGCTGACACATCGTTCTCGATGGCCGGCAAACTCTACGGCGGCCCTTGGACAATGTGGAAAGACGAGAAAGACGACGCCGTCAACTTAAAATGGCATAAAGACATGCTGACAATAATCAAACCGTTCACCGCCGGTCACTATGTGGGCGAGACCGACACAGTGCAATACGCAGATCACGCAGTGGCTGCCTTCACAAGAGAGAACTGGAAAAAACTTGCCGAATTGCGTAAGAAGTATGACCCAACCGGTCTATTCTTCGATTTCAAAAACGGCTTCAGTTAACAAGCAAGGCAAAACTAAAAGAGACTGGTAGAAAAAAACTAATTAGTCGCTCTCATCAAATCGAGCAATTCAGAATCGAGTTGCTCGATTGTCCATTGCACGTCATAAAGCATACGAATACGATCGCCTAAAAGCTTGATGTCTTCGCGGTATTTAGTGCCAGCAGGTTGCACCACGGCCAACTTGTTCAAATGCTTTTCACTACTGTCTTTGAGATACGCACCTTTCTTCCAGGCCTCAATCAAAGCCTCTCTACGAGTTTTATGATCGAGCGAATTTGGTGGCACCGAATTCAAAAACTTCATTACCACTGCCGGATCATGCTCAGTCGGAGTCATCGGATTGGTAGTTGTAGTGTTGAGGCTATAAACATCAGCCAAAACAGTTTGCTCTCCGTCCATTTTCTTCGTGCCACTGCGGGCCGCAACCAGTGACAGTGAAGACAGAAGTAGACCAACGCTGCTGGCAACAAGAAGCAATTCTCCACCAGTATTGGGGTGGCGAGATAAGAATTGCGGACCAGACAAGACACCAAGAATGCCACCTTGCATAAAGTTGGCAGTGAACAAATAGTTAAGGCGCTTTTGTCTTTGGCCTTCTAGCATGCCTTTGCCAGTATAAGTCCAGGCCAACTCGCGGTCGATGCGATCGGCCACCACCCTAACTTCTAAAGACTGCTCTAAAATTTTGTCTAAGAGTTGCACACGTACAGCGAGCTGCTCATCACTCATGACACCAGGCTCACTGTTCTTAGTAGCCCGCAGTTCATAAAGCTTCTGCACATAGGGCATAAGACCGAGTAGTTGAGCTGCTTCTTTAGCACCAGCAGTCATTGGAATAGCACTACCAAGAGCAGAACCAGTATCTGACGAGCCCGGGGTCTGAATGCGCTCTAGTGCACATACAGGTTGAACCAAGAAAATACTCAAGGCGCAGACAATAGCGGTAACATGTTTAACAATAGCTGTCGGCTTAGGTGTCGGCATATAATTCTCAGTTAGATTTTATCGCTTTGTGTAACTCATACAGGGCTCCATCAACCTCTTCAACGTGTGTCTTCAAATCATGAAGCAACTCAATACGCAGAGATAAGACATTGATATTTTCGACCATATTCTCACCAGCCTCAGGGCTCGCAGAAAGCTTGCGCATCAGCTTAGTATCATTAGGATCTAAATGCTTGAATGCCTGCCAATGCTTCAAAAGAATTTCGCGGCGGGTCAAATGATTGTCAGAACCAGGAATTTCTCTGGTAAAAAATTTAAAGAGATAACTGTGAGCAGCGTCTGGTGGGATGAAATTCAAATTGATAAAGTGCGACAAAATATTTTGCGACTGAGTTATCTTGCTCTTCCACATTCCTGGCAGGGCAAGGTTTGTCATGGCTAAGCCCATGCCAATGCTGGCACTGATCATGATAGGCATTTGCGAGCTATTGAAAAAATGACTAAGTAAAAGCGACTGTTTAGTGATACCAAGCACACCGCCTTGAGCAAAGTTGGCAGTGTTAATCATGTTACTGGTGCTATCGCGCTTGGCGCAAAGTTGCGCTAAAACAACATTAGAAGACGCCAAATCGCAGTCGATGGCAGCACTGTAGCGACGCACTTCTTCAGTCAAAGTAAGAATGCGCCAGAGGCACAACACCTTGGCATTGAGAAGCGGTTTAGGCAATTCACAAGTGATAGAAGGATTGGTTTTCTTAAATTCGCGCAGACGTTCTACATAAGATGTAATCTCAAGCAAATCAGCAATTTCAGCAGCATCAGCCCGTAAAGCACCAGCTGCAACGGCAGCGTGGTCAATGTTAGGAGTCATTTTAATATCGTAAAACGAACCAGCACCATGACCTGGAACAGTAGTTAACCTATCAGTACCATCATTAGCATTGGTAGAAGGATTGTTTGTTTGTAGGGCCAAAGATGGTGGCACAACGATACTACTGGCCAATAAAATGCCCAACACAAAAGATGAAAATCTGCGATTAGATGACACTGTCAACGAAAGACCTTTTTTTGACAGCGACAATCATAGCTCAATTTGCCGCAAAGCGGCCGCGGGAAGGCTTTCCAAGCGCTGCTAATGTGGACAGCTACATCCTATTCCGAGCGATGATTAACCAGGACTAACTTAGTCAACTTGGTACAAAAAAATTTCTTTCACACGCCAGGCAAGGCTTTTCACCATTCATTAGTATTTTTACCAGTGACGTTGTAAAGAGATGCGATTACTATCAATTAGTCACCGGGGCGATGGCATTACATCAATTAAAAGGAGATTGCTCTTGAAAGATAAATCCTCGAGCACAAATGTGCCGGAAGCAAAACTCCGTCAATTAACGGAAGCGGCAGAAAATGGACAATATGGTGTCTTAAGTAAATTCCTCAATAGTCTACCGAATGCAGTTGATCGCATAGAAGTACTGCAATCAATCGAAAAATTGAATCGCGAAAATCGATATAAAACTGGCAAACTTCCAAGACTGGCTTTCGTCAGCAACACATATAGCGATAGTGACTTTGTCGACATCGCTCTAACCAAGAAAAGCTCTGACTGGCTGTTTCAGGATGATGTTCTCTACTGCGAATCTATCATATGGGACGTCTGTGCTGTAGCCGAAATCGCAAACCACACAAATCGTCAGATCAATCAAACAGTTGCTCATAAATTTAAACAACAAATTGCTCGCTCAGCCTAGAGCCAGCGATACCCCCATCACGTAAACACCATAATCGTCACACCGACGCACTACATATTTTAATTACACAGTGAACTACCATATTTGTCCTCATTGAGCGACCCTTAAAGGAGCTTGGTGAGGACATTCAAGTAAGATAGAATGAAGCGCAGACGGAATATTAGCCAAAAGGATATCAATGAGAAGAAACTGTTTACTGGCACTCTGCACTTTCTTGACTGTCGCAGCAATCGGCACGGCAGCTTCAGGTGCACCACCGGCGGTTAAGACAATTAAGAAGCCACCACCACCAGATTATTTTCCGGTACGCTGGAAATACTCGTGGCAATACCAAACCACCACAGCAGATGGCAAGAAAACAACGTTTTCGATGAAAGATATTCACGATGACAAACAAGAAGACGGCTCAATTTGGCATCAATTGCAGATAGAAACTTCGCCCACGCAGAAATTTAGCGATTGGTATAGCAAGGCTGACGGTCTAGTTTTAGACAATCATATTGAGTACAGCGCAGCGATGAAGGCCGACTTTATACCGCCAAAACAAACGCTGAAGCACCCACTAGAAAACGGTGACAACTGGCAGTGGGCCGGCACCGGAATGATGAAAACTCCATCGACTGAAAGTTTTACCGTTAGCGGTCCAGAAGAAGTTATTGTGCCGGCTGGTAAATTCAAAGCCATGAAAGTGGTGAGCCAAGTCAATTCGATGGGAGCAAAAGCAACCAAAGTGTATTGGTACGGCCCCTATGTCGGCCTAGTAAAATCTACCACCGAAAGCGGCCCAGTAAAATCGACGACAGAGTTAGTGTCTTACGATTTTCCTAAGCTGCAGCCGGGTGAATTAGAAGCCGAAATAAATAGACCCAGATAAGTCTATTTAGGGGCGACGGTCTTTGATTTGACTGTGGTTTTCTTAGTGACAGCTTTGGTTGTCACTTTTGCTGGTTTAACTGTGGTCGTGCTTGAAGCAGTAGCGGTTGATTTGGAACCGCTAGAAGTCGACGCAGTAGACAAAGCAGCGTTCAGCTTCGTGACTGCCTTCTCTAAGCTATCTACGTCAGCCTCAGGCCAGCCAGCGGCCTCTGTTGAGGAAGTTTTACGCACCAGAGCGTCAGCTTCACTTTTGAAGCCAGAAGCTTGAGAAGCGTTGATCCAGCCTTTAGAAAGTGCTGTATCAATCTGAACATGCAAGTCGTGCAGGCGTTCGCGGAATTTGAACTTGACGCCTTTTTTGACGTCGATAGTTTCACTGGTGCTAGATGAGCTAGAAGTATGCTCGATGCTGTCGGCAAATACCGGCAGGCAAGCAAACATTGGTGTTGCCACCGCACATGCCACCATAAGGCTAACTAAGTTTTTCATTTGTACCTTCGTTAATTTGTAGTTGATATAAGTTTAGCGTTGATACCCTAGTGTAGTTATAGACTATTGGCAAGATTTTGGTATAGGAGGGTGTGAATTTGCACCGTGGACGGCACTTTATTGTGCTCCAACCGGATCACCATGACAATCGCCTATGTATAGCCGCTAAGCTATTTCGACAATCAGAATCTCGCGGGCTGTCTCTTCTCAACCAGTATCAAAAAGATAGATACAGTGCAACATGTCATGGCGCCATCAGAGGTGCAAATATAAGTGCCAAATAGGCCGCAACCTCACAACAGCCTAAGTCGACACTACAGGATTCTGCGTAAAATTCAAAAAACTTTTCCCTAAACAGCTGAACATTGTGGTCGTGAACTAGCCAACTGGTGGATTTTCCTGACGACACTTTTGCTGATATAGTTTCTTCATGCATTTACGCCAGATACTATTCAAATGCGCTTGTGCAGTGTCCGTTGTGGCACTTTGTTTCTTCCCCATTCCAGCAGCCCTAGCACTCGACAGCTACCGGCTTCAACACGGTATGGTCAGAGGACTAACAGATCTCGACCAAAACACACTGCATTTCTGCGATGGAAATCTTTTTGGTCTCAAAGATGAATCGGGCCATGAAATTTTAGCTCCCAAATACTCGGACATTGAGTATTGCGGCCACGGGCTGTTCCTTGCTACTGACGTCAATCAATCGAACAAATACTACTTTGGAGAAAAACGACATTTCTTCAATCGCTCCGGACTTGAACAAAAATTTTCTCTGCCCAAAGACACGCTCTTGTTGAACATCTTTTCGTTTGGCTCGGCTGCGGACAATGACCCAGATATTACTCTGAATGAACTAGCTGCCGACACGCTGCTAGCATTCGGAAGTCCATTTGAAGAATATCCAAGGATGACCAGCACAAAACAAGGACTGTGCAATCTACGAGGGAACGTACTCCTGGCGCCTCTCAAAGGCCAGGTGCTTTTCCTCAAACCTGGGCGTGCATTTATCGACGCTCCCGGCGGCCGCAAGACTGTTGACCTTTCAACCTGGCAAGAGGAAGGGACAACACTTCAGAGAAATCCCGGTACAGTCCCGCGCCCGCGCATTCACTGGCCAAACAATTATCAGGTACAAATGCCATTTCCCAGTGATCGCATACGTATAAGTGTCGGAACGGACCTTGGTAAATTCGATCCGAAATATTGGGAAACCGGCAGAGATTCCCCAATCAAAATGATACATATGTTCAATAGATTTTTGCACGAATATGATCTGATCGGCATGTCCGAATCGGACTTGTTGATATTACTGGGATCAGGATCTTCCCACGTGCGCCTACCTGGCAAATTGGCACCTGAGGCTCATTATTACCAACTACCCTCATCCGGCTGCATTCCGACTGACTTTGGAATAAAAATAAACATCAAAAGCGAGAAAGTAGTTAGTTGGTTATTTCACTACCGTTGCAACTCTTCCAGCGAATCCGAAGAGAGCGACCTTTTAACGACAAACGTCGTTTTGGACTTGTGAGGTTCCCCCGTTTGGTCGGACAGTAAAATAGGACAAGTCGCTATCGTGCCCTCTCCATGCTTCTTTCAAAATCCTCGGGCGAAAGGTAGTTCAGATGCGAATGAAGTCTTCGCTTATTGTAGAACATCTCAATGTAA
>JBBRMD010000054.1:0-42628 GCA_038231015.1 Candidatus Obscuribacterales bacterium
GAGCAATACTTCACTAAACCAAACTATGAATACACCCACATCTGCTCACGCTTTCGGAGCCTGGCTCGTCCTTCTGGCTATTGCCAACATGGCAATGTTCATCCGCATGGCCATTAACAAACGGCGTCCAGCCAAAATTTTCGTAACTATCTACAGTCTAGCAACGATACCAATTGTGGTGGCATACGCCCACTTCAATCATATCGAGCAAGTCGGCACACTGCTGTTCGGCTTGGTCACACTGCTTACTCCACTAACTCTTTACTGCACCGTCCATCGCAACAGTTTGCATGGTGCCGTTATCGAGGCGCCGCTTTTGAGCAAATGGATCTTGAATAATTTCAAAGCCCTCGACGGCGATGGTGATGGCCAAATTAGCAGCGGCGACCTGATCTCGTATTGCGAGAACCCTGAGGTTGACCTCGACAAATTGGGTATGGCCAGAAAAGTGCAGTACGCGCTCTACGACATTGGTCATGTTACAGACGTTATGACCGCGAGCTATCCAGCCATTGGTATCAGCGTAGTTTTCGTCTACGCCATCAATGCTGCCGACGCCGAAAGCTACCCGGCGCGTTTGTCCCGCGCTGAAAAACAGGAATATTTCTCCTAGTTTCACCAAAACCACCACTCAACCATCACAAAATTATGTTTCCAGAACTCTATCTCGTACTTTCGGTGCCGGTTTCGTGCGCTCTCTGCATGACCATCTATCTGCTGGCAACCAAACAGCAGCGCGCTCTCATCGCTCGCTATAACGCCTTCAGCAATGTCGTCTGGGAGGTGCAAGCCTCTCTGCGCAGCCGCGGCTGGGAAGCAGACAACATGCCCGAACTGCGCGGCTCAAACGTTCATGCCAACGGTTACGATCTGATGAGACAACTCACCAATCTGGCAGAAGAATGCATTCAACATCGCGATGTGGCCAAAGCCTGGCTGCTCATCGGTCGCATTGGTCGCCCTACTGTCGAGTCGCGCTGTGACTTAGGTGGAGCGACCGTGCGCAAATTCTATCGCAAACTGCGTCAATACGACGCCATGCTTCGCCTCTAGGTGCTAGGACACCAATAATCTTGAATGAAAATGACGCTGAGCGGTGAGTCACAATGTTGTGGCTCACCGCTTTGGCATACCACCTTTCCCTTTTTCCGCCTGATACTATTGATTATAGTTGCTCGAAAGAGAAAAAAAACGAGAAACTTGAAAATTCATATGCTGTCCCTCTGCTAAAAAGCAGAGGAACAGCACAAAGAAACGGCCAAAAGAAAAAGCAGAAACTTACCGTTACTGCCCTAAAGCAGCGACTTGAGAACGCGACCGCTCTCGCCTTCCCGCAGCTTCTTCAAGCCGGCCACCTCGATCTGGCGCACACGCTCACGAGTGAGATTGTACTTCTTCGCCAGAGTATCGAGAGTGTCGGGTTCATCGCCGTCGAGGCCGTAGCGCCGAGTGACGATATCCCGTTCACGCTCATTGAGCTTGTCCATGGCACCGTGGAGCTTGTCGGCACGATTGTTATCGAGCAGAGTCTCTTCCGGGCCAGCACCTTGGTCTTCGATGGTGTCGCCAAACTCTCCTTCGCCGTCGAAAAGTGGAGTGTGCATCGAAATCGGTTCGCTAGCATATTGGGCCAGTTCACCGATAAACTTCATAGATACTCCCATCTCTTTGGCCACTTCGGCGTCAGAGGGAAGATGTCCTCCACGGCTGAGCTTGGCGATCACCTGATTCATCAGGCCAATTTGGGCGACGCGGTTGGTGGGAATGCGGACATCTCGGCCATTGGCTTTGAGATAGTCGTTGATCGCCTGACGCACCCACCATTGGGCGTAAGTAGCAAAGCGAAAACCGCGTTCGATCTCAAACTTTTCCAGTGCCTTGAACAAGCCCAGATTTCCTTCTTGCACCAAGTCTTCGAGGGGCATGTTGGAGCGGGAATATTTCCAGGCAATGGAGAGAACAAGACGGAGGTGCGACAGAACAAGAGCATCCTGGGCACGTTGCGAGCCGCTACCGCCTTGTTTCACCTGATTCACCAGCGCGATTTCTTGTTCGGCGGTGAGATAGGGCACTTTGCGGGCGCGGCTCATGTAGGCATTCAAGGCGTCAGTCTGCTTTTGGGTGACGATCTTGGCCATGCGAATATCCTTCGGTCTAGGTCGTGAAAGCTTAGCTGTGTCCTAAAAGCTCTTGCTCCACGAAGGTTGATGTTGAACTATGGTGATTGGCGGGGTAGGCGGTAAGTAAGATCTCGGCGCAGATTTTGGGGTTAAAGGGACACTTCTGTCTAACATTCAAAGAAGAGTGGCACCTAGTAAATATCTGGTTTACCCTTTTCTTTACAGGCGTTTACTTTTCCCAAAACAGTCCACAATTTGGTTAGCAAAGCTAGCGGAGGCCACAGTTTGCAGTTGTTCAGCCAGTCTTTTAGAAAATCCCACCTTCCCCAACTCTCCTTAGCGCTGCTACTGACTGCAACATTTGCCGTTCAAGTACAGGCCGCCCAGTCCGAAACTTACATGATGTCTGGCAAAGCGATCAGCAAAGTTGAATATGACGCAGCCAATCTTGTCAGAGAATGTCTCACTAACTTAGACGCTGGCAAATTAGATATAGCCTTGAGCAAAGCTGAAGCCGCCAAAGCAATCGCTCCTAATTTCTACTATGTGCTCGGTGCCCTCGGCATCTGCTATGCCCGCCTCGGTCGCTCCGATGATGCAATAGTCAACCTCAAAAAAGCGCTAGCTCTGCAGCCTGACCAACCAGATATGCATTGGAGCCTTGGTGCCACTCTTCAATCGGCAGGAAAAACTCAAGAAGCTCTGGCAGTACTTAAGCAGTTTGTCGTCAAATATCCCAAAAATATCAGGGCGTCTCAAGGCAAAGCTCTCATTAGTTTGCTAGAAAATCAGCTGCGCATGAACAATAAAATCACGGTGCACAGCGATGATGATTATTTTGCTGAAGCGATTGGTCTAAAAACCATGCGCTGGGCCGACAAAGACATTCCTATCAAAATTTATATCGCCAATGGCGATGCTGTGCCTGGCTACCAACAAGCTTACAGTAAATCGCTGCAAGACGCTCTGGCAGCTTGGGAAGAAGCCAGTGAAGGCAAAATCAAATTTGAGCAGGTACCAACAGCAGACAAGGCCTCAATCACCTTTAAATGGTCAGATAACCCCAAAGATGTCTCCAACCCCGCCGAAGGTGGCGAAGCCAAATTGATTCCGTATGGCAATGCTTTACGCTCAGTGCGCCTTGTGGTGTTAACCACTAAACGTTTACCAGGAATGGTTCTCAATGCCCAAGTGATCAAGTTTATTTGCATCCACGAACTTGGTCATGCCTTAGGTATTGCCGGGCACAGTCAGTCACCCAATGACATTATGTTCAGCAGTCTGCCTCTAAATTTTGAGCAATTAAAACTGAGCGAGCGCGATGGAAAAACTCTGCGCAAGCTCTACGCCACCGAAGTTGCGGCAGCGCCGGACGACAGCCCTTCTACGACAGAGCTAGCCTCTATGGCTGATATCGCAACTGCTTCAGACGTGGTGGCAATTAACGATAATGCCACCAAAGCGATGGCTGCTAAAGACTATAGTAAAGCTGTAGAAATTTTAAAAGCCGGGTATGCCAAACATCCTGAATCTGGTGCGCTGAAACGCAACCTAGCGGCAGCACTAAACAATACCGGATTGACCGCCCTCAATGCCCAGCAATACGACAAGGCCTTAGAGATCTTTCAGCAGGCTCTCACACTCAATCCTGACAATAAACCAGCGCGCGGAAATATCGCCATTGTGCACTACAATTCGGGACTGACTTCCCTTAAAGTGGCAAAATTTGCTGAAGCGGAAACCTCATTGAAGCTGGCTGTAGATGAGTTCGAAGCCACTGGCAATAAGCCTCTTCTCACGAAAGCAGCGAACAACTATGCTGTCGTCTTGAAGAAATTAGGCAAAGAAGATGATGCCAAAACAATTCAAGAGAAATACAGTGTCACCGGTATTTGAAGACTGCCAACGCAAAAATTTGCGGTGGCTTTTCTTGGGGAGCTAAACTAGCTCAGGGCGCGCAGCTTACTCGTTTTCTCAATGCCCTCTTCAATCTCAGAACATTACTCCTCCGCAATGATACGGCTTAGTTCGTCTTGCAGCAGGCCAAACACTGTATTTGGTTCCCGAACGGTGATGAACAGTCCAGCCGCGCGGGGCAAGAATGTTTTCCACCTCAGGGAAAACGCTATGATCGATAGCCTCGTCCAAAGTCACAGAAATGCCTTGGCTAGTTTGCTTTTCCGTTTCCAACTTGAGCCGATAGCCATCTACCAACTGTTTGGCAATACTCAAAGCCTTGACTTTGCGCGGTGCAAAGACATTGCTCTCGACTAGTGCAGCAAGAGCAGCACTCTCGGTGATGGAGTTAAGATCGATTGGTGTAAACGAACAGTCGCGGCTTACATCAAGCGGGCTGACAAAGGCCGTCCCAGGACGATGATGACTTGCACTCCAGCCGCGCTGCTTGAGAATTTCTTCGCAGAGTTTCATCACCGTGCTGTCTTCAACCAGCGGGTTGGCAATAACACAGTAGATAGTTTTTGCTGCACCGGATTCTAGCTGGCTGAGATATTCGATCACCAATTCACGCGCGAGCTTTAGAGCATCACGCTTCTGACGATCGAAGATGTTGGTCTTGATAGCATCAGTCAACTCGTCTGAACTAGGCACGTAATAGTCAGAGCCGACGGTGGCAGCAGCAACGAATTCTGCTGGCAAAACTTCTTCGTCGGCAGAAGCATTCGACCGACTGTCTTGCGATGGTCGACCGTTCAGGCGCACAGGAAAATCCTTAAGCGAACGCAACAAAGGTGGAACACACAGACCGAGAATGATGCCGATGGCAACGGCAATCAAGAAGTAAAAGATCTTGCTCCAGTCGTCGACGGCAATAGTTGCTTCAGAACCTCTTTCGATGATAGTCGTGGACAGTTGATCCATAACGAAAATTCCCTAACTTGCACGAGCATCAAGGCCTTTTTAGAGGCTCAAGATGCTCGTGCGGTTGCTTTTTGCTACGCCGAAGCGCAACGGTTCGTTCGTCTTAGCTGCTCAAATTGAGAGCAACTGTTCCTTCGAGAGGGAGAGCAACTACCGGCTGCCAGAGCGCTTTGTTCTGGGCCAGGGCGTTGCTCTCCAACGATTTGCGACCAGCTGAGCGCGACAGTGTGAGGTGGAAGACGCTGCCATCGGGCCTCGTCGTCTCACCGTCGACAGACACTATCAAAGCCTCAAGGCTGCTATCGCAAACATAGGCCACCACTGCAACTACCGATGGGAGCGGCAATTGAACACTGGTATCACCGGCTTCGATGGTATCACCAGCTTCGATGGATACACCAAATTCGAAGGTAACATGGTCAGCCCGGACCTCTTCAAACTTGGGTGGAAAACTCTGCAAAACAGCTTGTTTGCTGTCCGGCGAGAGATTGAGTGCGATATAGCCTTGAGACATGTGCCTTCCTAGTGACGGTCAGTTCTGGCTGTTATTCCCCGCGGTTGCGACGCTTAACGAGGGTGTTGGTCGGACCACTGACCGAATAGCCCTCGTGCACCTCCTTCATCCGCATCATATCGACCTTGGTTCCAACCCGAATGCCGTGATACTCCTTGGGGAGCGGATGGGCATGCTGGCAGTCGAAATGGGGGTCAACATTGACCTCGATGTAGATCGGCTTGTTGGGCTTATCGCGCAGACGCGCACCAAGAATGCCGGCCTCGATGTCGATATGCTCGTTGACGAAGTCCTTGATCACCTGCTCAAGCTGAGCGCGGGTGAAGGTCTGGGCCTGGTCGTTGCCGTTAGAGTTGTTTTCAGTCATGTTGTCCCTTTCTGAGGGTTCGAATGTATGTTTGCCCGCATGGCTGTTGGTGTTTCTCAGCTCGATTCGGCGAACCCAACTGAGAATCTTTCAGATGGTGCCCTGCCGGATCTTCTCTTCGTAAGCGTGGCGCATGGCAAGCAATTCGCCCTCGGTGGCCACGAACGATTCGCCGGAGATGGCGCAATAGCGAGAACCGTCTTCAAACACAATGGCCGGATGATCCTTGCAAGAAGGGCAGGCATCCTGGCGGCTCACACTTTTGGCTTGACCGTAGATTTTGTCGGCGGGTTCAAGTTTCATAGGCGTCCCCTTTTGTTAACTCCAAAACCATTTTCGGAGATTGCAATCACTTCAACTCGTCAACTCTTAGTTACCGCAGAGACAGTCAGACCATAATGCAAAACCCAAAAACCAAAACCCGTCACTAACCGCACAACCGAAGCTGCAGAAGCGATAAGAGATAGGTGCGGGCTATTGGGAAGAAAGGGCTTGTTGGTACCAGGAGTTGAAAGAGTAGAAGAGATCTTTAACTTAGCCAAAGAGAGTAGTAACAGACAATAGTACTTATTGATTCTTAGAGTTGTACATAAAGCGCAATACTTCAAAAGCATTACCTGCGCTAGCTTTAGCTGGTCTGCCAAATCTTAACGAAAAGCCATACCAGTGGGCGAAAAGCAAGGCAAGTAAAACTCCGAAATACAATCAGAGACGCCATCCAGCACACTCATGCGGCAATTAAACTCAGCCCTCAAGAGTCGCTAAGTTCGTATCTAATTTGTAAAACGACCATCTATTTTCTAGCTGTCAACGCAAGCTCTAGCTCAACTTCAGAAACCTTAGAGTCTTCTACTTTTGGCCTAACCTGAGCCATTTGCACACCAAGCATGACAAAAACAAAGCCCAAAACTTGGGCCCAACCCAAAGATTCTTTGAGAACAAAGGCAGCAATGATAATTATCAGTGGCCGCTGAATCAAATTTATTACCGACATTCTGGTAGCACCAAGCTCTTTAATAGCGGCGATGAAAGCTAAATTTGCCAGAGCAGCAGCTACACCCATCCAAACGCAAAAAGGTAAAACAGCCTGATTAACGGGCCCCATTGTCGGCAGCAGACAGAGCGAAAGCACAGCGTTGATAACAAAAATGTTTAGTGATATTAGCTTGGGGTCAGCATTTTGCAAAATACCTTCAATTT
Source organism: Candidatus Obscuribacterales bacterium (assembly GCA_038231015.1). Lineage (GTDB taxonomy): Bacteria > Cyanobacteriota > Vampirovibrionia > Obscuribacterales > Obscuribacteraceae. The sequence continues at coordinate 7,082 of JBBRMD010000054.1, forward strand.
TTATGCGATAGGTTGTTGAACTGCCTACTGCCGCAAGGGCAAAAATTACACCCAATATATTCAGTGAGCTAGACAAATTAGCGGTACTGGTTGCAATGCCACTAGAGCTGCTCTGCAATGAGAGAACGACACCAACTAAAGCCGCACTCAGACCAAACCAAAAGAGCTTTCCTCGGCTATCACGCTTACGGAAGCAATTGACTAGCGCCACCGCTACTGGTGTCGATGTAATGATGGTAATTAGTTCAACTGCAGTCAGTTTAGTCAGAGCAAAAAGACAAAATGCATTTGTAGAAAAGAGCAAGACGCTGACGGTGAGTAGCGAGAGCAAGCTGACATTCTCAGGACGCTTCCAGCCACGCACTAGAGCAAGCATTACCACCGCTGCCACTAAATTCTTGAATATGAGAAGCTGAACCGGTGTTCCTTGAGCTTGAAAGCCAAGCTTTATCAGAATTGGCTCAACAGAAGCAGCTGTTAGAGCCAAAATTACCCAAGCCATGGTCGAGCTAGTATTAGTTGAGCTAATACCGGTGGAACTAGACTTAGTAGAGCTAGACTTAGGCATTAATGGCCTCGTTCACTTGCTCATAGCTCATACCTTCTAAGCCGTACTGTTTCAGTGAGCGGCCAGTGCTCTGAAAATCGATGCCGGTGAGAATACCAGCGAGAGTGACGACTGAATCGACTACCGGAATAGAAACGTTGGCTAAGCGAGCAAAACGCTGTAGTGGAATTAGTGTAGCTGTGACATCTTCCACTAAAAAACGATGGTCAAGACTAGGGGGAGACTGGCTATAGCGATAGTTAGGCACTGTCTGCATGGCCTGGTGCAGTGAACTTGTGTCACAACCGTAGTAGCGATTGAGCAATTCTTTCATCGGTATCAAACTGGCGCCATAAGCCCCAGCGACTAGGTTGAACTCTTCTTCGATGTGCTCGAGAATGGCAACGGTGCGCGATGTCAGCCCTTTGTAGTAGAAGAGGAAAGATTCTTGCCGATCAATCGCATTCATGTTGGCCAAAACCACTGGCGCATGAGCCAAGGCGCCAAAATCTGTTAATCCGCGTTGAATGATATTTGCGGCCGGTTCTAGCCCCGGGAAGAAACGTGTAACCAGATCGCCTTGTTCCGCCGTCATACTCTTGCTTGTGCCCGAGAAAAGGGTCCAGCGCTTGAAGCCACGAATCCAAATGCTCTCATCGTCTTGAATGCGACAAGCAAACAGTGAATCGGTTTCTAAAACGGGAATAGCTGGAGCTCCTGCTAGCTCAAGGGCGCGGGAGAAGAGCAAGGCGCCTCCCAACTTGCCAGAGAAAAGCACCACTTTGTGATGGCTTTCAATGAAGGGTGCGATTGTTTGAGCGACTTCGCTGTATGCAGTAGTGACTGTGGCAATGAAAATGACATCAACTTGGGAGAGCAACATAGCCGGTTCGCTCGACACCTGTTGCAGGTTAAAACGGCCTTCAAGCTTGCCTGAGGCCCGCACATTAAGTGTTTGGGCAATGCCCGGTAGCTTATCTAAGTCGCGCACAAACATTGAGACTTTGTGGCCCTGATCGGCCAAATATGCCGCTAAGGCTCTGGCAGAATTCCCTCCGCCGACAATGCCAACTCTGGCAACTCGATGGCCCAGTTTGCTCTGATTAGAATCGGCCGCCACAGTGGGCGCGAAAGCAAAACTTGTCTGTAACATCTGAGGCCTCCTTAAGCGAGGCTAATGAGTGTATCTGATCAATCATTGCCAAGTATTAAATGGTAATTGCTCCCTATTAAAGAGGCTTAGAACAAGCTTTAGAGGCAAAGATTAAACGGAGCCTTAACCCTTTGCGTGAGCTATCCCAACCCTCGCCGATGTCGGTATGCCATTCGTGGTAATACCACTGAGGCACCGCAAACCCTTAAATAGTCTAGGTTACGAGCACAGTTAGCCCTATAAATAGGTATCTCTCTCATCAATAAACCAACAGCAGACATCACGCAAAACAAAGCAAACAAACAAGCAATTCAACCACCACTACTATGAACCGCAGAATCAATCCTCATATTGTGCCTGTCGATGAAAACTCGGATGCCAGCGAGTTTCGCCTCAAGCTCAGTCCTCGCTCTTTTCGCTTCCTCTCACTAGTTGTCGCCGACGGACAAGTGACTGCTTCTTTCGAAGAAGAGGAAGTTGAGAAAGGCTGTAATCAATCGTTTTTCTTATACCGCGATGGCCAGTACGTCCGCTGCAAAGGAAGCTACATGGCAAGCTTCACCTTGCGCGATCACACCTACCATCTCTACGGCACGGCCAGCCTTTAACTGTTCAATCTACAGAAAGAACAGAGACCGACATATCAGCAAACAAACAGTAAAACAGTTAGTAAAACAAACCAAAAATCAGACCGTTGCATATTGCGACAAACCAACTACCTATATGAAACACTCCACTAATTCCGCCTTCTCCAACCTCGCCTTCGCAGCTCTCACCGTGGGAACCGACGGCGCCATTGCCCTCAATCAGCCCACAGCTGCAAATCTCTCTACTGCCTCCACCCCGGACAGCAAAACGGAAGCGCAGCCCCAGCCCACCCTCAAAGTGCGCACCACTCGTCGCCCGCAGCCGCTCATCAAAAAGCAGCAGCCCGGCCTCTTCAGCAAATCCGCCAAAATCTCGCTGGTTACTGCCACTGTGACCCAGACCAAACGCGAAACCGCTCAGCCTGAGCAAGTCGCAGTCGCCCATCGCGTGGTAGCTCACGTAACGGTAGCGGCCACATTGGCTCCAGCTGAAGCAGCCAAAATCACCGTGGTGCCAGGCAAAGCCGCTCTGGCTGTGCCTGCCATCTATGGCAAGATGCGGGCTGCTCAGCAGAGTCGCACCAGTGTCTCCGGCCGCGTCGTGCAGGTGGTCGAAGACGGCAAAGGCCGCATCTTCGGCGTGCGCGTTGAACTCGAAGGCACTGAGTTGCAGGCGTTCGCGCCCTTCTCGCGGCTCGGACTGGCGATCACCGAAGTGCATCCGCTGCTCAACACGGTGCAGGCCTTCAAGGTGATTGAAGTGGACGAAAGCAAAGGTGCGATCGTCTTCAATCGCCAGGCTGCTTGCAGCGAGCAGCGCCTCGACCGCCTGATCGACGCCGTCAAAGTCGGCCAGCTGCTCAGCGGCAAGGTGCGCAACATCGCTGACTGTGGTGCCTTTGTCGAAATCACCGGCAGCGGTGCATCCGGCATGATCCACATCAGCAAGCTGCCTGGCCAGTCGCTCGATGCAGTGAAAAAGGGTCAAGAAGTGAAAGTGACCGTGGTCAAGATCAACAAGGCCAAGCATCAGCTCGGCCTTTCCCTGGCCGAATAATAGCGTGGCCTAAAAACGAAGAAAGAAGATGAGGCCAAGGCCAACCCGAGGGAGTGAGCAGAAATGCTCCCCCTCGGGTGCGGCTGCGGCCCTCATTTTCTTTTTTTGCCCGACCAAATACTGCTTGCCGTAGTAAAAATGAAAAGGAGAAATTTCACTCTTCCTCATCATCCTCAGTTTCTCTGTAGCCACCAAGACCCACACCAACCAATTTTGTCTCACCGCGAGCTTTGGTCAACTCATAAGGCTCATAACCAGTGAGGTCCATAATTCTGTCTGCCAGTTCAACAGAGTGAGTGGTAATCCAAATTTGGCAATCTTTAGAACAGCGCACAATCAGCCTAGCTAGTGGTTCAATCAAACCAGGATGGAGACTGGTTTCTGGTTCGTTCAAGACAATCACTGTCGGAGAAGAGAGACTAAGCAGGGCAGCCAGTAAGCATAGATACTGAAGCGTCCCGTCGGACAATTCACTACCAGAAAATGGCCGTAACAAACCGGGCTGAGAAAACGAAATTGAGAGACCCGACGATGTTGCAGCAATTCCCAACTCAGCACCAGAGAAAGCCTCATCAATAGAGGCTTCTAACGCCTCGCGATCGCCACTCTCTATTATGCTAGCGAGGGCGGCAGCTAAATCTTTGCCATCATGACTGAGCACAGGTGTTAGCACACCAATCTGAGGTTGGCGCAAGGGAGAATCTATGTCTGTGCGGAAATGATGGTAGAAACGCCAAGCGAGAATTTCTTCACGCACTGCATATAAGTCAGGGAAGTTAACAGGATCTTTGAGGGCAGATAAGACTGCTTCACTATCGGAAACCCTAGTGGTGTACTCAACATCTTTACCTAGAGGGTTTTTCGCAAAAACTGAACCGAGACGCCGTCGCAAAAGTCTTTTCCGAACACCCTTTTCGATCTTGAATATTTCCTCTAGACGAATAACTGGATCATTTTTAAAAAAGCCTGGACGGCTAAACTCTCCTGCTGGCCCAAATTGGAGGTTGTATTCAAAATTTGCGGTGCGCATTGAAAGAGAGATTTTAAAATCTGCTGGCTTCATATTCTCACCAGCCCAAAGTGCAGAAGTGATACCGCCTTCGTCAGCCATCGCCGCAGCTAACTCACCTCTAACCGCACATGAAAGGAGGTACATTGCGCGGTAGAGATTGCTTTTTCCTGTACCATTCGGACCGACGATAACATTGATGGGCTGCAGCTTTAACCACAGATTATTGATCGAGCGGTAGCCACTAATTTTAAAGTCTACGATAGCCATTAATCTTCATCCTCAAGATCACTGGCATCATATTCCATAGCCTCAGAACCAATCACTCGGGTCGCACCGTCTACTTTTTCTAACTCAATCACGGCATGATGAGTACCTTTGATTTTTTCGATCGCCAGAGCTAACGGGCGGGCATGGGTGGTGACAATCAATTGTGAGCGCTTACTGGCGTCTACTAAAAGTTCAGCTAGTGGTTCAAATAAATCAGGATGGATACTGGTTTCAGGTTCATTCAAAACCATCAAATTGGGCGGTCTCTCAGTGCAAAGGGCAGCCAGTAAACAGAGATATTGCAAAGTGCCATCCGAAAGTTCACGAGCACTGAATGGTCTATATAACCCTGGCATCTGCAGCTTGAAAGAAACAGAGCGGCGCTCCATCTCAATTTCAAGATCGGCACCAGGAAAGGCTCTTTCAAGATTTTTGCTCAATACATCTTCGCCACCAGCAGCGATAATTGAGGCCAAGGCCGAAGCTAGATCACTGCCGCTATGACTTAGAACTGGCGTAAACACTGGTATTTGTTGCCGACGTAGGGGCGAATGTAAGTCAGTGCGAAAATGATGATAGAAACGCCAACCGAGAAATTCTTGACGCAAAACCGAAAGATCGGGAAAGCGATGAGGCTCTCGCAAACATGAAAGAACAGACTCACAGTCGCCGCCAGTGAGCGGATATTCAATCGCTCGACCATCCATGTCACGTGCAGTAACATGACTGCGCTTGCGCTTCAAAATAGAGACTTGCTTGCCACGATAATCGGTCGAAACACTTTCAATTTTGACGTCTGGATCATTGCCAAACCAGCGCTCTCCTGGCTTTGTAACAACTCCGGCGAACGCTCTAGCATCATCAGGAACACGGCCACATTCAAGCCGATAGCTGAGATCATCAAGTTCGATGGCGACCGAAAAAGTAGTGGGATCAAGCTTGCTTCTTTTACCAGCCCACAAAGCCGAGTCCATGCCGCCTTCATGAGCAATCATGTGCGCTAGTTGCCCGTTAGCAGCAGATGCAAGTAAGTGCAAAGAACGATAGAGGTTACTTTTACCCGTGCCGTTGGCACCACAGATAACATTTAAGGCGCCTAGCTTCAAATCAATCGCTTTGATTGACCGATAGCCGATTACCTTTAGACGGGTGATTTGCATTAATTACAGAAGAAGAAACACCCTTTAGCTTTACCCAAAATAAAAAGTATTTATTATATACTCTCTTATATAGTAATAAAATACAAAAAACCAAATAACAGAACCACCCTTTTAGAATGATTGCTATTTGGTCAGAAATGCAAGGCCCTTGCTTACATCTTTATTGGATTGAGGTACTCAGCGAGGCTGATTGCGCTTTGCTTCATCGGCCTTGACGCGCGAAGAACGCAGCTGACGAAGAATGAACTCGGCGATGAACAGCACCGGCCAGGCGTAGACAGCAGTCATGGCAGTGGCAGTGCTGAACAGCGAGAAGATTGCCAGTAGTGCTGACAGCATGATGACCGTGAAGATGCTGGCAGTGAACGACTTGCGCAGAACGTGTTCGGTGTGGCGCATGATCGAGCGGGAGTCGCCGGTGCCGAACGACAAGCGAAAGTCGTTGAAAACGAAGCGAATGAAGCCAACAATAACGAAAGCGAGGATGGTCATGGTAGTTCCTGGGATAGTGTGGAACGTTGATGGACTCGATGCCGAGGCACCGAGGAAAGGGTTAGAGCTCGGTCAGGAACTAGCTCCGGCTCAGATTGCTACAGGCAAATTCAAGCCGCTGTTGCAGCTCTTCTTCGTCACCGCTTTGGAGGAAGCTTTCGATGAACTGCAGACGCTCTTGCTTGCTGCCGCTGATGAAAGCGCGCAGCTCTTCTTGAGCCTCGTCACGACGCCATGGAATTTCTTCCAAGGTGTTCTGCTTGGTGCTTTGGGCGAACCGAATGGCACGCTTGCAATCCAAGGCGTAGGGGTCGATGTACTGCTGATACTGCGACTGGGCCACGCGAACCGTTTCGTTGCGGAGGTCGAAAGCGGCCTTCAATTTGCGCTGGTATTCCTTTTCCGCCGGCTGTATGAGAGCATCGGCTTCGGCCATGTAAACACTTACATCGGCCTGAAACTGCTCGAAGACAGCGCGCCCTTGATCTGGCAAACCAAGTTCTCTCAGGCATGCCTGGCCAGCCAAAACATCGCTTTGTTTGGCATAGAACTGTTCGTCCCGGACCTGACGAAGCGGCTTTTGCGCAGCATCCTTTTCTTCTAGCAAGCGCGGAAATGCGGCGTTCAAATCACGGTCGGCCTGCGCGCAAGTCTCGTTGACTTGTGCCAAGGCCGCTGCGGTGGCCTCGTTGAAGACCTGATTGGCAGCCGCTTCTTGCTGGGTGCAAAGCGACAGAGCTGCCTGCACTTCACCATCGAAACGCGCCACGATTTCTTGGCTGACACGATTGACCCGTTCGAGAGTGGCCCGCATCAAAACCTGATAGCTGGTGAAGAGGTGGGGATAGAGCCGGGGAAAATCGGCGGCATTGATTTTGGTATTGACGAATTTCACTAAATTCCTTCGCGTTGTCACACACACCTGCCCGGGGGTCAGAGGCTAACTTATTGCTAAGCCGCCCCTGACCCGATGCAGGACCGAAGCACCAATTGCGGTGCCTTACTTACTAACGAGCTGACAGTCGCTCGCTCTACTTAGGTCGCCGACCGGCTCTTGCGAGCGGGGCCGGAGACCAGCTTGCCCAGACCGAAGTCCACCGCTTCTTGGGCGGTGAGGTAACGGTCGTGGGGTTCCTTGCTCCAGTCTTCCAGCAGCTCGGGGGTGAGCCCGGGCGCCAGAGAAAGCAGAGCACGGGTCTGGTTGAAGACGCCCTTGTCGACATCCAGCTGCAGGCGAATCGTGTCGAGGTCACCGCTCAGTTCCGACATCCAAGGCGGATGGAACATCAGGGTGGCCAGCGAATCGATCAGCACCGTACCAGAGCGCATGGCGCACATCGGGAACCAGAGGGCGCAGGAGTAGGCTTCGCCCACCACGTGAATGGTGAGGTGGTGCCCCTGGCGCTGCGCCTCGCAGAGCAGACCGTACATGCTCAGCGCCTGCACCACGGTGCCACCCCAAGAAGTGAGGTAGAGCCGCAGAGGACGGTCCTTGTTCTTGGTGTCTTCCAACCAAGAGTTGAGCCAGATCTGCTCGTTGAACACTTCCACGTCGTTCGAGAACGAACCGTTGAAGCGCATCGACTGTTCCGGCAGGTTGGCTTTCGCCACCTGTTCCGAAACCGTGGACAGCACCTCGTCGACCAGGCCGAGCTTGAGAGCTTCCTGAGCGGTGATGTGCTTGGTCTTCCAGCTGCGCACCACTTCTTCGGTGAGCTTGCCGCCGCTGCGATCAACCATCGCTTTGACGAGCTTGCCGAAGAGCTTTTCCTGCAAAAGCAGGTCAGCTTCCATCTTGGAGATGGAACCGCTGGTGGTGACGAACGGCTGACCGAACACGAACGAACCGGTGGGCTCGATCATGACGTAGTCGGCTTCGGCGGCCACTGCGTAGGTGAAGTTGCAGAGCTGGCCGAGCACGTGCACTTGCACTTCGTGACCCTCGGTGCGCACCTGCCGAAGCAGACCGCAGAGACCGAAGATCTGCTCGGGGATGCCGCCAGAGGAGGTGAGGCGGAGAAGCAGCGGACGGTTGTTACCGGCGTTCAGCTCGAGGAACTCGGTGATGAGATCCAGGAGCGAACCCATGTTCTTGTTCATGCTGCCATTGAAGATAAAAGCCTGACGATGCAGGGTGAATGTTGAGGTATCCATGATAGTTTCCTTTCATACATGACTGCTTGATTAGAAAAATGAAGACGTCACCTTGCGGCTAGTCTTATTTGCCGGCAAGCGTGGCTCACAGCTCTCGCTGCTTCTCGCCTTTACTCGCCGAAGAGCCTTCTTTCGAAAGCTCCGACTGGGTCATAAACCGTGGTGGTCGGACCACCGAAGTTCATGTGGGCTGGCGACCGTTTGCGCGGCTCGAAGCGACCGTCATAGATCTCTTCGCCGGGGCGCGGGTCATCCACGAGCACGTAGCCCATGGGAGCGTCTTCGGCACTGCCGATGACATCGAAGCTGGTGCTGCGGTCAGGCACCGGACGGCGCACGATGTATCCGGGCAAGGGGCCGTTGCCGTCGCAGGCACCGGAACCACAGCCGCAGGCGTCGTACTGGTCGGTCCAACCGCTGCTGCCATCGAAGGTGGAAACCACAATCAGACGACCACGTTCAGAGAGAACGGCCACTTGGGCATAGTCGTAGATGGCGGTGCCGCCCTTGGTGGCAACCAGGTCGTTGTTGAGGTCACGCAACTGGGCCTTGGCGGATTCCAGCGACTGACAGGGGCTGATGTAGTTGTCCATGCCACCCTTGGCTTGAGCCAGGGGCTGGGCGTACTGACGATGAGCGAACAGATGAAACCTGTTGTTCATGTAATCTCCTGTGTTTCGTTGCATTGAATTGAATTGACTTGGAGAAAGGGTCTGCAGCCCTTTTAACTTGTTTGGCACTGCAGACCCTTGGAGGTCAGAACTAAGCTTCAGTTCTGGCGGCTTTTCAGCCGTTGTCTGGTCGACTTAGACCAGCAGGCCGCGAGCCGACATCACCTGCAGCAGGCTGTTGGGGTCGGTCAGCTTGACGATGGAGACCAGCGAGCGGTCGATGCCGGCGACGATGCGCTGACATTCGGCGACGATGTCATCGCAGGCCTTGGTGTCTTTGCCGCCCTTGATCAGCTTGGCGCGTTTCTCGGCGCAGGTGTCGCTCCAGTCGCCGTCGCGGAAGGCCTTGATGAAGGCATCCGTTTCGCGCAGAGAGCCTTCCACCGCAATCACCGGGATGCCACGACTGAGGGCGCCGTAGATTTCGTCCCGGGTGATGTCGCCGCCGTTGAGGGTGATCACGCCCGTCTGGAAGCCGGCGTCCTTGAGGTCGCCCATGAAGTCGAAGTAGACCGGCACGTCACCGTCCCAGTCCATCAGCTGCGAGGCGCTCTTCTGCATCACCGCTGCGGCATCCTGGCGATAGTCGATGCGGGTGCTCACCGTGTCGCCGACCACCAAGCCACCGTGCTTGCGCTCGAGGGCCATGTCGGCGGTACGCGGTGTGGTCGACATGGCGACGACACCGTAGGCTTCACGCAGGACAGCCGGAACGTTGGTGACCGTGTCGTTGGCCAGGTCGCCGTCTTCGTTGGCGTTGGCCGTGCCACCGGAGAAGACCACGCCCTTGTACTTGCGAGTGATGGCGCCGGCGGTGTCTTTTTCTGCGAAACCACCGAGGAAGAACGGCATCATCGCCGCACTGGCTTCGGCAGTGAATCCCTTGCAGCCACCGGCCACACGGATGATCGCCTTCTGCACCGCAGAGGTGGCGAAGAGCTTGAACGCCGGCGGCAGGCCTTCGCCAGGGGTGGCGACGACAAGGAAGCAGCCACGGGCATCGGTGTGGGGAACTTGAGCGGCGGCGCCAGAGGTAATGCTGGAGGCGGAGCCTGCTGCAGTGCTGAGGGCGATGGCGGATTGGTTGGTCATTTGGTTTCCAGTTAAGGTTTTTTGCTGATTACTCAGCGGATGTTTGAGACTGAAGCCGGAGGAGTGACAATTGCTCCCAGCTCCAGAAGTTTCGCGCGCATGCTCTCGACGTTGTTGTCGCAAACATGCACGTGCGCATGCTCGTCAAGGAAGTCTTGGTCGCGGGCGAATTCGCCAGCAGTGCCACCACTATCCTTCACTAACAAGACGCGGTAAAACGGGTCTTTTCGACCCAACTGCGCCCACGCTGAAATCTCGCGGGCTGTAACACCACCACCGTTGTATGCAATCAACAGACCAGGCCAGTTGTTCTTGGCCGGGGCTTCGCAGATGTCGATGCAACGTTGATACTCAGAGTCCCAATTCGCCAGTTTGTCGACTGTCGGTTGGAGCAAGAGCGTGCTGTGCTGCACGGGGTGGATGATGGTCACGTAAGGGTCAGCGTCGCTGTGCGAGACGACCGTGCCGTGAGGCGTTGTACGCAAGTGACCGGCTTTGGCCACTACACCAAGGATGCGTGCATCGGGACAACGCGCGGCGAGCGCGGGGAAGACTTCAGTGATGCCTAGGTAGATTTGAGTTGGATCGACTTTGCCAATCATCCTCGTTCCACCAAACAGACAGAAACCTTCAAACTTGGCCCGGCGAATGTCGTCTTGAGGCACCTCTTCAGGCACATCAAAATCACCACCGAGAGCTTGTTTGAGATTCTCGAGTCCGAAGTAAAACTCGGGTTTCATGTTGCCGCATCCTCCTGTTCCGCGCAGCACAAAATGCCGAACGTTACGGAAAAAGTTGGCAAGAAACTTCTCGCAAGACTGCCCTTCTGATTGAACGAAGAGAGTTGGCGAAGATTCAAGCCAGCTTGCGGAAGTTGCTGTTGTTGCTGTTTTTGCTGTGCTATCGTCAGTCGCCATTTTGTCCTCCTTTCTTTCGTTTATTTGTTGTTATGAAACAGAGACAAGCGCACGACCCAATGAGGGCGCGCGCAGAAATACTGCAATTCATGTGCGCGTGCGAAAAGAATCAACCTTGCGGGAGAGACTTATTTATCGAGTGCGCGTGGTGCTTTGTTTTTTTGGTGAAAGTTAGTTTGTTTGTTGTGGAAGAGAGATATAAGAGAACACTACCTACACACACGTGTGCAGAACAAGTACTTATGGGCCTCTAACAAAGTTGTTAGTTCTTGATCTCTGGTTCGGGTGAGACCTCAGTGGGGCATCCACCACAGCTGTTTTATCAAGCAACTGACGTCAGCTCGCGCTAACAAAAATTGAGCCAAATGAAGGGAAATCTATCTTCCCCAAGTTTTGCCCAAAAATCATTGCTCGCACAGCTGGCGACGTCTTCAAACGCAGAGCCTGTCATATTGTAAATGGTTGTAAAGAGAAAGCCCTATACAAATCTTTGGATGTCTCAGATCAGGCGCATCTGATAGCTCTTTCTTATAACTCCCCTTTAACTCTTTTTGGAAAGACAGCTCACAGAACAAGCACCTTCTCTTCATCGCGCAACCTTCTAACTCGACTTAACTGTCGTATGGAGAGCAGCATGTCTCATGAATCCAAACTGATTTGGCTGGGCGAGCCTCCAACTCCACCAGCTGAACCACGCTTCTTCAGCCGCTTTCAGTGGCGATACAAACGTTTCAAACCTTTCGCCGTGCCGGTTCGCCGCATCAATCGCGATACTCATGCGTCGAAAGAGACCCGTGAATTGATGCGCGCCATTATCGAAACCTTGCCTCCCTTTCCACTCAAGGTCATGGCCCAGTACGGTGTAGCGATGCTGCCTGTGCACGATCTCTGGGATGACATCTGGTACATTCTCGGTTGGGGCGCGCGCGGCTACGATCGCACTGATGGCTACGACTATGTCGGCGGCATCTGCGCAAAAGATGGTCATCTGGCTGTTGTCGCAGAGCGAGTGAAAATTCGCGACCGCGGCTGGATGAAACAAGAAAACCTAGTCGGCATCATGTGGCACGAACTCGGTCACAGTTTCGATCACGCTCTGGCTGCCTATCTTGGCCTCGACGTCGACTGCTTCAGCGAAAGCCCGGCTTTTCGCCAGGCCTGGCTGGAAGATTCAAGTGCACTGAAGGGCTCTTATCGCGCTCAGTTCGCTTACTTCCTCCAGCCTGACGGCGGCGGCGAATCTGAAGCGTTTGCTGAATGTTTCGCCGTCAATGGCGAACACTCCTGCATCGATAGCAACATCAAGAACTTTCCAATTTACTTCCCTCGCTGCCTGGCCCTCGTGAAAGCAGCGGTGGAAAACCATTTCGACAGGGCTATCGCCATGCTCGAAGCCCACGTCAATTCTTCTCTCATTTCAGATCAACCTTCTTCCAAAGGAGAAAGCCATGTTTAAGCGCCTAGTCGCATTCATGTCGGGTCTGTGCAAAAGCCCGGTGTTCCGCCGCTCGCTCAAGCACTTCACCCTGCTCGCCATTTTCGCCGGCACCTTCGCCTATCTCTCAGTCAACAACGACTACAACTTCGTCCGCACCACCACCTTGGAAGTACCCAGCCAGTACAAGGCCCTCAAGCCGCTGGCTGCTGTCGACCTCGAGCAGGCACTGCGGGCCAAGTCGAAAGACGTCGAGGGCTTGGTTTTCTTCAAGAGCATCAAGAGCGTCGTCGTGCTCGGCCGCGGTTTCGACCGTGACAATCTGGTGCTCGAAGCCGACATTGACATCATGCAAGACTTGGCCAAGGCCAACCAGCTGCCGGTCAAAATCGAGAACCCCGGACAGCGCAGCGAACCGGCTCAGCTGTTCACTTCTCTCTGGTCGATGATTGCCATCGGCCTCTTCATCTGGACCTGCGTCTTTCTCTTCCAGGGCCGCAAGAAAGAAGATGTTTCGAACCGCTTCATGGTGGGCTGGAATGCTTACACTGGTGTGATTCGCAGCATGATCAAGCTGACTGGCATGCGTCGCAGTCGCTTCTATGGCGCCGCCATGCTCGTGCTGGCAGCGGCCGTCACTCTGATTTTCACAACCGAGGTCTTCAACAACCACAACCTGCTGATTGTGCCGTCCGAGTTCGTGGCCGCCGAGAAAGCTCAGCCATACCAAGTCGAGCGCCACCTGAGCGCACACCCTGACGACTTCAGCCGGGTGGCCTTCGCCCCTACGGTCAACGCCGCCTACATTGTGCTCAAGACCAGCCCGATCAAGAAGGCTGTCGAAGCGGCCCCGGCCGCACCTGCCGACAGCGAGGGCCAGACATCTGACTCTGTTGACGGTGGTGCCATCGCAGCATCTCAAGTCTATCGCGGCCCCCATGCCGGTATGGTGCCTGCCGTGGTGGAAAAGAAATCGACTGACGGTGTCAGCTCGATTGCCAGAACGGTGATCTACCCCAATACCACCAGCGGTAACAAGGCCTATCGCGACTTTGTCGACGCTGTCCGCACGCAAGGCATCGAGAACAAAGAAGTACCACGGGCAGTGGCAACCGATTTCTTCGAAACCATCTACTTCCCGGCTCGGGTGCTGATCGTCATCTTCACAATGGCGGCTCTGCTCTGCCTGGCGCTGGGAGTTTCGGCCCTGCTCGATGACAAGAAAGAAGGCGAAGAAGGCAAAGACGGCCGCCTCGTCATAGCTGGTGCTTCAGGAGAAGCAGTGAACGCCGGCGAAATCGGTGAGCAGTCGCTCAAGACCTTCGCTGACGTGGCCGGCTGTGATGAAGCCATTGAGGCCTGCAAACTGGTGGTGAAGAAGCTGCGCTTCCCCATGATCTACAAGGCTTTCGGTGCTCCGGTGCCGAAAGGTATCATCTTCTACGGTGCGCCTGGCTGCGGTAAGACGCTGCTGGCACGAGCCATGGCTGGCGAAACTGGCGGCGGCTTCATTGCCGTTTCTGGTTCGGCCTTCGTCAAGCTCTACGTCGGTGCTGGTGCCAGTGCCGTGCGCGAACGCTTCCAAGAAGCTCGTGTTTTGGCGAAGAAGACCGGCAAGCCGACCTTCCTCTTCATCGACGAGTTCGACGCTCTGGGCAAGAAGCGCGGTCAAGGTGACAGCGGCGGCAGCCAAGAGTACGAGCAGACCCTGAACGAACTGCTGGTGCAGATGGACGGCTTTGCCAACGACGGCAAAGTGATCGTCATTGCCGCCACCAACCGCCTCGACATCCTCGACGAAGCGGTGCTGCGTGCTGGTCGTTTCGACATCAAGATCGAGATCAAGAAGCCGGACCGCAAAGGCCGTTCCGAAATCTTCCAGGTCTACCTGCGCAATCGCCAGCTGATCTCCCGAGATGCCACTCCGAAGCAGAAGCTGCTCACCTTGCAGTCAGTGCTCAACGAGTGCTCGCAGCGCTCCCGTGACTTCAGCGGCGCCGATATCGAGCTCACCGTCAAGGAAGCCTCGACCATCGCCGCCGAGCGCCACTACGAAGAAATGAAGGACCTGCCCGAAGAAGAAATGAAGGCGCGCGCCGTCATTCTGCCTTCTGACCTGCAAGCGGCCATCGACCTGGTCTCATACGGCCGCACTCTCAAGAGCCGCACTCGTTCGGCCGAAGAGCGCAAGGCGACGGCCATCCACGAAATTGGTCACGCTGCCATTCCTACCTTGCTCAAGGGCGATCCGGTCACCCGCATCACCATCGTCATGACCGACAAGTCGCTCGGCCTGATGGAAAGCGGCTCGGACGAAGACCGCTACGGCTGGGACAAGAAAGAGTTCTTGCTGAAAATCAAGACCATGCTCGCTGGTCGTGCAGCAGAAGAGCGTATCGGTGGCTCTTGCTCGACTGGTGCTTCCAACGACTTTGAACGGGCCAGCTTGCTTGCTCGCCAGATGGTCGGCATGTTCGGCATGTCCGAAGAATTAGGCGTGCGCACCATTCCCCTCGATCGCAACGGCCTACCCGTCGGTCAAATCGGCAACACGCTGATGGATCTCTTCACCGTTGCCTGGTCGCGCATCGTTGACGATTGCCAAAAGGAAGTCTGCCAGCTGATCGACGACAACCGCGAGGCCATCGTTCGCACCGCCGACGTGCTCTTCGAAGAAGAAGTGCTCAGCGGCGACCGTTTCAGAGAAGTCTGGAGCGGCAAGGTCACGGCCAAGGTCGACATCGAAATCGGTGACGAAGTCGCTGAACAAGTTGTAGCTCCGGTTGTTGCTCCCGGTGTTGCTCTAGTCGAAGTGAAAGGACATGCATGAGCGTTCTCGAAAGCTTCGTAGACCGATTCACTCGGCTCGCGGCTGCTTGGCGAAAGCCAAAAACTTGGCCGCACTCTTGGGCCGAGTTGGTTGCCTCCCATGCAGGAGTTGACCACGCTTTAGATTACACGTTTGACCAGGCCAGCAAAATCGCTCAAGCCTTCAAGAAAAATCCCAACACGGAAGAGCTTCCGCCTGCGGAAGCTCTTCCCAAAGGGCTTGTAATCTACGGGCATGGCTGCGGCAGCGGTGGCCTCACAAGGGCGATCGCCAAAGAGCTCAATGCCCATTTCATAACCGGCACCACTTGCCACCCTGACGGGGTAGCAGGTGGCCCTACCATTGCTCACTACTTCGGTCAGGCCAGAGAGTTGGCTCGGCATGCAGCTAGTGGGCAGACTGTCTTGCTTTTCCTTAGCGGGGCAAACAACCTAACGAGCGCTGCACCGCATCTAGTGCCAGCAGCCGCTGCCACCAATGCAGAAATCGCCAAGCAACTAGCAAAGCTGACTCAAACCAGCGGTGTGCTTGTAGTGATCGAAGCAGAAACGCTCGGTCAAATCGACGCCACGTTATTGGCCGATGGACTCTTCGAAGTCCAAATCGAAGTAGAAAAGCCCGACTACAAAGGACGGCTAGCCATCTTCCAAAATCACCTTGCCGGAAAGTCGCATAACAGCGAGGGCAAGAGTTCACAACAGCAGCTGAGCGTGCAGATTTTCGTGTTCCTCGATGGCGCACTTGAAGATGCACGCTCATTCGAGCTGAACGAGATTTGTCAGGAATGCGCCGTGCTTTCAAACGGTTTGCATGCCGACCAGATCTACCGCGCCCTGTATCTGCTGCGTTCCCAAGCTGCCACTAGCGGCAGTATCACGGCAGAACAGTTGTACCAAGCCATCGAAACACAGCAAGGAAAACCATGAGCTATCCCCAACATCTCGTACAAGGCTGCGAGGAGTACCGAGACGCCTACAGAGCAGCCTACGGGCTGATCTACAAGGCCGCCCTCGTTCTGGCCAACAGCACCATCTTGTCGCGCGGCAAGGCGGCCATCGTCTGCAATAAGAAGTTGCAGGAAGAAGTGAAGGCAGCCATCACGGCGGCTTCGCCAGCAGACATGGGTGCGCGGGGTTGGCATGCTGCCAATCGCGCTCACGAAGACGCCATGATCGAAGCCACCGAAGATGCTTTCGCCGATCTCGAACTCGACACTGACACTTCTCTGCGCGCCGAGATGCGCCGTCAACAACGCGCTGCCTCAACCTAGGCTAGACCGGCCTAAGCCTCATCGCAGCAACAAACCAAGCACCAGCTTTTAGGAGTGCGAGCAGTATTTTTCAAACCAGCATCGCCAGAAATGGCGATGCAATCTCCGAGGAATTCGTATGAACCAACATCTCAACACCAAACTGTCAACCCTGACCAGCCTTCTGGCCAACACTCAACGGCGCGCCATCGAGGTGCAGACGGCCTGCTTGACGCAGACCTTCCCGCCCATCGACACGGCTATCCGCATCAGCGCCGCCAAGATGTCCAGCGACGTGCTCGATACTCTCTCTGGTATCGAATCCAGTCTCTCCCAGATTGGCAACGTCTTCGCCCGCAAAGGTCTGGTGCACACCATGCAGAAGACCTACACCACGGCCGAACCCGATGACCTGATTGCGGCGTTGCTGGCCACCCACGAGCAGGCGCTCCACAGCCGCTGCGAAACCCTCAACCGCGCGCAAGGCATGGTCGAAGGCGAAATCACTCTCTGGGGTCAGCCGATCAGCCGCGGCCCGCTCTGGGACAAGTAAGGCTCGCAGGCGAAACTAGGGTCAGATAAGACTGGTGTCAAGTAAAACTGGCACCAGATCGCTACTTAGAAACAGGCCCTAAAAAGGCCCCTAACAGTAAAGGAAATTTGCATGGATATCTTTTCGATCATTCATCAGCAGCCCCAGATCTCTGCTCTGGTAGGCGTGCTGCTCGTCACGGCACTGCTCGCCTTCGCCTCCCGCCAATTCGGCCAGCTCGTCTTGAGCGACATCACCGCCGGACCCAAGGAGCTGCTCAAGAGCGCCATGATCTGCTCGGCTCTCTACGCCTTGCTCGTCGCCGCCGTCATCGGTCTGGCCGTCGCTGCCGCTGGCTCCGTCACCCTGGCCATCGCCCTCGCTGCGGTGGTAGCCATGGTGGCCTTCGTCAACGGGCTCAGCCCTGCCTACAGCCTGCACCAGAACGGTGCAGCTGAAGTAGCGCGGCGCAAGAAGTACGGCAAAGAAATGGCGGCCCGCTGCCTGCAAGTATTTGCTCGCATCGACCGCCGTGGCAAGGGTCTTCTCAACGAAGACGACCTCAATGCCGCTCGCGCCAGTAGCGACCTCAACTTGAGCGCCGCCGACAAAGAGGCGATTACCTATGTGCGCGACCACGCCTCTGAAATGGGCAGCGTCGTCGAGCGCAGCGTCACTCGCCATCACGTGGTGCCCGGCGCCATGATTAGTGGCTACTCTATGGTTGTGCCGCAGACGACCAAGCACTATGCCGTCAGCGAGAGCGACCTGCTCGCCTATCCTTCGCGCCTAGAGCAGCTCTACCAGCTCTGGGACTAACGTCTCCTCTAGGCTCAGAGCCAAGAAGAGACATAACCTCATATAGCAAATTGCTAGAGGAGTTTCACATGTTTAACCCCTTCTCGCTTTCTTTGATGATCCTCAACTTCCAGATGGAAATGGCACAGCGCATGATCTTCGCGGGCTTCACTGCCCCACGGCCGCGCGTACAGCTCAACTTGGTGGCCGTCAACCAATGGCGACTGCCACAGCGATCTCGTGCCAACCTCTCGCTGGTGCACTAAGCGCCAGCAGGAAAGGAGACTATCATGGCTACCAAACTATTGAAGACGGCGATCGAGAACGCTCGCACCGCCCTCGATACCACCAGAAAAGCTCGCGAGGCCCTCAGCCGTGCTGTTCCTCGCCTTGAGAGCTTCATGAGCAAACATGCCAGTCAAGGCCTTTCGGTCTTGGCCGAAGAAGTGCAGGTTTGCACCACCGGCCCCAACTGCTGCAAGCGCGGCTCCATCGAACTGATGGGCGAGCTGAACAAGCGCATCGCGGCTGACAACCTGCCACTGAAAGCAGTGCCCGGTCCTTGTCAGGGTCGCTGCTCGCAGGGCCCGAACATGCAGGTCGGCAACATTGTCTACACTCGCATGAACGCGGACAAGCTGACCGAGCTGATCAACAGCACAGTCAAGGCTAAGCAGGTCTCCGTCACTCTGCTGTCCGACAGCGAATACGTGGGCGACGCCATCGCTTGCGAAGAGAAGCGCTGCCGGCTGGTTCTTGAATATGCCGAGCTGCAAAGCATGCAGTTCGAAGTGAAGCTCTGCCTCGAGCAGTCGCACGCCCATCTGCCCGCACCCGGGGAGCTGCGCACGCTTGCCGAAATCGAGATTCTGCAAGCGATCACTCTCGAAGGAGAGATTGCCAAAGAACTCGCCGCCGCCAGCGAAACCCTCACCTCCGTTATCGCTCTTCATCAATTTGTCACTATCACTCTCGCTCGCAGAATGGCAGAGCGTGGGAAGGCAGTGCCAGCCAAATAGGAGATCATCCATGTTTTCATTTTTCGAACGCTTCCTCGGCAACAAGTTGGATGGCGATCAGCCGGCCGCTGTTCCCGTTCAGGTTCCCATCCCGCAAACAAACGCTTACGATCTATTGAGCCCGGCAGACAAAGAAGTGGTGCGCGCCTATTTCGGCGCCGCCACCGACGTCTGCCGTTTGCTCGACAGCCTGCGCCGTCATGAACAAGTGGCTCACGAAATGGTGTTGGCACGTTTCGAGCGGGCCGAAAAGTACTACTCAGGCCTCGGCTTTTTGCCCATTCTGCCGAGCAGCACGCGCAGCCCGGGCCAAGGCGGTTCACCCCTGTTTGAGGCCAAGCAATTGCCCGAACGCGGTTTTCTCGTTCGGCGTGAAAGCGGCCGCTTGCCTCACTTTTATGCTTCGGCTGTGAAGAAGCATGTGGCCCGCTTGCGCGATGCCAAAGTGCGGCCGTTTGCCTCATCGCCCCGTGTCGCCCTGCTCAAAACCGCCACGGTTCCCCAGCAGTCGCAGGGCTACCAGGCCTGGAACCCGGAAGCCTAAGACTAGATCACCAACCTCAGCAACAGCAGAAAGGAACCCAATGATCGCGCTACATCTGCTTGTTAGTGTTCTGGTCGCGTATGCTGCAATTTCGTTTGTGGAGTATGCAGTCCATCGCGTACTGATGCACCACATGCGCATTGCCATTCGCCTGGGCAGCAAACTCCTCATGGAGCTTTGCAAAAACCACATGGCCCTTCACCACAAGAAAGGCTACCGACATTCGACAGTTCATGACGAACAGGACGATGTTCGTTGGCAGGTTTCGCTTGCGGGCTTCTTGCCCAATATCGTAGTCTGCTTTATCCTCACCTGCATTGATCCCCTTAGCGGCGCCACCATGTTCTTCATTGGCACCGTTTACGGTATCGTCTGGTGGGCCGTGCACAATGAGATGCATCGACATCAAGGTCGAGCATTTGCCAACAACGCCGTGTTTCAATACATCGAGCGTCGCCATCAGCTGCACCATCTTTACCCCAAAACCAACTACAATCTCCTGTTTCCGCTCTGGGACTGGGTCTTTGCCACCGAAGCTCCGCGCACTTTTGCGCCAAAGAGCACGGCAAATTAATTGCCTGTGGCTTGCTGAGTAATTAGCTCAGCCACAAGGTATCTGCACAAGCCCTCTCATTGCTGGCAACAGCAACTGAGAGGGCCTAGCTTTCTCGCTTTCCGAACTTAACTAATCAGCTTTTTTTCTCGCGCTTACTATACTAAACAGTTAATCGGAAGGAACTCTCAATGCTCTTTTTCGCTGTCGCTACCAGAATCGCCAACACGATCAATGTCATTGTCTGTGTCTTTTTTGATAGTATCGATGTAGGCATTGAGTCTGGTGTGAGTCATTTTGCTCTGCGACATCAAACGATTTTTAGTTGCACGTTTCGGTGCTTCACCAGGAATAGTCTCGCCATAAAGCGGGTTGCCCTTCTCAAACCAATGTTCATTGTTGACGCTATCCAAGTCGGCATGACTGGCAACAGTCCGTAAGTTGCCATAGTGCTTTTGTTGAATAGGAGTTTCGTCGGCGTGTTTCTGCATTGCTTTGAGGCGCACGTTAGTTTGATCAGCTTCTTCTCGGCCCATTGCATTCGGCACCTCACTAGTGAGTGCACAAGTGTTAGCAAACTTTGCCCTAAAAGCGCCAATCTTCGCCTTCAAAGAGGCCAACCATAAAACGACCTTACTCATTTCAAATAAATCTCAGTGCAGCATAACTGTCGAAAAAAAGTGGCGACGGTCTTAAAAACATATACGTGAAAAGAACAGTAATACCAAAACACTAGCACAAGGGCGCTAGCATGTGGACAGTTGCCCACAAATTCAGTCACTGAGTGTCATCAAGGCTCTTTCGTAGCCGGAAGCACTTGGCAACCCGCGCGAGCTACGCCAGCACATAGAACTTAAAATACGGGTGTGCTCGTCGTAATTACCCTAGGTAATTCTTAAAGTGTTACTACCTTCCTGCCTCTTTGATTGTTTATCTTATAGATCAACCTCAACCCCATAATTCTCAAGAAAGTCTCTCTCTCAACCAATCAGTCAGCTCCCTAGCCTTCAGCTCTTCTTCCCGCGTCGGGTAGATGAACTGTCGACCAAATGGCCGGAGCTTACTTGTTGGTTCGTTGTCTCTCATCAGCTTCCTCTTCAGGTGGCTGCTGTTAGCACATCTTCTCTGTCAATTTTTCAAAACAATCTAGAAGGAGAAAACCTATGTTCCTACTCGGAATCGCAGGCATTTTCGTCGTTCTCGTCTCTGGTATCGCCGTGAAATATTTCTTTCAATGGCGCCAATCAGTCTACGAAATCGACAACAAAGAGTTTCTCTATGCCGCTCTCGCTCTCTGCTTCGCGGCTGTTCCCCTGGTCACCTTCGTCGGCTACAAAGTGGCCATCAACAACCAGGTGACCTTCCACGAAAACTGGAACGGATGGGAAACTCGTGCTGAAAAGTACGTCACCGTCTGCACTCGCGATGGCGCCTGCCGTCACTGTTATGACTGCGACCCTTACTACGTCGATGAGTCATACGACTGCAGTTACACCGACTCGAAGGGCAAGCGCGTCTCGAAGACCTGCACTCGCAAGGTGAAAAAGTATCACAGTTGCCCCTACACCACCGAAGAATGGACTTTCGTGGTCAAGACCACCCTCGACGACTACACCATCGCCGACCACAGCCTGCCCACCAACCCCGACAACTGGCGCTGGCGTGCGTACGAATCTGTGCCATCCTACCTGCCGTCTGGCGTACCGCAACGCTGGCAAGAAGTGAAGAACCGCCTCGACGCCGGCAAGCCTGATGCTGTGGTCGAACGTCACGACTACGAGAACTACATCCTGGCCAGCCACACCACAATCATGAAGACCTTCAGCGAGTCGGTGGCCAAATACAAGGCGGCCAACTTGTTCCCGGCCTTCAACAGCCAGGTGCAGAACCTCTACTACATGAACCGCGTCTACTTCATCGGCGTCAATCCAGGCGGTACCGGCAATTGGCAAGACGCCATGATGCACTTCAATGGCGCCCTCGGCACCTCCCTGCAAGGCGATCTGCATCTCGTCGTCGTCGACGCCAACAAGGTGACCGACCCCGACAACTACCACCAGGCGCTGATTGCCTATTGGCTCTCGGCTGACTTCGGCAAAGACGCTCTCTCGAAGAACGGCATTGTCGTCGTGCTCGGTACCAAAGACGGCAAAACCGTCGACTGGGCTCGTGCTTCTACTGGTATGCCGCTCGGCAACGAGAACCTCATGGTTCAAATCGCCAGCGACATGAAGGGCGTCAACCTCACGCCGAATGACGTTCTCGGTTACCCCACTGCCACCGTCACTGGTGACAGGTCAGTTACCCTCTCGCTCACCCAGAGCGCGCTGGAAAAGCTGATGTGGGGCCCGAACAAGTTCGCCCGCGTGCACATGAAGTCGCAAGGCAAAGGCAGTGCTGGCTTCGAGTACCTGCTCAAAGAACTGGAGCCGACCGGAAGCCAGAAGATCTGGATTCTCGTCAGCGCTTTCTTGGTTGGCTGCATCGCCTGGGGCATCTGCTTGGTCGCAGGTGTGCCGCGCTACCGCAGTCGCTGATTTCTTCGTCTGATTTCTCTGCTGATTCCCTGCTGCGCCTCGACAAATGAGATTGAGCGCAGTTTTTGTTAACGCGATAGCAATCGCACCTAAAGGAAAATGACCATGCAAAAGAAAACTCTGATCATCGCCGGCATCGTTGCCGCAGCGATTCTGGCTTCCATCCTCGGCTTCTACGCCTACTACAACGGCCTCAACACCGAGCGCGTCGACCAGGAAACCACCCTTTCGGCCAGCTACCAGAGCAACCAGCTGGAGCTCGACACCTACGTCAAGACCATCAAGGAAGCGGTCGGCATCGCCAACGTCAAGAGCGACAAGATCGACCAGATTCTGCGCGACGCTGTCTCTGGCCGTTACGGTGACACCCGCCAGAACCTCGACGGCTCGGCACCGGTGAAGAATGGCCAGGGTGGTTCGTTCATCTCGGCCATCGTCGAAGCCTATCCCGACATCAAGGGCCAGCTCAATACCTACGACCACATCATCGACAAGGTCTTCGCCGGCCGTGAAGCCTTCAAGCAGAAGCAGAACCTGCTGCTCGACCGCGTGCGCTCCTACGACAAGTGGATGAACACCGGCCTGGTGCAGTCGTTCATCATCAAGCACATGATCGGCTGCCCCACCGACCTGCTCGAAGCTCGCGTCGGCACTTCCGTCAAGCACGGCCGCGACGCGCTCGACCAGATCAAGCTGGTGGTCACCTCCGGCGCCACCAACGACGCCTTCAACACCGGCAAAGATGACGGTGTCGAAATCCCCGGCGCTAAGAAGTAAGCAAGCCGTAAGCAAGCCGTAAGCAAGCACTAAGTGCTATCCACGGCGGATCAATGTCTAGGCTTGGTCCGCCACTTTTCGTCAGTAATTCTGCTTCAGTCACTCTTCGTCAGCGCTGGCATATCGCCTGCGCTAATTCGCGTGCAGAGCACGCATTAAAAAGGAAACCATCATGAAAAAGCTGCTCATCATCGGCGCCATCATCGCCGCCATCGTCTTCGCCGGCATCGGCCTCTACAGCAAGGTGAACGCCCTCAACACCGAGAGCGTCAACATGGAGACCGGGCTCAATCAGAAGTACCAGTCGAACCAGCTCGAGCTCGACACCTACGTCAAGACCATCAAGGAAGGCGTCGGCATCGCCAACGTCAAGAGCGACAAGCTCGACCAGATTCTGCGCGACGCCGTCTCCGGCCGCTACGGCGACACCAAGGACGGTGTGCGCAACGGTCAGGGCGGTGCCTTCATGTCGGCCATCGTCGAAGCCTACCCGGACATCAAGGGTCAGCTCGACATCTATGACCGCATCGTCGACAAGGTCTTCGCCGGCCGCGAAGCCTTCAAGGGCGTTCAGAACGGCCTGCTGGCTGACATCCGCTCTTACGACGCCTGGAGGAACACCGGCCTGATTCAGTCGATGATCATCAAGAACATCATCGGCTCGCCGACCCAGCTGCTCGAAGCCCGCGTCGGCACCAACGTCAAGCACGGCCGCGACGCTCTCGACCAGATGAAGCTGGTGGTCACCTCCGGCTCCACCAACGACGCCTTCAACTCGGGCAAGGATGACGCCATCGAGATCCCCGGCGCCAAGAAGTAAGGGCAAGCTCTCCAGCAAGAGCTTGTTCTAGAAGCAAGCGCTTGTTCAAACACCTGTAAGTCACTATTAGTCAGCGTTAGTCACAGCGGAGGATTCATCATGTCGATGAATCCTCCATTTTTCACGAGCGAAAAAGGAGAACAAATCATGAAATCAAAATCAATCATGCGAGTAGCTGCGGCGCTGCTCATTTCCATTGTCAGCTTCGGCGCAGTTAGCGCTCAGGCCGCCGATTCCTGGCTGCCACGCTTCGACAGCGACCAGCACGTCTACATCGCTCCGGCGGCGCAGGGCAATGTGCGCACCAACTTCGCTATCGGCGACTTCAAGACCGAGCTTGCTGACGCAGCCCGGCAGCAAAACCTCGATGTCTACGTGATCGTCACCCGCAGCGAGGCCGATGCTGGCGCCGTAACAGGTTCTGGCCCTGTGCTCGTGCGCAAGCTCTGGGACGACTGGACGAGCACTGCGAACTTCTCGTCCAAGCGTGCTCTGGTCATTCTCATGACCGGCGGCAGCGACGGCAAGCTGGTTTCGGTCGGTGTTCGTGCCGGCGAAACGCTCAATAGCCTGGGCATCGTGCGCAACACCATGAGCGACGCCAACGGGCCGGTCATCCCTGTCCTGCACAGCTACCTCGCTAGCAATCCTGCACTGGTGCCGGTCAAAATCGTCCACAACATCAGCGCCATCGTCGCCGCCAAGTCTGGCAACGTCAGCCAGACTTCCGGTCCGACCGCCCCTACCAACTCGGCACCGCGCTTGGCTGGTAAATCGCAAACCAACAACGCCTTTGGCGCGATCATCGCGGGGCTGCTCGCCACAGTGGTCGTCATCGGCATCGTCATCCTGGTCACGCGCGCCAAGAGCAAGAGCAGGAATTCCAGCTCGGGCAATGTCTTCGAAGACCGCCTGCGCTCCGGCTCCAGCTACCCCAGCGGTGACTCGGTGAGCCGTCGCGACAGAACTTCGGGTACAACGCCTGGCCACGACGGCTCCAGCACCGCGCGCGACGCCACCATCCTCGGTGCCGGTGCTCTCGGTGGTTACGTGCTCGGCAGCGAAGTGCAGCGTCGTCGTGACGAAGAGCGCCGCCGTGACTCCGGTACGACGCCCAGCTCGACCACGAACAACGACACTCCCTATGTGCCCCCGGCCTCGAGCTGCAGCACACCATCGACGCCGGCATCCTCTTGCAGCACACCGTCATCGTCGTGCGGTGGTGGTGGTTCTTCTTGCGGTGGTGGTGGTTCTTCCTGTGGTGGCGGTAGCTAGGCCACAAGAGAAATTCTCACCTCTAATACATCTCATATAAACGGAGGTAAACAATGTTCGCAGTCATAAAATCGGGATTCTACAAGCATCCCTCGAAAGAGCGAGCAAAGGTGCTCTGGGCAAAAGTCGAAGCGTTTGAAATCGACGAGCCTGGTGCGCCCAAGCCTTTCTCTTCTCGTCTTGCCGCAGAGCAAGGCTGGACAAAGAAGCTGGCGCTGGAAGCCATCGAAGAGTACAAGCGCTTCATGTTTCTGGCGGTGGCAGCTGGTCATGCTGTGACACCATCGGCCACGGTCGATGAGGTCTGGCATCTGCACCTGATTTACACCAAGTCGTACTGGGAAGAATTCTGCGTCAATGTGCTCGACCGCATCATCCATCACGAGCCGGGCAACGGCAAGGAAGGTGAGAAGTCGGCCTTTGGCAATCAGTACGAGCACACCTTGGACAGCTATCGCCAATTCTTCGGCGAGCCACCGCGCGCAATCTGGGGACCACACAACGGCCAAATGAACGTGCGGCCGCGCAGTGCTCCCATCGTCGACTTGGCCCCTGGAGCCGACTGTCACGACGTCATCAAGGCTCCGGCCTAAAGCCTGACTAACCTTTGAGAAGGTTGGTTAGGCACTACCCCTAGTGCATCAACCAACCTTTCAAAGGAGGTCGTTATGTATGTATGCATCTGTAACGCCGTCAATGAAAACGCCATTCGCAAAGCGGTGGCTGACGGCATCACCAAATGGAAGGATCTCTGCCACACGCTCAAAGTCGCTACCCAATGCGGCACCTGTGCGCTCGACGCCAAGACCTTCTTTGAACAAGTCTTGGCCGAGAAATTGGCTGAGCAAAAGAAGTAACGTTCAACATTAATCAGGAATCTTCCATGAAAAATCCGCTCAATATTCTCTTGATTTTCATCCCGCTGACATTCGCGGCGGGATACCTGCACTGGTCGCCCATCACCATCATGGTGATCGCCAGCTTGGCGATTGTGCCCTTGGCGAAAATCATGGGCGAAGCGAGCGAGCACATCGCTCACCACACAGGACCGACAATCGGCGGCTTGGTCAGTGCCACATTCGGCAATGCTTGTGAGCTGATCATTGCCCTGATCGCTCTCAACGCCGGCCTCATCGAAGTGGTCAAAGCTTCGATTACCGGCTCGATCATCGCCAATCTGCTGCTCGTGCTCGGTGCCAGCATGTTTGCCGGCGGCCTCAAGCAGGAAGAACAGAAGTTCAACAAAACTGCTTCCAGCACGGCGGTAACGATGCTCACCATCGCCGCCTTCGCGCTGATTCTGCCGGCCGCTCTGCACCACACCGGCGGTGCCGATAGCCAGATGCTCGATTCAAAAATGGCTCTGGCCATCTCGGTCGTGCTCATCCTGCTCTACTTCGCCAACCTGCTCTTCAGCCTAAAGACGCATAAGCACCTTTTGCAGCCGGAAGCGACTGCCGAAGATGCCCACGACCTCACCACCAGCTGGAGTCTGAAGAAGTCGGTGGCGGTGCTGCTCGGCGTTACATTGCTGATCGTCTTCCTCTGCGAAGAGCTGGTCGGCAGTGTCGAGCACGCAGCCGAAACCCTCGGCATGACTCCGGTTTTCGTCGGTGTCATTTTGCTTGCTATCGTCGGCAATGCTGCTGAAAACAGCACGGCCGTGATGATGGCGCGCAAGAACAAGATGGATTTGTCGCTCAACATTGTCCTCGGCTCCAGCACCCAGATTGCCATGTTCGTGGCACCAGTGGTGGTGATTGCCGGTTTCATCATGCACCAGCCCATGGACCTCGTCTTTACCCAAGCCGAGATTCTCGCGGTGCTGGCCTCAGTCATGGTGGTGACCCGGGTGGTGCACGACGGCAAGTCCAACTGGCTGGAAGGCGTCATGCTTCTCGGCCTCTACGCCATCCTCGGCGTTGCTTTCTACTTCATCTAATTTCTAACTTCCACCGTTAGCAGCAATCACGCTGCAAGTTAGCAAAAGGAACTAAATCGATGAACCAGGCAGTTCAAAGCTTCCTCACCAAGAACGCCAATGACCAGAGCGAAGAGCTTGCTCAGCGCGCCATAAGCGCCCTGCACAAGCTGCGCCGCCTGGCCCAGAACTTCGCCGACAATGGTCGCACGCAGTTCTTCGCCAATGCCAATGAAGGCATCAAAGCGACCCTCTACGGGTTCTGCTGCCTGAACACGGTGAAACGCTACACCTTCGCCGACCAAGTCGACGAGTGTGTCGGCGAGTTCACCGCCTTCGTCAAAGAGACTCTGGCCAGCGCCGGTCAGAGCCTCGAAGAAGCAACGCTCTACGTCCTCGCCGAGGATGCCGTGCAATTCGCCGAAGGCATGGTCGACACCCACAAGGTGCTCTACCGGCCGGTCGCGAAGGTGAGCGGCATCACCTCCGTTGCCATCCTGCGCGGAGACTTCTGCGCTCTGGTCAGTCGCGACCGAAATCCGGTCAACGATAACTGACAGCACGGACACAAACACAAGACAGCACGGCGGGCTCATCCTCTAACTAAGAGACCAATGAGCCTGCCTTGCAAACCATTCAACAACTTCACGAAACGCGAGAACCAAATGATCCACGTCAAATTCCTCACCGCCGCCGAAATGCACGCCCTGGTCGCTTCCCAGCAAGCCGACCTGGAGCAGATCCAGACCGTCCTCAACGACAAGATGGCCAACGGCCCTGCCGCCGCCCAGGCCAAGCGCCTCGTCGCTTTCGGCCTGGCCAAGCAAGCTGGCACCATCTTCAAGGAAGCGGCCGGCAGTGTGCAGTACATGCTCATCAAGGAAGACCCCGGCCATGCCGCAGTGGTCAAAGAAGAGGTCAAGGCCCAAGTCGAAGCCGTCAGTGAACAGCTCGGCGCCGTCGTCGGTGATGCCGGTACCAGTCTCGGTGAGAACCTCGGCGCCGCCATGGGCGATATGGTCGATGGCTTGGTCGACATGGTCGCAGGCCTGGCCGAAGAGCTCTCTGAACAGATGGGCGTCAAACCGGAAGCTATCGGCCCCTTCTTGGTCGAGTGCACCAGCATAATGTTGGCCACCTCCGGCGACCTGATCAACCTGGCCAAGGCCAAGCTCGAAGAAGCCGATGCCGCCGAAAGCGCGGCCAGCTAAACTTTCAAAAAAAGGTGGAGGGGCGCAAGCTCCTTCATCTTTTTCTTGTCGCATTTCTACTGCGCAAGATAGTAACAAATCCTTCAGTGTCACATATAGGAGGAAGCCTAATTCAGCCGCCCTAAAAATGCCAAGGTTGCCAAGCTAGACTCTCAACAATGGCACAGGCATCTCTAGAAATAACTGCACCACACTCTGGAAATACAATAAGCATGGATTTAGACTTCCTTCTAGAAATAAAGGGTAAAACCACCTACCGCACTCTGGCCGATGCCATTGCTAAATCGGTAGACTGTGGCACCTTGGTCAAGGGTGAGAAACTTCCTTCAGCAAGAGAACTGGCAATCTTTACTGAATGCTCCAGAACCACTGTAGTGCATGCCATCGACGACCTAACGGCCAGAGGCTATCTTCATAGCATCAAGGGCGATGCTACATATGTTGGCAATACAATACTCAACTGTCAGCCGCCAGCTGTTGGTAGTGCCGAGCTAGAAAAGAAGACCTTAGATTGGTCGAAAAAGTACAGCGATATTTCATTGCAGCTACTTTTACAAAAATCAGATTTTACTTCTTCTGGCGATTTCAAACAGCTCAACTATGGTGCCCTACCAAGCGAACTTTTACCTTTACGGCATTGGCGCCGGCTGTTAAACGATCACTGCAGCAGAGAAAATGCCTTTGCCTTGACCGATAGACAAGATGTATTTGGCTATCCCCCTTTGCGCCAAGCGATTGCCGACCTACTCAGAAGAAGTAAAGGAATGCGCTGCAGCGCCGATCAAGTTGTTCTTTACTCTAGCTCGCAGAGCGCTCTTGCCCATATTATGCAACTTCTGGTTAAGCCGGGAGACATCGCCGTTTGCGAAGAGCCCTGCTATAGTGCCGCCCGTGAGCAGTTCCGCTGTCACAACGCTGAAGTTAAACCGATTGCTGTTGACGAACACGGTATGAACGTCAAACACATGCGCAACACTCTAGAAAAAGCTGATTGGATTTACGTAACTCCTTCTGGCCAAGATCCGACCGGTGCAATTTTGTCTGAGAGTCGACGCCTAGAGCTTCTCAACTGGGCTCATTCACGTGGGGCCGCAATTATTGAAGACGGATGGGATTCTGATTTCCAATACGGCGGACCGGTGATTCCGACTTTGCAATCGATGGACACACAGGGCTGTGTGATCTACACCCAGACATTCTGGCGGCTACTTTTCCCCTTGGTCTCAACAGCATTTTTAGTGATACCAGAAAAACTGATACCACTTTTTAGAAACTCCAAGCACATCACCGACCATCAATATCCACTAGTTGAGCAGTATGTCCTCACCAAATTCATTCAAGATGGTGATTTTGAAAGTCATACTCGTGCTTCTTGGAAGATACTAAGAGAGCGCCGACAATCTATGATTTTTGCTCTCAAGCAGGCATTTGGCAATCGCATTCAGATTACCTCTCCTGGAGCAGCGATGCACTTATTGGTGCGCTTTGATCAACAGTGGAGCCAAGCGGCCATCGCACACGCTGCCGAAAGCGCCGGTCTTCCACTAGCATCAAGCGCCTCATATTATAGCGGCGAAGCACAGCCCAATGAATTTCTTGCACCATTTGCAGTTCTTCCTTCAGACAAAATTGCCCTCGCTACAAAAGTCTTTGCCCAAGTGCTTTTGAGCAATTGATGACAGGCATCACAAACTCAAAGCGCTAGCATTTATTGCTACGATCAAAACAATCAGAAACAGCAAGATCGACGATTCGTACTTGCTGTTTTTGCCTTGTTTTGTACTTTTCTTCGCTTATGCAAAGCTCGCGAACCAGGTGATTGCACTATCGAGGTGTACAAGTTTTTGAAAATTGGCTGTACAAGTATCATGTGCGAAAGTTAGTGATCTCTCGTGAAAGCCCCATCCTAGTCGCCAGCAAATGAATTGAGCGCGCACCTCAGAGCCAGCGAGAAGTGCTTATTTAGCGCATTTAGAGTAGCTAGCGCATACAAATCAAGAAATTAGTATCTAGTAAATACTCAATGATAAGCATAGGTAAACCACATTTACTTTCTTCTATCCGGAATATTCAGCAGTAACGCCGCAAGCAACAACTATAACTTCCTTAGAGCTTTCGAGTAGCAATCTTGCTGCTTGAACTCTCAGTGCGCAACTGCCAAGGCATTTCAATCGTGCCTTGCCTACGCAATTTGAGACCAGCAAACCAGGCCTAACCAGCCTGCCGAAACATTCTTTCCCAACCATTCTTTCCCAACCAACACACTAAGAACCACATGATCAACTTCATCGCTTACTTCATCCCCTCACTTGTCGTCCTCGGCATCCTCAGCTTCGTTTACTTGGTGGCCGGCATCGGTGGCATCGGCGGCGCCAGCCGCAGAGTCAACAAATACACCACCCTGCTCACCATCATCGCCATCCTCTACGCCATCGGTCTCGCCTGGCTCGGCGGCGCTATCGCAATCGGTGCCTGCGCTTGCGCTGCCGTGGTCGTCTTCATTTTCTGGAACGTCCGCAACCGCTGAGTCAAACACAGCGCCGAAGCTCTTTTTTCGCACCGCTGAGCCTCAACTTTTCAGCGGCAAACACTGCTCAACTCGGAACTGGTATGTCAACTCAATCTCTCTCCCAAGTCAGTCAGATCGCTTCTTCGCTGGCCATGCTTCAACTGCAGGTCATCGATGCCACAGTCGCCATCCGCCACGAGGAGCGCAATGACATCATCGTCTACGCCAACAACCCCGACAACTGGAAAGTGACAGGCGGCGAGGTACTGCAGACCAAGGTGCAGACGGGCGGCAGCACAAATACCTTTAACGGCGACATTTACATCGGCGGCAACGTCAACGTCCGCGGAGGCACCTTCATAGGCGGCAGCATCAAGGCCTCTGGTCGTGGAGCCGTCGCCGTAGGCCCTGGCTCAATTGCAGTAGGTCGTGCTGGCATCGTCGTCGGCGGCTCAAATCGCGGCAAGATCATCGCTGGTGACTGCACTGTCATCAATTCTGGCGGTCGCCATGTACGGATGGAAGGCAATGACGTCTGGATCGACGGCAAGAAGGTCACCGGTGTTAGCGATGACAGCGACGATTCGGGCAAAGATGAGAGCGCCACTCCCGAGCCTGACCGCCTCGAACTGGTGGTTCCTCTTTCCTTTCGCGGCGGCTTACAGCTGACCAACAGCGGCAGCCGCGATGTTAGCGTCGACTGCTGGCAAGGCGGCGATATCAGCGTCACCTTGAATGGCTCCGGCGATTTCAAAGCGGGCAACTTGCAAGAACTGGCTGCCGCCACCCTGCGTTGCACCGGCAGCGGTGACATCAAGATTAACCTACTGAACGGCAACTCTGTTCAGGCTTCTATGGCCGGCTCGGGCGACCTGGAAATCACCAAGCTGGCGGGGCAGTCGTTTCAGGCTTCAATGTCTGGGTCTGGCGACCTGGACGTCGATGAACTCGAGGTCGACATCCTCACTTTGCGTCAAAGCGGTTCAGGCGACGCCACCATTCACAGTGGCGCAGCCTCAGCTGGCAGCATCAACAATTCGGGCAGCGGTGACACGAATATGCGGGGCCGCTTCGGCACCATCACTAAGCGCAGTTCGGGCACTGGCGACATCACCGTTCGCGTGCGCAACTAAGAACGAAAGATCAACATGCAACAACTTTTCACACCGTCTGCCGTCTCGGACCTGCAAGCGTTGGTGAGTGGCAACGCCATGGCTTCGCAGTACGAACACTACATTAACGAACGTCTGCGTCAGGGTGACACGTTCTACACCAAGCTTCTGACCGCAGAGGGCAAAGAGGCTGCTGAAGCCGCTCTAACCCAGTGGAACTTGCGCGATCGACGGAGCGACTTTGCGGCGACAGTGGCGCCCGTGGTGCAAAGTCTTTTCGCCATGCATAAGGCGGAGGTGGGCCTCGTCAAGGTGGTCGACCTTCGCGAGAACTCGTTCTACCCGCGCTGCCATGGCATCGTCAACCCGAACAAAATGTTCGTGTACTTCAACCAGCTGTCGCCCAATCAGCAAGCAACCTTGCCCGGAGCAACCGACTGGGCGCCGAACGGTCGCCTCGGTCTCAAAGCCGTGACACTGAAAGCTGGCCTCGACCGCGACTTCAGGGTGGCAGCAGAACTGGGTCTGGTCTTGGCCCTTCGTGGCGAAGACTACCAACAGCGCAAGGACGGTTTTGTCGTGGTCAACATCGCGCTCAACGGTACCACTCGTGCCACCAGCATAGAGCCGAAGCTGATCAACAACGGCTACTTGATGTACCAACTGGGCCTGCTCGAAGCAGAGCAGACCCTAAGTCGCAGCGAAAGCGGCGGCGCGGTGAACGACTCAAGCGTTGGCTTCCCTGGTGCCTTGAACTACTTGGCCAACAAGCTGCCCGATTTGGCACAATACTTCGCTGCTCTAGCGAAGCGCTGAGCAAGGCAAAGCTAGGTCACTGTCCTTGTGAACTAGCTTTGCAGAGAGGAAGCAAGAAAGCCTATATAAGGCTGCCTTGATTTCTCTTTTTTCACCCAAATAGTTGACCAGTCTATTAATAAGCCCTTAAATATTTTGCACGGGTGAAAGCGGTAAGATATAAAGCTCTTCTCTAGAGGCTTTCCTGTCCATGTTGGTGCAAAATGACCTCGACTATTGAAAACGCTAAAGCGATGCAGGCCGAACTTATTTCTATGCGCCGGCATTTGCACGCACATCCCGAACTAAATTTTGCCGAATTCAACACCTCTAAATATGCCGCAGAAAAGCTCACTGCACTGGGCTTCACTGTGCGCCAAATGGGTGGAAAAACCGGACTAGTGGCAGACATAGACTTAAATTCAGACTCAGACCTACATTCAGGCTTAGATAAGAGCGACAAAATGATCGCAATACGTTGCGACATGGACGGCCTACCAATATCAGAACTAAACCGAACCGCTTTTACATCACAAACAGCTGGTGTGATGCATGCCTGTGGCCATGACGCACACCTCGCCTGCACTCTTGGCGCAGCAGCAATTCTTAGCCAACAGAAGTTGGCGGGAAAACTGCGCATAATTATTCAACCAGGTGACGATGCAGAAGGTAAGCCGGGTGCTAGCACAATGATAGAAGCGGGGGCCTTGGAAGGCGTTACTGCCTTGCTCAGCTTGCACGTTGATGCCACATTACCAACTGGCAAAGTCGGAATAGTGACCGGAGCGACGCTACCTTCGGTGCAAAAATTTGTCGTTAGTATCAATCAACACGGAGACGACACATTAGCCAGCGGCGCCGATAGTGCGCTCACTGTAGCTAAGACGGTCTGTGAACTATATAAAGCCCCGGCAGCAATTAAATCAACCGCTGTCGGCTCTAGCTCTGACCAGGTAAGTATCACGGTACAGTCAATGCATAGCGGCTACAACCAAGCAGTTGAACAAGAGGGCATCGAGAACCATAGCGGCGCCGAAATTTGCGGCACACTAAAAACCTATAGTGCCGAGAC
Organism: Candidatus Obscuribacterales bacterium; assembly: GCA_038231015.1. Taxonomy (GTDB): domain Bacteria; phylum Cyanobacteriota; class Vampirovibrionia; order Obscuribacterales; family Obscuribacteraceae. Next base: position 41,180 of record JBBRMD010000054.1, read on the forward strand.
GCAAAAACAAATGCGAGAACAAATCGAGAAAATTGCCAAAACTTTTGACAGCAATGCCACTATCGACTTTGCTAAGTGCATAGAACAGACCGTAAGTAGTGCGGCAATTACAGCCGTTCTCAACGTCTCGGCCATTGATGTGATCGGCAGCAACAATGTTTTGTCTATCAAAAGAAAATCGTGGAATTATCAATTTACTTTGCTAACTGAACAAGTACCGGGTGCGATGATTTACCTCGGCGCTGAAATTTCTAGCAGCCGTAGAATTCACCAAACAGCGACCTTTGATATTGACGAAAACTGTTTGCCCATTGGCACGGCCATCTTAGCCGAAGCCGCATTACGACTGTTCCAAAAAAGCTAGGTGTTAGCTAGCACTAGTACACTAGTGAGAAAAAAGCCGAATAGCAGACACTATTTTATCTTGCTGTCTAGACTATTCTTGAACATTTGAGATAGAAGATCGGTATCTCCTCTTTTTCCACAACAAGCACTTAAACACACCCCATTAGCGCACCTATCACCTATCCACCAAACAGCAACGCTGTTCGGTAGAGCAGTGGTTTATGCATTGTTGGGAAGTTTTTGGAATTGTGCAGTGTTCACTTTTTGACCGACCAATTTTTGAGTTGATCAACCTGTGATTTAGAAAAATGTGAGATGCCCGGCCCTCAACACTTACTTAGGAACATCATGACCCTGCCCAACAAAGACCAGCTCAAGGCCCAACAGCAACCGATCGTCAGCCAACACCAAACCGACGTCGCCCTGCTCACCGGCCAGATCGAAGCTGCCGTCTTGGCCAACAACTGGAGCCCGAGCACCCGCGGCTATGACCAAGCCGTGATCGACGAAGTGATCGCCAATTTCGCCAAACAGAACTACATCGTCGTGCTCACCCACAAGGCCCGCAACATCTGCCACTTCAAGCTGAGCTGAGCACGCCAACAGAGCGACACAGCCGTCGATTCGCTGAATCACCAGTTTCATTTGGACTTCCCAATCAACCAACCAACCGAAAGCCACCATGCCCTCCTACGCCTATTTCGTCGTCATGCAAAACCCCAACGTCGCCGCCGGCGCTCGTGGTTCTGTTGTTCAGACCTGCCTCTTCATCAACCAAGAAGCGATCACCAAGTTCGACCATGTGCAGCTCTTGATCGCGGCGGTCATGGCGGCCTACCCGACCTGGGGCAGCCAGTTCCCCATCTTCTTGCGCTGGGAACGCCTGCGCGGTGACGACAAGTTCGAATACGCTGTTCGCTGAATATCCATAGGTTCAGCTCTTTGGCTTGAACCTCAAGAAAGTCTATTGCTATGTAGCGATGGACTTTCTTGTTCAGCACTGAGCAAGCAATAAGTAATCACAACGAATTTGTAAAGCCGATTTTAAGGTTTCAATTTTTCAAAAACAAGAATCTAACTATAGAAGACAGTATTTAAAAATTA
>JBBRMD010000055.1:0-42347 GCA_038231015.1 Candidatus Obscuribacterales bacterium
AGACCTGTCGTTTCCACTTAACCCCTCGGCTCAAAGCACTCAACTTATTTATTGGTGGGTGCTCACCGGTTATGCAATTAGTATATCCGAGCTGAAATCTATTGGAAGTCCCCCTCTGAAAATACTTTCGATATCTCTTGGTAATTCTATGTGCAGCCTTGGTGGCTGTTGTGTATATCTGCCGCACTAGCCAAGCGCGTGAACCACAGTTTCACCATGGGCAAATTCATTCGTATCTCACATACATATACAGTTATACACAGCCGGCTTTAGGGAGCAGTGAGCGAAAGCACGATACTGCCAGCACCCAAGCCAAATGGATTGCGGCAAATGTCATCTTTTCTGCAGAAAGTATGACATTTCTGCCCGCTGCTTTAGTCGATGTTCTAAACCAAATAACGATTATGAGATTTAGGAGTTCCTATGCGTAAATTCTCTTCTTTCTTGGTGCTTTTGGCTTTGATTAGTGTTTCTAGAGTAACAGCGGCCCAAGAGACGGTTGCGCAATTAGGGCCTTTTGCTGCACCAGATAAGCTCAATATTTTTGTCAGAGCTGAAGGTCCAGCAACAAGAGTGACACCGTTGCAGGCTGCTTGTTTCTTTGAGCATCAGGTAGAGGGTGATCAGTTGTCTGGTGGTACAAAATCGTTCGATGATCAAATGGGTGGGCTAATCAAAAAGCTGCGTGATAGTGGCGATTTCACAGGACACGAATTAGAGACATTACTAATTACTCCTTTGCCAGGCACCGTGCCAGCTAAAAAACTACTTCTTATCGGTCTTGGTGATCCTAAAACCTTTACTGCTGCTCGCATGAAAAATATTGGCTTAGTGGCTGCCCGTGAGGCTTGTAAGCTTAATGTCGATAAATTTTCTTTGTCGCCTAACGTCACCGACGCTGGAGTTACGACAGTCAAAGTTGCTGATTTCGACCAACAGTTAGTGCAAGGTTTTGTGGAAGGAATTGCGATTCAGAAGAAATTGGCCGCCCAGAAGTTGGTACCTAAAGTGGTGCTCACTTAGTTCACTTTAGAAGCTGGCAAGGTGAATTTGCCTGGTGCTGCTGAAGCTGTCCAAGCCGGTATAAAGAGCGCATCTAACTAGAAATCAGGAAACCCTTATGAGCAGTAGCACTCCTAATTCTCCTAATCAGTTTAATTCTCCTAATCAGTTTAATTCTTCTAAGCAGTCTAATTCTTCGATCGACCTCATTCTACACAACGGCAAAGTATCGACTCCAACTGGTTTCGCTTCTGCTGTAGCAATTTCTGGAAATCGCTTTCACTCTGTCGGTAGCGACAAAGAAATCATGGCCCAGAAAGAGTCGCAGACCAAGTTGATTGACCTCAACGGTAGGACGGTCATTCCTGGTCTGAACGATTCACACCTGCATCTAATTAGAGGTGGCCTCAACTATAACCTTGAGCTGCGCTGGGACGGCATAACTTCGTTAGCAGAGGCACTCACCCTCTTGAAGTTACAGGTAGATCGTACCCCTGCACCGCAATGGGTTAGAGTCGTCGGTGGTTGGTGCGAATTTCAATTTAAAGAAAAACGGCTGCCTTCTCTAGCCGAGATAAACAAAATTGCTCCAAACACGCCGGTGTTTCTCTTGCATCTCTATGACCGCGCCATTTTAAATGGTGCGGCCTTGCGCGCGGTCGGTTACACGAAAGAGACTCCTAACCCTCCTGGTGGCGAGATTCAGCGTGATGCTTCTGGTAATCCTACCGGTTTGCTTATTGCCAAGCCAAATGCCCAAATACTCTATGCTACTTTGGCAAAAGGGCCAAAGCTTGGTCTTGAAGATCAAATCAATTCTACCCGTCAGTTTATGCGCGAACTCAATCGTCTTGGTATCACCAGCGTAATTGATGCTGGTGGAGGCTACCAGAATTATCCCGATGACTATCAAGTAGTTGATCATCTGCATAAAGAAAAGCAGATGACTGTGCGCATTGCCTACAATCTTTTTACGCAAAATCCGAAGCATGAAAACGCTGACTTTGAGCGTTGGGTTGATATGACTAAACCTGGGGCTGGTGACCACTTCTATAAAATGAATGGTGCTGGAGAAATGCTTGTTTTTTCGGCTGCCGATTTCGAAGACTTCAAAGAACCGCGCGCTGATTTGGCCGACACCATGGAAGCTGAGCTTGAAGAAGTGGTGCATACTTTGGCCTCTGCTCGCTGGCCCTTCAGATTGCATGCTACTTATAATGAGACAATCGAAAAAGCATTAGATGTCTTTGAGCGCGTCAATAAGACAGTGCCTTTCGATGGTCTGCGCTGGTTCTTTGACCATGCTGAAACTATTTCAGCTAAGAACCTTGAGCGTGTGAAGGCTTTAGGTGGTGGCATCGCTATTCAACATCGTATGGCTTTTCAGGGTGAATATTTTGTTGAACGCTACGGCAAAGTTGCCGCCGAGTGTTCACCACCTGTAAGGCAGATGCTCGACCTAGAGCTGCCTGTAGGAGCTGGCTCTGATGCTACACGTGTAGCCAGTTACAATCCCTTTGTGGCACTCGATTGGCTCACCACTGGTCGCACAATTGGTGGCACAAACCTTTATAAATCGGGTAACTTATTGTCTCGCACTGAGGCTCTCCGGCTTTACACCGCAGGTAGTGCATGGTTCTCCAATGAAGATAAAGACAAGGGTCTTATAGAACAAGGTTACTTGGCCGATTTAGCAGTACTCAGTAAAGATTACTTCTCAATACCTGATGATGATATCCGCGGCCTGCACTCAGTTTTGACTGTTGTCGATGGCAAGGTTGTCTATGCTGGTGACAGCTATGAAAATTTGAGTCCGGCTGAGCTGCCAGTCAGTCCAAGCTGGTCGCCGGTTGGCCTTGCCAACGGCGCGCTCGCTGGCGTCAAAGCAGAAACGTTCAAAATAGAAACGTCGAAAGTAGAAACGTTGACAGCTGAGTGTCACTCAAATCATTTTTTAGAAGAGATGAAAGCCATGCTAAACCCAACTAGCTGGCAGAACCGTGAATGCGACTGCTTTGTCTTTTAGTCAGCACTAAGGATCCTAAAGATCTTAAGAATCTTTAGAATCTTAAGATCTTTAGGGTCATTCGCGGACAAATTCGCATAGTTTATAGACATCGTAGCATTGGCACCGCTGGGTTCTACCTGAGTGTGCGAGCGATTATTTCGTCTAAATTACTGGCACTACCATTGGTGCGAAAGACTCCATTGATCCAGGCTGCACTATAGCCAGACCAGAATTCTGCGGTGTCCTCATCTTCGCTAAAAATAGTACCGTTGATACCACTTATGAGGCGAAAGCCATTGATATAGTTGCGCTCCATGCGGCGCGCAAGATCTAAATTTGAAAATCTTTCTAGCGACACTGTCTACTTTGCCTGACGGATTAACTCAGCTAGTGGCGCATCGAGCTGGTTTGCTACATATTCTTGCCCGCTTGGTGTTAAGTGAGCGGTGTAGAACATGCTGTTTAGTCTTTCAGTGCTATAGGTTGTCGCTTCGGCTTGAGCATCAATGTAGGCAATGTCATTTTCTTGGCATTGTTTTTTGATAATGGCCACTTCAGCAGGGTGGTTCACTCCTAGCATCGGCTGGTCCATTCCAGCAATTGGTGCCAGGGTTGCTCTTGATGGCAGAGCGTAGACAGCAAAACGAGCGCCATGACTGTTGGCTTCTTTTTTAAACTCTTGCAAAAGAGCTTCCATGGTGTTGGTGATTACACCGATGAAGGTCTTGTTGCTCGCTTCAACTTTTGCCTCTTCTTCAAGCTTGGCTACTTTCTCTGATTGCTTCACTTGAGCAACGACTTCAGGAGCTTGCGCTGGGGCTTGTGGCTTTGTCGATTCCCAGCTGGGAAGCTCAATGTGAATGGCGCCAATAGTTGATTTGTAAATCAGGGCAGCTGTGTTTGGCCAGAACTCTTTTTTAGAGGCCTCTTCACGCCATTGTTTCGACACTTTCACTGGTGAGATAAAGAATCCGATTACTGCCTTATACAACTCATTGTGGCTGCTAGCTTCGGCTTCGTAGGCTGAAATTAGGCCCCAAATACGCGAATTGGCTCGGAGCCAGGCGATGCTGTTGAGAAATTTACCGCGCGGCGATTTCATGAAAGCTTTGACTGGGCCAGAATCTACTAGTACTTTCTGCTTTGGTAGCTTGAGAGCGTAGGGGCGCAGGTTTGAAATAGCGGTGTCTGGAGCCGACCAGTTTTCAAACATGTCTCTGCTGTCGTAACCCATTAGCACCATATCTGGTGAGTATTTAAAGACTTCGCGCTTCATCAGCAGAAATTCTTGCACGCTAGAATACCCAGAGACGCCAAAGTTCAATACTTGCACTGGGCGTCCCAGCTCTTTAGTTAGGCGCTTCTCTAAGAGTTGACCGGCTGTCAGCTCTAGTGGCACTTGGATGCCTTCTACTTGCGAATCACCCAGCAAGACAATGCGATAGACGCCAGCGGGTTTAGCCTCTGTGACGTTTGCTTCGCGCAGGCCGTTTGCATGCAGATAAGACCGAGCATAACCTTCTTTGCGCCAGGTAATACTCTTATCGGTCATGTGAATGGTGCCAATTTCAGGATCGAGCTTAAATAGCTCTTCTTCTCCAAGGCCAGAACAGGCAAGTACACCTTCAACTGCTAATAGGGCCACCAATTGCCAGGCAACATAAGGTAAGAGACGTTTGAAGAGCGGCTGCTTGTATTCAACCGGTGTTCTCGGCTCAACCCTATTTTCTATTTCTTCTGCTTGTGCTGCTAGATTGGTCGGCATTTTAGTTCGTCTCTAGAATTGGAAGTAAACGAAAGGAACCGCTTCGAGGGGCTTTGAAGCCACCATTAAGATCGCTGCAGCGGTATAGGTTGCTAGGCGAACCGGGTTCAAGAACGAGGTGCGGTCTTTCGTTTTGATGAGCTGATCGAGAATAGTTTGGTGACTGCGCAAGTACTCAGTCAGTTGCCAGAAGATAAAGTAGGTAGCGCCAATTACCAAGACGCCCGATTTCAGCAGTGGTTCAATCATGGTGCAAGCACCGTTGAAACTGAAAGCTCCGGCCCAGAGGTTCAGACCATGAGGAATATCAGGTGATCTGAAAATCGAATAGGTAAGGACGACGAATACAGTATTGAATAGCACAGCCAAGACTGTTCCTACGTGGCTATTGCAGGCGCCTTTAAGAGTGGGAACTTTAGCTAAGAAGGCGCACCATTCGCGGTGCACAATTAAGCCGATTCCTTGAGTGGCGCCAAATAAAATATAGTGCCAAGTAGCACCGTGCCAGATGCCGCAGACGACCATGGTGATAAAGAGGTTGCGGTGCTGATTCCAGATACCGGCACGCGAACCACCAAGAGGTATATAGATATAGTCTTTGAGCCAGCTGCCTAGTGACATGTGCCATTTGCGCCAGAACACCGATATGTCGGTAGAGAGGAGGGGCAAGTCAAAATTTATTGGTAGTCTGATTCCGAGTAAAAGAGCTGAGCCGCGGCCCATATCGGTGTATCCAGAGAAGTCGCAGTAGACTTGCACAACAAAGCCAATGGCTGCCAGCCAGGCATCTGGGCAAGAGAGCGGGTCGAGAGTGGCGTAAGGTCTGGCGATGATGGCGGCAATAGGGTCCGCCAGCGCTGCTTTTTTGAAGAGCCCTTGCATAAATAAGCTGCTGCCTTCAATCATTAAAGCATTGGTTAATGGCAGTGGATTGCGCAGTTTAGGAATGAAATCTTGGTAGCGCTTAATTGGTCCAGCAATTTGCGAAGGAAAGAAAACAGCGAAGGCCGCAAATTCAAAGAATGAGCGAACCGCTTTGTCACCTTTATAGACGTCGCTTAAATAGTGCACAAATTCAAAGACGAAGAAGCTTATTCCTAAAGGAAGCAGAGCTTCTACCATCGGTAGGTGCAGAGCTGAGAGCTGGGCTTGGTATTGCGGAATGAAGGGGGCAGCTGCGTGCACTGCGGCGCTAATATTTTCGACGACAAAGTTGATGTACTTGTAGTAGCAGAGGGCGCCGACGTTTAAGAGCAAGCCAAATATCAACATTGTTTTGGCAAGAAGCGGGCGGTCATAAGAAACTACTAGTTTTACTTTCGTTTTTTTGCTGGGCAGGCCATTGGCTGTCGGCGCCGGCTCTTCTGACTTTTCGACCAGAGCATCGGTGACAGCTTCTTTTTTGCGGCAGTTTTCTATTCCTATAGATAGAGCCCAGTTGATCACCGTCATCAGAGCGAGCAGTACGCCGTAGATTGGCAGCCAGCTCATGTAAAAGACGTAGCTTGCCACAACGGTCAAAATCAGACGAGGCAGACCACTGAGGCGCCAATAGAGAAAGACCACTACAGGAAGGAAAAGAAGATATTGAACGCTGCTGAAGATCATTCGGTTCCTATTTTTCTGGCGCCCCAGAGGTAACAGCAAGAACCTGTGAGTATACAAGAGGATTGCCTAGGCTTACAGGTGCCTGTAAATAATCTCTTTTCAATCGCCTTCCATTAACTAGCATTAATTACGAGATGTTGACTATACAAAAGATACATTAGTACCATTTGATATATTCAGCAATTGAGTTATGGCATCCCTGTTCATCATGGGCTTCCCGCGGGCTGGCGGTTAGCTCGGTTTGTTTGTTGCCGGTCATATTCCAATATGTTTGCCGTTGGTTTTTTTCCAAGGAGAAATAAATGTCAGTTCCCTTGAATCGCGAAGAGCTCAAAAAGAAGCGTGAGAAATACATCATCCCTGGTGTTAAGCAAATGTACGCTGACCCACCTCACTTCGTTAAGGGGAAGGGTCAATACCTCTTTGATGAAACCGGTCGCGAATATCTAGATATGTTCGCTGGCATTGTCACCGTCTCTGTCGGTCACTGCCACCCTAAGGTAGTTCAAGCAACGGTTAACCAAGTTAATACCCTGCAGCATACCTCTACTATATTTATGACCCAACCAATGGTCGACCTGGCTGAGAAATTGGCCGAGGTTGCCCCTGGTGATATGAGTAAGTCTTTTATCACCAATTCAGGCACTGAAGCTAATGAGGCCGCTATTCGCTTCGCTCGTTTGGCTACTGGTCGTCACGAAGTTATTGCCCTTGAGCACTCGTACCACGGTGAGTCGCACCTAGCCTCAACTCTTACTGCTAACCATAACTGGCGCCCCGACACCATGCCGGCTGCTGGAGTGGCTTATGCTGCCAACGCTTACTGCTACCGTTGCCCTTTTAAAAAGTCACCTGATAGCTGCGGCCTTGAATGTGCCCAAGATGTAGAGCGTGTTATTCAGTCGCAAACAAGCGGTAAACCGGCTGTCATGATTGCTGAGCCAATTCAGGGCGTTGGTGGTGCTATTACGCCACCAGACGATTACTTCATCGAAGTGAAAAAGATTCTAGACAAATATGGTGCTCTCTTTATTGCTGACGAAGTGCAAACTGGCGTCGGCCGCACTGGTAAACATTGGTTTGGTATCAGCAGCTACGGCGTGCAACCAGACATTATCACTATGGCTAAAGGCTTAGCCAATGGTTTGCCGATTGGTGCTGTGATTACAACTGATGACGTAGCTAAAGCTTTGCAGAAACAGACAATCAATACTTTTGGTGGCAACCCTGTTTCGGCAGCAACCGCTCTAGCTGTACTTGAGACTATCGAAGAAGAAAAACTGATGAACAACGCTCATGTTGTTGGTGAGTATTTGATGGCCGGTTTGAAAGATCTGCAGAAGCAATTTCCTGAAGTTATCGGTGATGTGCGCGGCAAAGGCCTAATGGTTGGTATCGAATTAGCTGACAAGAATAAAGTGCCGCTCTCACAAGAAACCATGCGCATCGTTGAAATGTCTAAAGACGAAGGTGTGGTGATTGGTAAAGGTGGAATGTGGGGCAACGTTATTCGCATCAAGCCACCACTTTCAATCACTAAAGATAATGTCGACACTATGCTCAAAGTGTTGAAAAAGTGCATCGAGTCAGTCGTCAAAGTTCACGCCAAAGCCTAACAGCCAGTAAATACTTAGGAGTGTAAAAGAATGTCCAGCAACAATGGCAACTCAAGAGTAGTTCGCTGCGGCTTGATTCAAACCAAGAATGATGTAATCTCACCAGAAGGTGGAACTGACAAGAAACTGCTTGAAGAAATTAAAGACAGTATGTTGAAAAAACATATTGAGTACACCAAGCAGGCCGCCGATAAAGGCGTCAAGATTCTTTGCTATCAAGAGATTTTCAACGGCCCATATTTCTGTGCTGAGCAAGAAACTTGTTGGTACGACACCGCCGAAGAAATTCCCAACGGCCCAACTATCAAAAAAATGCAGGAGCTGGCCAAGAAATACCAAATGGTATTGGTTGTGCCAATTTACGAGAAAGAGCAAGCTGGCGTCTATTACAACACTGCTGCTGTAATCGATGCTAACGGTGAATATCTAGGCAAATACCGCAAGAATCACATTCCTCATGTGGCCCCAGGTTTCTGGGAGAAGTTCTACTTCAAACCAGGTAACCTCGGCTATCCAGTTTTCAAAACTGCTTATGCCACCATCGGTGTTTATATCTGCTATGACCGCCACTTCCCTGAAGGTGCGCGCGCCCTTGGTTTGAACGGCGCTGAAATTGTCTTCAATCCATCGGCTACCGTTGCCGGTTTGTCTGAATATTTGTGGAAGCTAGAGCAACCAGCCCATGCTGCTGCTAACGGTTACTTCGTTGGTGCCATCAACCGTGTTGGTACTGAAGCTCCCTGGAATATCGGTGAGTTCTATGGCTCCAGCTACTTCTGTGACCCACGTGGTCAAATAATTGCTTGTGCCAGCCGTGATCAAGAAGAGCTTCTTGTTACTGATATTGATTTAGATCAAATCAGGCAGGTGCGCAATACCTGGCAGTTCTTCCGCGATAGAAGACCTGAGACCTATGACACTTTAGTTAAGCTTTAATTGCTTAAGTTGAGCTTAGCTTAGTCAAGTCAAGTCGAGTCAAATACATAGGTCCAATTTGGAAAATACTTGAGTACCCAAGTATTTCGAAATTGATGAATAGTTAAATACAAAAATCTTGAATTATCAGGCGAGGACCCATGGCAGAGCACTACAAGCCCAATAAATATAAGGCCTGGGAACTTACACTGGAAGAGCGCTTTCAGGAAGTTTACCCGCCTTTTTCAGAACGAGAAGCAGTATTAGAAGCAAACCGCTGTCTCTATTGTCACGATGCACCATGCATGGTGGCCTGCCCCACAGATATTGACATTCCCACTTTCATTCGCAAGATTGCTACTGGTAATACCAAAGGCTCTGCACGCACGATCTTAGAGTCTAATTTGATGGGTGCTACTTGTTCGCGCGTCTGCCCTGTTGACGTTCTCTGTGAAGGCGACTGCGTTCTCACTGCTGACCATAAGCCAATTGCTATTGGCCGCTTGCAGCGCTATGCCACTGACTATGCTAACGCCAAAGGTATTCGCTTTTTCAAAGCAGGCGAACCGAATGGCAAGAAAATTGCCGTAGTTGGTGCTGGCCCTGCTGGTTTGTCTTGTGCTGGCGAGCTAGCTAAGGCTGGCTTTGAAGTGACTGTTTATGACAAGAAAAAATGGTCTGGCGGTCTCTCTACTTATGGCATTGTTGTTTTTCGAGAACCAGTTGAAGTAAGTTTGGCTGAAGTGAAGATGATTGAAGAGTTAGGTGTCACCTTCAAAAATGACACCGAGATTGGCAAAGACCTTAGTTTCGATCAACTAGTAAAAGAACACGATGCTGTTTTTCTTGCCATCGGCTTAGGCAATGTGCCTGAGATGGAAGTACCAGGCGAGCAGCTTACTGGTGTGTTAGATGGTCTTGAATTTGTCGAAGAAACCAAGACAGAGAGCCTGGATGTAATTAAGCACGGCAATCGCATCTGTGTTATCGGTGCTGGCAATACTGCCATCGATTGTGCCACCATTGCCAGACGGCTAGGTGCTGAGCGAGTCACCATGATTTATCGCCGTTCAGAAGCTGAAATGCCGGCCTACCACTTTGAATATGAGTTCGCCCTTAAAGAAGGGGTGAGCTTTATGTTCTTGACTCAGCCAATTGAGATTTTGAGCAATGACAAAGGGGCTGTCGATGGTCTTAAATGTATTCGCATGGATCTCGGCGATCCAGATGCCTCGGGCCGTCGCAGCCCAGTGCCAGTGCCCGATTCTGAATTCGTCGTGCCTTGCGACATGGTGATTAAAGCCATTGGTCAAAATAAGCCATCAAAAGTTTTGGCTATGTTGGCACCATTTGGTGTTGAACAAGTAAAAGGTTATCTCAAGGTCAATGATGATAATCGTACTGCTCACGAGAAGATCTTTGCTGGTGGCGACTGTGTTAGAAGTCATGGCGAAGCATCTACTGTAATGGCTGTGCAAGACGGCAAGATTGCTGCTACCAGTATCACGAAGCAATTGCTTGGTACTGTTAAACCTTTACCTGAAGCAGTTTCTAAACGTTAGAAACTGCTTCCAACCTATTTGCTCTACAAATACCCACGTTCATATTCGGGAAAAATTAAATGCCAGACCTTTCGATTGATTTTTGCGGTATCAAATCACCCAATCCATTTTGGTTAGCGTCAGCTCCACCAGCCAATTCTGCTTATCAGGTACAGAAAGCGTTTGAGCAAGGATGGGGAGGTGCCGTATGGAAAACAATCGGCGCTCCGGTGCTGAATGTTTGTAACCGCTACGGCACCATGGACTATAAAGGAAGCAAAATAATCGGCCTCAATAACGTTGAGCTGATTAGCGATCGACCTATTGATCTTAACTTGCGTGAGATGGCAGAGGTCAAACGCAATTTCCCTCACCATGCGGTTATCGCTTCAATCATGGTTGAGTCGAAAAAAGAAGCTTGGCAAGAAATCATTAAACGCACCGAAGAAACTGGCATTGACGGCTTTGAACTGAACTTTGGCTGTCCTCACGGTATGTCTGAGAGGGGCATGGGTTCGGCCATGGGCCAAGTTCCTGAGTATACGGCGATGGTCACTGAGTGGGTAATGGCAGTTGCCACCAAACCAGTGATAGTGAAGTTGACACCGAACGTAACAGATATTGTTTTGCCTGCTAGAGCCGCACTTAAAGGTGGCGCTTCTGCTCTTTCGTTAATCAATACCATCAACAGTGTGATGGGTGTTGACCTTGATACTTTTGAATTGCAACCAAACGTTGGCGGTAAGGGCGGTCATGGCGGCTATGCTGGGCCAGCGGTGAAGCCAATTGCTTTGCATTTGCTTAGCGCCGTTGCTGGTGACCCTGATATTCTCAAAGCTCGCCTACCTATCTCGGGTATGGGCGGGGTCGAAACCTGGCGCGATGCAGTCGAATTTATGCTGCTTGGCGCTACTTCTGTACAAGTGTGTACAGCGGTAATGCACTGGGGTTTTCGCATTGTCGAAGACATGATTGATGGCATGTCTAATTGGATGGAAGAAAAGGGCTTCGAGACCTGCAACGATTTTATCGGCAAGTCACTACCACGCGTTTCAAGCTTCGGTGACTTCGATCTTGGCTTCCAGTCGGTTGCTCGCATCAATCACGATAAGTGCATTCAGTGCAACCTTTGCTACGTTGCCTGCGATGATGCTGCTCACCAGTGTATCGACTTGAAAGAGATGAAGATTACTGAAGAGGCTAAAGAGCGTTTGTGGCCAGTTGTCAGAGAAGAAGATTGTGTAGGTTGTGACCTTTGTTCACGAGTTTGTCCTGTCGATGATTGCATCACAATGGTTGAAATCGACACAGGCCGGCCACATACAACCTGGAACGAGCTTGTTAAGTCAAAACCTGAAGTTTTAGAATGGGATAAGATGGAAGAATATCGTAAAACAGCCAACATCCACATACACTAATAATTGTAAGGTTCGTGTCTAAGTATTCAATCAGTTCTCTAACTGTTTCTGAGGCCCCCGTCTCTTGCTTTGCCTTTGCCATACTAAGGCGATGCAATACCTTCCTGCTGTCGTTACTCTTTTTAGTTACTTGTCTTGGCGCTGGCGCCCACAGCTCAAGCGCCTGGGCCGCAGAGGTGAGCGCCGTGGCTGAGCCTGCCAATCAAATTAGCGTGCCAGAAAATGTCGCTCGCAATGCTAATAGTGCGTCGAAGAAGCCTGGCGGTTTGTATTTCGCTTGTGAGCGCAAATTGGCCCTAAAAGGAAAGCGCATCAAAGCCTCGGATTGGTTGGGTAAAACTAGCCCGTCTTTATCTTATGGCGACCGCGCTGAAGGTTGTGATTCGCTTTATTCAGAAGAGCAACTGTTTGAGCGCTTGTCCGCTGAAGTGGCGAGCAGTGGACGGCCACTGACTGTCTTTATACACGGCTGTTGTGTCAGTTTTTCAGAAGACTTGATTCAAGCCAAAGACATTCACCAAGCTCTTCAAGGTGCTGGTTTGAACGGTCCACTGTTAGCATACGACTGGGCCACCCCTTGTTATAACTACCCTGGTTCTTTGGCTAAGCTACCAGGGTGCCGCTCGAATTTTACTGCTTTCCTTGAGCGCTTGGTGGCTAAATTGGGACGCGAGAAAATTGTCATCGTCGCCCATAGCCTTGGTATTCACGCTTTGCAAAATTACTGCCAACATGCCCTTGAAAGCGAACCGACTGCCAATCAGGTTTTCAATGCTTTGATACTGTGTCGCCCGGACGTTGACTTTAGTTCTTTCAAAAATTCAGAAGCTGCTTTGAAGAATTTTTCAGGCAAGCTCATGCTGCTCTGCGCTACAAACGATATCAATCTCAAGCTCTCTTCTTTCATTCGCCGCGCTGGCTACAACTTTGTAGAAGATCCCCGACCCGTGCATGATAACCATTTGCGCTTAGGACAGGCTAGCGTAGCAAGCGGTGTCGCTGGTCGCTTAGCTGTTTACGATATTAGTCATTTACGCCTGCGGCACCTGATTCCGTATAAGCTGATAGCAGGCCTTCTCACTGGTGAAACTTCAGCGTACTTAATTGAACGTGCCGATGGCGGCGTTTTAGAAGTCAAGAACAGGATGTAGGCTGCTATAATTTCTTGACTACTCAGGCTCGTATTAATGGACACCAAGCTAGAAAACCAGAAGAGTCCGGCCAAACCACATGCTCTGCCCAAAAACAGCAACCGCAAACAAGCGATTGTTGGAGCTATTTTGGTCCTTGGTCTAGCTTTATATGTCCTTAAAGACAAGCTTCCGCTCAGCCCCGGTGCTCGTGAAGCCGCTGTAAAGGTTGAGCGCGCTAACACGGCAGCGGTTTTGACAGTTGAGCTAAGCAATGTCGAAGCTCGTGATTTTGAGCGCAAACTTTTGGTTAGTGGTACTGTCTGGGCCTGGGATCCCGTCCAAGTCGGCTCAGAAAATAATGGCCTCAAGGTGCAGTCGGTTTTAGTCGATGATGGGGCGCACGTGAAGCGTGGGCAGCTTTTGGCTAAACTTAATAGCAGCATTATCGAAGCTCAGTTAGCTAAAAAGAAAGCAAATTTACTGGGCGCAAAAGCCTCGCTACTAAAGGCTATACAGCCTTACAGAGCTGAAGATCTCACCTCTTTGCGTTATGCCTATCATCAATCGCAGGCCAACATTGCTCAAGAAGAAGCTAATTTGGCGAGAGCCCAGGCTAATTACAATGAAGCTGCTGAGAACGCTAAACGTTATACAGGCTTAGCAAACCAAGGGGCAGTTAGTGCTGAAGATGCCGATAACCGCTCTACTCAAGCTAAAGTTTTTCTTGCTGAAGTGCACAATTGCGAGCAAAAAGTACGGGCGATTAAATTGGCTGCCCAGCAAGCAAATGATCGTCTTACTATGGGTGTTTCTGGTGGCCGCCGCGAAGACATTGAGATTTCGAAGTCACAATTGGCTGAGATATCAGCTAGCATCGCTGAGCTAAATTCGCAGTTAGCTCAATGCTCTATTCAAGCTCCCTGTGATGGTCTTGTCTTGAAGCGTAGCGTGCATATTGGCGATATTTCGAGCACCAGTAAGGTGATGTTTGACCTGGTGCGGGATTGTCGTCTAGAGCTGCGTGCCAATCTTCCTGAAGCTGACATCGGTTTAGTCAAACCTGGTCAAGTGGTTCGCATAGGCGATATTGATGCCCAGGTGCGTGAGATCAGCCCAATGATAGATCAAGATACTCGCCTCGGTATGGTGCGCATAGACTTACCGCTGAAAACAGATTTGCGACCAGGTAATTTTGTCAAAGGCGAAATAGGCTTGGGCAAAGGGAAAGTGAGCGCTATCGGCTCGTCAGCTGTGGTCTACAAAGATAATCGCGCCATTGCTTACACCGTTGATCAAGCCAGCAAAAAAGTGCACATGCATTTTATAGAAGTGGGCAGTCGTGATGGCGACTACATCGAAGTTTTGAGTGGGCTGAAAGTGGGCGATCAAGTGGTTGCTAAGGGCGCTGGCTTTATTAAAGACGGCGATATAGTCAATGTATTGAATGTACCGAGTGTGCCCCAGGCGGCTAAATAGAGTGCCATGAACTTCAATCTTTCTACCTGGTCGATTAAAAATCCGGTACCGGTAGTGGTGCTCTTTCTCGTCTTATCTTTAATGGGTATTACATCGTTTATTAAGCTCGGTATCGATGAAAGCCCTAACATCGATGTGCCGGTAGTGACTGTGGCTGTCAGTCAGCTCGGGGCCGCTCCAGCTGAGCTGGAGACGCAAGTTACTAGGAAAATTGAAGAT
This sequence comes from Candidatus Obscuribacterales bacterium, assembly GCA_038231015.1. Taxonomy (GTDB): domain Bacteria; phylum Cyanobacteriota; class Vampirovibrionia; order Obscuribacterales; family Obscuribacteraceae. The sequence continues at coordinate 14,702 of JBBRMD010000055.1, forward strand.
GCTATTGCCGGAATAGGCAATATCAAACACATTGCTTCTAGTGTTACTGATGGTGCTTCTTCTACTTCTATTGAGTTTAACCTAGGTACTAATACCGATAGGGCTGTCAATGATGTGCGCGACGCTATCTCGAAAATTCGTCAAGATATGCCCCAAGGCATTGAAGAACCGATTATTCAGCGTCTCGATTTTGTCGGCGGACCTTTTGTCACCTATACCATTGATTCAAAAGTCTTACCGCCAGCGGAACTGTCTTGGGTTGTAGACAATGACGTTGCCCGGGCTCTTTTATCAGTGCCAGGAGTTGGCCAAATTCAGAGGGCCGGCGGAGTTGATCGAGAGATTCGCGTTAACCTCGACCCGACGCGCCTTGAAGCACTTGGTATTACGGCCGATATGGTCAGTAGCCAGATTCGCCAGCTCAATATCAATTTGCCAGGTGGTCGAGGGCAAGTGGGCGAAGGCGAACAATCTATCCGGCTACTTGGCAGCGCTCTCACCGTGCCGCAATTGGCAAAGACCGATATAGTTTTGCCTAGCGGTAAGCGAGCTCGCTTAGATACTCTTGGCAAGGTTGAAGACAGTACTTCTGAAGTTAGACAATTAGCTCTGCTGAACAATCAACCGGTGGTTGCATTTTCAGTGGTGCGCAGCACCGGGTCTAATTTGGTCGACGTCGAAAAAGGCGTTGATGCCAAAATCAAAGAGCTAGCAGAAAATCTGCCTGGTTCACTCAAGATAGTTAAATTGCGCAGCAACGGTCGTTACATCAAAGAATCTTATGATGCTTCTTTAGAGTCTCTCGTGCTTGGTGCTTTATTAGCTGTCTTTGTAGTTTGGGTCTTTCTCAAAGATTGGCGCGCCACAGCCATTACTGCCATCGCTATACCGCTATCGGTCATTCCTACTTTTGCTGTGATGCAATGGGCTGGTTTTACCTTAAACAGTATGTCGCTACTCGGCTTGGCTCTAGTGATTGGAATTCTGGTAGACGATGCTATCGTTGAAATCGAGAACATTGTGCGCCATTTGCGCATGGGGAAATCGGCCTATCAAGCCTCTATTGAAGCTGCTGAAGAAATTGGTTTAGCAGTAATAGCGACCACTTTGACAATTGTTGTTGTCTTTGTTCCGGTGGCAAGTATGGGCGGAATTCCGGGCCAATTCTTCAAACAGTTTGGACTCACTGTAACCGTTGCTGTGCTCTTCTCTCTTTTGGTTGCCCGTATGATTACCCCAATGATCGCGGCCTACGGAATGCGCACTGTTGGCGGAGAAGAAGAGGAACAGGCTGTCAATCAAAAGTTCATGAAGGTCTATGCGCCGGTCTTGGCCTTGGCAATGAGGCATCGCTTGCTAGCAGTAATTGCCGCTTTTGTATTGTTCGCTGCTTCAATCGCCCTTTTCAAATCGATGCCTACTTCACTGATGGCAAACGTTGATCGTGGCGAAGTCTTACTCAATGTTGAGATGCCGCCGGGTTCTGATCTCGACGATACCAAAGCAGTTTCGCAAAAGTGCACCGATATCATCGCTAAGCACAAAGAAGCAGTAAATGTGATGGCTTTTATTGGCACGCCAACCTCTGCTAAGCGCACTTCTGGTGGCAATCAGGGTGACGTTACTAAGGCCACTATTTATATTTCGCTAAAGCCCCGCACTGAGCGTTCTGTAAGCCAGCAACAGTTTGAAGAGTCAGTCAGGGCCGAATTAGACAGCGTCGCCGGTGCGCGTTTAAGCTTCTCGCGCTCGGGTGGAATGGGTGGTAAACCGATGCGCATGGTGCTTACTTCTTCTGATGCAAATCAGCTAGAGCGCGTGGCCGAAGAGTTAAAAGATCAAATGCGTTCGGTTAAAGGCCTCTATGACGTTAGTTCATCAGCTGGCATTTTGCGGCCCGACATATTAGTCACTCCAGACTTCGACAAAGCAGCCAGGCAAGGCGTTTCGGTGCAATCGATTGCTCGTACCGCTTTGATTGGTACCTTGGGCGACAGTGAAGCTAATTTAGCGAAGTTCAATTTAGATGATCGCCAAGTCAATATTCGCGTCGAATTAGACCCGCAATACCGCAATGATTTGCGTATTCTCGAAGATATGAGAGTGTCAGCCAATGGCGGACGACTCGTGCCTCTCAGTAGCGTGGCCTCTGTAAAGTTCGGCAGCGGTCCATTTCAAATAGATCGCTTTGACAGACAGCGCCAGGTGACCTTAGAGTCAGGGCTGGATAGCACCACTACTCTGGGCGAAGCTATCAAAGCGGTGCATGCGCTACCCGCTTTTAAGACCATGCCCAAATCAATTAACGAACTGCCCCTAGGCGATGCCGAAATTCAGAGAGATATTTTCGGAGGCTTTGCCACTGCCATTGGTTCAGCTGTTCTGCTCATTTATGCAGTGCTTGTGGTGCTCTTTGGTGGTTTCCTTCACCCGCTCACAATTATGGTTTCTCTTCCCCTTTCTCTCTGTGGGGCGCTTCTCGGGCTGGTTTTCTTCCATCAATCAATTGGACTCTATGCTTTGATTGGTATCACAATGCTGATGGGCCTTGTAACCAAGAACGCTATTCTTCTAGTCGAATATGGCCTGATGTCAATGAAGCATGGTGTCGAGCAGCGCCAAGCTATTATGCTGGCGGGTGAGACTCGTATGCAACCGATCTTGATGACTACCATTGCCATGATAGCTGGCATGATGCCAATTGCTTTAGGTATTGGCGCTGGCTCAGAGGCTAGGGCACCGATGGCGATATCGGTGATCGGTGGACTTGTAACCTCCACTGTGTTTACATTGATTGTCATTCCTGTGGTGTTTACTTACGTAGATGATTTTCAAAAGTGGTTTAAGCGGCAATTGGCCAAGCTCGGCACGTCAGCTCATAGTGAGAGTGCTGACAACTTGCGAGCACAAATTGAAAGTCAGTATGTGGCATCGAAAAATGAATAGTAATGTCAAAGCAACCATATCTATATTTGCCTTATTAAATTTATTGCTGTCGCCGACTATGGCTATGGCCAAGGCCGATCCTGACCCATTTCTGCCGCCGGTGAATAATCCATCCGGCAGTCGAGAAGGTTGGATTGTGCGGCAGCGTGGCTACCAGTGGGGCGGTTGCGTTTGGTATATAACCGATCAACAGATCAAAATGAGCGGCTCTTTCTTGTGCATGATCATTAACCGCAAGACAAAACGCATCACTCTCTATTCGCTTAAAAGCAACCGCTTCCGCACCTATGGATTGCATGAATGTGCTAAGCGCATTGGTATTTATCGCGCTCGTCAGCGCTATGTCTTTGGGCCGGTGAAAGTGGTGGGCACGGCCGATTACTTAGGGCAGCCAGCCACTACTATGGTGCGCATCGGACAGCGCATCACAGACAGCAACGCTCACAAAAATGTAGAGTTTCGCGACGACATAATTGTCAGTAAGAAAATAAAATTTGATAGCGATATAAACGAAACTCTTGAGTCAGTGCTTTATTCGGTTTATAGCTATGGCTTGCCTTTTAAAATGATCCGTTCTGGTTATATCAAAGGCCGTGAGAGCCGCTCGACCCAGAGTGTTGTTTTAACTGAAGTGCACTTCGTCAAGGCCAGAGCCATTCCTGATAAAGAATTTGCTTTACCGAAAGGCCTGAAGCCGTCACAAACTGAAATGGATTTGCTTTCGAGCGATATGGAAATCAATCAGCTTTAATATTTTTGGAGTCTTGGAAATACTTACTGATACCGGCTTGCAGCGATGAGCCGATAGATGCAAACAAACGGTCTGACTGCTTTTGCAGAATCGCCGTTTGTTGATACATCTCTACCATTGAGTTGTGAAAGAGTTTGTCAGTTGGACGCTTCTTTAATTCGCTAATGGCATCTTCAAAATCGCTATTAGCTTTGTTGTAATTGTGCATAGCTAGCTCGGCCAGCGATTTTTTGTAGCTAATCAAAGCTACATTATATTGGCGTTGGCGCTCATCTGTGCCGCTTTTCCAGGCATCTTTGGCTTGGTCATAGTACTTCACAGCCCCTTCGTTCATTTTTAGTTGAGTGAAGACATCACCAAAGCGGCTTAGACTAAGGGCTCTTAACTCTTCTACCGATTGGTCGCGGTTGTTGCTCACGCTAGGTTTGATTTCGCGCCATAATTCAACTGCTTCGTAGAGTGATCTCCTCGCCTGGTCGTAGTCGCCGGTGCGGTAGTAGCAATCGCCCAAGGCGCTCAGTAGCGCTGCTTTCATGCGCTTGCCGGTATCGCTGTCGAATTGACTATTAAAGGCTTTGAGAGTCGGAACAATTTGACTAATGGCCCGCGAATATTCGCCAGCATAGTAGTAACTGCGAAAGAGCGATAAAGCAACTTCTTGGGTAGTGATACCGTCGGCACCATTTTCATGGATGCTGATTTCTTGACCATATTGATAAATTTCTGCAGCATCACGAAAGCGACAAGCGCGGTAGGCGGCATCGCCAGCTTTGAGAATTTGCTGTAGATCAGAGTTTGGATCGTCTAATTCGTCGCCTGGAGTTATCGGTGCACCATGAGTTTTATGGCGAATTTGCCGCACTCTCGCTCGCGCCTTGTCGAGTAAATTGTCTGTGCCAAGCGAACTGGTGTCGAAGACCGTCGGTGTTTCTTTCTTGTCGGCGAATTGAATATACCAGTCCAGTGGCTGATTCTCTTTACCTTGATCTTGACCATAAATGTAGAGAAAAACGAGACTGCTGCAACACAGACCTACTAAAGCTAGGGCAAAGACACTTATGCTTAGTGAGATTTTGTCTCGCATAGTCAGGCGTTTGCGCTTAAGGCGATAAAGGTTCCAGCCTGAACTTATGAAGCTTAGGGCACCACCTTGGCTCGAGTCGAAGGCTTCTAGTTCGCTTTTTAAAAGACGCATACTGGCTTGGCGATCGTTTGGATCTTTAGCGAGAGACTTGAAAATTATTGCTTCTAAAGCTTGTGGTACTTTATTCTCTGGGCAGGCAACGCGCATACTCACAGGCATTTCGTTCATGTGCCGGTAGAGAATTTCAAGCATGTTGGCGCCGTTGATTGGCGGTTTGCCCGTCAGGGTCTCGTACATCAAACAACCCATCGAATAGATATCAGAGCGGCCATCTAGCTTTTCGCCTTTGCACTGCTCTGGGCTCATATAGAGCGGGCTGCCAAAGACATCGCCTGTTTGGGTTAGGGCGGCAGCGTCAGTGCCTTCGTGAGGCAAAAGCTTAGCTATGCCAAAGTCGACAACCTTGGCGCGCTCGCCAATATCTTCAACCTGATTGCTAGAATTGGCCCTGTCATTTTCTAAAATAATGATGTTGCTTGGCTTGAGGTCGCGGTGAATCACCCCTTTGTTGTGAGCATAGGCTAAGGCATCGCAAATTTGAATAAACACACGGACTGCCCGTTGTAACTCTAGAGGGCCAGAGGCTTTGATCATGTCTCCCAGCGAAACACCATCAAGAAAGTCCATGACTATATACGGACGATTGTCTTCACTGATGCCGAAGTCAAAGATTCTCACTACGTTTGCATGATCTATCTGGCTTACTGCTTGGGCTTCTTGGCGAAAACGGTCGCGTGATTGCTCGCGCCCGATCATGTGTGGGTGCAGCATTTTTAGGGCGACTTCTTTATTCATCAGCATGTGGCGTGCCTTGTAGACCACGCTCATGCCACCTTCGCCTATTTTTGACAAGATTTGAAAGTGACCGGCAACTACCGTGCCCACCAGATTTTTATCGAGAGCGCTGATTGGCATTTCAGGCAAGCTACCGCTGTCAGGCGTGTTGCTCTTCTTGGCTTTCGGGCCTTCGGGAGGCGCAAAGCTAAAAGTCTTCAGCTCTGGTTTTTTTGGGATGTCGTCGTTGTCCCCGGGAGGCATTTTGAACCTTTCAGATTAGACTTTGCAATGGTCAGAATTACGCTTCTAAAACCTGCATCAGTTTTTGGATATTCTGATTTTAGGTAATGATCGTGGCATACTTGTGGAAGTCTTGAACAATTAATCTTCTGTGGCTTAATGCTGGCAACTTCCATTTATCGAAACGCTATTCGTCCTGCCCTCTTTCTTCTCGATGCCGAAGAGGCTCATGACTTTGTTGGTAGCTTGCTTGGGGCGGCGGCACCGCTACTTAGCATCGGCAAAGATTCGATTTTTTCTGAGCGAGTGCAGGCCGCCTTGCCAAGATTGTCCACAAGCTTGGCAGGCAAGGTTCTCGCGAACCCTGTCGGCGTGGCCGCGGGTTTAGATAAAAATGCGCGATTCGTTTCGCTCTGGCCGCAGTTTGGTTTTGGCTTTACTGAGATTGGCTCGGTGACAGCCAAGTTTTCACTGGGCAATGAAAAGCCAAGGCTGTTTCGTTTACCCGAAGATCAAGCCATTATCAATCGCATGGGCTTAAACGGAGATGGTGCTGAAACCATTTCTCGGCGGCTGGCAGCGGCGCGACGCAGTCAACCTCTGGGGCCACTTGCCCTCAATATTGCCAAAAGTAACTTGCCAGGGCTGCATGGCGAATTAGCGGTTTCTGACTTGCTGTCTACCTTCAAATGCTTTCAAGAAAGTGAACTAGCTTACGTCACTATCAATACCAGTTGCCCTAATACTCATGATGGTGCCCTTTCAGAAATATCTGAATTTAGAGAAATTCTCAAGGCAATAAGTAGTGCTAATCAGCTTGATTTTCCTTTGTTTTTGAAGCTGTCTCCCGATAGCACAGATGAGTTTATCGCTATGATTCTTTCAGCAATAGAAGACCTTAAAATCGAAATTGCTGGTTTTGTTTGCGGCAATACTTCTGTATCTCGCGACAATCTTTTGACTGCTCAGTCGCGCCTAGAACAAATCGGTCGCGGTGGTCTCAGTGGCCTTCCGCTCAAAGCCCGCATGATCGCTCAAGTGAGCAAACTCTATAAATTAAAGAGCGCAAAACAGCAAATCATTGCCTGTGGTGGCATTGCTACGGCAGCCGATGTTGTGGCAGCGCTGGCTGCCGGTGCCAGTGCAGTACAGCTTTATAGCGCTCTTGTTTATCACGGGCCTTTTGTTGTATTAGAAATTTTGGCAGAGTTAGCCTTAGCCCTTGAACACGCTGATACGAGTGTAGCTGAGCTTGTGGGCAGCGAGAAGTTAGGCCTGCTCTGTAGCAAGGCTCTCTGATTTGAGCTTGGCTCCATCTTTGACTAATTTCTTTTGATAGAACTCTTCTGCCAAGAATAGGCAAACTGTTGTTACGGGCACGGCAATAAGAGCACCACTAATCCCTAACAAACTACCGCCGATAATGACTGACAGCATGACAATCAAAGGGTGCAGGTCAACTTGTTTGCCTAAAAGAGTAGGAACGATGAAAGTGCTTTCGCACCACTGTTCGATGGCGACGAGTGCTATTGTAGCTACGCCCATCCAGGGGGCTTGCATGAAGCTGATGATGATCGCTAAAGCACAAGTAATCATCGAGCCCACATAGGGCACAAGATTGAGCAAGCCAGCCATAACGCCGAGTATCAACGCTTTCTCGTTACCTATTAGAGCAAGGCCAATACCGATGAAACTACCGACAGCGAGACTGACCAATAATTGGCCACGCACGTAGCCGCCCAGTCGGTTTTCGATTGGTCTAATTAGGCCGGCCCAGCGCTCTGCCTGCGGGCCCGGTAGCCAACCTAACAGAGAGGTGTTGATGGCGCTAGCCTCAATAACGAAATAGGCAGTGAGAAAGAGGATGAAAACGCCGTTGATCAGGCCGCCGAATACCGATCCGGTTACTTTCAGCACTTTGTTTAAAGTGCTCATACTGAGATTTCTAATATCATCTGCAGCAATCTGCGTATGAGTAAGATCTGGGCCACCCATAGCAGTCAGACTGTGAGCCTTTTCCAGGAGCCAAGTGCCGTAGTTTGGAACGCTCTCGTAAATGCTGATCGCTTGCTCTCTAAGTATTGGCACCAGTCCAGAACCCACCCCTATATAGAGGGCGAGCACGAGGAGATAGACGGATATAACTGTAGCCACTCGAGGTATTTTGCGCTTCTCTAGATTTTCCGCCAGGGGTGCTAGTGCTGATGCCAGAGTGAGAGCAGCAATTAGACAAATGATGAGCGATTCTAGCTGAATGACTACGTAGACTGCTGCCACGGCAAGTACCAGGTAGAGGACGAGGCGGGCGCTGCGATCTTTGATCATTTCCTTCCTATATTTCTTATAGAGGCTAAGTTGACAAATTCTACGCTTGATATTGAGACCGATTCTCCTGGGGCCACCACTATACCAATCTGTTGGCTTTCACCGTCAAATAGATAGCTGTCAAAGCGCAAATCAAAGAAAATATCAGCGCCGATTCTCTTACCCATGAGCTTGGTAATGTTTGAGTTTTTGCCCAAGTCGCGCACTGCTAATTGAACAGCAGAAGTACTGTTGTCGCTGATTTTAATTTTCAATATCCAGCGATTTTCTTGCAAGGCCGGCTGATCTATTTTGTCAGAGAGCCAGAGTATCGCTTCTTTTTCACTGGCTGTCAGCCGTACTGAATTTTGCAATAGACTCACTACTGGTGAATTTTTAGAGACAATCACCTCCGATTGCCCCGTGCTATTAATGAGCTGCCAGTCACTACCTTTGACTAGAGCGGCAAAATATTCTTTTGCACTGGCTGCCCATGGCAGGTTGGTGCTAGAGAAAGCAATTTCTTCTTTTGTTTGAGGCAGAGGCGCTAAGATGCCGTGAGGCTGCTGCCATTCAAATATTTTTAAATCATTGTCTTGAGCGATTGGGGCAATTTCGGTCATCACTTTTACGCCTGACGATAAGTCGCGGTCAATAAACGGTGGTGCTACGAAGAGCTTGATATTTTCTGCCAAGCCCACCAATGGCACTCCGAGATGGTTCTTTGGCCAGTTTGTTAGCATTACCTTGGGGTTGGTTGTGGCTACGTTGATTAATTGGCGGCGGAAATTCTCGACAATTTGGCTACCTTCGACGGTTGGTTTTATATTGAGAGTGAGCAAGTAACTCCACGAGAGATAAAGCAGACTCATTGCTACTAGGCCGCAGGTTGTGAGAAGCTTTGCATCTTTGTCGGTAGTATTGCCACTTTCAAGAGCCAAAATTGAAATCATCATTGAAAACGGTGCAGCCGCTAAAAAAAGATGACTATCGTGGGCCGTTAATGGCAATATTGCAAGAGCCAGCCATGTCACTAAAATCAAGGCTGTGATTGTTGAACTTGGCGTCAGTGGCTGTTCATTGGCAGAAGCTGCTTCAACTAGTCGCAGTTTAGCAATTTGTGATTTAAGTAATACCACTAATAGGGCGCCAACTAGCGGTATCAATGCCAGTGGCACAATTTTGCCGACGCTAATAACCGTTTCATTGATTGGGAAAAATAATAAAAGCAGTGTTTTCTTGTCTACGGGACCGAGAAAAGCTGGGTGAGCGATAAAACTAAGAGCAGCGATGAGCCAGTATGGAGCGCTGCATAAAATAGCGTCGGCAATTTTATTCTTGCTTTTGGCGATCAGCTGGCGGCCGCCATTAGGGTGTATGGCTAAAAGGGTAATCACCAAGGGCAAAGAGAGAGACTGGCCACTAATAAGCAGTGCTAGTGCAGCTGTAATAAGAGAGAAGGGCAGATATTGTTTTTCATCGATTAAACGGTAGCGTAAAAAGAGAAAGACACTCAGTAAATAAAATAGGCTGGCCATCAGTTCGATGCGTCCAGAGACAATGGCCACTGATTGAGCATGCAACGGATAAACCGAGAAAAGCAAACCGGCCCATACCGCGCTCAGGGCGCCGTTGCGGTTGCCTAAGCGACCAGTCAGCTCTAGGGTGATTAGGCCCACCAAAATACCGCAAACCGCTGTGAGGAGAATATTGCTAACGTGGAAACCAAGGGTGTTGGTGTGGTAGAGCAAATAGTCAACTAAAAGAATACTGGTTGGGTTGGCTTTTACTTGCTCAAATGAGCCGTGCAGAGTGTCTGCGATTGCTTGAACGTAAGTAAGGTCTTGACCAAGAAATGTCACTAGAACTGTCTGGCCGTATGCTACCAAGCATGATACGCAGATTATTATGGCTCCCAAAAGCATTTGAGTTTTGGTCGAGGCAAAGTCGACGCGGGCGCCCTCAAGTTGGCGTTTCGCCTGAGTGGGCTTTTGGCTGACATTTTCGGCGGTGGACAAATGTTTTTCCTCTATCACAGCTGGAAGTTCAAGGGGTCGCTAAAGTAGCCAATTATTTTGCCATCTTGGTCTAGTGCCGCCAATCGCATTTGGAAGAAACCCGGACCTTTGACTCCTGTAAAAGTAATAGGAACGCCGTTGCCTTTGAGCTTGCCTAATGTGTGCGAAAACTGAGCTTCAGGGCTCTTCTCTCTCGCTCTAAAGCTGCCGGTGTAATGTTCAAACCAACTGTTTGGCTTAGAAACTTCGACATAAACTGACACTGCACCCGGTACCATGGTGGCATCATAATTAAATGAAGGCTTTTTGCCTTGCGGTCGACTGATGCCGTCTCCATGTTCGACTAGTGTCTTCTCATCGCTCTCAACGGTCGGCCGTAAGTTAACTAGGTTGCCACTCAATATTTGTTCTATGTGGAGCTTCTGGCCTGCTTCTAAGCCCTGAACTGTTAGAGTCAATTGACTGATTTTACCAAGTGCCAACCACTGTTTATGCTCTGAAACTTCAAAGCGCAGTATGCCCTTAGAATCTGCAGCACTGAGCGGTAAGTTAAATTGGCATTGCAGATTGCTTGGTGAAAGGGCACTCAGATTCATTACAGCATCTGGCCAGTGTTTGGCTTGAGCAGGGTCAACTACAACATCAATGAAGTCAGGAGAGCTGGCACTAAGTGAGATTTCATTTGAAACAAACTTGGTTTGATCGCTCAGCTCTAAACTTGGTAGATTGATGGTCTTTTGCTCACCAATGAAGACAACTTGGTCAAGAGTCATGGTATTGCGGTCCCATCTGTAAAGTTCATTGCCAAGTTCATTGCCAGGGCTGACTTTTTCTCTCAGGCGCGAGATATTAATCAGGTCAGGTTCGCCAAAGGTGGCCGGTTCAAAGCTAACAACGTTAGTGTAGATAGCTTCAGGTGTGAGAGGCTTGCTCAGCAATACCGACATAGTGGCAGCGTTGTAGAGCATGTGGGCGCCGCGATAGGTGTGGGGAACATTTAAAAGACAGAGCTTTTGCTCAGGCTTCAGGGCGAGGGCGCGCTCTACCACGGCAGCTCGAAAGCGGCTCACTTCGCGCATCGCGTGATTCCAGGGCTGGTTGTTGCCGCTGGTAATAATCAATAGAACGATACTAAACCAAGTGCCCGCTGCCAAACGCAAACTGCTCAAAACTGGCCAGTTACGTGCCTCTACCGGAAAGAGCAGCCAGGCAAAGATAAGGGCAATTGGGGCTGTTCCGTAATAAATGAAACGGCTACCTTGCAATGATGCTGTTAAATTCCAAACTTGGTACGTGGGTAGCAGTGCTAAAACTAGCCAGCCAAGGGCAAACAATAGACCGCGGCAGGCTGCCGATCTTGCTTCTGGTTTGAACATTGCCGCAGCAAAATTTACTAACATAGCGATGTACACGGCTTTAAGCTGCACCGATAGGCTATGTTTGGCGCCAAAGACATCTATATTAAAAGGAAACAATATGCGCAAGAGTGAGCCATCTAGCCATCTCTTGGCCAGACTATTAGAAAGGCCTTGACCGACCGACCCCTCGTAGCCTCCAGATATGGTGCCAAGCACAAGTATGCGAAAAACTAGATAACCTATCAGAATCAACCAGAAATGCTTAGTCTCGCCAAAACTTTTTAGCAAGCGCTCTTTGATAGAGTTTTTCTCAGAGGTGTTACTAAGCAGACTTAAGAGCATCAATGTTGGCGGCAGGGTGACAGCCATTTCTTTGGACATGAGGCCGAAGACAAAGGCAAGCAGGCTAACTTTGTAGGCGATAGAATTCTTTTCGGCGCTTTTCAAGTAGAGCCAGAAAGATAGTAAGCAGAAAACCAGAGCGACGCTATCGACCCGAGCAATTACCCAGTTGACTACCTCGCAATGAAGTGGATAGACGCTAAAAATAATGCCGCATACCAATGCCAGGGAGCGGTTTAGTGTCTTTTGGCCTGGTCTGAAGCGCTCGCCAATCTGACCAGCTAGCAGGAACATAAGGCAACTGGCTAGAGTCTGATAGAACCAGTTCGATATGTGAAATGGAAGAGGATTGGGGCCGCCTATAATGTAGTCGAGGGCTAGGGATAGGGAAATTAGCGGACGATAAAAAGTTGTGCCTTGGGCCTGCATCCAATTGCCCCAGAAATTAGCTAAGAGGGGCATGAAGTTTTGATCGATGGCATGATAGAGGTAGTCGACGTGGACGAAGTCGTCAGCCAGGAAATACCCGCCAAAACTATGTCTAAAAGTGAATAGGTTGACCAGAACAATTGCCCCCAGAGCCAAGGCAGTAAAGAGCTTAGAGCTGGACTCAGTGGTCTCAGCGCTAGCTGGTGGTCTGGCGATTTGGAATATAAGGTTCATGGACAGAGTTATTATAGTGTTCGCGAGCTATTGGAGGATGACATAGTTGAGTGACGGTTCTCTTAAATTCCCAGACGGATTTTTATGGGGTGCTGCCACTTCGCATTTTCAGGTGGAGGGTCATCCTAAAGAAATAGCCGCAAGGCTCTCCGACTGGGCGCTCTGGACTAATGAAATCGGAAGAATTTCAGACAGTACCTCCGCCGATCAAGCGTGCCAGTTCTATCAACGCTATCAAGATGACATAGTCCTCATGCGCGACATGAATCTCAACGCCTTTCGCCTCTCTTTCAATTGGCCGGCTTTGCTGCAAGAACCACCCGGCACAAGAGTGGCCCCGAGTCAGCTCGATCAAAAACAAGTTGATTATTATCGCCGAATTTTGACCAGTCTTAAAGAAAGCGGCGTGACAACTTTCGCTACCCTCTTTCACTTCACTTTGCCCGATTGGTTGGCTGCTGCCGGTGGTTGGACCACGGCTTATGCTGTTAGTGAATTTAAGCGCTTTTCTGAACTGATTGTGGCCGAATTTAGCGATCTTGTTGACTACTGGATCACAATCAATGAGCCGCTTGCCTACGTCTACCAAAGCTATGTGGCCGGGCTATGGCCACCAGGCATCAAGTCTGACTATCTTTCTGCCTTTAAGTGCGTGCGCCGCCTGCTCGAAGGCCATACTGCTGCTTATGATGCCATTAAGGCCGTCAAGTCTGATGCTCAGGTGAGCTACACCTTGCATTGGCGGCCGTTCATGCCGAAAAATCCGCTCAGTCCACTTGACCATATGGTTCGCTTCTACCGCGACTATACGTTTAATCAGCTCTTCTCGCAGTCACTTGAGACTGGCGAGGTGCGCTTTCCCTTTCCTATTAACCTCAACAAAGAAATTATTTCAATTTCTGGTCCGGTCGAAGGTCTTAAAGGCAAGTGCGACTATCTGGCAATCAATTACTACACACGCGAACTGTCGCGCTTTCGTCCGTCTTGGCCTATAGATATATTCGGCGAGAGTTCTCCTGAGCGCGAACTAGCAGTTAATGACATAGGCTGGGAGGTTTATCCGCAAGGCCTTTACGATCTTTTGACTCGTGATACTCTGCCATATCAGTTTAATTTAGATGGCTCTAGAAGGCCGGTGATAATTACCGAAAATGGCTATGCCAGCCTTTTTGATGCTAGCCTCGATCAAGGCGATTGGTCTCTTTCGGACGAGAAACGCGTTGACTATTTACTGAGACATCTACATGAATTGCACCGAGCAATTGCAGCCGGGGTAGATATTAAGGGCTATTTGCACTGGTCATTGCTCGATAACTTCGAGTGGGCAGAGGGCCTGAAGGCCCGCTTTGGCTTGATTCGAGTGAGCTATCCAACTCAAGAGCGAATCCTGAGGGCAAGTGCTAAAGTGTATGCTGAAATTGCCAAACAAAATGCCATTTAATTAGCGCTAAGGGAGAGAGAATTGAGAGATTCTAACGGGGCGAAAATGTTAAAGTTTGTAAGTGCCTTAGTACTGCTGGTGGTGGCAACTCTTTCTTTCTCTACCGCTGCGAGTGCCGACGCAGTTTATGTCACACCGCATCTGATAGCAGATTCTGATTCAGTAGTGGCGGGCCAGTCGTTCAAACTGGGTGTGCGTCTTGAGATGGCCGAGGGCTGGCATACCTATTACAAAGAGCCCGGTGAAGCCGGGATGAAAACTAGTATCGATTGGCAGTTGCCTCCTGGCTTTAAGGCCTCTGAATTGATTTGGCAAAAACCAGAAAAATTTGTTGATGCCGGTATCACTACTTATGGCTACCACGACAAAGTACTTTTGGCAGCTGTCGTCACTGCCCCTGCTAAACTCAATCTCGGTGATAAACTTGATTTCAAAGCAAAGATCAAATGGCTTTCTTGCAAAGATATTTGTTTGCCCGGAAAGGGCGAAGTTGCACTCCAGTTGCCCGTCGCTGCGAGCGCCAAGCCCTCGGCTGAAGCCGCAGAATTTAAACAACTTGGTGATGGCTTTCAGGGCGCAGTGAGCGAGCTTACTAGCTCAGAGGCGTCGGCCAAAGCGGTGTCGGTTTTAGATTCTAATTACAAAATTGAAGGTGGTAGTGGTGCTGCTGGTGGTAGCTTACTTACTTTTCTAGGCTTCGCACTAGTTGGTGGTCTCATCCTCAATATCATGCCATGTGTGCTTCCTGTCATTGCTATTAAGGTCATGAGTTTTCTTGAGCAAGCGCAAGACTCGCCAGCCCGCGTGCGTCTTCTCGGACTGACTTTCTCAGCGGGAATTATCTCGTCGTTCTTGGCTTTGGCCATGGTTGTAATTGCTCTCAAGGCCGGTGGACAGTCGATTGGCTGGGGTTTCCAATTTCAATATCCGGGCTTTCTAATTATTATGTGCGCTGTTGTTCTATTGATGTCGCTGTCGTTTTTTGGTCTGTTTTACGTTAATGTCACTGTCGGACAAGGCGAGATCGATAAGCTTTCTCAAGGTGAAGGTTTTGTTGGCACCTTCTTCAAGGGAGTGTTAGCTACGGTTCTCTCTACCCCGTGTACAGCACCGCTTTTAGCTCCGGCTCTAGGCTTTGCTTTTGCTGAACCTGCTTATGTGGTGCTCTCAATTTTCTTTGCTGCTGGCCTGGGAATGTCATTGCCTTATTTGTTGCTGACACTAAATCCAGCGTGGTTGCAAAAACTTCCTAAGCCTGGTGTCTGGATGGAAAAGTTCAAGCAATCAATGGGTTTTATTTTGCTTGCCACCATGGTTTGGCTCGACTTTGTACTTACTCGTCAGATTGGCCCTGAGCCAGCATCTTTTATAAATTATTGGCTAGTTACGCTGGCCTTTGCTGCTTGGATAATCGCCACCTTTACTGATTTGACCAGTACTACTGAGAGAAAAATCAAGGTCTGGGCCATTGCTGGTACAGTCTTGGGTCTGGTGAGTTGGCTCTGCATATTCGCTCAACCGCAAGTTATGGCAGCAATAATTCCTAATGGCAGTTCAGCTGTTTCAGCTGCGGCAACCGCTCCCACTGTTGCCGCTAGCGACAGCGAAAAGGCCGACTGGCAGCCATTTAGCGTTGCAGCTTTGAACAGCTTGCTTTCGGCCGATAAAACTGTCTTGCTCGATTTTACTGCTGACTGGTGCCAAACCTGTCAGGTCAACGAAAAGACTGTTCTTTCAAACAGCGCTGTGCAGGAGAAGTTGAAAGAACTAAAAGTGGTGACTATGCGGGCCGATTGGACAAGGCAAAACCCTGATATAACAAAACTCCTGAGCAAGTTTGGTCGCGCAGGAGTTCCGTTATATGTTATTTTTCCAGCCGGTAAAGCTGATTCGCCAATTGTTTTACCTGAAGTAATTACAGTTCAACTTGTTGTCGATGAGTTAACTAAGGCAGGCAAGAGCAAGTAGTTTTACTTGATTGCTTTAACAATTTCGAGTAGCTCAGCATTAGTTGGCATGCCTTCGACAACGTGGCGAATTACGCCCTGTTTGTCGATTACAAAAAGCACACGGCTTGCTGTTGCCTTGCCTTCTGTCACTGTGCCGTAGAGCTTGCCTACCGAACCGTTGATGTCAGCCAAAAGCGGTTGTTTTAGGGAGAACTTAGCAGCAAACTTTTCGTGAGCTTCTACGCTGTCAACCGAGATGCCAAGTAATTGGGTGTCGTGCTGAGCAAAGGTATCTAGGTCTTCTGAGAAGGCACACATTTCTTTGGTACAGCCTGGGGTGTCATCTTTAGGGTAAAAGGCCAAAATTACATTTTTGGCGCCAGTGTAATCAGCCAATTTGATATTGCCCACTGCTTGGCCGTGGACAAAAGCTGCTAGGTCGAAAGCGGGAGCAGGAGCGCCTACTTTCAACAATTCAGTTGTTGCTTGTTGTGATGTCATATGTTTCTCTCCTAACTAGAGCAAGTTAAGAGCATTCTTACAGAAGAGTGGCCTCGGTAAGTGATCTAAAAACATAAAGGTTCTTGGCCGCCTTATTAGGTGCCGTGAATCGTTGAATGGATTATTGCTAACAAACCGTCAATTTTTGTCAAATCGGTTTGCTCTAGAAATACAGCGAGGATGCCCACTTCGACATCGGTGAGCACAGTGGTCTTCATTGATTCACCCGCATCATTTGTCAGGTTGGTCAAGAGCACCATTTGTTTCAGCTTGCCAATTTCTAGCTTCTTGGTGGCTAAGTTAGAGGTCGAAAGTAGCGCTGTCGACAGGGCGCCGAGCATGTCTTTGTCCCAGCCAGTGCCGACTGTAGAGGCTATTACTAAACCGTCATGGCCGACGATTAAACTGCCAGCAACGCCATCGTAGGTGTCTATGGCCACAAGAATATTTCTAATGCCTTCGCCACGAGCAGCACTGATAACTTTAGCTGTGGATAGTCCACTACCAATTTTTTTGTTCTCGCCGCTCTTAATAATGTTTTCGACAGCTTTAACGTCTAGTAAAAGCTTGCCGATAGTCTTCATCGTGCCGACTGCTTCAGGTACTGACTTGAGCGAACCCGAGCGAGTTGATAGACGACCGAACTCTTTTACTTCTTTGTAGTCAGGAGAATTTTTATCGGTGCTAGTTGGCTTGGCTTCTGATTTAGCATCTGGCTTAACTTCTGGCTTGCTCTCTACTTTAGCTTCTTGCTCAACAGCCGCTTTGATTTCTTCAGCTTTCTCAACACTAAGGGCAGGCATATCACCAGTAGAGCGCGGAGAGGCCTGAGCTGGCTTCTCTTCTTTTTCTTCACCTTCTGGCAATGCTTGTTTTAGCTTGGCTAGAGTTTCAGGGCTGACATCAAGTTGTTGGTCATCTGTCAGGCCTGAGAAAATGTTGTCGAGATCTTCACCAAGAGTTTCGCCGAAGAGACTTTCTTCGTCGCCTTCTTCATCACTTTCTTGAGAATCTTCTTTTGCTTGCGTCTGAGCTTCTTTGAGAACGTCTTTAACTTCTTGCTGTGCTTCTGGTGGAGCTAGTTCGGAGAAGATATTATCGATGTCACTGTCTAAGCCACCATCGAAGAGAGCGCCTTCTGGCTCTTCTGCTTCGGCTTCTGCTTCTTGAGTTTGTACTGGTACGGCTACGTGCGAAACTTCTTGCTGTGCTTCCGGTGGAGCTAACTCGGAGAAGATATTATCGATGTCGCTGTCTAAGCCACCATCGAACAAACTGCCAGAAGCTTCTTCATCGTCTTCTGCTGCTGTTGGTTCAGCTGGTTCTGCTAATGATAGTTCGTCATCTTGAGGTGACTCAAGAGGTTCACTGAGTAAGGGGCTGAGATCAACTTCGACAGTTTTAGGAAATTCGAGAGCAGCATTGGCTTCAAGGTCGATCTCCATTGGCTTAAAGTCAGAGAAGAGATTGTCGACATTGTTGTCAGCGCTATCACTTATAGATGCAGCGTTATCGAGCAAGTTTGATAGTGATGGACTATCGTGATCATGAGCAATTTCATGAACAGCTTCGGGGGCGACTTCGGCTGCTGCGGTGAGCCTGTCGCTAATACTTGAATGGCCTGCAGCCGTTGCTTCGACTATTTCTTCAGGCTCGAGTGTCTCGCTCTTCGCTTCTTCAAGTACTACAGGAGCTTCGACAATTTTTGCTTTTTCTGGCGCTCTTTCAAGGGTTGGTGCAGAGATCTCAAGATGGCCGTCTTCTTTAAATACAGTGTCGAGCACCAACTCTACCGGTGGTGTCAGTGGCTGAGCTGGTTCTTGAACATGATCGTCATCAAGTCTGTCGAGCAAGCTCTTCAGGCTGTCTGGCTCATTTTGCGGAGTGGTATCAAGAGGCTGCTGCTTTAACGATGTACTCGATGAGAGTGATTGCAGTTTTGTGAAAGTGCTTGTGTTGCGACGTTTCATTGCTTGCAAGCGAGTGCTTGAGGCATTGGCATTTTCTGCCGGTGCGCTGACTGATGTGGCCGCTGCCGGCGTTGCTGCTGCCGGCATTACTGATGCTGTCTGACTTGGCTCTGATGCGGCCTGAGCTGCTGCTTGCGGGCTTGCTTGTGATGTTGCCGTCGCTACTGGCTCAGTGGGCGTAGGCTTAGTCGATTGGCTTGTTGACTTAAAGGCACCCATCATGCCACCAGAGGCAGGCGGGGTCACTTGTTCTTTTATTGGTTCATCGAGAGCATCTAAAGCATCGATGTTGGCTGCAAGACTAAATTCGGATGAGCTTTCTAACGGAGCAAACTGTGGTTCTGGCAGATCGGCCAAAACGTCAGCCGTAGGCTTATCGGCAGGAGTTGGTTTAAATTCGTTGAGTTCTAATACATCTTCTCCAGCTACAGCGGCTGGTTCATCACCGATTCGATCAAGCAAACTCGCTAAACTACCGGCTTCTTGGGCTGGTTCGCTAGGACGCTTCGGCATTTCTTTGGGCATTGATGATGGCCCAGTAAGATTTTGCGAAGGGTCTTGCAAGCTAATCGCTTTCAAGTTCGTCATGGTCGAGCGCAAGCTTCTGCCGTCCGCTTGAGCCTGGGCATGCGATGCTGCTTTTTCCCATTTAATTTGGGTCTCTGGATCTACTTTTACAGCTTTTAGGCGACCGAGCTGTGCTTCAGCCACTTTGGCATCAGCGAAGCTGGACATTTCTTCAGCATGTAATAAGTTGATGGTCGCCATGAGCGAGGCTAGATTCATCACACCAAGTTGCACGGCATTGAAATGCACGAGCCAATCTTGCTGAATGATTGCCATGGGATCGCCAAACAGATTGCCGAGGGTGCCCATGAAGCAAATCATGGAGAGCAGCCATAGATAGGCCGATACTTGCTGGATAGTCGGGCAAGCGCGGTATTGATAGAAGGCAATAAAAAGAGGTAAGAGAATTTGGGCTGGAATTACCCAGAGCCAAGGCAGATCAAATGACGTTCCTGCGCTGAACGGATTCAGACGAATCGCGGACATGATCATTACTCCACCGACCAAAGCCAGTAAGCCTATCCAACTTTTCCGGAATCTGAGCCTGTGCATGAATCTTTGCTAGTCTACCTTTCCCATCTACTGTTCTCTTTTTATACCCGGCGAAGCAATTACTAACAGCTAGGTACTTTTAAAGCATATTTTCTTTTTTTGAAGCTTATCGTCTTCATCTAAAAGCCTATCGACCTTATCTAAAAGCCTATAGTCTAAACGACGCAGCCAATTCGCGGTTCAAACTTTCTCGAATGGTCGAAAGAACTTTGTCGATTTCTTCGTTAGTTAAAGTCTCGCTCGGGTGCTGGAAGGTCAAGCGGCAAGTCATCGAAAACTTCTTTGATTCTTCTGAGGCTTTGTAAACGCTGACCAGCTCATTATTTCGCAAATTGCTTCCGGCCACTTTACTGATTAGTTTAGAAACTTGTTCATACGAAACATCTTTATCGGTCGCATCGAAATCTGCTGTGATGTCTCGAACTATTTCAGGGCTGGTGGCAATGCCAGTAAATTTCTTTGTCTTGCGCTCCTTTTTCAAGCGATCAATGTCAAGTTCAAAGACAAAAGCTTTTTCTCTCAAGCCTTTGCTGTCGGCGAAACGGGGATGTAGCTCACCGACGTAGCCAAGGGTAATGTTGCTAGCAAACAAGCTGGTTGGGGCTTCTTTATTAGCGTTTGGTTTGGCCGGCCGATTGAGACTTAGTACAGCTGTTCTATATGGATGGAGCCATGGCAGCGCGGCACTCTCACCTTCGCTGAGTGGGCGCCAAGCCAATTTTCGTTCGTCAATATTTAGTGCGCTCAATAAATTTTCGACCATTCCTTTAGCTAGGTTATAGTCAACGGCTGGCACAGCCTGATTGACTGCCTTAAAGCGTTGGCCAGATATCAAAGCAGCCAGATGATTGTCTTCGCGTACACCGGTGCTCTTGTTATCTTTTGCTGCTTCTTTAAAGTAGACGCGACCGTGTTCAAAGAGCCAAACATCTTTTCGGCCGCGATCTTGGTTATAACCGCAAGCGTTGATTAGTCCAGGTATAAGGCTCTGACGCATCATCTGGTGGTCTTTCGAAAGTGGATTTAAAACTTCGACAGCTAGTTGCTTATCAATACCAGCTTGATCCTCAGGTACTAAGCTGGAGAGCCAGGCTTCTGATAAACCCATGCCGGTCAAGGCATTTTTCGCTAAGTCTAAACTGTCGTCTGGCCTGGCCACTGCCATCGTTGCTGCTGGCATTGAAGGCACGATAGCGTCGTAACCATTAAGGCGGCAAACCTCTTCTATTAAATCTATTTCGCGCTTAACGTCTTCCTTGCGGAAACTAGGCACCTTAACTTCGATTGTTTCACCAGAACCGCTGACGGTGAAACCGAGCGGCGTGAGCAGATCTTTGATGCGCTCGCTACTAATGTCTATGCCGAGAATGCGTTTGATTTGTGACGAGCGTAGAGTAACCAAGCCGGGTTCAATCTTGTTGGAACCCGCTTCTATTAATGAACCAAGAACCGCATTGCTGCCGTCTGAGCAATACTTAGCAATTAGGTAGGCTGCTCTTTCAGCGGCATGTCGGACGCTGGCAGGGTCTACGCCACGCTCGAAACGCAAACTGGCATCGCTCGATAAGCCCAGTAAACGCGAACCCCTTCTCACTACCGCTGGTGCAAAACAAGCTGCTTCAAGCACCAAACTGGTTGATTGATCTGAAATTTCGCTGTCTTTACCACCCATGACACCTGCTACTCCGACGATAACATCGTGGTCAGCAATGGCTAGCATTTCGTTATTGAGCTTTCTTTCTTTGCCATCAATGGTGGTGATAGTTTCGCTGTCGCTGGCTCGGCGCACACTTAGATTTTCGCTCTTCAAAAGAGCGGCATCGTAGGCATGCAGCGGTTGACCAAGTTCGTGCATAACATACTTAGTGATATCAACTACGTTATTAACCGTGCGCACACCGATAGCTTCTAAGCGCGTGGCAATAGTTGGGTGAGATGGAGCAATTTTTATTCCTTCAATCACTCTCAGTGTTATGTATGGGCAATCATTTGTGTTCTCTACAATTGCTTGATTGAATTTGCTAGTTGGTTTTTTCTCGCCCAAGCTCTCTTTCAGTTCGTCTAGTGACCAATCTGGTTTCTTAAGTGGGCGACCAAAAAGGGCTGCTACTTCGCGAGCCAGGCCCATGACCGAGAGGGCATCGCCTCTGTTAGAGCGAGGCTCAACATGCAAAATATAGTCAGCTTTTGTAGGCAACAATGGTAAGACATCGCTGCCCAATTCTAGATTTGAGCCATTGCTGCTGCCATTTTTGTTCAAAATCCAGATGCCTTCGTCTTGGCTTGGATCTTGCTGATTTTTAGTTATGCCCAATTCGGGTGGTGAGCAAAGCATGCCATTAGATTTGACACCACGAATGGCTGAGGCTTTGATTAATAGCGCTGTTCCGTCATGGCGGTTGACAACTTTTGCACCTGGAAGTGCCACTGGTATCAGCTGTCCTACTTCGATATTGCCGGCACCACAGACGATGTCTAGCGGTTCTTCGCCAGCTTTGATGCGGGTCTTAGTCAGCCTGATTTTGTCGGCATTAGGATGCTGGTGAATTTCTAAAATCTCGCCAACCACAATTGGACCTTCTAAATCGGGGCCAATTATAGTTATTTCTTCTACTTCAAAAGCGCCCATGGTGAGCTTTTCGGCTACCTGTTGAGCGGTAAGACCGCTCAAGTCGACAAACTCAGATAGCCAGTCGAACGAAAGTTTCATTTAGAACTGCTCCAAAAAACGCATGTCATTTGTGTAGAAATTGCGAATGTCATTGATGTCGTACTTCAGCATGGCGAGCCGCTCTAGGCCCATGCCGAAGGCGAAGCCGCTATATTCTTCAGGGTCGATACCGACTCCCTTTAGAACATTAGGGTCAACCATTCCGCAGCCGAGAAGCTCTAGCCAACCTCTTCCACCACAAGTCTTACAACCTTTGCCGCTGCAGAATGGACACTCACTGTCTAGTTCTGCGCTGGGCTCGGTGAACGGAAAGAAATCAGGGCGAAAACGAATTTTAACGGGCTTTTTGAAAAGTGCTTGAATAAAGGCTGACAGAGTGCCTTTGAGCTGGCCGAAATTGACGTCTTTGTCAATAAGCAAGCCTTCTACTTGATGGAAGAGAGGATATTTGCGGGCATTAACTTCTTCATTGCGATAGACGCGACCGGGGGCGATGATGCGCAGTGGTGGCTTAGTATTTTCCATCACGCGGATTTGCACCGTGGAAGTTTGACTGCGCAGTAGGCTATGCGGGCCGATATTGGTGTAAAAAGTATCTTGTTCGTCGCGCGCCGGATGTGACGCTGGAGTGTTGAGAGCATCAAAGTTATAGTAGTCAGTTTCAACCTCGGGTCCATCTGCAACAGTGAAACCCATGCTGTAGAAGATGCTGATGATTTCGCTACTTATTTGGCTCAATGGATGTATATGGCCATTAAGAGCTCTGGTGCCAGGGACAGTGACATCGATCGCTTCTTTTGCCAGACGTTTATTGAGACCGCTATCGTAGAGTTGACTGCGCTTGCTCTCGTGAGCTTGCTCGATTTGCCCTTTGGCTTGGTTGCCCAATTGGCCTGCTTTCGGGCGAATTGCTTTGTCTAAAGTAGCAAGTCCACGCAGCATTACTGTCAGTTCGCCTTCTCGGCCTAGATATTGCACTCTGAGATTTTCGAGGCTATCTAAATCGGCGGCGCCGTTTACTGCGGCGAGTGCTGTGCTAACCAGTGCGGTTATCTTCGTTTCGAATTCTTGAGCGTCCATCTTGCAAACCTTAGTTATGTTGAGCATTTCCGCTGAGCTTTTGTTTAGATTAGCAGATGACTCTGCTCCCCTACCTTGAAAAGCTCACAGTCGTTGCGATTTGCAATTTTTCTAGACAGAAATTGTCATAATATATAGGTGTCCTTACTTGAGGCGCTTTTAGGGAGTCACTTTGCCAAGACCTAAATTCAAAAATACAAAGCACACTCAGAATATTCCGACCACCCGCATATCGGTGATCGTGGTCGAGGGTGAGCAAATACTGCTGGTCAAGCATCGCAAGGGCAATCGGCAATATTGGGTCTTGCCTGGTGGACGTCTTGAATATGGTGAGACTTTTGAAGAGTGCGCCGTGCGTGAAATGAAAGAAGAAACAGGGCTAGACGTTAAAGTCGACGAATTTGTCTTCCTCTCTGAAGCTATTGCCCCGGACCGCTCACGACATATTGTCAACGTCTACCTCACCGCTCATGTTGTTGGCGGTATTTTGAAGTTAGGTGACGAGCCAGTCTTGGCAGCTGTTGACTACCTGCCAATCAAAGAACTGCCCTCGCTTACACTCTTCCCACCAGTGGGGAAAACTGTGATCGATTCGTTACCTAGCTCAACCAAAGGTTGCATCAGGTATCTTGGCAATCTTTGGGTGTAGTATCATGCTCCACTCAGTATAAAAGTTAGGGAGATCCAGAAATGGCTCAGCAAAAAGGCATGAAAAGAGCAGTCAAGGTAGCTGAACGGGCTCGCAAGAAAGTTGTGGCTAAGAAAGCTGCAGTTGTTCGTCAAGTGAAGAAGCTTGTGAAAGAAGCTAGCCAGGTTGAAAGCAAGCCAGCTAAAGCTCAAACAGCCGCTAAGTAACTGATTTTAGTTAGCATTATTGCTTCCTCCAGCACTCGCAGCTGGAGGAAGTTTTTTGTGCTTTTTACTGTAAGCCTTCACCGAAAGTGAAGACCACGCCGCCGATAGTGACATCAGTGCCCGGCTCTGCCCCTGCTTCAATAATGGCGTCGATCACACCCATTGCTCTGAGGCGCTGCCAGAGGCTGAACAATGCTTCGGGCTCCTTCAGGTTTGTCACTTGGATGATTCGGTCAACCCGGTCACTTTCGACCAGCAATCCGCCATGAATCTGCACTACTTCAAAGCCCGTGCTGCCGTGGTCTACAGCCCCTTCATCTTCTTCGATATGAGCTGGTTCTTCGGCGGCCGCTAGTTCTTTCAAGCGAGTCACTAATTTGCCGGTTAATTCGAGCAATTCTGGCACACCCACCCGGGAGTAAGCCGACACTAAAAAGACGCTCTCTTTGAGCTTTAGATCGTCCTCATAGAGCGTTTTTTGCTTTTGACCAGAGAGGGCGGCAGCCACTTTTTCTTTAATGGCCAGGGCATCGTCTTCCATCATCATTTCTGATTTATTGAGCACGACAAGTTGCGGTAGAAGGCTTAAGTCTTTGTCGTAAAGAGTGAGTTCTTTGTTAATGGTTTGCAGGTCGGCCAAAGGATCTTCAGCATTGATGTCGACCATGTGAATCAAAAGCCTGGTGCGCTCCACGTGTCTAAGGAAGTTATGGCCTAAGCCAATACCTTGAGAAGCCCCTTCGATCAAACCGGGGATGTCGGCCATGACAAACCCGGTGCCGCGCTCTGGTTTTACCACGCCGAGGTTGGGCTCAAGAGTAGTAAATGGGTAGTCGGCAATCTTCGGTTTTGCCCTAGTAGCGGCCGCCAGAAGGGTCGATTTGCCCGCATTGGGCATGCCGATGATGCCGACGTCGGCCAGCAATTTGAGGGTGAGCTGGAGGCGTCTAGCAATGCCTGGTTGCCCTGGCTCGCAATAGTGCGGGGCTCGTTTGGTTGGGGTTGCTAACTCGCAATTGCCTTTGCCGCCATAGCCTCCTTCGGCCACCATTACTCTCTGCTTGTCGGCTATGAGGTCGGCAATCACCTTGTCAGTGTTCAAATCTTTGACAACTGTTCCCACCGGTACTCTGATAGTGATGTCGTTGCCGGCCTTGCCGTGGCAATTCTTATTGGCGCCTTTGATGCCAGGGTGAGCTTCGAACTTTTGCTTGAAGCGAAAATCAACCAAGGTACTGAGGTCGTTTGTGGCTTCTATGTAGACGCTGCCACCGCGACCGCCGTTGCCACCGTAAGGCCCGCCCATGGGCTCATACTTTTCTTTGCGCCACATGACGACGCCATTGCCACCGTCTCCCGACAGCACTTCTATTTCCACTTGGTCTATTAATTGGCTCATAATTAGAAGTTTGCTCCGAGATCTGTCTGATAACTAGATAGACCTTATACAGATCCTTTAACTAGAAAAATAATTTATATATACTTAGCTCTAGATCTGTTGGGTTTTGTTAGTTTACGTGGCAGATAGAAGAGCACCTAAGATTAGCTGGGACCTTTGAGTTTTTCATAGCACGAAAGAACAGCCGCAAGAATACTTATCTAAGCCTTCATCAAAGAAGGCTTGCGAGACCAGGAGGATAGGCCTTGGAAGAGAGAATTACAATCCACGAGAAAGCACGTGGCGAGACCATTAACGTCTATATCGGTGAATATCGCGGTACTAAGTATCTCCATATTCGCGAATGGTACGTTGATAAAGACCAAGAAGAAAAGCCCACCAAAAAAGGCATTGCTTTGCCAATCGATAAAATTCCTGCCTTAAAAGAAGCGATCGATCGTCTAGTGCCGGCTGCTGCTGAAGAGTAAGCTTTCATATTTAGAAAAACCTGTATGCTTAGTTCGTATTTCGTGTTGAAGGGCACTCTAAGCTGAAGGAACGTCTAACTATCGTGCTGCAAAATTCTAAATCCGCTTTGTTCGGTATTCTTCCTCTAGTTCTCTCAGTGCTTGCTATGACCTCTGCCGGGGCTGTCCCCAGCGGAGGTCATTCGCTTAAGGTGGCTGAGAAGCTCTCTGACATAGAAGCACCAGAAATCTCAGCGCTGAAGCTTTCGACCTTTAGGCCTAAACAAGGCGAGGTCGTTGAATTAGTAGTGCTTGCCAAAGAGCTGGGTTTAGAGGCAGGAGCAGAGCCGCCAGCAGTCGAATTTCTCGGCAATAAATACAAGCTGTTCGCTTTTGATACCGACCAAGGTCCAGCTTATCGGGCACTATTGACGGTGCCTGTGGTGCAGAAAGTTGGCTCGCTACCGCTTGTTGTTGGTGCCTTATCAACTAGGTTGATCGTTATGGATGCTCACTATCCAGTGCAGCGGTTGAGCTTGCCACCGTCAAAGAATAATTTCAATATGGCCAAAGGAGAAGAAGAAGCTGTCGATAAAGCTAAAGGTACGGTCTCTTCCACACGCTACTGGACTAAAAATTTCAACGTACCGTCAAAGGCTCGCTTATCGGCTGGCTTTGGTTTACGTCGCATCGTTAATGGCAAGTTGCTGCCTGATTACTTTCATAGTGGCTTAGACTACGCGGGTTTTCAGGGTAGTCCAATAGTTGCTTGCGCACCAGGTGTGGTGGTTCTTGCCAGCACTGGGGTATTTAAGCTGCACGGCAATACGGTGGCAATTGACCACGGACAGGGTGTGGTTTCGTTCTATATTCATATGCAAAAACTAAATGTCAAACTTGGTCAGAAAGTTGATGCCGGGCAGTTAATTGGTGCAGTTGGTCAAACAGGCCGAGCCAACGGCCCGCACTTACACTTTAGTATCTACTGCAATAAAGTAGCTTCGAATCCTCGTCAATGGTATCTCAAAGCTTTTTAGCTGGTTTTATTTATGTCCGATAAAAAAGAGGAGCAATTGCTTGCTCCTCTTTTCTGTTACCAAAGTGCTGTGTTACCTGCGCCTTGAACTATTTAATTGCGGATTCACCTCACCTACATAGGTTGAGCTTTGTTCCAGAAGGCTTCTTTGATGGCCTTAGAAGAAGTTGACTCAGAGCTGATGGTGACACTAGCTGGAGCGAAGAGGAAGACACCATCACCGATGCGTTGTTGGTGACCATCAATGGCCCAACATGCACCAGATAAGAAATCGACTACTCTTTGCGAGCCTTCATTGTCTAGCATGTGCAGATTAAGAAGGACTGATTTGCGACCACGAAGATGTTCAACAATATCCAATGACTCTTCGAACTGTCTAGGTTCAATCACCAGAACTTCACTAACCGCTTGGGCATTGGGGTGATCCAATATTTTAGCGCCGGTACCAGTACCGGGAAGCATTTGGTGAACTCTAGCTGGCTTCACAGGCTCTTGAGCATGTGCAACCGGATCGAGTGCTAGTTGTCCATTGGTAGCGTAAACGTCGTCGGAAGTCTCAAAAAGATCTTCGAAATCCTCGCGCTCGTAGTTGTCTGCAGGCCCGAACCAGAAGCTTTTGAACTTTTGAACGATGCT
>JBBRMD010000056.1:0-41319 GCA_038231015.1 Candidatus Obscuribacterales bacterium
CCGAGATACATCACTGGTTTATCAAGATTTGGCAAGATAAGAAGAAGAATCAGGGCTTGAATATCTTGGCTCCCACGAGGTTTGATTAATCGAAAGATAGCAAGTAGGTATAGCGTAATTGAAAGGTAATAAGAAGCATTGGCGATATTTTCATTGTCGAATTCCAAATGCCCTTGCTGCTCAAAAAATCCGCCGATCAAAATGTTGACTGCAATGAGAGCCATCGCCCAAGTCAGTGGGGTGGCTTGGGATGCAAAAAAAGTAGATAATTTAGCTCTTGCTATCGATACTGTTGATACTACAGGTGGTGTTGAGTTCACGGCTGCTCCAGCACTTTTGGCTTCGCCCGCTCAATTTCTGATGTTTTATTGATTTTTTCAATGCTGTATGCACCGGTTTTTGAGCACTTAACTTGAACGGGAGTTGTTGAAGGCATTTCGGCAATCTTTTTTACTAAATTAAAGCCAGGTACGACCGGAATTACTCGAAACAGTTTGTAGTTGCAGGGCTCAGGGACGAATTCGAAAGCGTACAGGCTGTAGAGCTTGTCTATGGTCGAAATGAGTTTTCCACCCTTTGTGGTTGCTACAGGGCTATATTGTGTTGCCAAAGCCACTAAAAGTGGCAAGGGCAGAGTAATCGCTGCAATAATCAAGAATGAGCTCATTTGCCTATGGCTCAAGCCGCGCTGCACGACAACCAGCGCAACAAGTGTCTGCTGGATCAAAAACCACACAGATAGTTCTGTTTTTGGCAGCAAGAGAAGTAGCATCATTGATTGTATGTGTTGCAGCCCTTGTGGCTTAGCTAGGCGATAAACCACAAATGCTGATAGAAAAATGCCGCAGACATTGCAAATTCTCTCTGCGGTTGAGTTTGATAGCTCCCAATAACCCTGATTGGCAAAAAAGCCACCGACTAATATGTCTAAAGCCACCAGGGCAAAAGACCACTGCAATGTCGCGGCATTTCGCGTTAGAAAGATTGGAGACAAACTCTTCATATATTAGTTTGCCCATCAGCATTCCTCTTCCCACCCACAGCGCGCAGATTGTCAAGAAATATACACTTGGCAATAACCGAATAGCCTGTGTTTTGGAGGTTGCTCTCATGATTAAGCTGTGTGCGAATACGATTTAACCTTGATAGATTTTGCCAAAGGGATTTGTCAAGAGAAAAGCTGCTTTTGAGTATGTTGTTCAAAATTCGCATCAGGCCTTAGTTCTAGGAGCTAATTGAGAAAGCCTCTACTACCAACTGACATGTTCAAAAGTCCTTTTCTTCATCATTTCTTTGTTTCTAGGCCATTCTAAAGGTGGCTCGCCTTGCCGTAACCGCTGGCAATTTGTAGTTAGCATGATGTTAGAATGTAATCACGATTAGGGATAACTAACTGTTCGGGGGCTAAACGCCATGTTTGAAAGGTTCACGGAAAAAGCGATCAAAGTAATCATGCTCGCTCAAGAAGAAGCGCGCAGGCTTGGTCACAATTTTGTGGGCACAGAGCAAATTCTTCTAGGTTTGATCGGTGAAGGCACCGGTATCGCCGCCAAGACTCTCAAGTCTATGGGCGTCAACCTAAAAGATGCACGTGTCGAAGTTGAAAAAATCATCGGTCGTGGCTCCGGCTTCGTCGCTGTAGAAATTCCATTTACACCTAGAGCCAAGCGAGTGCTCGAATTGTCGTGGGATGAGGCTCGCCAATTAGGTCACAACTATATTGGTACTGAGCACTTGCTGCTTGGCCTGATTCGTGAAGGCGAAGGCGTTGCCGCCCGCGTCTTAGAGAATCTCGGTGTTGACTTGACCAAAGTCAGAAGCCATGTCATTCGTCTGTTAGGCGAAAGTGGCGCTGCTACTTCTGGTACTGGTTCTGGCAGTTCGACCTCTACCGGTCGCTCCAAGACCCCTACACTTGATGAGTTTGGCGTCAACATGACCCAAGCTGCTCAAGAAAACAGACTTGACCCAGTGGTTGGTCGTGAAAAAGAGATTGAACGGGTTATTCAAATTCTTGGTCGACGCACCAAGAACAATCCGGTATTAATTGGTGAACCAGGTGTTGGTAAAACCGCTATCGCAGAAGGCTTAGCCATCCGCATTTCCAACTCTGATGTACCTGAAATCTTGCTCGACAAAAAGATTGTCATGCTTGATATTGGTCTGCTCGTAGCAGGCACCAAATATAGAGGCGAATTCGAAGAACGCCTTAAGAAAATCATGGACGAAATCCGCTCTGCTGGTAACGTCATGTTGGTTATCGACGAGCTCCACACCTTGATTGGTGCTGGTGCTGCTGAAGGTGCTATCGACGCTGCTAACATTCTCAAACCAGCTCTAGCTCGGGGCGAGTTGCAATGCATCGGCGCCACCACAATGGATGAGTATCGCAAACACATCGAGCGCGATGCTGCTCTAGAACGTAGATTCCAGCCCGTAATTGTTGATCCACCTTCAGTTGACGAAACTGTAGAAATCTTGCGCGGTCTTCGTCCTAAGTACGAAGAGCACCACAGATTGATCATTACTGACGAAGCAATCGACAGCGCTTGCAAACTTTCTGACCGCTACATCTCTGACAGATTCCTTCCAGATAAAGCAATCGATATCATCGACGAAGCTTCATCTAGAGTGCGTTTGAGAGCATCTAGCTTGCCACCAGAAGGCAAAGAAGTTGAAAAAGAATTGCGTGCTGTTCGTCGCGACAAAGAAATGGCGATTCGCAACCAAGAGTTTGAAAAAGCAGCTTCGTTGAGAGAGCAAGAGACCAAGCTTTCTGAGAAGATTCGCGAGATTCAAGCTGTATGGAAAGCTAAGCAAGAATCAGAAAAACCATCGGTAACTCCTGAAGAAGTCGCTCACGTAGTTAGCGCTTGGACAGGCATTCCGTTGCTCAAATTGACTGAAGGCGAATCTGAAAGATTGCTCCACATGGCTGATGTACTGCACCAACGAGTAATTGGTCAGAACGACGCTGTTGAAGCAGTTTGCAAAGCTATTCGCCGCGCTAGAGTTGGCTTGAAGAATCCTGATAGACCAATCGGCAGCTTTATCTTCTCTGGTCCTACTGGTGTTGGTAAAACCGAATTGGCTAAGGCTCTTGCTGGTTACTTCTTCGGTTCAGAAGATAACTTGATCAGAATCGACATGTCAGAATTCATGGAGCACCACACAACTTCTAAGTTGATTGGTTCACCTCCTGGTTATGTCGGCTACCAAGAAGGCGGCCAACTAACTGAAGCTGTTCGTCGCAAACCCTACTCAGTAGTGCTCTTCGATGAAATCGAAAAAGCTCACCCAGATGTCTTCAACGTTCTTCTCCAAATCTTGGATGACGGCCGCTTGTCTGACAGTAAGGGTCGCACCGTAGACTTCAAGAATACGATCATCATCATGACCTCCAACGTCGGTGCTCAATTCATCGACAAGACCTCACTCACTCTGGGCTTCCAAGTTCAGACTGAAACCGCTGAGCACTCTGAGCGTTATAAGAAGATCAAAGATCTTGTTATGGATTCGATGAAGAAGACCTTCAGACCAGAGTTCCTCAACCGTGTAGACGAAATCATCGTCTTCCAGCAGTTGACTCAAGTAGAGATTCGTTTCATCGTCGACATCATGTCTGCCGATCTACAGAAGCGCATCAAGCAAAACGGAATGGAATTGGTCATCTCCACTGAGAGCAAAGACCTGATCGCCAAAGAAGGTTACAACCCTGCATACGGCGCCAGACCATTGCGTAGAGCAATTCAACGCATGCTTGAAGATGCCATCTCTGAACAAGTTCTTCAAGGAACCTTCAAAGAAGGCGATGTAATCGAGACCTCTGTTGAAGAAGGCAAAATCGTCTTCGTTAAGGTGCCTGGAAAGGTATCTAAACCAGTCGAGAAAGCTGACAAAGATAAGGACAAAGACAAAGAAGAAGCCAAAGCTAGCAAAGCTGACAAGTCAGACAAGCCAGAGAAAGCTTCTAAGTCTAAAGACACTGAAAAATCGTCTGAGAAAGAGACAGTCGAATAATCAATGTTTGCAGAACGTTTGTCAGATCTATGACCGTGGCATTAAAAGGGAGCAGCTCCAGCTGCTCCCTTTTCCCCAGATTGGCCTTTAGTTTGATGCTTTTAGGAATTTCTTTTACGACCATTGACGAGTGATTGAATATTCAATGCGGAACTCAAGTTTGAAATCTTTACCGGTACTTTTGGCTTTCGCCACTGTAGCTCTCGCTTTGACTGGCTGTGAGTCTGACAAGCATGGCTTTTCAGAAACGCGAGTATTCGCTTTCGATGCGCCTAATTTGAAGAATAATCCGGTCACCCCGCCAAGTAAGCCGACTGACCCTGAGGCTTGGGCTCGTATGGCTTTTGACTATCAAGCAAAGCAAATGTGGCCCCAGGCTATTTTCTGTTATTCGAAAAGTTGTGAGCTTGATCCCACCAAAAAGTGCTATTGGAACAGCCTGGGTACTGTTTATCAGTTTTCCGACAAAATGGACAGTGCCCGCAATGCTTTCATGCGCTCTCATGAACTTGATGTTTATGAAATGGGTAACTTGGAGTCAATTGGTTATGCTGATACCCGCATGGGCATTCGTGATGATGAGGCCTTGCGTTTTTATTTGATGGCACTTTCAATTGACCCGGCGCATAAATCAGCCTGGGATAATTTAGTTGGTGTTTTGCACAGACTCGATAAAGATGAGCTTATTCCTCGGGTGCAGACCCTGGCAAGTTCTCCAACTGAGCCAAATGCGGCCTTTGTTGCCGACTCGCTCAACGAGTATTTTTTACGCGAAAAGCCTGACGACTACGATTTGCTCGTCAATAAAGGTCTCTTCCAGACCCGCATGCTTAATGTGCCAATGGCTCTGGATGCTTTTGATAAAGCCAATAAGCTCAGACCAGACAGCCCGCGCGTGCTGATTGGTTATGGTCTCTTGTACGACGCAGCAGGCGATACCAAGAAAGCTGTCGAATATTTTACTCGTTGCACAACCTCTAGCCCCAGTCAGGCAATGGCTTGGGCTATGCGTGGCTACATTGCTGAAAGAGCCCATAATTACAAAGAAGCCTTGAACAATTTTGTGGTCGCCTCGGCGCTTTCTCCAGAGAAGGCTCAATGGTCAGCGAGAATTGGCGAGCTGGATAGAATCGTTAAGAAAGCTGAGAAGCAAGAGACAAAGCCAGCTGCTAAGTAGCTTCTTTACAGTGCTTCGAGCGATTTAGCCTATGTGATACGAGTTTTCTCGTGTAGGGTGAGCATTTCTATCACGCTTTCAGGGGTAGAACCCTCAAGGATAGTGGCTCTCAGGCTAGCGGAGATGAATCCAGCGGTTACAGCGTCGTCGAAGAACGATAGCAATGAGTCGTAGTAGCCGTAGGCATTAAGAATACCCATGGGTTTTTTGTGAAGCCCAAGTTGACCCCATGTGAGAATTTCGCAAAACTCATCAAGTGTTCCGTAGCCGCCCGGAAGGGCAAGGAAGGCGTCTGAGAGGTCAGCCATTAAGGCTTTGCGCTCATGCATGGTCTCGACATAGTGAATCTGCGTCAGGCCTTGGTGGGCTACTTCTTTTTTATGGAGAAAGTGGGGAATGACACCGATGACATTGCCGCCCTTAGCCATAGCAGCATCAGCGATCACACCCATGAGACCGACGTTGCCGCCGCCGTATACTAGCGTCATGCCACGTTCAGCAATTAATTCGGCTGTTTGTACAGCAATTTCGCGGTGGGCAGGATTGTTGCCCATACTGGCTCCGCAAAATATGGCCAGCGATTTCACTTATAACAACCTCAATTAACAGACTTACAATAATCTGACTAGCCTTGCTACCATTATCAGAATGCACATTATAGATTCTTGCGTCACTCTTCAGGCCCAGCATTTTGAAAAGCTTCTGCAAGAAGCTCAGGCGAATTGGCCACCGATAGCCTATACAACTTCGCAGTTGGACAAACAGTGCTTTACCTTAATAATGCGGCCTACTGAAGAAAGTAAGCAGCTCTTGGTTGAGCGTTTGCGGCCAGTAGCTGAGCGCTTTACCGATAATATCTATTATGGCGAGAAAAATCTGCATTTGACCGTATTTGGCTTGCCTAATCTTGACAGCAGCCCCTTGGTCGCGCGGCACTTTGATCGCTATCTCTCTTCTCACGTCTGCGCAGTTAAACCGGTGACTTTGCCTCTTGGCGGGTTGACGATAGTAGGCAATACACTCGTTTTTAAGGCCTTTGACCCAATTGGAAATCTGTTGCAGTTCAACAAGAGTGCTGTTATTGAGTTGACCGAAGTACTTTATGGCGACGGTGTGGATATTTCTAAGATGGTTGGCCTGCATACCGAAATTTTCTGGCTTACAGCTGCACGCATCGGCGCTAACCAACCCCGCGAGTTTTTGGACTACGTGGTGGAACACGCTGGCGAGAGCCTAGGCACCTTGGCCTTTGACACAATGGAATTGATTAAAACTGATCACCTGTTTCGGCCTGAGAACACAACAGTAGTGAAGGCCTATACTCTGGGCGAGTTAAATTAGGCTAGGCTTTTTAGCGTATCGACGCTTTTTGCAGTGATGTCAATGCTAGATTTCGTCGGCGCCCTGCAGCGTCAGTTCTAGGGTGCTGTCTGGCTTAACGCGCAAAGTGACCCAGGTGAGGTCGTGTACGATGTAATCAGCATCGTTAATGTCATGCTCTGCAGAACGAACGGCTACGGCTATTACGCGCATTCCTGCTTGTTTGGCTGCCTTAATGCCATTTGGTGAATCTTCAAAAACTATGCAGTCTTTTGGTTCGAGCCCTAATCTATTGGCGGCAAGAATGTATGGCTCCGGATTCGGTTTGCCCAAGGTGACATCATCGGCGGTGATAAACACTTTTGGAATTGGAAGTTTTGTGTGGGTCAAGCGGTGAGTAGCTAGTCTGTGACTGCCTGAGGTAACCACGGCAAAGTGATGAGGTGATAAGCGTGACAGCAGTTCGACAGCGCCATCAATAGGAACAAGACCCTTAACGCAGTTAGTTTCGAGCTCTTCTAAGTGCTTGACCTCAGCGTCAATGTCGGCCTCGGGAGTAAACATTTGAACGATATCAATTGTGCGTCGACCATGAGCTTTTTCGACTAAGTCGCCGAGGTGCAGGTTGTGCTCTTCGGCCCAAGTTGTTACGGCATAATCAACACAGACGGTAGAATCTACCAGGGTGCCGTCTAGGTCGCTTAGAATGGCCTTACAGCTAAGTGTCGTGCCGCCTTCAGGGAAGACTGTTAGTTCTTTTCTGCGACCTTGTAATGGATTGGTCATGATTTTCCTGCGCTCGTGAAGTGCTCTATTATGCCTAACGATAGGCTTTGCTGACTGCGCTGGAACCCTTTTGCTACATTTCTTTAGCGGCAATACCTATATTTCTGCGATTTCTTAACAGTAGTTTTCGCACTCTGGAACCTTTCTATTTCAAGCTCAAACGCCACATGCCAAAGGGGTTGAAGCGAATGTCAGTTTCGCGGAAGAAACTGCAATGCTCAATGCATACTTTGAAACGTTGGCTTTCTGAGTTTAGACTAAAGGTATTGCCGGACAAAAAGCTGTTGGGTTGGCACTCTTCGAGCTGATAAATCGCTAGGGTTTGGAAAAGTTCGAAGGCTATTCTCGACAATTCGATTGATGGATCTCTGCCTTTGATTGACCTAAGCGTTTCGTTGTCGACGATATAATCTGGTTGGCCAAGGTGCTGCATGCCCACTGACATGATGGCTCCATCGACTGTTACTGGCATTTGAACATAAGCACAAATCATTGTTTCAAGAGGAATTTCCGCGTGCTTCTCGTTGAAGTGCTGCCAGGCTGCTTTGGAGTGCATTACCGATGCACTTTCAACTGAAACTGCAAGAGCTCCTTTGTCAAAAAGTTCACTAATTATTGGTAGAAAAGCTGAAGTAGTAGCTATGGCATCGGCGCTCTTGAATGGCTGACTGTGAACGATTAGGTAGTTACTGTGTGTTGCCAGGCTAGCTTTTTCTTCTGCTCCAATATACGGATTGAAATAACTTGCATATTGAGTAATCGCTGCTGGCAGCTGCTCATCGCGTTCTTTAAGTTCGAATTCAATCTCGTTAGCTTTCAGTAAGTCACAACACTTTTGAGTCACTTCGTCTTTCGTAAGTACGCAGAGAACGAGGCTGGGCCAATAAGACTCGATATATTCAATTCGACGTTTTTGCCAATCTGCCAACACATTTTCAGGATCAACATCGACGCCCATAGTAGCTTTCATTTCTTCTACGTGCTGGCGCTGCATCATTATGCACGCGGCGTTGTCGCGGCACTCAATGATTTCTTGCTCGCTGAGGCGCTCTTTCTTCTTCATCTCTAAAAGTGCGAGGAGTGTTCCTAATGCTGGCATAAAGTGGGGAACTAGATCTTCCTTCGTTTCTTGTTGTTCTTCTTTTTGGTCAGGCAATGCTTTGTTCCTTTATTTCGGTCGGTTTAGTAACTTCGCAATTCTCGTAACTGTAATTATTCGCGGCTCAAATGCCAGACACCAAAAGGGTTGTAGCGAATATCTCCATCTTTGAAGAGCTGACAGTTTTGAATGTCTACTTTCAATCGTGGGGCGTCAGCTGTGACGCTAAATGTGTTTCCGGAGATGAAAGTGTTTGGCGGGCAGTTGCCAATTAAATATGTTGCTAACGATTGAAATAGATTGCTAGCCGCTTCGCCTATATTTTCAGCTGTGAAACCCATGCTTAAAAGTGTTTTTTGCTCGATAGAATAGTCAGGCTGTCCCAGGCAATGTAAGCCAATAGAAATTAGCGAATCAGCCGTTGTCACTGGCATTTGGGCGAGAGAAAAGACACAGGTCTCAAGCGGCTGTTCGCGAAAACGTCGAACAAAGCGCATCCAAGCTTCTTTTGAATGAGCCAGGTTGGCGGTCTCCAGTGATACGCCTAAGGCACCAAGGTCGAGCAATTCACCAATAAGTGGAATGAACGGTGCCGCTACTTCTAGAGCATCACTGCTTTTGAAAGGCTTTGTGCGAATGACAAAGAACTCGGTGTGTTCGGTAATGCTGTCTAGTTCTGCAGCAGCTAGCACCGGTGTATACCAGGATGCTTGTTCTTCAAAGTGTCTGTGCAAGGTCTTGCTGTGCGGTTTTATCTCGTATTGTATATTGCGAGCATCAAGCAATTCACGGCAGTCTTTTGTGCCCTCTCCTTTGGTGGGAACATAGAAAACTAGTGATGGCCAGAAGCTTTCGCAAAATTCTATGCGTCTAAGATGCCAATCTGCTAGAACGTTTTCGGGATGGATGTCGGCGAATTCGCGTGCAGCATTGAGCTTTTCTATATCTTCTGCTTTCATCATGACGCAGGGCTCTTTGTCTCTGCACTCAATTATTTCTTCATTGGTGAGCAGTCTTTCTTTAGTTGCTTCAAGTGCAGCAAGAGTTGTGCCTAAAGGAACCACAAACTGAGGAATAAGTGTTTCTTCTTTCTCTTTCGACTCTTGGTTTTCTTGCAAGTCTTGTTCTTCTTTCAATTCTTGTGCGTCTTCCACTACCAAGCTCCTGATCCGTATGTCGCGTCTGACTCGCTATTGTAGATTGGCCTTGCAGTATACTGGGGCTATGTTCGTAATATTTAACAGCACTAAGCAATCTAGAGCGCCAGCCTTGGCCCCAAGCGTGCCTGCCTTGTTTGCGTTTCTGTCTGTCAGTGTTCTTACGCTCAGCGGTTTCTGGGGCAGTGCTCAGGCCTCAATTGCAAAAGCTGGACAAAAAGAATGGATTCTGCAGCAAGCCTCAGACATGGGCGGTGCCACGACCATTTATGTTACTGATGACGCCGTGAAAGTGAAGACCGACAAGCTTGGTTGCCACTTGCTCTGCAGGGCTCCCGACTGGAAAGTGCATTGCTTTCAACCGCAAGAGTCGTTGGAGTGGGTGGGTGATTTGTCGCTATTTTCAGGCATTGTTATGGGAAATCCCTATGCTCTTCCGAAGATACCCAAGGTCATGTCAGCAAAATTAGTTGGAAAAGGCAATTTCCAAGGGCTAAAATATTCGAAGTTTTCTTCTGGTAATTACGGCAGTAGCTTGTTGTGTACCGCAGATGATATACCGCTAGCTCCCAAAGGTGCTGAGTTTTTAAGTCGGCTCTACACTATGCCTATCATCACGAAAGTTCCGATATTTTGCACCGGTAAAAAAGGCGGGGGTACTCTAAAGGTAAATCATGCCTCTGTGCGGCAAAATGACTACGACTGTGCCGCCGACTTGCGCAAAGGCGAAGTGCAGTTTTTGCGCACTTTGTCATGGAAATCAATTCCACTACATGATGCAGATTTTGCCGTTCCCAAAAACTTCAAACGTGTTTCAGACATCATTCAAGTTACTTTTTCGTCTGACAAAAAAGATCAACTTGGAGACATGCTCGACAATGTTGGCTTCACCACTAAATTTGATAAAAATAGCGGCAAGAGTAAGTAGCGTTTCGCGTTCTAATCGTTTTCTTGTGGCGCTAGGACTTTGTAAAGTAACTCAGTTGCCTCATTTTGATCGTCTTAAAGCGTTGCTAGGAAGGCCGATTAGCATTGCTATAAGGCTCTTCTGCTGGCTAGGTTGAAGGTATCTTCTCTAATTTTTTTTAGACCTACCGCCCAATCTCTCACAGAAACCTTCATCAACAAAAAAATCAAAACATGAACACAGTAATCTTTGTACCTACGATCAGCTCAAGCGCTGCGTGGATCTTCTGTTGCTGAGCCATTTGCGCTTTTGCGTTTGACCATCAGCAAGGATACCCAACAACTTTTGGCAATCAAAGGCTGGATGAACGGAACAAGCGAAACTGCTTCTGGCTCTCGCTTGTGGACTATCTCACAACTTGGTTCTATCTATCTTGGTGCGCCAGACAAGGCCGAGTTGACCATGGAAATTATTCCTGTCCCAGCTCAAAGTATTGTTCTTTACTAAAATCAAATTCAAATGACTACACAAAATCATCGCGTTTGGATCAACAACGGCAAAATCGAAATTGACAATGGAGAAATACTATCCATTGTGAGCGGAGTTTGCTTAGAAAAAGGCTGCTCAATTGAGCTTGTGGCCGGCTCTGTGACAAGTATGCATCCCATGATTGTTACTGTCGCCCCTGAACAAACTATTCTGCCGCGCCACGTTGAAGGAGTCTTGCTGCACGGAGTTATTAAAATACCAAACACTGCCGGCAGGCTGTCCTCTAACATGTTTCGCGAAGTACCTGTTAGAGATGGTGCCATAGTGCGTATCTTTATTCAGGGTCGCAAGTAGGAGAGTGCATCGGCAAATTCCAGCTTGAGAAACGGGTAGATCTCTTTGAGGAAATCTGCCCGTTTTCTTTCTTTCTTTTTTTCTGTATGTTGACGTGAAAACAGGTCAGAGTCCTGTTTCGTAAAAAAAACCTAAATTTACATTATAGAGTATAGTAATAATTGGGACGCGAAAAAATATTTGGTTGTGAGTGAGCGCCTATCCGATAACCTCACTGCAAGCAAATTGCAGGGAAAGTCATCGGATAGGAGAACACTATTATTTGAAAGAGACGGTCAGGCGACACCTGCCGATCAGGCGATCAGCCATGCCGTAGAAGATGTCGAAGACTTCGTCATCACCGCTTGCCAGGTCAGGTCTTGCGACCATACCGGTGGGGAAGACGACGTTGTTGACGATGCCAGACAGCTCTTCGGGAGTCTCGGGCTTGAGGATAGTCGTGGGCGAGACGTAGAGCAGACGGTGCGGTTCGTCGCCATCATGCACCAGTAGGCCGGCGCTGTAGCAGCTGTGATACCGTCCGGTGCGCTCGTCGATAATCTGATCGACGCCGTGGAAGATCTCCAGCCAGCCTTGCTTGATGCGAATGGGAACAGTGCCAGCGCCAACCTTGAAGCGGCCCCAGTTTTCACCAGGAGCGAGCACGAGGTCAGACTCAGTGACATTGAGCAGATTGATCAAGTTGTCTTTGACGGGAGCCAACGGAATGTAGGCGATGCGCACGCACTGACGCTCGGTCGGGTCGGCCTTGAAGGTCGACTGAATCTGGTCGAGGGTGCCGGAAACCGGAACGTTGACCATGGGCCGGTGGTACATGGCGAGGCAGATTTCACCACTGGGAGAGAACACAGGCTCGGGGAAGAACGCCGCGTCTTTGTCGTCTTGGGCGAGGCCGAAGACAGAGGGAATGTTCACCAGTCCGAGGCGCTTCCACTTATAGCCGTCCTGTGACGTAACCAGCGCAATGCGCGGACCAGCGAAGCCGAAGGCGGTGTAGCACATGACGAAAAGGTCGAGTTCAGGGATGAACGTCACACGAGGGTCTTCGCAGCCTTCACCGCCGACCAGTTCAAATGAACCGCTGGTGGTGGCGCGGCGACGGCGCTCATACTTGGCTTGAGGGACGAGGGCAAAGCCCACTCGCTCGAAGCCGACTTCGTTGCCACTGGCATCGACGGCGGGTTTGCCATCTTTCCAGATTTGGCGGTAGGTCTCAAGGCGCGACTGATTGCCGACGGCAACCGAGCGCATGACCATGACCAAGTTGCCTTCGCGATCGCTGAAAATCGCCGGGTTGAGGACGCCTTCCTCCTGGAAGCGACCGTGGGGCGAAGCGATCACACCGAGTCTTTCGACTTTGATGGTGGCAGTGAGATTGTTGTTGTTGTTCTTGAGTTGCACAGTAAATTCCTTAACTATCTTGCTGCAAATAGCAGCGCAAAAAAAACAAGGGAGCAATCTTGCGACTGCTCCCTTGTGAGCGATGGCCTTCGATAGGCCTTGTTATTATTTGGGCTTATGGGGCTTAAAGCTGGGCTCGAGGCTCGAAGAGCTTACTTGCCTGGCTTGACGTAGATTGCATCGATGCGGTCAGCGTAACGCTTCATCGCTTCTTCGCTGCGAATCTTGAGAGTGGCCGTGAGCAGACCATTGGCGACAGTTGCTTCATCAGAGATGATTTCAACCTTCTTGACGGTCTCCCAGTGCTCCAGGCGGGTGTTGCCTTCGGCAATGGCAGCCTTCACTGCATCCTTCACCAGTTGGTGATTGGCAATGAACGCCTGCGCGTCGTCTGCGGAGGCACCAGCGGGGGTGCTCACGCCTCCAGCGCGGAGGAGTTCTTTGGCTGCGAGAGTATTGATGAAAATCAAGGCACCGATAAAGGGACGATCATTGCCGACTGGCACGATCGCCTGAATGATGGCGGAACCATCAAAGGCTTTCTCCACCTTCTCGGGAGCAACATACTTGCCACCCTCGGTCTTGAAGAGACGCTTAGCGCGGCCAGTGATCACCAGGCATTCGTCCTCGTCGAGATGGCCGATGTCGCCGGTGTTGAACCAGCCATCGCCATCGAACGACTTGGCGCTGTCCTCGGGCAGGTTCCAGTAGCTCGCGCATACCGGACCACCCTTGAGATAGATGATGCCGCCCTTGGCGTCAGCAGCAGCTCCAGGCAGCGCAACGAACTTGATTTCGACACCAGGAATGACCTTGCCCACGGTGCCCGCTTTATTGAAACCGGGGCTGTTGGCAGCGATGGCACCGCAGGTTTCGGTCAGACCGTAACCCTGAATGATGCTCAGACCGATGCTCTTGTAGAAGGCGATTACTTCAGCCGAAATGGCTGCGCCACCAGAGCCCATGATGCGCAAGCGACCACCGAGACCGGCACGAATGGTGCGGAACACCAGCTTGTCGGCAACCCAGTGAGCAAAGCCAGACTCTTGCTTGAAGGCCCACTTGATCAGTTTGGCCTTGAAGCCTTTGGCGCCGGCGATTTCGCCTTCAATCTTTTCCTTGATCTTGCGCCAGACTTGAGGCACGCCGAGCAGAATGGTCGGGCGGATGATTTTCACCACTTTGCCCACTTCTTCAACCTTGCAGAAGGCAGTCGGAACCGCATTCCAGAGGCAGATGTACTGACCGTTGATGCGCTCGTAACAGTGCGCCAGAGGCAAGTAGCTCAGGTAGACATCCGACTCGTTGAAGTCGAAGCCGTGATCGTGCACGCCCTGGCAAGATGCCGTGATGTTGGCGTTGGTGAGAGCGACACCCTTGGGCTGGCCGGTCGAGCCAGAGGTGTAGATCATCGTGCAGATGTCGGCCATGCGGATGCCGTGAGACTGATCGCCATTGGCGACGACTTCGGCAAAAGCGATGGTCGGATCGGTGGAGCCCGTTCCGGCGAAGGTACCAGCGGCCGTACCGGAGTGGAGGAAGTCGAGGACTTCTTTGGCGGCGTCAGAGACCTTGATCTTTTCGAACTCGGGATAATCGGCATTGATGCCCTTGGCCTCAACACCCTTGACGCGACGCTGATAGGTTTCGGAACCACCAGCCAGGTCGGAGAAGAGCAGGGTCTTGACCGGACCGCTGTCATCGACTTTCTTGGTCTGGTTGTTGTCGTCACCGATCAGCAGCGTGGCGCCGCAGTCGTTGACGATGTAGTTGACCGCTTCAGAAGCGCTGTTCGGGTAGATGGGGACGGCGACTGCACCCAGCGTTTGGATGGCGATGTCGGTCCAGACCCATTCGGGGCAGTTCCAGGAGAGAATGGCAACGCGGTCACCGCGCTTCACACCGTTCTTCTGGAGGGTTACGATCATCTCGGCCACGATTTCACCGACTTGCCGCCAAGGCAGTTCGACATACGGACGAGGTGTAACAACGACAACACCGCCACCGCCCATGGGGCTAACTGCTGTGGTGATGATTTCGCTTTTGGTGATTGGGTTTTTCAGCAGAACTGCGCATGCATCCTGCTTCGTGAAAACGTGTTGCCAGAAGCGGCCAACAAGAATGTTTTGATTGCTCAACATATGAAACTCCGATGATGTGGTTGCCAAGCGAAAATCAGCGATGTCCTGATCGCTTTTTTTCGCAGCTAGAGAAATGGGACTAGAGGTGCTCTTGGTTACGTGTTTACCTGAGGCGTGAGGTGCACTCGGTGTACTTGCGTAACGCTTGACATGCGTGCTGCCTGCAAATCCATCGCATAGCTAGTGCGTGAATTTGAGGCAGGCTGCTACTGGATACCGACGTGTGACTGGTGTCCGGCAGACGCACGGAGAGCGCGGTGTGTGTGTGGGAAGAGAGGCTGTGTTTGGGGTGTTAGAGGTTTGTTTTAGCTAGAGTGAGAGAAAGAATGACGGCCGAAGCCTACGCGATCTTGTCGCTCTTTCTCAAGAACATCCTGAATTTGCAATCTAAAGCTTTTCTTTGAATCTCTGCTAAAAGCACTAGAAACCGCACGAGAGGCTGCTTGACAAGTGTGTTTTGTGTAACAGGGTTAGCGGAACTGATCACCTTTGCGCAGGCCTGCAAACTGTTGCACTTAAAAGCATGTCGCAGATCTAATTTAGATATGCTTTTAACCTAATGTCATGAACTAAGAGCCATTAGAGGCCTATTGCCCGTTGAGTTTGCTTACTCGTATTTACTAGTGTCTGAAGGTCATTCTTTCTTCTCAAAAATAATAAAAAGGTCCTTCTAACCCCCTCAACTTTCTTCTCTTTCACGCCTTAGGCCCCGCGCAGACTCCCAGACTGGTGTCTGTGATTTTTGCTGGGCTTGGGCTCTTTCGCTGCAAATTTTATTTGTGGCCCTAAAGCTCATGGAGCAAACAATGAGTGCCAAAACCAACAATACGGTGGTGCTGTCCCCAGCGGACAATCCACCTCAAATGCATTTGCTTGTATCCAGCGGCGGTTCCCGTGCCATCCTCGCAGGTGCCGGAGTAATCCTCGCCTGCGATCATGCTGGCATCAAAAACTGGAAGTCTCTCGGAGGTATCAGCGGCGGGTCTTTGCCCACTGTCATGATGGCTTCGGGAATGGACGCAAAAACCACGGTAACCACTGCTCTCGACGTAGACTTTTCCAGTCTTCTCACCCGTCGCGGCAGTATGCTGAAAATTCTCTTTGCATACCTGATGCAGAGTCGCTACGAGACCAGCCGCCCCCGCTTCGGTGTGCTCAGTTCTGAGAAAGTGGGTGAGTTCATCGAAAAGGTCGTGGGCGAGCAGATGGGTTCACCCATATGGCCGACCAAGTACTGGACGATGGCCAATGTCGGTGATGACCAGCTGGTCTTCAACTCCACCGGCGTTCACCAGATGCGCAAGAACGGTGGCTACCGCTTGTTGAACACTGAGTCGGGTCCTCTTGGGGCTTCGATTCGTGGCAGCTGCGCTGTGCCCGGCATCATCGATGCTGTTCCGATTCAGGTCGCTGGTGAAAATTTCTGGCTGCACGATGGTGCCCTTTCTGATGAAGGTCGCACTCCTGTCAGCATTCCTGAGAAGTTCTACGGCGCCCAGCCGCAGAACATCATCGTCTGTGACGTCGGCGACGGCGCTCATGACGAAAAATCGCGTCGGCGCGAGAATCGCAAGATGACGCTTTGGCGTTGGGTCTGTGGCAAGCTCTGCGTGCCCGGATTCGAGCCTGAGCCGCTGGATACCGACAAGGGTTACATCCTCATCCTGCCGACGATCACGAACTTCAGCTCCCTGCAGTTCACTCTCACTCGCGACCAGAAATGGCAGGCGGTGATGTCTGGCTACATGGGTTCTGTGCCGGCGCTGGAAAAGGCTGGTCTGCTGACTGGCGCTGCTCTCGAGCAGGCCAAGAAAGTGACCGCCGCTTTCAATGCCATCGTCGCCGACTGCGTCAAGTCCAAGTCGCCCGTAGGTGTTCTCACCAGCCGGACCGAGGCTCTCTTGCAAGAGAACGGCCTCTGGAGCCCGAGCTGAACTTCTTCTTCGGAGGTGACTAGCGGCCATGAGCTGTTAGCCATTCTCTGATTTTCTGCAACAAAATACCTGCCGCTTGGCAGGCGAGATGCCCTCAGGCTTTGGCAAGAAGTTGCTATTAGCCTGGGGGTGCTCGACAATAAAGCCATAA
Source organism: Candidatus Obscuribacterales bacterium (assembly GCA_038231015.1). Lineage (GTDB taxonomy): Bacteria > Cyanobacteriota > Vampirovibrionia > Obscuribacterales > Obscuribacteraceae. Next base: position 16,937 of record JBBRMD010000056.1, read on the forward strand.
TCTACGGAGAATCTCATGAAATCCGGATCAAAAGTCTATCTTCTCTCTGGCAGTCGCACCCCCATCGGCTCTTTCGGCCGTAGCCTGAAAACGGTTACCGTCGACAAGCTGGCTGGTCACGTGATGGTCAACGCCATTCGTCGTGCCAACGTCGACCCCAACTCCATCGACCAAATCATCCTTGGTCATGGTTACCAGAGTTCCTACACGCCCAATACGGCGCGTTTCTCGCAGCTTGAGTCGGGGCTGCCTGCTTCCATCCCGTCTTACACAGTGCAGCGTCAGTGCGGCTCTGGCATGCAGGCCGTCAACGACGGTATGCGTCTGATCGCTCTCGGCGACGCCGACCTCGTCCTCGCCGGTGGTGCTGAATCGATGTCCACCATCCCGTACCTGCTCCCAGGTTCGCTGCGTTGGACTGGCTTCATCTCCAAGTACGTCAAGTTCGCCAAGATGGGCCCCCGCCCGACTCCCTTCGCCCTGGCCGACAACGGTCTGGCACCGACCAAACTGCTCAAGGACATGAAGACCGTCTACATGGCCGGCACTGCCCAGCGCTTGTCGGACGCCTACAACGTCACCCGTGAAGAGGCCGATGAGTACGCGCTGCGCTCGCAGACGCTTGCCAACGAAGCGATCAAGAGCGGTCGTTTCGATATCGAAATCGATCCGATCGAAGTGCCTGGCCGCGGCTTCTTCCAGCGCGACGAGCACGCTCGCAAGACCAGCAAGGAAGCCCTTGCCGGCCTGAAGCCCGTGCTCGGCACCAAGGTGATCACCGCCGGCAACGCCTCTGGTATCAACGACGGTGCTTGTGCTTTGATCATCGCTTCGGAAGCGAAGACCAGAGAGCTGGGCGCCACGCCATTGGCGGAACTGGTCGACAGTTGCACCGCTGGTGTTGATCCTGAGCAGATGGGTATCGGCCCTGTTGCCGCTATCAACAAGCTGCTCGAGCGCAACGGTCTCACCCTTGCTGACATCGACTTGATCGAGTTGAACGAAGCTTTCGCCACCCAGTATCTGGCTTGCGAAAAGTTGCTCGGCCTCGACCGCAGCAAGGTCAACGTCAACGGCGGCGCCATCGCTCTGGGTCACCCCATCGGCGTTTCGGGTGCTCGTCTCATCCTCACCCTGGCCCACGAGCTGAAGCTCCGCAAGAAGGCCCTGGGTATTGCTGCTCTTTGTATCGGTGGTGGCATGGGTATTGCCACTCTCATCCGCAACCCCGAATTCGAGGGAAAGTAATATGACCAACAAAATCGTCACTCTCAATATGTTGGCGGGGGGCATCGCGCATGTCGTGATTGACACCCCCGACAGCAAACTCAACGTTCTCTCGCAGGATTTCTTCGGCGAGTTCAACGCTGTTCTCACTGAGCTGGAAGCCCGCCAAGGCATCTATGCAGATGTGAAGGGCCTCGTGATCTCGTCTGGCAAGGAAGACAACTTCTTCGCCGGCGCCGACGTCAAGGAAATTCGTTTCCTTCAGGCTCAGCCCTCCAAGCAGATCTACGATGCCACCATGAATGGCCGTAACTGCTTCAACCGCATCGCCGCTCTTCCCTACATCACCGTGGCTGCCGTCAATGGCACCTGCCTCGGTGGTGGTTTGGAGCTGACGCTCGCCTGCAAGGTGCGCATCGCCTCCACTTCGCCGAAGACCTCGCTCGGTCTGCCTGAAACTCAGTTGGGCTTCTTGCCTGGCTGGGGCGGCACCATCCGACTGCCCAAGCTGATCGGCTTGCAGCAGGGCTTCCAGATGATCTCTACGGGCTCCCGTGTTGATGGGCTCAAGGCCTGGCGCCTTGGTCTCGTTGATGAAACGGCTGTGCCAGCTGATCTGGTGAAGCGTGCGGTGGAACTCGCTTCGGGCGCCAAGCCCAAGCGCTACCAGAAGCCCTTCAAGCAGCGCATGATCGACGCTGGCATCGAGACCAAGGCTGGCCGTGCCGTCTTCGCCAACATGGCGACCAAGATGGTGCTGGCCACGACCAAGGGCAAGTATCCCGCACCGTTGGAAGCTCTCAAGCTCATCCTCAAGACCTGGAACATGCCGCAGGCCAAGGCCTTCGAAATGGAATCGCTGATCTTCTCGCGTCTGGCGGTAACGTCGGTGTCGCGCGCACTGGTCGGCATTCTCTTCGCTGAGACCGAGAGCAAGCGCATGCCCGAAGGCATCAAGCCTGCCATCAAGGTCAAGAAAGTCGGCGTGCTCGGCGCTGGAGTCATGGGTGCAGGCATCGCTCAGGCGGCTGCCTATTCTGGCTACGAAGTCGTGCTCAAAGACATCGACCAGGCTGCGCTCGACAAGGGCATGGCCGGTATCAAGGCTCTCTTCGATGGCCTGGTAGCGAAGCGCAAGCTCTCGCAGGTCGAAGCCGACATGAAGTACGGCGCCATCCACGCCACTGTCAACTACGCCGACATGTCCGACTGCGACCTCGTGATTGAGGCTGTGGTCGAGAAGATGGCGGTGAAGAAGGCTGTGCTGGCTGAGCTGGAGAAGGTGATCACCAAGCCCTTCGTCTTCGCTTCGAACACCTCTTCGTTGTCGATGGACGAGATGGCCAAGGCCGCTCGCGTTCCCGCCAATGTGGTCGGTCTGCACTTCTTCAACCCGGTGCACAAGATGAAGCTGGTGGAAGTGGTCAAGGCGGAAGACAGCTCTGCTGAAACCGTCGCTCTGGCCAAGGCCTTCGGCATGCGCCTGGGCAAGACCACGGTCGTCACCAATGACGGTCCGGGCTTTGTCGTCAATCGCGTTCTCTCGCCCTACATGAAGGAAGCGTTCACGCTTCTGTTGGAAGGCGTCTCCGCGGACGACATCGACAAGGCTGCCACCAAGTTCGGGATGCCCATGGGCCCCATCGCTCTGATGGACGAAGTCGGCCTCGACATCGTCGCCCACGTGATCGACGTCATGCACGCTGCTCTGGGCGCTCGCCTGGCTCCGCCGCCGATGATTGCCATGATCAAGAGCACCAAGTTGCTCGGCAAGAAGGGCGGCAAGGGCCTCTACCTGTACGACCCCGAGACCGGTCGTCGCGCTGGTATCAACCCCGATATCGCCGCTGCCATCACGGCTGCACCGAAGGTCATGACGGTTGGTGCGATCCAGGATCGCCTCTTCCTGCCCATGGTCAACGAAGCGGCTCTCTGCTTGCAGGAAGGCATCATCACTGACCCGTCGCAGCTTGACTTGGCCATGATCTTCGGGACGGGCTTTGCGCCGTTCTTGGGTGGTGTGCTCGGTTACGCTGACCAGGTCGGCATCCGCACCATTCACCAGAAGCTGCAGTACCTCTCGCAGGTGGCTGGTGATAACTACAAGCCCGCCCAGCTCATTGTCGACAAGGCGAAGCGGGGCGAGTCTTTCTACGTCTAACTAGGTAGCTAGGAATGGGGTTATTTGGAAACAAGTAATCCCAGGACTAGCTAGTTAGGTGTTCAAAAAAAGAATTTTTTGAGGCGGGGAGAATGGCATTAGCTGTTCTCTCCGTCTTTTTTTTCTCCCTGTGAGACTATAGAATGTAGTAAAAAATTAAGAAATTGCTGAGGCCGCCACCAAAGAAAGCAAAAATAGGCCACGAAGAATCAAGCTTTCGGGGCTTTTCTTCGTGGCATATTCTTCGAAGTCATTTTAGCGAGCAAGCTCTAGCTTCACACCAAATTACTAACCGCGCACCAAGTCTCCATTTGGGCTAAAGTCGCGAATGATAGTGTTGCCATCTTTGTCGAAGCTGGTGTTTGTTGTAGAACCATCAGGGCGTCTTGTTTCTGAATTAGTGCGCAGGCCATCTTTATCGAAGTGATTGGTGTTTCTGGTGCCATCTTTGTCGTAGGTAGAGTTATCAGAAGAGCCATCAGGTTTTTTTGTTTCAGATTGCACTCGGTTACCGTTGGCGTCAAACACATTTGTGTCTTTACTGCCATCGGCTTCGTATTTTGTATTAATAGAGCTGCCATCTGGTCTTGCAGTCTCTGAATTAGTGCGCACGCCGTCTTTGTCGAAAACATTGGTATTCTTGCTGCCATCTTTTTCGTAGCTTGTGTTTATTGAGCTACCGTCAGGTCTTTTGGTTTCAGAATTAGTCTTATTGCCGTTTTCGTCAAAGCGGCTGCTTTCTTTAGTGCCATCATCTGTGGTGCTTGTCTGCACACTGGTGCCATCGCTGCTCTTACTTGTACTTTGCATGCCGCTCTTTCCTGGACCCTCTATCGGTCCGAAATTGAAGCCCTTGTCGTCAATATTGACCTTTGGCAGTGACCCTGCAGATGTGTCGGTTCCCTTTGCTGCTTCGGGTCTTGTGCCCGGATTGTAGGCTTCAGCAGCCGATGACGATGCTGCTCTCTCTGCGCCGCTATCACGAACTTTTTCAATAGGCTGAGAGTGATTGACATTGTCATTCATCGACAAACTCCTTGTAGGTGTTTCAAATTTTTGCTTAGTAAATTTGTGATTGCGCTCGCCGCTTTCAACCCGTTCATAATCCACCCTTGATCGTGAAAAACTCGTGAAGGCGGGCTGTCACAGTACTTTCACGTTGTAGGTAATAGCAGCAAACATTTCAGCAAACATTTCAGCAAAAATTCCTGAGACCATCAAATAGAGGCATCAATTCGTCAACTGTTCTTTGTCGCGTCTGTCTGATGCTAGGCCTGCCTAAACTGGTGAACAGCAATGTTTGTGTGATTAGTGAAGGATGGGCCATGAAACGATTGAAGCGGGCTGTTGGTTTAAGTGTCATTGCCACCTTAGTGGCTGTTATGCCAGTGTTGGCATTAACCGAGGCAGAGACAGTAGAACCATTAATTACAGAAGGCATGGCAATTTCTGATTCATCTACTACTAGTGAGGACGAGCCCATGGTGCAGTCAAAAGTGAATTCAGGAAAGCAAGTAAGGCAGTTGTATCTCGAGGACGCACCCTTGGTAGAAAAGTATCTATTAGATGGTCGTCTGAAAGATGGTGATCGGGCCTTGACTGCGCACTTAAAGCTGCATGTCAAAGATGACCAAGCCCGCTTTGGCTTGGGTGTATTGCAGTTCTTGCGCGCATTAGAAGAGCTGGGACAGGCACTAACGCTGTACGGCCTACGTACTCATAATGGGCATGGTCTTATTCTTCCTTTCTTGCAGCTACCGGCAACCAGCAACGAAAACTGTAAAAAGATAGATTATCTTCAGGCTCGTCAGATCGTCGACAATCTGCAAAAACAGTTGTTAGAAGCCGAAACGACTCTGGCGCTAGTGACTGACGGCGACGTCAAATTGCCCCTGCATTTTGCCATGATCAAGCTAGACTTTAATGGCACGAGCAAGCATTTGTCGTTGAGTAAAGAAGATGATGATAGCCGCAGTCTTTGGAAACTTTATGCCAAGTTGACCAACAATAAAGATATTCCGATCACCAAAGCAGAAGAATTTTATATCAAGTTTGATCGTGGAGATGTGCATTGGCTGCGAGGTTATTGCCATGTCTTGTCGACTATTTGCGACATTTATTTGGCGCACGATAGCAAAGAATTATTCGACCGCACAGCGCACGTGTTTTTCAACAAAGTCGATTCGCCCTATCAGGTTCTCAGCAAAGACCAACGTAATAGCGATCTGGGAGAGGACAAATTAGTGTTTCTTGATCTGATTGCTTTGCTTCACTTGATTCGCTGTGATGTTGTTGAACCTAATCGAATGGCTTCAGCACTTAATCACATGCAGGCTGTAATTGATCAAAGTCGCGAGAGTTGGAAGTGGATTATGGCTGAGACTGATGATGATCATGAGTGGTTACCGAATCCGCGGCAAACTGGTGTCATTCCTAATGCTCGTGTAACAGAGTCGATGGTAGTTGCCTGGTCTGAAATCATGAATGAGAGCGAGAAAATTTTAAAAGGCGAATTGCTCATTCCGTTTTGGCGCGACAGTGCCAACGAGTTGCTCGGTGACATCGATTCGAGCAGTGAAAGTGAGCATCCTAGAAAAGTTGTTGGACGTGGTATCAATTTGCGCAAAGTTTTCTTAGAACCTCGCCAATTTGATCTTGTTCTTTGGGCGCAAGGTTCTGCTGCTCTGCCTTATTTAGAAAAAGGCAAACTGACGAAAGGCCAAACTTGGAAAGATTTGCGCGGCCAATTTGGCAATCACTTTCCTGGTTTTGCTCTGTGGTTTAACTAGCTCTGGGGGCCATTCTTTTGTGATTGTAATTAGTTGTACTTACTTGCCGCTAAGGGTGTTATCGCTATCAACGCTAGTTGTTCCACGCACTTTCTTAAGCGCGTGCCATAAAAGTCTGGCGAATTCTCTGCAAATGTAATCGACTTGTAAAAGCACCAGCTTTGGTTGCACTCTTTTTCATGACATCTAAACTTTAAACACATTTGATGTCAGTATATTTTTTACCTTTCTTGTTGTCAGAAGATAAAAGTCTTTGCCGGGGCTGCTTTGTGGTGGATTGTCTGTAGTCATATGGCTATTTGTCTTAGTCTTTTACGCGCTTGTCGTTAGCTTGAGAATAGAGAGTTAAAGGTGATAGTCATGAGTTCTATACATATTCTCTTTAAACTTCAGTCACGCAGATAGAACCTACACCCGACTCAAATCACTCAAATTCTCCCTTCACACTTTGTGAATTGATGAACGCCTGAGTTAAGAGCGCCTGTCTATCTGCCCTTTCATCCTCTAACAACTAACAGAGAGAACCGTCATGAATGATATGACCAACTCGCTGACCTGGAAACGCCTATATGCAATCGCCAAACCCTTTTGGGTTTCATCGCAGAAAGGACGAGGAATCGCTCTTCTCTGCGGTGTCTTGGTGTTGCTATTTGGTATTTCCGCGGTCAATGTCTACGTCAATTACATCGCCGGTAGATTCGCTACTGCTCTGCAGGCGCGTGATGTCGGCCATTACTATGTTTACTTGTTTACCTACGCAGGGGCGTTGGTGGCGGCTACGCCCATCATCATCTACTACCAGTTCTTGCGTACGAAGCTCTCCTTGGTCTGGCGCCGTTGGTTATCTCAGCACCTGATCGGTCGCTACTTTGCCAACCGCGCTTATTACAAAATCAGCTCTGACCCGACCATAGACAACCCAGATGAGCGGCTCACCCAAGACGTTGAAACGTTTTGCAATTCCGCTGTGGGGCTGTCCATCGCTGTGCTCGATGCTGTGATCACCGTGGTGAGTTTCGTCGGTGTGCTCTACACCATCTCAGGCTTGCTCACCCTTGTTGTGATCGCCTATTCGCTCTTCGGCTGCTTTCTCACTCTCTACATCGGTCGCCGTTTGGTTGGCTTGCAGTTTCAGCACACCAAGCTTGAAGCTGACTTGCGTTACACCATGACCGACGTGCGGCGCGATGTTGAGTCGATTGCCTTCTACGGAGGCGAGCGCCGTGCCAAGCTGCAAGTGTTTCGAGCGGTCAAAGATACAGTCAGCAACCTCGAGTTGATGATGATTCTCAACCGCAATCTCGGCTTCTTCACCACTAACTACAACGCCCTGGTCATCCTGGTTCCAGCTGCAGTGATCGCCCCGCTTTACTTTGCTGGCGACATGCAGTTCGGTGACATCACCAGAGCCGGTATGGCTTTTGCCCAAGTTTTTGGTGGAATGACCCTGATGATTGGGCAGTTCATTGGCATCAGCGCTTTCACTGCTAACATCAATCGTCTCGGCTCTTTCCTTGAGTCGATGGATGCTTTGGCTGATCAGGCCCCGCAGCCAGGCAAAGAAATCGAGCTGGTGCAGTCAGACAGACTGGCTCTCACCAACGTGTCTGTGCTCAACCCTGACGCCACACGTACTTTGATTTCGGCGTTGACAGTGTCTGTGCCTCCCGGTTCGGCGCTACTGATCACCGGTCCCAGTGGATCGGGCAAGTCGTCACTTTTGCGAGCTATTGCTGGTCTCTGGCGCACTGGTAGTGGTGTGATTGAGAGACCGTCAGCTGACAAGCTGATGTTCTTGCCGCAACGCCCCTTCGTGCCGAAGTCGACTTTGCGGAAGGCCCTTTGCTATCCCAAGACCAACACAAAGCAGAGCGATACACAGCTTCTTGCTTTGCTTAAGCTCGTCAATTTGCCCGACTTGGCAGTGCAATCGGGTGGTCTTGATGTCGAGCACGACTGGCGCGACAAGCTTTCGTTAGGCGAACAGCAGCGTCTCAGTTTTGCTCGGGTGATTCTGGCCAAGCCTGAATTCGCCTTCCTCGATGAAGCGACTTCGGCACTCGATGACGCTAATGAAAAGCTTCTCTACACCTTGCTTAGCAGTGTGGGAAGCACCGTCGTTAGTGTCGGACATCGACGCAGTTTGCTCGATCACCACGACACCGTCCTTGAGCTCAAGGGCGGCGGCGCGTGGGAGTTGCGAGCCTCTTTCTAACTTCAAATAACCAACTTCAAAAGAAGTGGAAAACATCATGAGAAAGCAAAGATTTCACAATCGCGCTACGCTTCTCTCTGCCAACATCAACGCCAGCAATGACATGATGTTGGAGCGTGTTCAGCGTGCTCACTTCCAGTACTTCCTCGACTATCAAAACAAGACCACTGGTCTCATTCTTGACCGCACTCGCTTTGACGGACCTGCCACCATCGCTGGTGTCGGTTTCGCTCTGAGCGCATACGGTGCAGCGAGCGAACGTCTCTGGATCAGTCGTGAAGAGGCCGTCGCCTACACCCTTCGTGTGTTGCGTACTCTGTGGAATGTTCCGCAGGGCGAGCAGGCTCAGGGCGTCAATGGCTACCGTGGCTTCTTCTATCACTTCCTCAATCCGGCAACCGGCGAGAGGGCAACCGCTCCTAAGTTCTGGAATTCAGAACTGTCGAGCATCGATACGGCATTGCTCATGGCTGGCGTGCGCTTCGCTCGCTACTTCTACCTCGGTAAGTCTGCCGCGGAGGCCGAAATACGCGACCTCAGCGACAACCTCTACAACCGAGTGGAATGGGATTGGCTCGTTCGTGAGAACGGGTTGATTGGCCATGGTTGGTCTCCTGAGGGTGGCCTAATTCCTAGTGTTTACTCAGGCTACAGTGAAGCACCCCTGCTTTATCTGTTGGCTCTCGGCTCGCCCACACATCCAGCTCCGGCTGCTTCCTGGGACGCACTTTTGGCCAAGCCTGAGTTGGCATCGCATGCTGGCAAAACCTATATCAGCATGCCTGGTCAGCCGCTCTTCTGCTACCAGTTCCCGCAGAGCTTCATCGATTTTCGCGGCATCAAAGACAAGCTCAATCGCAAGCTCGGCTTTGACTACTTCGAGAACAGCAAGCGAGCTACCCTGGCTCAGCATCAGTATGCTATCGACAACCCCCAGGGCTTCCGCGGTTACGACCGCCTGAACTGGGGCCTTACGGCATGCGACGGCCCTGGCGACATCACCAAAATCGTGGACGGCAAGGAACGCACCTTTTCCTGGTACAGGGAACGGGGCTGCCCTGTTGGTCATGATGATGGCACCATTGCCCCGACTGCAGCGATCAGTTCTCTGCCCTTCGCCCCTCGCATCGTGCTCAGCACTATCCGCGGCTGGTTGAAGAATCGACCAGAGCTGTTTTCGATGCACGGCTTCGCCGATGCTTTCAATCCAACGTTCGGCGTTAGTTTGCGCTCCGGTTGGGTCGATGCTGACCGTATTGCCATTGACCAAGGGCCAATCGTGCTCATGATCGAGAACTACCGCTCAGGGTTGATTTGGAAGGTCATGCGACGTGACCCTGCCATTGTGAGAGCACTGCGTAAAGCAGACTTTCAGGGTGGCTGGCTATACCAATCTAAACCACAAAGCAAGTCTGCAGATTGAGTAGTTGCATTACCGCTAACAATTTACTAACCGGCTACTTAGCTATCCAACGAGGTAAAATCATGTCAAACACCAAACATACGGGCACTGCTTCTGGTGAACCGGTCGCAAGAAACAAAAAGGGCAACAGCATGGGCTATGTGTTCCCGAAATTCAACGCCGACCGCAGCCCTGTGCCTGTGCGTCGTTACAACTTTCCCAAGGGCTTCGTCTTTGGGGCATCGACTTCGGCCTACCAAATTGAAGGAGCCACCGATCAGGCCAAGTATGGCCGCGGTCCTTCCATCTGGGAAGACTACTTCATTGCCCGGCCCTTGCTCGACAATGGCGCCGTGGCCTGCGATCACTACAATCGCATGAAAGAAGACGTGGCCATGATCAAGCGCATGGGCCACAAGGTCTATCGCTTCTCGGTCTCCTGGCCCCGTATCATTCCTAACGGAGTCGGTGCTATCAACGAGCAGGGCTTGCAGTTCTACTCTGATCTGGTCGACGAGCTGCTAGCCCAGGGCATCGAGCCCTACCTGACGCTCTACCATTGGGATCTGCCGCGGGCCATGGAAGAAATCGGCGGTTGGACCAGCCGAGCTGTGGCCGAGCATTTCGCCAACTTCGCCGAAGTGGTGGTGCGTCGCCTCGGTGACCGCGTGCAGAAGTGGTGCACTTTCAACGAGCCAGAAGTGATCGTGGCCGGCTACATCGGTGACGGTCTCGCTCCTGGTTTGAGCAATCCAAAGCTGCGCGTCACTGTGGCGCATACGCTCATGGTTGCCCACGGCCTCGCCACCAAGCGCATTCGCGCCATCAACAGCAGTCTGGATGTCGGCATCGTCGTCAACCTAGTGCCTGTTGAGCCTGCCACGAAAGCAGCGACCAAGGCCGCTCGCAAGATGTGGCAGCGCAATTATGCCATCTACCTGGACGGCATCCTCAAGGGCGAATACTCTGCCACGGTGTTGGAAGAAGCCGCTGAACAGGGCGTTTCCATCACTGCCGAAGACATGGCGCTGATCGCTCAGCCCATCGACTATCTCGGCATCAACTGGTATCTGCGCTTGGTGGTTAATGCTCGCGGTCGTGTAGTCAAGGTTCCGGCTGCAGAAGAAACGCTGATGGGCTGGGAAATCTGCCCGGCTGCTCTGACGCGCATGCTTCTGGCCATGAACAAAGAGTACATTCTGCCGCCAATCTACATCACCGAAAACGGTGCTGCCCTGAAAGATGAGCACACAGCAGGCGGCGTGCACGACAACCGTCGCATGCTTTACACCCACGAGCACCTGAGCGCCATCGAGCTTGCCATCGCCGGCGGTGTCGATATGCGCGGCTACTTTGCCTGGAGCTTGATGGACAATCTGGAGTGGTCGCTTGGCTATTCCAAGACCTTTGGTATGGTCCACGTGGACCGTCAAACGATGGTGCGTACCGTAAAAGACAGTGGTCTTTGGTATCGCGCCATGATCAAGGCAAATCGCCGCTAATCATTTAGCTCAGGCAACCGGATCACAAAATGCAAATTCAACTCAATACCGATTCTTGCAAACTGGTACTGAGCGATGGCGTCAAAGCCACTCTCAGCCAGCACAGGCCTAACTCGGCTGTGCGTCTAGATTTCGAATTTAACGGAGCGGGCCACGCCATCGTGCGTGTGCCAGTTTCGATCAAGCTGACTGACAGCTATGTCTTTCAGTTTGCCGTTGCCGGGCAAAGCCCCGTCAACACTCTCGAAATCAAGTTGCTCGATAAATCTACCGACAATGTCTGGTGGGTCAATCGTCCTAACTTCGCGTTCAGCAGCGCCAAGCAGGTGCTGATCAACAAGACCAGGCATTTCTCTTATGCCTGGGGCCCCAACAAAGAGGCCATGGCAGAAGTGGCTTACATCGACCTTACTCTAACTGCGAGTAGCGGTGGCAAGGGCACGATCTACTTCAGCGACTTGATGTTCGAAGAGCGTCCCAGCCCAGGTAAGTCGGTAGCCAAGCCAGCTGTGTGGGCCAGCTCGTCGAAGAAGGACGGTAGTAATGTTCTTGACGGCGACGACTATTCGCTCTGGCAAAGCGGCTTGAGTGAGCGCCAGGGGTTGGTCTTCACCTTCCCAGAAGTGCGTGAACTTAGTGCTGTTCTGATTGATTGGGGCGACCATCATGCTCGCAACTATCAATTGCAGATCAAGGGTGTGCGCGGAAGCTGGAAGAACATCGATACCATGATTGGTGCCGGTGGTGGTCGCCAGTATTTGCGCCTGCCTGATTGTGACATCAAGGCTGTTCGTCTTGTGTTGCGCAAATCGAGCGCGGGCAAGGGTTACAGCGTTCGCTCTGTACGCTTCATGGGCCTCGACTATGCACCAAACGCCAACGAGTTCTGGCGTCGCATTGCTCGCGACCATCCGGCCGGCTTCTTCCCTCGCTATTTCGATAACGAGCAGTCTTTCTGGACTGTCGTGGGCGTCAGTGGCGGACGGCAGGAGGCAATCATCAACGAAGAAGGGCTGCTTGAACTCGGTCGCCAGACCGCTTCAATCGAGCCCTTCATTCATGACGGCAATGAACTTCTCACCTGGAAGCATGGCCGTCATGAGCAGCGTCTGGAAGATGGATATCTTCCTATCGCTGTGGTCAAGCGCCTTCACGAGAAGGTCGCTCTTGAAGTCAAGGCTTTTGCCGTTGGCCCGCGCGACGACGCCACGCTTTACGCCCGCTACAAGGTGATCAATCGCACTGGCGTAAAGCAGTCTGGCAAGCTGTTCTTGGCCATCCGTCAGTTCCAGGTCAATCCGCCCTGGCAGTTCCTTAACACACCCGGTGGTCATACGCCGATTCATACCTTCTCCCACGCTGGAGATACGGTTTATGTCGGTGACAATCTGAAGGTGCGCACCCTCAGTCGTGCCGATGCTTTCGGTGCTACCAGTTTGGCCACCGGCGACATTGTCGAGCACCTCAACTATGGCCTCTTGCCTGAGTATGGAGGGCTTGCTGATACGCGCGGATTTGGCTCTGGCGCTCTGATGTACAGCTATGAGTTGGACGGCCATAGTGAAGTGACCTTCGACATCTCGGTGCCTTACAGTCGTCATTCCACTCTCCAAGAAGTGGAAGACGCTCTGGCAGCAGTGAAGCGCGAATGGCATGGCAAGCTCGACAACGTCGGTATTGATATTCCGGCAGCCGCCGAACTCAATGCCACGATCAAAAGTCAGCTGGCCTACATTCTCGTCAACCGCGACGGCCCCGCCATTCAGCCTGGTTCACGTTGCTACCGCCGCACCTGGATTCGCGATGGGTCGTTAACTTCGGCGGCGCTTCTGCAGCACGGCTTCGTGGACGAGGTGCGCGAATTCATCGACTGGTTTGCCCCTTACCAATACCCCAGTGGCAAGGTGCCTTGCTGTGTTGATAAGCGCGGCTCAGACCCGACGCCCGAGCATGACAGCCATGGTGAGTTCATCTACATGGTGATGGAATACTATCGCTACACCGGCGATAAGGAGTTCTTGAGCGGTATTTTTCTACGCATCGTCAAGGCTGTTGAGTACATCGAAGTTCTGCGTCAGCAGAACAACAGTGCTTTGGCCAAAGCTGATGCTTCGCTCTCGAATGCTAATGCTCTACTTGGTTCTTCAAAGCAACCGTTAAGTGATACCAGTCACCTGCGCGGTATTCTGCCGCCTTCAATTAGCCATGAAGGCTACTCTGCTCATCCTGCCCACTCAAACTGGGACAATCTCTTCGCTATGAAGGGTTTGGATGATGCAGTTTCTGCCGCACTTGCGTTGGGCGAAAATGAGCAGGTCGAAAAGCTAGGCACCATTCGTGATGCCTTCCGTCAAGACCTACTCGCCTCGGTGAAGAACTCGATGCGCGTTCACGGCATCGATTATATTCCTGGGGCTGCCGATCTCGGTGATTTGGACCCCACTTCCACCACCATCGGCCTCGACCCCTGTGAAGTCTTTTCGGCCCTGCCGCAAGAGCTTGAGCAGACTTTCGCCCGCTACTGGAAGTTCTTCACTGAACGGCGCGATGATGCTATCGAGTGGGACGCTTATACGCCCTACGAGTGGCGTTCGGTCGGCACTTTTGTGCGCTTGGGTGAGCTGGAAAAGGCTCATGCTGCTATCGATTATTTCATGGGGCATCGTCGCCCGCGTCACTGGAACCATTGGGCCGAGGTGATTTACCGCGACCCCCTGACGCCACGCTTCATTGGCGATGCACCTCACGGTTGGGTGGGCTCAGATTTCCTGCGCAGTGTGCGCAATCTGTTCGTCTACGAGCGTGATAATGCTCTTGTTCTGGCAGCAGGTATCAAGCCTGATTGGCTGGATAAGGGCGTCTCGATTTCGAACTTGCCCACCTATTTCGGTAAACTCTCGCTCACGGCTCGCCGTCAGTCGGCAGAGTCGCAAAGCGAAGGGGCAGTTGATGGGAAAAATGAAGGGGCAGTTGACCGGAAAAATGAAGGCGCCGGCCGTGAGGTCGTCTATCAACTGAGCGGCACGGTTTCATGTGCCATGCAGTTGGCTGTGGGTACCCTTGGTCTGACCGACCTGGGCAGTTCCAGCGGCGCTTCCGCACGTGAGTCTGGTGGCAATTATGTTGGTAATTGTTCAGGCAAGGTCACAGTCAACGGGCTGCCAGCCGAAGTTCAGAACGGTATGGTGAGCATCATTGCTCTGCCAGCTCGGGTTGTGGTTAGCGGCGTTTAGTTCGAGGCCTTAAACCTGGGCATCAGTTTGGATCACTAGTTCTGAAAAAGAGCTGGGCTCCTATCAGTCAATATCTTTCAATCAATACCTTTCAGTCAATACCTTAGTTTGGGCAGGAAGAAGCTAGCAATAGCTTCTTCCTGCTTTTCTTTTTTCTCTTTTTTTGGCCCTTTTTGAGCTTTTTTGCACTTTTTTAGATCTCGCTTACTTTCAAATCACGCAAGAACCAACTTTTTTTGGCCCTTTTCTCTTGACATCCAAAGTCTAGCTTTGTAGTGAAGCAGACCTACTAAGATTGTCCGGTCATACCAATAGGGCGCCGTCATGCTGCAAACACACAAAATATACTTTGCTGGTTCAATCACAGCGGGGCGCGGTGATCAACCGATTTATGAGCAGATTGTCGATGAGCTGAGAAAGTACGGCACTATATCGACGGAGTTAATTGGTAGTCCGAATTTGCTTTCAGCGGGCGAGACCATGAGCGACAGCGATATTCATGATCGTGACGTGGCTTGGCTGATGGCTTCAGATTGTCTCGTGGCAGAAGTTACCAATCCTAGTCTGGGAGTGGGTTATGAGATTGCTTTGGCCACGCAAGCCAATATTCCGGTACTTTGTCTTTATCGGGCAGTGCCTGAGCGCCGCTTATCAGCCATGATTGCCGGTTGTAAATTAGTGCAAGTGAATCGTTACAGTGACATTGGCGAGGTGCCAACGCTCTTAGCAGAGTTTTTCGCAAGCCTGGACGTCATATCGAACAACTCTTTAATCGGCAAAGCTTAGATTAAATTGGCTATTTCATAACGCTTGGTATTATGAGTAAGGTATTGCGGGAGTCTTCATGGCCAAAACTGGTCGCGAAATAATAATCGGCGTTTGCGAGCGCTACGCCAATCTGAAAACATACCAAGACTTTGGTGTGATTAGAATGCGCGAAAAAGTCGGTGAGCCAGGCGAAGCGGCCAGAATTATTCGCTTTTATACTTACTTCGAGCAACCTGATTTCTTTCGCTGTGAGTGGTACGAAACTGCTAGCAATGGCAACTCAGCCGGTTATTGCGATAGCCGCCTTACTTGGATGGAAAAACTGAGCGGCATTATTAGCGGTGGAAAGAAGAATATTGATTTTCTATCTGAGGCGAAATTTAACGCAGCTTTCAAAATAGGCCTGAGTAAAATTGGACAGCACGGCCCAGCTGCTATCATTAAGTCGTCGCTTAAGGCGCCCTCTGTGGCACCGGTCTTGGAGCCATTCGGGCAGGCACGCTTCATTGGCAAAACCGTGCACAATAAAGAGAAGTGCGATCGCCTCTTGATTGAGATTGATGAGAGCTACTACGGTGAATTTCTTGTGTCACAAAGAGGTTCTATTTTGATTCGCTCAAAAGAAGCTGTTTGTTCTGGATCGAAGAGCGCTGCTAGCACATCTTATGGCGGTGTTTTATTGAATGGCAAAATTCCTTATGAACGCTTCAAGAGCTGTAAGTTGCCCCGCGTAACGATCTAACTCGCTCTTTTGCCGAATGCGCCATTTATAGGCGCTATAATTATGCGGCATTAAGGAGAAACCCATGTCGAACAAAATTCTAGTTATCAGCGCCAGTCTTAATCCTGCAAGCCGTAGTCGCATTATGGCTAGCGAGGTTTTTGCACAGTTACCTGCCAATGCTGACACAGAGTTTCTTGACTTGCGCGACTATGACTTGCCAATCTGCGATGCTGGCGCCTGTTACGCCAACCCATTGGTTGCTAAGGTGCAAGCAAAAGTGAAAGAAGCAGCCTGCATTCTTGTTGCTTTTCCTGTCTACAACTATTCTTGCTCAGCTGCTTTGAAGAACCTCATTGAGCTAACTGGCAAAGCATGGGAAGGCAAAATCGTTGGTTTCGTATGCGCTGCTGGCGGCCATTCAAGCTACATGTCAGTGATGAGCATTGCCAATTCGTTGATGCTCGACTTCCGTTGTGTGGTTATTCCGCGCTTTGTTTATTCAGAGGGTAGCGCTTTTAATGAGCAAGGTTTGAGCAGTGACAAAGTCAAAGAAAGACTGAAAGAGCTTGGCGCCACTGCTGTTCAGATGACCAACGCTTTGACACCGACGGCAGTTGTGTAACTACTGACTAGATTTAGTTAGAGTTTTATTTGACGCAATCTTAGAGCATTGGCAATCACTGAGACAGAACTCAGTGACATTGCCATGCTTGCGATCATTGGGTTAAGCAAGAGGCCCCAAACGGGATAAAGCAAACCAGCTGCAATCGGCACAGCCATTGTGTTGTAGCCGAAGGCTAGGAAAAGATTTTGATTGATGTTGCTGGCCATGGCTTGGCTCAGTTTGCGGGCTCTCACTATTCCCTGTAGGTCACCTTTAACCAGTACTATGCCAGCAGCTTCGATAGCAACGCTGGTGCCGTTGCCCATCGCGATACCGATGTTTGCTTTGGCCAGAGCGGCAGCGTCGTTAATACCGTCTCCTGCCATAGCTACTTTTTTGCCTGAAGCTACTAGCTTGGCTATATAATCGTGTTTTTGAAGCGGTGTCACTTCGGCGGCAACTGTGTCTAAGCCTAGCTTTGTGGCGACAGTTTGAGCGGTCTTTTGGCTGTCACCCGTGAGCATGTGAATTTCAATGCCCTGCTTTTGTAGATCGCTAATAGCTTGCTGGGCCGTGCTTTTAATTGGGTCGCTGATAGCAAAGAGAGCACTCAAAACTCCATCAATTTCTAGTAAGACAGCAGTTGCGCCCTGGTCGCCAAAATAACTGACCCGCTCGCTATGACCTTTGTCAGCATGATTGCGGAAGTGACCGACAGTTATTTTTTTGCCAGACACCCTTGCCGTAATACCTTCACCACTAATTGACTGGAAGTCTTTAGCTGGTAAAAGCTCTAGCCCTCTTTCGACCGCTGCTGCGACAATGGCGCGACCTAGTGGATGCTCGCTGTTTGCTTCTGCAGAAGCAGCTAGTTGTAACAGCTGTTCTATTGGAAGAGGCTGCTCATTCAATAGTTGATCAGCTTGTCGGTCAGTCGATTGGCCTTGGCTGATGGCTTCGATTGCCGTGACCGTGGGCTTGCCTTCAGTGAGGGTGCCGGTTTTGTCGACTACCAATACATCAACTTGACGCAGCTCTTCTAACGATTGGGCATCTTTCACTAGCACTCCGGCCTTGGCGCCGCGGCCAATTGCCACTGTGATAGACATCGGTGTTGCCAGGCCTAGAGCGCACGGACAGGCAATGATGAGCACAGCCACTGCATTGAGCAGAGCATAACTCATAGAAGGTTGGGGGCCAAGGGCCGCCCAGGCGATGAATGTAGCAATGGCAATTAAGACAACTATTGGTACAAAGACGCTGGCGATTCGGTCGACTCGCTTTTGTACCGGAGCCCTGCTTCTTTGAGCCTGAGCCACTAATTTAATGATGCCGGCAACAATTGTTTCTTTGCCGACTTTTGTCGCTTTAATGACTAAACTGCCTGATTGGTTGATGGTGCCACCAATGACAGTATCGCCTTTTTGTTTGCCTGCCGCTAGTGCTTCGCCTGTAAGCATTGACTCGTCGATTGTAGAATGGCCATCGACAACTATTCCATCTGTTGGAATACTTTCACCTGGTCTTACTCTAAGTCGATCGCCCCTTTCAAGTTTTGCTACCGCAATGTCAATTTCGCGCTCGTCTACTTTGATAAAGTGAGCGACCTGAGGAGTGAGAGCAATTAGTTCACGAATGGCTGCTCCGGTCTGTTTTCGTGCTTTAAGTTCCATTATTTGGCCAAGCAGTGCCAAAGTTGTGATCACAGCAGCTGGTTCAAAATAGGTGAAACTATTGGCCATTGCTGAATGGCTGGTCGTGCCGATGCCAGCAGTAGTGGCTGTGGCGAAGGCACTATAGAGATATGAGATGCCGACACCGCCGCCTATAAGGGTGAACATGTTCCAGCTTTTATTCTTGATCGAATCAAGTGCGCGTTCAAAAAATGGTTTGGCTAACCAAACCACAGGTGTGGCCAGAGCAAATTGCAGCCAGTTAGAAATTTGCATATTGGCTAGCTGGTCGCCGAAGAGATTGGGCTGTGCGAGCATCTCGGGCAGGGTCAAAGCAATAAGTGGAACGGTGAAGGCCAAAGCCAATTTAAAACGTCTAGTCATATCTACTAGTTCACTGTCGTCTTCTACCGTTTGGCTGGCATCAAGGCTTTCTAAAGCCATGCCGCAGAGTGGGCATGGGCCAGGCTTTGCCGTGATAATTTCTGGATGCATTGGGCAAGTAAACTGGTTGGCTGTGCTTTCGTCAGCACTCGGCTTACTGGTCGTATGGTCTTGATTGAGCGCCTGCATACTTTCGCTTGGCTGATGCTCGCTGTGCGACGCGCTCTCTGTTTGCTGCTCGCCCTCCCCGCCGGTGTAGCGCAGCGGTGCACGTGAAAATTTAGCCGAGCAATTGAGGTTGCAGAAATAGTAAGTATTGCCTTGATAAACTACAGCGTCAGCGGCAGTCTCGCGCTCGACGAGCATATGGCAAACAAGATCTTCAAATAGGCTCGGTGCTGCTTGGGGCTGTGAAGAAACGCCGGCTTTTGAGCCAAGCTGAATTGAAACAGGAATTACGCGTCCTGCGTTATTCTCTGCTTCCATCGGTCCCCCTAGAGCGCTAATCTCTTCTGCTGAAGTTCTGTGACTGTCAATTTCGATTCTCAATATCAAATCTCAATGTCAATTCTAATGCAGTCGCCAACATTTCTGGGCACAATCAGCTAATCTTGATACACAGAAAGGCGACAATTTTAGAGATATGGTTGATCCTGCGAGTAAAGAGCCAAAAATTCTGAAAGAAGAGAAAAGCTTTTTGGGAAAGCACGCTCGGCTTAAAAGCGGCATGCTTGTTGTCGCTGCCGTCTATGTTGTGCAGTTTTGGTTTTTTCAAAAAATCTGGTGTCCTCCGCAAGAGCTTTATCACCGCGTCTGGAAGACCACCTACGAGAATCTTTTCGACCAAGCAGCGATGAAAGACTGGTTGGCCTTTGAGCATAAATTTGACTCTAAAATTACTAATGAGGCTGATGCCGTTAAGTACGCCAACAAGCTGCTTGAGACCTTGAATGATCCTTTTACGAAATTTCTCGATGCCAAACAGGTAGCCAAGAAGCAGGACTCGCATAGTGGCCTTTATTCTGGCGTTGGCATGATCATGAATGGCAAAAAGAAGCCTGTCGTTGTGCGCATGTTGATACCAGGCGGTCCTGCTGCTAGAGCCGGGGTAAAGCCGGGCGATCAAATCATTAAGATCGACGACTTAGATTGTCTCAGGGTGCCGCCTGTGCAGATAGGCGATTATACGCGGCAGCACATGGGTGAGACCATTAAACTCACTGTTTGCCGTCAAGGCAAGATGCTAATGGTTGCAATGGTTCCGAGCAAAATGACTTTGCAGTCTGTCAAATCGCGCTTGATTGTCAGTGATTTTAAAAAGACTAATATTGCCTATGTTCGTTTAGAGAATTTCGTACACACTGACATTGTTGCACTTGTGCAAAAGGCATTCGAGCAACTGAAAACTGCACAAGGTCTCATTTTAGATGTGCGTGGTAACGGTGGTGGTAGCGTCGATAGTTGCTTGGCCATAGCCAGCATGATGCTTGACACCGGTGATTTGGTGGCGATGAAGAGTCGCACGGGTACAGGCGCTGGCGCGCGCATTGGCAGTAATGGAGGAGCCTTAGATTACCAAACAGTGCGCTATAGGCTCGAACCTAATGCCATGAAAGTTTTGAATGAAGAGCCAGGTAAAGATGTAAAAGAAGAAAGTCGCAGTCGGCTGCAAAATATTTGGCAAACGAAACCGATTGTAGTTTTGATGGATGACAGCTCAGCTAGCGCTTCTGAAATGTTAGCTGCTGCTCTCCGTGATAACAATCGTGCCATCTTAATTGGTGTCAGAAGTTATGGCAAAGGTGTTGCTCAAATATATTACGATATGCCACTATCGACCTGCTTGTCACTGACAGCAGGTCGATATTACACTCCTAATGGAAAGTGGCTTGGTGATGGGCGCGAGCCCCTTGAATCTACGAATGGTGATGGTAAAACATCTGGCTCTGATCAGAAGCCGAATGTAGACCACGGCACCATTATCGATAGAGGAATTGCGCCCGACATTGAAGTTAAATCAGCAGAGAATCTTGATTACGGTGCTGCTAACGACAATCAACTAACAGAGGCAGTGAAATTTCTTGATGAAAAAATTGCTGCGACAAAGTAAACAATTGCTGCGTCGTGGCAGCTAGTCAGCAATTACTTAGAGTGGCCGATTGGAGGGATATCTAGACAGCGATTTCCTGGTGCACCATTGGAGCTACCATCAGGGGCCTTACCTGTAGCTTGTGAGCC
Source organism: Candidatus Obscuribacterales bacterium (assembly GCA_038231015.1). Lineage (GTDB taxonomy): Bacteria > Cyanobacteriota > Vampirovibrionia > Obscuribacterales > Obscuribacteraceae. The sequence goes on from JBBRMD010000056.1 coordinate 37,857, forward strand.
GTCAGAATTGCCTTTGGATCCACCACCACTCGGCATTTTATAGCTGTCTTCAAACAGTCTCGAATGTACTTCTGCTGCGGCTCCAGCTGAAGCTGTATCAGTGGCTTTGGAAACTTCGGCTTGTTCTACGTGTGACATATTGATCTCCAGTGTAAGTAGTGTAAACGCGCTGGTTTACTGGTGTTGTAATCTATTAAAAAAACATTTGTCGCGTCGACGTTTGTCTTCGGGACATCCGTGTTAGAACAATAATTGCAAACACGTGAAAACATCGTGACGGTCGAAAATCAGTTTGAAGAAATTTTTCTTCAAATGTAATCGGCTTGTAAAATGGCTATTGACGTGGGTTTAGTTCACTGAAGCATCGGTGAACAAACTATCTTCTGTCGGTAGCTTGAGAGTCTTCCAACTGCCTGAGATGGTGCCTGCAACAACACCATTGAGGCGTGATAGTTCTTCGTTTTTATCAAGCGCTTTGAGAGTAGCAGCGTACTTTCTCATCACCCTAACAGTAGATGGGTGTTCTGAGCCTAAAGTATTTGTACAAATATCTAGAGCGCGCTGATAGAGTTCAGCAGCTTCTTCGTAGCGTTTTTGCAGGTGGCAAGTAAGGCCCAAATTATCGAGAGCTGAAGCAACGTTCGGATGAGTCGGCCCCGATAGTACTTCAAGCATCAATAGATATTGACGGCTGTAGAATTCTGATAGCTTTAGATCGTTGATACGATAGGCTAAGCTGGCCACGTTATTGAGTGTTGCTGCGATCTCAAAATGATTTTCTTCAAAGAGTGCGCGCTTTGATTTGAGGCTTTCAAGAAAAAGATCGAGTGCTTCGTTGTGTCGATTTTGAGTTTCGTATATCTTGGCCAGTACTTCTTTGGCGCGCGGGTGGCGCACGTCGTTGATTTCAATTTCTTCCGCGCGATCAAGTATTTCAGCCCACATCTGCTCTGCTTGATCGAGATCTCCAAGTTCGTAGATCGCATAGGCTGTGCGGCAAGCCTCAGCCCATCTAGCAAGATCGTATTCTCGCGTAGAAAGGGGCTTCTGCATTTGGTCTAATTGCTGCCAGTTAAGTGCCTTCAAGGCATCATCAACCGATACTTGGTTTTTGCGGCAAAACTCTAATACCACGCAGGCGTGCTCAATTGAAAGGCGACCTTGTTTGAATAACTGATAGCTCTTCAACGCTTCTTGCAATATATTTTTGTCGATTACTCCGGCCACATCAAGAATTTTTGCTACCAACTGTGGGTTAAGCAAAACGGCTTCAAATGCCCTTCTTAGTTCATCGGTTGTGACATTTTTGGTAAGCTGCAAGAACTCCGGAAATGTTTGAGTGGCTGTATTTTTTGCTTTAGACTTTTGCGAGTCTTTCGGACTATTCTTCTCAAGCGCTTCTTCGAGGCTAATGCCATCGCGATAAATAGCTGAAAGAGCAAAGGTTGCATCTTCAAGTTTGAGACTTTGCTCAGCCACCATTTTTTGCAGGGCTAGTGCCGCTGTGATAGTTGCTTCTTCTATAAAACGCAAGTCTGTAAGGACCTGCCCGACAGGCTTGTTGTTGGCTAGGCCAAATTCAAGGGCTGTCATCAACTCTTGTTCTGAGAGAACGCCAGCGGCAAGCAATATTTCGCCTAGGCGAATTGATTGCCTGGTGGGCAGGGCGTAATAGCCTTTTTCGGCGAGCGGCACTTCAATGGGCACATGCCTGCTAAAAGCAGAGCGTAGACTCTGAGTGGCCTGTGCCCTCGATACGCGTGAGTCACGCAGCAAAACTTGGGCATTGATAGCTATAGACAAAAGCTCTTCAGGAATCAACCCAGAGAGCACTAAGGTGCGTCCTAGGGGCAGCCCGGTAGCCGTGCTCTGCTCAAGTGCTAACTTGAGCCGTTTGGCGTCGATATAGCCGGCTTCCATCAATAGGTCGCCTAGCAGGTTGCTGCGTTTGATTTCGCTGTCTACGCCGCTTTCAACTAGGGCCTGGTTCAGGCTGCATTGTTTGTCTTTCACCACAGCCAGTACTTTTTTGGCCATGCCAATGTCAATTAGGCCTTCGCGAATCATCGACTGGGCGTCGACCACAGCTGCTAGCATGTCGTCTTTGAGATAGCCCGACATAACCAAGACGCGACCAAGCGGCAGGCCTGTTTCGTGGCTCACCTTGAGCGCATCAGCAAGTTCGTGTTTGCCAAGTAAGCCAAGACCGCCTATCAACTCACCCAAGCGCAAGCCAGCGGACGCAGGTGCTTGTTTGGTTGCGTGGCCGTTTTGCATGCGAATCTCCCGAATTTTAAGAGTGATTCCATTGCCTAGACGCTATTTTTAGTTATGCCCCAAGCCAGTTAAGTTTGCGTGCCTTTGTCTTTAATTTCTTTGGCTTTAGCCTGTGCAAGTCGCTGTTCCAAACGACAATGGCGTTTGGAATTTTGAAGAAATTGTGGGCGGAATAGACGTCTTTGCCCCATGTGCGCACTGTCTTGACGGGAATGCCAACTGCATTTAGAGCGGCACCCACCAAGCCATTGCAGTAGCCATTTGGGTTAACAAATGTGTGATCGTAGGCGCTGCCTATTTGTTTCTTTACTGCAGCAATGACGGTGTGTCTTTGTTTTTTGTCTTTATAGGGAGGTCTAATAACCGCAAGACGTGTACTGGACCACTTTTTGAAGATACTAAAATCTGTTTGTACGGCCACGCCATCCATCGTTATGAGCTTCTTCTCGTCGTCTACAAGGGCGGTGTGAACCCATGATGAGCCTAGCGTGGACGTGCATAGTGCAATCCATTGCCAGCTATGCAGATTGGCCTCAACGATGATGTCGCCTGGCTCAACCAACTGCTGCAGCATGTTGAGTTCATCGTCATTGGTATCGAAAGGCAATGGCCAAGGCCAAAGTGGAGTCGTGAACAGCTTTGTACGCACTGATGGAACCAGCGCGATTGTTGCAAGTGAGAGTGGGATAACTGATGCCACTAGTAAGAAAGTTCGTAGACGCACTAAGCTGGCTCCTTAAGCCGTTGACAAGCCGTAAGATAATATCACTATATTTCGTATGCCTCATAAATACAAGCTGGGACAGTATTATCAGAAGCTTGTCAACCGGCGATCTGGCTCTAAAAGCTTCGCCAGGTTCTGTTTTGGGGTTTTACAGTTGATCACTTCTAAATCGTACTAAAAGTTTGGCAATAGCAAGAAGGCACCCGGTACGAACCCGAGTGCCTTCTGTTGAACCAATAAATGTCGATGTCACCACATCGAACTAAGTACACGAACTAAATACGTCGGACATGAACATCGAACTAAGTACACGAACTAATTACGTCGGACATGGACATCGAACTAAGTACACGAACTAATTACGTCGGACATGGACATCGAACTAAGTACACGAACTAATTACGTCGGACATGGACATCGAACTAAGTACACGAACTAATTACGTCGGACATGGACATCGAA
>JBBRMD010000057.1:0-41142 GCA_038231015.1 Candidatus Obscuribacterales bacterium
CTCTCAACGGGCCCTGTATACCAGCATCGACAACTTTCTCAGCGATTGCGGCAAAAGACTTTTCTTCAATTTTTCTAGCGCCATTGGCTAGCAAATTGCGCATGGTAGTTTCGGTACCTTCGGACAAAATCTTCTCATAACCAGCCACAAAGAGCTGTTTGCCAGCCACGCCCTCAGCTAGTTCAATTGAGGCGCGCTGGGCCACCACTTCGACACTCTCCTTGGCAAGAGTACTAAGAGTAGCTGTGGCAGCTGTTTTTGCCGCTTGCTGACCAACTTTGAAGACAGCAGCCAATTGCGCTTGGCCGAGTACTGAGGTGGCTCCAGTTAGAGCACCGATAGTGGCATCTTTAGCGACAGTGCCTAGTTTGAAGTCATAGTCAGAACCCATCAAGACAGCTTTAGTACCGACCTTGGTAGCAGCACCACCAGCGGCAAGCAAAGCAGCGACAAGCGGAAGATCGGTACCACCAGAAGCTATGACACTGGCAATTGCGGCGCCAGCGATGAGAGCATCAGAGGTATAATCAGCGGCAGCACTTTTGGTTTCACGATGATTATCGATGGCTGTGGCAAAGTCTTCAAACAAGTTCTTCATTTGCTCAGGACTGGCCTTCTCACCTTTGCGATTGGCTTCAGCTGCTCCCTGTAACATCTGGTCTAAAGCATCGTCAGACTGGGTGCCACTGGCACTGACCATGTCAGCAAACCCAGCGCCAATACCACTACGTGTTTTGTATGACTCATCGCGAGCGACATCAAGACGCTCAGCCGTCGATTTATCGGCAACCAGAACTCGGCGAGCCTCAGCCATTTCTTGACCGCTCAACTTAGCCATCAAGTCACTTTCGAAACTGGTACCATACTTGCGAGCATAGTCACTTTTCAATTGAGTCAACTGCTCAGTAGGAACCTGCTTGAGCTGCTCAACAATATCTTTGCCGCCGCCAAAGCCCAAAACTAGGGCTCTAATTTTATCTTCACTGCGATACTCACCTTGTGCAGCAGCGGCCAGAGCAACTTTGCGCTCGTCGCTGTTGAGATGCTCTAAAGTTGTATTCTGATAGCCTAAGTCGCTAACCAAGCGGTCCCGCTGCTCTTTTGGCGCTTTTGCAATGTCTTCGTAGGTTGTCTCTTCATCATCAGAGAAGACGCCTTTTGAAAGCTTACTCATCTTATCAGCAGATATAGAGCCGGTTTTGAGCAATTCGCCCACGTACTCGTCATACATGCCTTTACCTAAAGCATCTTCTCCGGCTCGCTTAAAGTCGGCAGCGAAAGCTCTATCTGCATCAGTTTTTGGCTCATTGATACGACTGCGAAGAGTGGGGTCAGCATTGAAAGCATCGCGAATATCACGAACTGCCTTACCTTCGTCGGTATTAAAATCAGCAGCATGCTGAGCCAGTTTTGTCACAATAGTTGAAACAGGTTTCTCGCCAAGCTCAACTGCTTTTAGAATTTTTTGAGCTTGCTCTTGAGCCTGCCCTGACATGTAGCTGTCAACTTTCTGATCAAGCTCGGCCTTGAATTTGCTGTCGGTTTTATAGCGCTCGCGGTCTTCTTTGGACATGCCAGAAACGGCTTCAAGCATGGCTCCTTGGTCATTACGATAGAAATGCCATTTCTCGTCCATGCGCTCAGTGACAGAAACCTTGCCGGTGTCAGCGGTTTCTTCGTAAGTCTTAGCGCTCATTTTCAGATCAAAGATTTTGAGCAAATCTTGTTTCGCTTGGCCAGACTGATTGAGGCTATCAAGCATCTGTTCAAGTTCTTTGCGAGCAGCAGGATTGGCCTTAGCAGCTTCCCAATCTTTTTTGGACATGTTCTCAATAGTGGTGCCAATATCAGCGGTCGAATCATTCCAGAGAGTACCTCTATGACGATCGAGTGTGGCAGCCAATGTGCCACCACGGACATTGATCATTGATTCCCAACGAGCTAATTCGGTAGCATTGCCAGCCGCTTCAAGACTGTGTCTGAGAGTGTTATATTGACCAGTGGCAGCGCTCTTTTCGGCAGGCGACATCGCTTTCAGGCGATCACTGTCTTGAGTACTTAGTGGGCTGGTGTCGCCGCTCAACTGTCTACCAATGCGATAATCGCTGCGCTCACCGTCAGTCATGCGCGAAAGGGCTAGCTCAATGCCTTTGTTGCTATCCCAAAGAACACCGGTGTTTTCTTTTACTTGAGTAGCGGCCGAGAGCTTACCATCAGCACTGAAGTCACGCGCTTCAACCAAGTCTGAACCAGACCAAGCATCACGCATTTGCCGCTCACCGCCACTAGCGAGGAAAGACTGACGCTCAGCGGCCGTAGCATCTTTCATCACCTCTTTGAAAAACTGCAAATCTTCAGATTTAACTGCCGCTATTGTTAGCTTGGCGAAATCTTCAGGGGTACGCTTATCATTACCTTTGAGATAAACCAACAAGGCCTGTTTGGTGGTCTCGTTGAGATTCTGATCTTGCGAAATTGCTTGAGCCAGTGGCTTGCCATGGCGCTCTTGATATTCCGCAGAGATTTGCTTAATTTGCTCAGAGTTGGCCGTGCGCAAGGTATCTCGCAAGTCTTTTTCGATAATAGAACCGCTGCGGCCAGTCCACTCGCCTCTTTCTTTCAAGGCAACATCAACACGGTCAGCAGCCACTGTCGCTTCATTGTTGTCTTTTTTGTGCAAGGCAGCTTGCAGCCGTGCAAGATCAGAACCTGTCATAAACGACGACATCTCTTGCTCGATGCCTTTGCCATACTTCATCTTGTAAATGCCGTTCAGCACTTTCAACTCAGCGGCAGTATGACCCTTGAGCAAATCAACTATTTTGTCGCGATCTGCCCAGCGGGCCACCCAATTATCATTTCCGGTAGCTTCTCGCAAAGCAACAGCGTCTTTTTCAAGGGCCACGCGATCGATGGGCTTATCTGGTTTAGCGGCCGGCGTTGCCAGGTTTTCTAGCGTAACCACCGGCAAAACTGCAGCGTCGCTTTTTGTCGGAGAGCTAGTGTCTTGTGCGCTTTTCTGTGCCAGTTTGTCTTTGTTGGTAATTTCCTGAACAGCTTTAGAAACTGCAGCAGCCTCGGGCGAAGTCTTGTCATCGCCGCCATCTTTGGGTAATTGTCGAACGTCAATTGCCATCTAGTTAGGGTTTCAGAGCTGGTAACTACCAGTTATATATACCCGGAACCCTCAATTTCTGGACATTTTCAGCACGAGACTTAGATAGAACTGTCAATTTATGGTCAGATTTAAGGTTACTCTTCGACTTAGTTTTAATATCTGGTCGGGGCAAACAAGTGCAGTTCTTCTGAATCAAGCTTGTTCTTAGAGGGGTCAACCTTGCTGTCCATATCAAGAACTAAATTTGGCATAGCTTTCCGCAACTCCTGCAATTTGGCCCCCTTAAGATCTCGACGAGAGACAACCACTCGCTCTATGCGAGCAAGCTTGGTCAAACTGCCAATATTAACGGCAGTTCCAGATAGAGCAACAGTCTTAAGCTTTGGCAGAAGTGCCAATGCCGCTAGCGAAGCATCAGTAACGTCGTGATTGTTTGAAAGGTCGAGATATTGCAGATTTTTACACGGCCTCAGACTACTGACCATAGCGTCAGAAACTTTCGACCCGCGCAAAAAGAGAGTAGAAAGGTTAGGCAGTCGACCAAAGCTAGAGAAATCAGATTGAGAAAGGTCAACGCTATTTAAAATCACATCTTCAAGACCAGCTAATTTGCCTAATATTGGAACTGACTGCCTAGAAATTAGACTGAAGCTCATATCTAACAATTTAAGTTGCGGCAGGTCATGGATACCTTTAGCACCAATATCAGAGACATCACAGCGGCCAAGTTTTAAAGAGCGCAAATTCTTTAAATGCGAGATTCGAGCCACCAGCTTGTCAGCGATATCATCTTCAGAATCACCAGTCGATGTGAAAGAGAAGAAAAAACCTTCAATATTGGCTGGAGAGATGGAATCTAGCAGCTCTGGATGCACCGTAAGTCCTGGGCCAGGCGTAAAATAAATTCCTTGATTTTCGCTCATTGGAATTTTAACGGTACCAATCGCCGATGCCACCACATGCCTTCGACTAGCGATGCGGCCAAGTGGACCGCCACCCAGACTGCCAACTCGGGTTTCTAAAGTACCCAATGATGGAATATTAGGAAACTGGTAGAGCACATAGTCAGGCTTATCAATTGACATTGCCGCGAGCGACCAATAAGCAGAGCTTAGCCCGACCAGCAATGCCAGCAAAGTTTGACGAACTTTCATACAATAGCCTTTCACGACAGAAGCAGAGTTTAGCTGATACGAGGCGCAAAGGCCCAAGCCAAAGCTAATAAATCAAAGAGATCTAACACGAATGTTAGATCTCTTTGACTCAGGAGGAGGAAGGTTTCAACGAAAGCAACAGGTAGCTTAGAAGCCAAGCAAACCACGCACTTGATTGACATAACCGGGGTTAGTCGAGTTGTTGTTGCTCAAATAATTGTTGTTCAAGAAACCGCTATTTAACGCACCGTTATTGAGAGCGCCATTGTTCAAATATTGATTGCGTAAGTTGCTTAGAAGACCGCTGTTACCGTTGTTAAAATTGCTTTCATTATTGAAATTGTTTTGGTTGAAAGCTTTAGCTTCTAGTTTTGCCAATTTATTGAGCAATTTTTCGCGATCACGCACTGAGAGATTGCCGTAGGAGAGCTCTTGTTGCAGCTTAGCCCGCTCATTCAAAAATTGCCGACTATTAGCAAACGAGTTATAGCCGCTGTTCTGATTGTAACCATATGCAGTATTACCAGCGAAGGGGGCATTAGGATAGATACCTACTTGATTTTGATTTTGATTTTGATTACCGAACTGATTTTGAAACTGGTTGCCAAAGTCTCTCTGACCGCGTCCGTGGTGATTGCCACCATTGCCGCCAGCGGCACAACCACCATTGAAATTATTGCTGACACCGCTGCTCAAATAGTTACCATAACCATTGTTATCTCTAGCTTGGGCCGGTGCCGCGAAGGCGATCACTGCTAGTGCCAGGGTAACGCCAAACAAACTAGCTGCCTTGATCTTCATGACTCTCTCTCCTGTGCAGAGGGAAGTAATTCCCTCTGCTTTAAAATACCAACGACCTATTTAAGAACTAACCCAACTTGCGTTCGCCACCTTTGTGCTCCCAGCCTCCAGGACCGCCCATTGGCCCACCAGGCTTGTGACCACCAAATCTATGATGACCAGCGCCAGGTCCACGACCATGGCCGAATTTCTCAAACATCTCGCGCTGTTCTGGGGTGAATACTGCTGAGGCTGTCAAAGCCATATCAATGCGGGCGTTGGACAAATCAGCTTTGAGCGAATTGATCTTGCCTTGCAGTGAAAGCACAGCCGACTTATCTATGACGGCTTTCGACATTAGCTGCCGTTGCTGACTCATGGACACTTCAAGTTCAGCTTGCTTCTGCGCGGTGGCTAATTTATATTGATCACGAATTGAGCTGAGTTTGTCTTTTTGCTCTGTGCTGAGCTTAAGCTTTTCATGCATGCCGCCTGGCGCACACACCTTAACAGCTGTTTGAGTACGAGCACCACCAGCAGCAGCGGAATCATCTGCAATGGCTGGGAGAGCACAAAAGAGTAAACCGGACAATGCGAGTGGGGTGAATTTGTTCATGACTTGGCTCCTTAAAAGCACTTGTTTCCTTCATGGATTAATAGACGCGAGGGGTACGGCAATGATTCCACTATTAGATAAAACCAATCTCATAAATAGTTGATATTGCCCATCTACTTATATATTAGATGGGAATTAGTTTGAATTACTGATTAGTTGCCTACCTGATTAATAGCAATATGGATGTTCATGAGCCCCGATAACGAAAATTCGATTCCGAACAATCTCAAAGACAATCTCGGCTTTCTTTTAAACAAGGCCGCTAGAATATTGCGCGAAGAAGTGGCAGAAGGATTAAAGCCACTATCGCTGTCGTTTCTAGAATATGTCATTCTGCGAATGATAGAAAATCAGGCCAGTGAAACTCAGCAAGAACTCGCCATGCGAAACGGCATCGATCGCACTTCAATGGTAGACATCGTCGACAGGCTCGAAGAGCGAGAACTATTAGTGCGCCAGAAAGATGAAAAAGATCGGCGCAAGCATCAACTAGTGATTACAGCCAAAGGCCGCAAAACACTTACTCATGCTAAACGCCTCACCGAAAAAGTGCAAAAGCGGCTATTAGAGCCGCTTAGCGAAGACGAATTGAAAACAACAAAAGAAGCGCTGTCGAAACTAATTAAGACTCACTCTTGCGGAAGTGTTTGACGTCAGTATATTGGTTCAAATCTGGGAATTTGGCCATGTGATCGGATACAGCTCGGCCTTCAGCGTTGACGATGAATGAATAGCCGTTTGGATGATTAGCGTCTGCGCCAGTTGTGTATACATCACCAGCCTTAGGAGCCTGACCGGCAGGTAGCTTGTCCATTCCCGGAATGTTCTCAACAGAAGCAGCATTTTTGAAATGTGGAGCGTCAATACCAACCGACTCTAAGGCTAAGCGATTGGCTTTCCATGAACTGCCAAAACCAGGATTTAGAACAGCTCGCTGATCAGCAATTTCAACTAACCGAGTAGTAAAGGCACTGTTCTTATCATCGGGTGACTGAGGCTTTTCATGTAGTAAGTTTGTGTTGTCAGCCCTGGCTTCCGGCGCTTGTTGCGTTTGTGGCTTGTCGGACATCTGCAAATTCTCCAATTGATAGCTTCAAGGTATATGCCCGATAAAACAATTAGTGAACCCCTTGGCATCGTGCCCTAATTCAACGTTTGTGCGTATCGTAGATTTTCGGATAGTTCATAACTTCGAGGTGTGAGCCAATTCTTCGAAAATGACAGCTCCAAGGGTATTTTTTGATAGTGAAGAAGCAGAGCACTAGCGAGGCACTGGGCCGGCGAAAAATCTAAAGGAACTATATATTGACGCAAACTCATATTCAGATAAACCTCTGAAAGCTAGCCATTGCAACAACTTGCAGATTGAAAAGAGTGCTCTCCCAATCGTACTAGCTCGCGCGTGCTCGCTAGCGTCAAGAGCCAAGAAGGTTGATTTAAGCTTGTCTTAATCACTTCGATACTGCTGAAAACGAAATATTTGACTGACTGTGCAACTTAAGTGATCTGCTGAAAAGCCAATGGCAGAAGCACTTAGCGCAAACTAACAGAACTCGCTGGAAAAATTAAAATATACTTTTAGCACACGAATTATATGCAAACATTACGTAATGGGCACCAGGGCCGGGATTTGAAACACGGGCTACAAGTTTCATAGGCTAAAAGAGCATTTTTCCAAATCTTTCTCCGGACCACCACCCAAACTTCTCAAAACATCAAACAACCAATATTCATTCGATATTTTCATCCCCTCAGCGGCGGTGATAGTTGATCACACCTAGCAAGAAGCTTGATTACAAGCTGGTGCCAGAGCGTTAACCATCTCCCCTTTTGACCCTGCAATCCACAAAGGAAAACACCAACGAATGACAAATCACGCACTGATCGACTTGGATTACACCAAGCCTCCGACAACCCTTTGCGGGCACAGCCTGATGGGCTCCGACACTGGCACATGTCCCTGCTGTAGGAAGTACAAGCCAATCATGTTCAACGGCCAATGCACCTCCTGCAACACGCAGAAAGGTCTCAACCCTCTGGGCTACTGCCCAAGAGCTGAAGACAAAACCGAGGAAAGATAAATCATGTATCCCAGCGAAACGTCCTATCCAGGGACAAATGCTGCCCCAGTACAACTGACGCGCTTGAAAAAGCGCTTGGTCAATCTGCAATCGCTACTCAGCGGTCTCGACAAGCAGATTGGCACAAGCAACCCCGATGCTTCCGCACTCGTCAGCCGCGCTCGCGCCAACTCCGTCACCGCCTCCAATCTCTCGGCAGCTGCCGATGTGGTCATCAATCAGTCGGCGCTTGAAGCCATGCGCTGCGAATCTATCAAGCTCGAAGTCACCGTCATCTCTTTCGAAGATGTCGCCGCTCTCAGCCCTCTCAAGGCGCTGGCCGGCCCCATTCCGGAAGCGACCAGTGACACATCTGAACCCTTGATCGATTTCTCCGCCAAGCCCGGCTGCACCACCTGCGCTGCCCCCGACCCGAGCAAGTGGTTCGAGCAGCTTCAGGCCGGCACACCGCAAGAACCGGCAGCGGCAAGCTGTGAAGCTCCGCGCGTCGTTGTGGAACTGCCCATCGACCTGAACAGCAAGGTCACTCGCGTCGACGAGTTGATCAGGCTCTCTGAGTTTGCCATCGCCCATGCCGAAGGTCAACTACGCCAAGCGCGTATGGCCCTCTGCCACAGCGACGGCGGCTCTTGCAGCATCTAGCTGCAATCGACACTCTAGTAAAAGCAAGAAAAAAATGGCTTAGAGCTTACCTATGAAAGATGCGCAGCCGCAGTTCTCTCTTCAAAAGCGAGGATTCTGACTGCGCCTCTTTCTTCTTTCGGATGGAGCGCCAACCATCAAGGATAAACAAACAACATCAACCACTTTCAAGGGGTCTTTTAAGCTTATGACCAGCAACACCAACGAAATCACTTCCGGACAGGAAACCCAAGAGCAGCAGAGCTCTTCGCCGGATACCACCACGGCAACCACGTCTCCTCTCTTCGTCGAGAGCGCCAAGTCTACGCCAGCGCCCCGCGCCCGCAGGACTTTCGCTCATCTCGTAGAGGCCGAACGGGTTCTCTGGTAGCCACTGACTGAGCGTCAATCATCAAAGCCTCAACTTTGATTGAGTGGCGTCTCTGTCAGCGAAAACCAAATAACAATCACCCACCTAGGGTGTCACAATCTTGTGACACCCTAGGTGTTTTCGCTTGATCGCCCTTCCTCCACCTCAAATTCTGATTCTTTTTTCAAACTATTGGTTTACTAAAACAGATAGTATAAATATCTCGGTTTTTGCAGTATTCTTATAGGCTTGCTGGGCGCAACTCTCTGGAGCAAGCCCTTTCCTCGCACGAAACAAGTAAGTAAGTAAGTAAGTACAGAGCACCCAAGTAAGCGATTATTCAGAAGGAACCATATGGCCAGCGACACTCAAATTAGCTCAGCTCCACTCAGTGGTATGCGCGACTTCACTCCAGCTGAAGTACGTCTACGTGATTGGGCCACGCAAATAATAACGGCTACCTATGAGCGTTTTGGCTTTACCAAAATTGAAACTCCTTGCCTAGAAAACATTCAACTTCTTAAGAGAGGCGAGGGCGGCGAGAACTTACAACTAATTTTTGAAGTACTCAAACGCGGCGATAAACTCGATAAAGTACTGAGCCAAGCTCACTCTGAAGGCAGCAAGGCTGAGCGTGCTCAGCTAACCGACATGGGTTTACGCTTCGACCTGACAGTACCTCTCGTGCGCTTCTACTCACACAATCAGAATAACCTGCCTAATCCCTTCAAGTCTATTCAAATTGGCTCAGTATGGCGGGCAGAGAGTGCTCAGCAAGGACGCTTTAGACAATTCACACAATGCGATATTGATATTTTTGGCGTCAAAAACGAAATCGCCGAAATTGAACTTTTACAAGCAACGTCTGAAGCCCTAGTCAAACTTGGCTTCGATGGTTTCTCTATTATGATCAACGATCGTCGCATGCTGGCTGGCATTGCCAAGCATTGTGGTTTTGCTGAAGAACGCTTTGACAATGTCTTTATCGCTCTTGATAAACTCGACAAAATTGGTTTTGAGGGAGTAGTTAAAGAACTAACTAAAGAAGGTCACCCAGAATTAGCAGTAGAGGCGCTCAATCAGCTGTTGGTAAGCCTAGAGAAAGAACCTGACCAGCTCAACTTCTTGGCTGAAAAAATCAGCGCTGATGAAGAAGTGATAAACCTACTTAAGAACATAATTTCAGTTGTTTCGAAAACTGCCAATGGTAAATTCAAAGTGCAATTTGAACCATCCCTGGTGCGCGGCATGGGTTACTACACCGGACCAATTTTCGAAATAAGATATCCTGGCTACAATTATTCAATAGCTGGTGGTGGGCGTTACGACAAGATGGTCGGCAAAATGTCTGGCCGCGATGTTCCTGCTTGCGGATTTTCAATCGGCTTTGAACGCATCATTGGCATTCTCAGCGACAAAGAATTTGTGCCACCATCTACGGTAGAACGCTTAGCCTTGATATTCGATCCAAGCAGAGACGATTTGGCTATGGTAGCCGAAGCAGCGACCATTCTTCGCGAAAAATATTCAGTGATCACCCAGGCGAAAAAGAAAGACGTAAAAAAACAAATTGACGGCCTTCCTGCTCAGCAAATAAGCAAGATGTGCATGTTTAGAGGCGACGTCAGCAACCTCGAAGTAAAAGATCTAGCCTAACTCAAGTGAATATCTAGCCTAATTTAGCCGTTGTAGACGAAGAACTTGTCTTTATCTGACTGGTAGCGACCGTTATTCTTGTTGAATTGAGTGACGTGATCACTGGCTTCCATAACTCGGCCGTTCTGCATAGCTAGGGTAGCTACGTGTCCGCCACGACTGGTGTTACCCACCGAAGCATCCCAAGTTCTGGTTACGGCAACGGCTTTACCGCCGCGCATCGCTTCTTGAGCGGTTTGCCAATCAACTTGCTGGAACTTATCACTGTGCTGGAATGCTCTGGTCATCTGCACACCGTCACCCGAACCAACTAATTCAGGAGCAGTGCCGGCCCAAGCGATCTGGAATTCTTTAGCACACCAACCGGTGGTGCCAACAGCCCGTGCGTGACTGAAAGCACGATTGACGATTTTAGCATCCATCGAAGTGCCGTCAGTGTTGATTTTGTAGTCGAGGCGATCGTTCTCACCCATACCATGGCGTGCACCAGACAATTGAGCCAAGCGATCAGCTGAACGCATGTACTCTTGATTGCCCTTGTCGCTCAAGTCTGTCTGAGTGAATTGGTCTGGACCTTTACCTAAGTGGAAGGCTAAAGCTGTCTTACCAGCGCTGTCTCCGCCAGCTTTGTTGTACTTATCAACCAAGCTCATGGCCATTTCTTCTTGCATTTCTTTAGGCAAGTTGGCTTTGACATCAGCGGCTGTAACGCCCTCTGGTTGGCCTTCTTTATGGCCTTCCTTCATGCCCTTAGCGAACTTGAGGAATTTGCCTGCAGCGGCCTTATCGAAGGTGCCATCTTTCTTCTTGAATTTGGCAAACGACTTAGGTAACTTGCCATCTTTGTCGAGCTTGCCGAGCATAGCGACGAAGCCGTCTTCATCCATCTCGTCAAGATTAAAGCCGCCCAATCCGTAGAAGTAGTCACGCATGACTGGATAGTTCATGCCATAACGGCCAACTTCATAGTTATTGTCGCGAACACGAACAGTTTCGTATGGCGCAGCTTTATCAGGATTGAACATCCCGGCTACAGCATTCTTTGTATCTTGTACGCGGTCGGTCTCGCCAGGTAGTGTCGGTACGTCGCGTTGCGGGAAATGCCGTTCAACGTCTCCACGAGACATGCTGCCTTGCGATCCTGGAGTCATCCGGCTCATGTTAGACATGGCCTGTTGGCTCTCTGGTGAATAGCCTCTTCTAGAGTCAGCGATGCTTGGCTCGACTCCGGGGTCACCGTTGGTGGCTAGCTTTTTCACCAAATTCTCAGAAATCAGGCCAAATTCATCGTTAAGCTTGAGACCGTTCTGGGCCACAGTCGGGTCAGCGCCGAGACGGTCGTAGGCGTAGCTAACAACCTTATCGATAGAATTTTTCTGCGCTTCGTTAGGGTCAGAAGTATCGCCAGGAGTGCGCTCTACTTGCACTACAACGTTTTTACGCTGCAATGCTTCGAAATCTCCGGTGGCTTCAATTGAGCCATCCTTCTTAATGATGAAATCTGGAACTTTGGTCGGATCGTTAGCAGCCGCATCTGCGTAGGTGACAGTAACTCCAGCTTGGGCGCCAGGCTTAGCCACTTCTTGGGTGGGGCTAGGAGCCTCAGAACGTCGAATCGAACCGTCTTGAACCAACTGGCTAACCGACTTTGTCTTGTCGAAAGGTGCAGCGTCAATCACCGCAGGGGCGACAGCGGCAGGAGCAGCGACGATAGAGGCATCACCAGGGCTAGACACTGGCACCGACATCGCTGTGCGCAAGGGGTAGGCTTCACCCACCATTCTGACGCCAACATCATGACTTAACTGTGCAACAGAACCTGTGTCGGTGGTTTTTCCGACCTTAACATCTGTGGCGTGACCATCTCCAGCTACCATGTTCAGCTCCCCGTATATCGACTCAAACCGCAGTCTATGTCAAAGCGACCCCATTGTTAATACGTACTTTTACGTGCTATTCCCCAATTTTCGATTAAATGTGCCGCAATCTGCGACAATTTTGCCAATAAGCATCAAGCTTTCGGAGCAAGCTCAAAGCACCAAGAGAGCCCCAAACAACCAGCAAAACTATGAACATAACCACAAGTAGTATCAAGAAACAACTCCAAAGCGTTGCTCCACAAGGGTCTTCGCGGGTTAGCCGGGAACAGGCAGAATGGCTTTGGCACAATGCTTCTAACGAAGAGTTGATCGAGCTGGCCAATATCGTGCGGGGCCGCTATCACCAGCCCAACCAGGCTACTTATTTACTGATGCGCATCATCAACTACACCAATATTTGCGTGGCAAAATGCGATTATTGCTCGTTCTACCGCCTTCCCCGCGATAAAGACGGTTATGTGCGCGACAACGACTGGATTTTCTCTAAAATCGACGAACTGGCGGCCGTGGGCGGCGATTTGTTTGCCTTTAACGGCGGCTTTAATCCACAGCTGAAAATTGAGTACTACGAAGAGCTATTCACAAAGATTCGCCAAAAATATGGCGACACAATTGAGTTCTACGCCATGACGGTAGTGGAGCTCTTATACGTAGCGCGGCTCAGCAAGCTTTCTACTCCTGAGGCACTGGCGCGGCTTAAGGCTGCCGGTGTGCGTTGGGTGACCGGTGGTGGGGCCGAAATTTTGGCCGATTCTTTCCGTCTTCGTCACAGCCCACAGAAGTACACCGTTGCCGAATACATGGAGACCCAACGAGACATTCTTGACGCTGGTCTTAATACCACCGCCACAATGGTTATTGGTTTCGACGAAAGCCTAGAAGAGCGCTTAGATCACCTCCATACAGTCCGCAATTTCCAAGACGAGCGCCTTAACAGTGGCAAGTCGAGTTTATTCAGCTTCTTGTGCTGGACCTACAAGCCCTACAACAACGAGTTGGGCGGAAAAGAAATTGGTTCTGACGAATATTTGCGCCACCTTGCCTTGTGCCGCATTTATCTGGATAACATTAAACACTTGCGCGCCTCTGTTCTCACTCAGAACGAAGCCGCGCTGCAAGGTCTACGCTATGGTGCAAACGACTTCGACATTCCATGGGAAGACGAAGTTACTCAAATGGCTGGGGCGGTTGTTGAACAAGACGTGGAGCGAGTACTCGGTTATGCACACGAAGCTGGGTTTGAAACGACTTATCGCCACGTTGCTAGCAACTCAGAAGCCTTTCAGGAGCGCATGCTTGCTGGAAAAGGCAAATGAGTTAAGAGCAAGTAGATGAAACTCACAAGCAAATCAGCGCTAATAAATGCCCCTCTAAAATCAGTCTGGACCAAGCTCATAGATTGGCACACCTGGCCAAGTTGGGATGGTGGCATGGAGACAATTTCGTTTGGGGACCAATCATTTCAGGTTGGAGCTGTCGGGAAACTGAAACTAAAAGGCGGTCCGGCTGTAGATTTGAGAGTAACTGAATTTACTTTTGAAAAGTCTTACACCTCTGAATTTGATCTCTGGGGCAGTCATTTTATTTTTGCCCATTATCTAGAAACCGTTACTATCTCTGGCTTACCGCAGGTGCGCGCTAGCGTTAACGTTGAAGCCTCTGGATTTTCGTCGCCAATATTGGGCCAACTGTTTACCTATGGCTTGAACAAAGAAATGCTTGGATGGCTAGAAAACTTCCGCGACTTACTTGAAGCAGAGCAAAAGGCAGACGAGAAAGCGGTATAACGCAAGACGTGCACGACATGAGCGAGTACACAGAAGAGATCGAGGTCTTGAAGAGTAAGTTTCCTAAACTCTATGCAAAATTTTGGGAAGGGCATCCAGACTGCCAAGTTAACGAACAAGAAAGTTATTAAGCTGGAAAAATATTCAGTGCAATAGTTGGATAACCAGAAAAAAAGAGGTGAATCTATGTCTTTTAAAATTTTGCTTTTGGCTGCTTCGGCGATAATAATCTTTATGGCCATACAGTGGAACTCTATGCAGCAATCGACTTGGCTAGTGGCACCAGCGAAGATCACAAAGGTCGAAAAGGGCTTTAACGGTAACTACGTTGAGTGGCAGTTCGACAAAAATGGCACCACTAACACAGGCCACGAGTTCATCGCGAAGTGGGCGCCATCATGCCCAACTGTAGGTCAGTCAATCTCTGTTAAATTCTCCAAAAACTACGCTGGCTATAGCGAGGCACCGGAGTTGAAGAAACTAAATAGCTCAAGCATCATTGTTCCTATCAGCGTGGTGGCAGTTATCGTGCTTTTCGAACTGATTAGAAGACGCAACAGACCCAAACAAATTGCCACTTAGGCTTATAGTTGATACAAGCTGTTTTTTTTAATAATGCACCTCAGTTCGCTGAGCAAAAAAATTAAGCAATAAAAAAAAGAATTGGACGTGGATGACTGTCGAAAGACAATCACCCACGCCAATTCAGAAAGGCTAAACCAGCCGCTTACAGATTACAGATCAAAGACCTGCTTGTTGGTCGGGATGGTGACGCCCTTCCAATCGAGAGTGTTCTCGATGTGACCCTTCAGACCAGCCAGAGCCTCTTCATCGCCATGGACGATGAAGGTCATCTTCGGCCGACGCTTGAACTTGCCGAGCCAACTGACCGTGTCACCGTAGTCGGCGTGAGCCGAGTAATCGGGCAGGAAGTCGACCGTGGCGTTGAGACGCACAGGCTTGCCGGCGATGCGGACAGTCTTGGGCGTGTCGAAGTTGACGTTGGCAGCAGCAACACTGTCAGGACGCTCACCAGCAGAAGTGCGCACGATGGCCTGACCGAGAGTACCGGTACCCTGGTAGCCCACGAACATCACCGTGCACTTGCTGTCGCCCAGCCAATAGTTGAGGTGGTTGACGATACGACCGCCAGAGGCCATACCGCTCGAGCTGACGATGATGGTCGGCTCAGTGTGCTCACGATGCAGCGCTTCCGAGGCCTTCCAGTCTTCCACGACCGCATGACGCGGCGTGGTGTACGGGTCGACGCCGGCTTCGAAGAGACCGCGGGTTTCCTCGTTGAGGATGCCGATGTGCTTGCGGTGCACTTCGGTGGCAGCCTGGGTCATACGACCGTCGACATAGACGGGCATGACAGGCACACGACCAGCTTCCATCAAGATGCGAATGTCATTGAGCAATGCCTGAGCACGGCCAACGGCGAACGCCGGGATGAGAATGACACCGCTGCCCTGATAGAGCTTGGCACCATCACCGGTGGCCTTGCTCGACTTGGCAGCAGCCTTGCTAGCAGACTTGCCGGGGTTTTTGGCCCGCGCGTGAGCAGCAAGCAGCTTGGCTTCGAGCACATCGAGGCGGTCGCGCTTCTGGTGAAGACGATTGCCGTAGGTGGCTTCGACCATGACATAGTCGGCGGCAGCGACCGGCTGCAAATCACGCAGCAGAGGCATGTCGGGACGACCGATGTTGCCGGAGAAGCAAAAGGTGCGCTTCTGACTGCCAGTGCCGATTTCGAGGTTGACCACGGCGGCGCCGAGGATGTGACCGGCTTCGGTGAAGGTGAAGGCGATCGAGTCGGTGACCGAATGACGCTGGTCATAATCGACAGTGCGCAAGGTCTTCAGACTCGACTGAGCTTCTTCTTGGGTGTAGAGCGGCACGAAGCGAGGAGCGGCGGCCTTTTCAGGTGCACCTTTGAGCGATGCACGCGGGTTCTTGCCCTTCGAGCTCTTGCTCTTGAGGTTGACCTTCAGTGCAGGGCCGGCGGCAGAAGTCGAATCGGCAGGCGCATTGGCCTTGTCGAATTTCGCATTCTTGCGCTTCGCTTCTTCTTCTTGGAGATAGCCGGAGTCGGGCAGAATCACGCCCATCAAGTCGCGGGTGGCCGGGGTGACGTAGACATTGCCTTTGAAGCCGTCCTTGATCAACTTCGGCAGGTATGCCGAGTGGTCAACGTGGGCGTGGCTGATGATGGCAAAGTCGATGTCGGAAGCATTGATGCCGGAGGGCAAGCGCTTCTGGAAGTCGGCCTGCTGGTTCTCAACGGTCAAGCCGAGGTCGGTGATGAAACGAGTGACCTTGTCTTTCTCGTGAAATTCGAAGAGGTACATCGAGCCGGTAACAGCGTGAGCTGCACCAAGAACGTGTAGGCGGAGAACCGAGCGACCCGTGCGAGACAGGTCTTTCTGCTGGCGTTTGTTCATGTTTTTTATTTCTCCATGTTCTGAAATTCCGTTCAGACGGCATTGCGCATCCGAACGGTTTCCCGCGTGTGATTCAGAGGTGTCGAGGAAGTTAGAGCCAACAAGCGAGAGCAAGCACTAACAAGTCGACAACATCTACATTCGAGGCACGGGAGCCGCGAAAATATGAATGAAGGGAAGGGCGTGGGTTTAGAGGTCTTTGGTTGTCTGGCTAGATTTGGAGGAAGTTGAGAATACTCAGTGAACCTAGCAATATGCAGCTATAACAATCAAAGCAATTGAGATTAGAGAAGCGCTAATAAGCACCCGCAAGAGCGCCTGTGGTATCCATGCAGATTAGTAAGGCTGTCGCTAACCCATGACATCCACTTAGCTTGTCAACATGAGGCAGGCTCGCTATTGGTCTATTTCATAGCACTAGGCAATAGCTATTGAGATCAAGACGTCTAAAGCGATAACACATAGTGTCTATCTTTTCTTCCAAAATCCGCCCAAGAGTCCTTAAAGCCCCAAACACACACCTTTTCTCTCAAAAAGAAATGCTCTTCGTGTAGCTGGTACTTTGCCGTCCCTCTGAGTGTCATAGCGGATTTTCATCCATCTAACAAATACCAACAAAAATCGTTAGAAGCGCCTCAGCCTTCAACGATTGGAAGGAGCAATCTATGTTTCCGCTTAAGGACAACCTGCGTTGCAGTAGCTTCGCAACAATTTCTACCTGGCTGATCGTGGCAAACCTTCTCGCTTTCTTCGCAGAAGTGGGGATGATCGTCTCGGGTCACCAGCAGGAATTTTTCAGCACCTGGCTTATGGTGCCTCACAACTTTTTCGCCGCCATCGCCAGTGGCGACCCGACCTCTGTAGGCTGGGCCATCGTGACCGTTTTCGCCTCCATGTTTCTGCATGGCTCGTTCGGCCACATCTTCGGCAACATGTTCTTCCTCTACGTCTTCGGCAAGGCTGTAGAGAACCGCATCGGGAAGTGGCGTTTCCTCGCCTTCTACCTGCTTTGCGGCATCCTCGCTGCTCTCTGTCACGCTTTCAGCGAGCCTAGCTCGATGATTCCTACCCTTGGTGCCTCTGGTGCCATCGCTGGTGTCCTCGGTGCTTACCTGCTGCTCTGGCCGACTGCAACCATCACGGGCTTCTATGTCGCTCCGGCGCCGGCGCTCGTTCAGACCAAGGCTTACTGGTTCTTGTTCGGTTGGTTCATCATGCAGATCTCAGGCGTGCTGCAGTCGATCGGCTCGGTCAGTGGTGGCGGTGTGGCTCTCTGGGCTCACATCGGCGGCTTCATTGCCGGTTTCATCCTGGCTGCTGTGGTCAAGATTGCTCAGCCTATCACCGAGGTCTGCATAGTTCCGGTTCCGGACTGCAAGCCCGAGGACGAGGCCAAGGCGGAGAAGAAGAAGAAGAAGTAATCAAAAGCGGCAGGTGCAGTGAGAAATCATCAGCATCAAATTTAGATTGCCGCAATTTTGAGTTCCCAGAGGGAGGTTTGAATCATTCGATTCAGACTTTCTCTCTGGGAATTTTTTTGCATTTTTGATACGATACTCTATAATAAACATACGACTATTTATAATAGAACAGTAGTTTCAAAAATATGCCCGGGCGGCAAGATAAGTTGACAGCCGAAGCCGTTTTCTTTCTCTTACCGCCCAGCATGTACAAGCCTTATCGACGTTTGGCATTGCTCAGTTCAATCATGAGCCGGGCAATGTTGTGTGAATCGACGTCGGCACGGTGAGGCACACCTTCGAAGAGCAAGCCAAGCCGATTGAGCTTTTCTTCAAGTTTCACATTGCGATAATCGCCAGTGAAAATCGAATAGAGCACTGAGACATTGAGCTCGTCGTCACCAAAGGGTGATGGCAGTCCGAACAACGCGCATTGCCAATCGACGGCTTTGCGGTCGCCGGCTGAATCAGACACCAGCAAGCGGTTGCGGCTGCCACACTTTTCAGTGAGGCGGCGCACGGCTTCGCTGAACTGACAGCCCTGGCGCTTGAGCGCTTCTTCCGTCCAGCCGGTCAGCTCCGTGCAAAAGGGGCTAATGCTAGACATGGTCGGAATGATAGGAATACTCCTGACCTTGAGAATTCTCATGGTGGCCAGGTCGACGGTGGTAAGGCCGATCTCGATGATCTCCTGCCGCTCATCCGAAGGGAAAACTCCACCCGGATAACAGCTGAGTTCGAGGTCGAGCACGTTGGCTATGTGGTTTTTCATAAGTTATGTTTTCTTGCTAACGGTTTCTATTAGAAAGGCCTAAGACCAACTGGCGTCGGCCATTGTGGGCGGATGCTCTTTGACCACAGCAACACGCCGGGCCAAATGGGATGCTGCCAGAGCACAGTCCACAGCAGATTGGGCAATCTGCTTGAGACGGGCATCCTGCAAAGAACAAACCTTGATGCGCAAAACCCGAGCGCATGAAAGGTTAGCGGCGTCGACAGTGGCCAAATCAACATCGCGTTGATTGACCAAGTCGAAAAGCTGAGTCTTGAGAGACTCATACTCGCGGTATAGCTCCAGCGAAAGCTCTCGCCGTTCGCTGTCTTCGACATCGCTGGTGAGGTTGGCCTGGTTTTCCAGATTGTCGGCGATTTTGGCGACGACATCATCGAGCTGGTGAACAAAGACGCGGTTAGCGGCATGTACAGCGGCCCAGACCTGGAAATCGTGGTCATCTTCAAGAACAGTTCTGCAGGAGGCGATGTTGCGCCAGACGTCTTGGATGGCGTCATGGGCAGTTTGCCGAACAGCATCGAGGGCGAAACGCAGGTGAGGCTCGATACGCAGAACGCGGTCGGCCATGGCGAGTATTTGGTTACTATGGGCCATAAGAAAAATCCTTCTGTTGCCGATTTCAGGCGTAGGGCCGCAGCCACAAAGCGCGAGAATTGCAGATATCTTTTTCGTCGAAAGTTGCCGAAGTGACAGTCCAGCCGCGGCTCTCAAGCTCGCTGATGGCGAGGCTGAGCATGGTGCGATCGATAGACTCGTTCAGTTCGACACGCAAGACGCTGCGAAAGGGAGTGACCAAGCGCTCACGATGGTAGGCATCGGCGAGAGCATCGGCACATTCTGTCGACTGAGCGGTGCGCACCAGACGAACAGGGCTGAAGGTAGGCACTGCTGAACTACGCGCAATCACGTCGCTGACCACGAGGCGGAGATGCGAGCGGTCACGGGAAGGAAGATTGGTCATTTCGCTGACTTTCTTCGCTGGAGTTGAATCTAAAGTAAGAAGCTAAAGCAAAAACCGAAGCATCACCCTAAAACTTGGCCGTGATCGATCAAAAGCCGCAAAGACTCAAAAATCGAACAGGTGATAGTGCAGGAGATGCTAGATGAGGAAAAAGCTCCAGAGTTTGGGGAAAGGGAAATACGAAATTCACCCTATCTTGATTCATCATGATTCTCAAATAGGCTCTTGATTACTTAATCTAACTATGCGCCTGTTTAACTAGAGAAGAGATAGCTCAGCTAGCGCTAGTCTAGTATTAAACTCCGGCGCAAGGTTTGAAACAAGAGGTTTGAAACAAGAGCTTTTAGCTGAACTTTTCTTGGGTACATCGAACTTATATACGCTGGGAGAAAATCGCATGATCGAGGTCACAGACAAGAATCAGCTAGGTAATCTGGTTCTTCAGTTAGGTTTGCTAGACAACAAAGATTTAGGTCAAGCGATATCTATCGCCCAAGAAACCAGTTTGCCCCTCGGGCGTGTTTTCGTTCTTTCGAGCTTACTTACCGAAGAAGTACTGCAAGGCACTTTACGCTGTCAGAGTTTGATCAAGCAAAACTTAGTGGATATCAAACTTGCTAGACAAGCAATGGATCTCGTTAAGACCGAGCAAGTAACTATCGACGAGGCTCTCTTCAAACTAGGCTGGGACCCCGAGTCAACCAAAGATACAACACCATTAGGTGAGTTATTGATCGAAGCTGGATATGTCTCGCGCGATCAACTACAGCAAGCTTTAGAGAAGAACCGCACATCTGGTCTGCCCTTCGGCCGTCTTTTGGTTTTCAGCGGGGCAGTCACAGAAGGCCTACTGACTGGCGCCTTGAACGCCCAAATTCTTATCCGCGACGGCAAACTCAGCAAGCCCCAAGCTGTAGAAGCTTTGAAAGAAGCACGACAAAGACAAGTTTCAGTGGAGGTTCCACTAAAAGAGAAAGGCTTCTACGACCTACCAAACCGCCACTGCCCACGCATCGGCGAACTGTTACTTTTCTGCGGAGTAATCTCGCAGTCAGATTTAGTGAGCGCCCTAGAACTTGGCTTGATCAACAAAGAGCCTGTCGGCCAAGTTTTGATGCAAGAGAAACTAGTCAATAGAAAAATCTTACAGGCAGCTCTCTTGGTACAAACCATGATGTCTGATCAAGAAATCACCATCACCGATGCCCGCTCAGTCATTCAATCTGTCAAAGATGGTATCACCGTTGAGCAAGCTCTCGAAACGCTATTAACAGAAGCCGAAGAAGCGCGTGAAGAATCAACAGCAGTCAAATCAGAACATATATCCCTTTATGATTTTCTCAAAAGTCTCGGCAGCATCAACGACGCTCAAGTGCAAGACGCTTATGAAATCGCCAAACATAATTCAACTGTCTTAACGCAAATGCTTTTGATATCAGGCACACTTGATGGCAAGACGTTAGAGAGAGCAGAGCGTTGCCGCAAGCTTGTGCACGAAAAGAAACTAAGCCAAGAGCACGCCAACATCGCTTTCGATTATGCAGAACGGGCTGACATCGACGTCACCCAGGCGCTTAAAGAGTTGCAGTGGTACCAGCCGAGCGATGGTGAAGAGGAAGAGCCAATTGCACCAGCCGAAGAAGACGACAAACATGAAGAAACATCGGAAGAAGAAGAATGGGACACTCAAGTTCGCAAGGCTAGCCAATATCTACTCACCAACAAAACTGATGCAGCCTTAGAAATCTGGCTCACTTTACTGCAAAAAGCAGAAGCAACACAACCAGAAAAAGTGATCGAATGTATCGACGAAATTGCTGGCATCTGCAGCCGCACGCGCAACTTTGGTCTAGCCGAGCAATACTATTTGCGAGCTCTCAAGCTCAAAGAAAAAACAGCAGATCCAAACAAAGTGTTGCTGGCTCAAGCTCTCAGCAATCTTGGAAAGATTTGCTACTTCCAAAGGAAGTTTCAAGAGTGTGAAGACTATGCTCGTCGCTTTATCGAAGTGATAGCTGACAACTTCGGCCCCACCCACCCTGACGTAGCCTGCGGTTGGCAGAACTTAGCTAGCATTTATTACGCTCAGAAAAAATATCAACTTGCTAAAGGTGCCTACTTAGCTGGTATAAGAATCTGCGATCAAGGCTTAGGTGATCGCCATCCGACCACTGTGCAATTAAACCGCAACTATGCCTCGTTGCTACAAAAAATGGATCAACTAGAACAAGCTGGCACTATTGATGCTAGCGCTACCGGCGTTATCACAGGCAGCTGGCGCACTTTGCCGAAAGATCACAATGATTATCTTGGTACTGGGCTCTTCGACAAAGACAGCTAGTTGATAGAAAATTCTCAAAGCTCAGAACACAAAAAAGATTCCATCGCTGATTCAATTAGTCTTGACACTTACGGAATATAGAGCGGCATACCAAGCGAGGTTGGTCCAGACGGAGGCACCTTAACTACTGGTATCAAATAGCCTGAGAACTTTGGATTGTTGTTCATCCACAGATAACCTGATGGCGAGCCATTGCGCAGACTCACAGCTGTATCTTGCATAGATACGACTTTAGGCATGATATCGCCTGTGCCAAACATTCCTAGGCCGCCAATATCAAGCGTAACCTTCAAACCAACCCGGTCTTCAATAGGCATCTCAACAACTTTCAATTTAACAGCATTAGTTGGCATACCCATCGCTGCGACCAGTTTCTTGGCCAGAATGCTAGTCTTACCTTCTAGGTCGTCACCAGGGCTAAGACTGGCAGCATATGTGGCGCACTGATTGGCGATAAAACCGATTTTCTCTTTGTAATAAGTAGTCATGCCGGCATTAACCAGCAGAGTGACCGCGGCCATTGTGCCAATGATAATCATGACAAGACTGACGACACCCTCGACTAGAGCAGCACCACGCGATGCCCGGCTTCGACCAGCAAAACCATGCGAATCCACCACTCTCTTTGCTTTAAGCTTGCCCATCGCTTTTCATGCCCTTGGTTGGTTGAGCTGCTGATTATAGCCTGCTGCTGGGCAATTCGATGAAGCCTATTTTACAGGCAGCTATGGTTGGTAGATTTGAGCTTTTACTAAACAGTGTAGTTTGCCGAGGCAAAAGAGAAAGCAAAAGGTCTCATGTCGCAATTGAAGAGGAGATCAGACCTAGGGTCTGACCTCCTTTCAAGAACTAGCACCAGCCTGCAAGCTCTCAAGCAAGCTGATTGTGCGCCTTGATCACCGAGACAAGCTCATCGACACTACGAACAATGTGCACAAAAGGAATGTCTTCCACCTTGAGCAAACCAGCGGTCATAACCACATTGTTGAGCCAATCGAAGAGTCCCTGCCAATAAGGCTTGTCGACCACAGGCTCGAAAAAGATGATCGGACGAACGGCGGCCTTCTTCTGCATGATGTTATCGATCATAGACATGGCCTCGTGCATGGTGCCGATACCGCCAGGAAAGAACACCATCGAAACTGTGCCAAACCGGCGCAAGGTGTCAACCCGAGGCGAGAAATCATCGAACCAGACGGCTTGATCATGAGGTCCAAAAACTTCTTCTTTGCGAGCCAGACGCAAACAAAGTGCGATAGATTTGGCACCACCTTGAGCGGCCCCGATTGCTGAAGCTTCCATCTGACCTGGTCCACCACCATGATAAATGGGAAAACTAAGGGCAGCAACTGCTCTTGCAGCTTCGATGTTGACGTCGTAGTAGGGGTTTCCTGGGCGGGTGCGGGCAGAGCCCAGAAAAGCGACCCCAGGAGCAGTTAGACCGAGAGTGCGAGCGACGAGCTTATGCTGTCTGGCAATTCTGCGCCCGAACTGATTAGAACTAAGACCGTTGTTAGCAACGGTGTTTGGTTTGATATTGCGCTTGCGCGAGCGCTTGTTGCCAGATTTCATAACGGTAGCCTTTTTTTGTTTTTACACACCTGCCATAGCCTTGCCAAAAAACCTGAGCCAGCCGCAAAACGCGACAAAAGATGACTTAAGCGAAAAACCGAAGGTATGGGACTGGTGGAGATTTTTGATTTGCTAAAAGAAGTTTTGAGAAAGAGAGTGTGTAAGAAAAAATGGAAATCTCTTCTTAGCAAAATATGGAGGGCAACTGCAATGTGGACACAGTTAGAATCACCAATCGAAGTTAACTGGAGAGGCCATATTCGAGCTGCCTAGAGCAATGACCATACCGCTCAGCAATGAAATAGCTATTAGATCTCGCCAGTGCCCTTAGCAAGGCTAGCACCTCTTGTCTACCAGGCCGAGAACTACAACCAAGGCCAACAATAGTTTTAGCTATATCGACATAACACCAGCTCACCTAAATACAATTCCAATCTAACCTAGAAGAGACAATCAAGGCTTTAGTAAAAATGCTAATGCCTTCGGTAAAAATTCAAATTCGCGCACAAAGACCCGATGCAATGTCATCGGGTCTTTGTGTTCAAGAAACTAACTTCAGTTATAAGATTAGTTTATGCTTTTCTGGCTAACTCTTTTGAGTGCTCTGCCAAAATAGCGGCCATATCAATTTTGGGATCTAGTCGACCCATGTCTTGCATCTGCAGCATCCAGCCTGGATATTCTGGTGGCAAGACACTGACAGCATCTAGAGCTGCGATTTCTGCCGCACTAAGTTTCACTTGAACACTCTTCAAATTGTCTTCTAACTGACTGAAAGTTCTGGCACCAATGATCACTGAAGTGACAACCGGTTTAGATAAAAGCCATGCCAGAGAAACCTGCGCAATCGAGCAATCGTGCGCTTTTGCAATTGGAGCCATAACATCAATGATGTTCCAAGTTCTCTCTTTATCAACAATCGGAAAATCAAACTGAGAGCGCCGAGTGCCTTCAGGCTGTTGATTCTGGCGATTGAATTTACCAGAAAGCAAACCACCAGCAAGCGGACTCCAAACCATTAACCCAGTCTTTTCAGACTCTAGAAGTGGCACTAACTCACGCTCAAGGTCTCTTCCGGCAATTGAATAATAGGCTTGCAGCGAATCAAAACGAGCAAGATTTTTATATTCCGATAGACACAATGCTTTAGCAAACCTCCAGGCCTGCCAGTTAGAACAGCCGATATAGCGTACTTTGCCTGAATTGACCAAGGTGTCTAAGGCACGCAATGTCTCTTCCATTGGTGTAATCGAGTCGGTGCCGTGAATCTGGTAAAGATCAATATAGTCAACCTGCAAGCGGCGCAAGCTAGCATCAACGGCATCCATAATATGTTTCCGTGAGCCACCTATGTCGTTATAACCAGGGCCAGTGCGGCCAAAACACTTAGTGGCAATAACCAACTCGTTACGAGGGACACCCAAATTCTTGAATGATTGTCCAAGAATCTCTTCACTGCGCCCATCTGAATATATGTCAGCGGTGTCAAAAAAATTGATACCGCCGTCAACGCAAGTCTTAATTAGTTCGTCTGCTTCTTCTTGGCCAGATCCGCCAACAAACTTAAAGCGGCCTGTGCCGCCAAAAGTCATTGCGCCGAAGCACAATGTAGATACCAACAGACCAGTATTTCCCAATGTTTTGTATTGCATTTCTATAGTCTCTTTGAAGTTTGACTCTTTTGTTTTTCGAGGGTGACAACTGCCACCGATGTCGCTTACTATAAGTGTGGACCTTGGTCCATGGTCAAGGGAGTGTAAAGTGCTAATTTCAGAGTTTGCAAAAGTGACTGGTTTAAGTGTAGACACAGTCAGGTTCTATATCCGCAAGGGCTTGATAACCCCCACGCAAAGTGAAATGGGCGGACGAAATCCTTACCAAGTTTTCAACGACGAGCATGTTAGTTCAGCCAAATTGATCAAATTTTGCCAATCGCTCGGCATGTCACTTAAAGAGATTGTCTTTATTAGTGAAGAGCAACGCAAAGGTCGCATTACCCGCGAACGCAGTATCGAATTTATGAACACACAATTAAAGCGACTTGATGCCAAAAGCGCCGAACTAGCCACAATGTCCAACTATTTGCGCTCCAAGATTGCCTGGATGGAGAATGGCGGAAAAGGAACACCACCCGATTTCGAAAAATTTGCTACTGGCACTAAGAACCCAAGCAACTGCGAATAGCTGCCTTGGCCTCTATTCTAAAGCGTCATCGTCAGCGAATTCACTGCCGACAAAATCATCAAGTGGTTCGTCGAAATCGATATTGCTCAAGCCTGACTGAGATAAATCAATCACCATTCTGGTCTCTGGCAGCCCTCGTGATTTACCATCCGGACGGGGCAATACAGCCGTTCCCATCAAGAAAAAATTGATAACAATGTCCAAGCATTTGCGCTCATTGCGCTCAAATTCATAGGGTCTAATATGGTGACTAATATCCATGTCTACTGCACCTTTGGCGCCCAGTCTTTGAATCTCGCTGGTTAGGCGCGTCGTGGCTAATTCGCGGGTATGACTAAATGCATCACTAAACTGTTCAAGTTCTTGGTTGATCAAGCCGCCATACATATCGAGAGAATTGTTGGTGCGCCAATCGCCACGCACATAGTAGCTGCTATTGCCCATCACCAAACCAGCAGGCCAATAGCCAGATTCATAAAGCTGCCAAAATTCTTGACCACTGAGCGAACTTGTAAACGGTAATTGTTCCTCACCGCTAGAGCTGGTTTTACGATTGGTATTTCCTGGTATGCGAATGGCAGTGCCCACTGCCGTAAATTCAGTAATATTTTGGGCCCAGGTGAAATCGCTCCGTTTGATGTGCACGCCAATAATGCCATCGGCACCTAGAACGGCTGCTTCTTTTTGCATACGTGTCACAGCCAGCACACGGGCTTGCTTGTGAGCATTGGTCAAAGACAAAAGCTCGCCCGTATAAACAAAATCTCCAACATAACCATTTTGTACTGGGTTCCAACCTACCCGCATGAACGAGCTGCCCATAACTTGCGAAACGGGTTGGTATCCGCCTTCTCGTGCCAGCAAATATTCTTTGGCACTAAATGTACTAGAGAAAAACTTAGATCCTGATGCTACTTGCTGCTCTAACCTATGCCTGGCATACGGTGGTATATCCCCAGCTTCTAAGGCAGCGACTGTCGCTTCGCGATGCTCGCGACTAAGGCGATCATTGTCTTTCTCTTTAAAAACATCCCAAAAAGGCAAGCCAATCACCTATCTGGTGAACTCAATACCATCCTACAAAAGCAAGGCGAAAAGCTCAGCTTTAATCGTTAACTGATAGTACCAACTGTGGTGCAGGGATATGGTGGTCAGCACGCATGGCAATGATGGCCGTTCCTACGGAGAAGAACTCGATGATATGGTCACTCCAGGCATAGCTGCCTTCGTGGATATCAACGCCCACAATGCCGTCAGCCTTTAAATTAACGCCTTCATTCTGCATCCGTTCCATAGCCAATTCACGAGCATCGTAAAGCGCTTGAGTGAAGTTGACCATCTCAATATTTTGGCCAACAGTTTTGAAGAACTGACCGAAAGTTTGGTGAGCGACATGATAGACGCAATTGCCCATAACCATACCCACTGGGCGATAGCCGGCTTTAAGAAGCGTCCAAAAATCTTGTCCAGAAAGATCACTTGTGAATGGCATGTTGTTGGCTGCACGCCAATTAATCGAGCGATCGTTAGCAACTACAGCAGTTCCGATAGCCACGAACTCAGCTAAGCTTTCACCCCAGCCTAGGTGTTTAACTTTCAAGCGTACAGCAACAACGCCGTCAGCGCCTAATTCATCAGCTTCTTCTTCCATACGCGTCATTGCTAATTCGCGAGCATGATACATGGCCTGGGTGAGAACTTGCATTTCTTCGTTCTTAGTCCAGCGTGCTTGCTGAAAACCAATGTGATAAATTGACGAGCCAACAACCATGCCGACAGGCTCAAAGCCTGCTTCTTTAACCAAAAGAAATTCATTGACTGAAAGATCTGAAGTGAAAAGGGCGCGTTTGCCGTCTTTACCGCGCATCTGCGCTAAGCGCTCGTGGGCGTGAGCTGGCAAATCGTCATGACCCTGAGCAGGATTATGTTGAGGATTAGGATTGTTAGGGTCCGGCATCGCTTACTCCTTGGTACTAGCATCTATACTTAAAAATTTTACTTATGCAGTCAAAACTGTTGAACTGTCGCAAAACTGCGGCTTCCTTTTACTCCAAATCGTCATCTTCAGCGGCATAGCTGCTCTGACCTATGTCTACGAGGGGCTCATCAAATTCTAAATTGCGCAGACCACCACGCCCTAAATCAATCACCATCATTGGTTTGAGATCGATGCGAGCCTTGCCGTCCGGGCGGCTAGTGACAGCGGTTCCCATGGCCAAGAAGTTGAAAAGCATGTCCATATAGCTAACGCGGTTGCGTTCTACATGTATTGGTTCAATGCTGTAAGTGACGTCCATATCAACGCATCCATCAGCAGTCATAAATCCAATTTCATTGGTTAGACGAGTAACTGCAAGCTCACGAGCATTGCTAAAGCCCTGGCTAAACTGCATCAACTCCTGATTAGGAGCACTTCCCCAAAGACTATTTGTAGCAGATCGTGTCTGCCAATCGGCCTGCACATAGTAAGTGCAATTGCCCATGACCACTCCAGTTGGCCAATAACCAGATTCATAGAGTTGCCAAAATTCTTGGCCACTCAAAGTACTTGTGAAAGGAATGTGAGGCCCCTGCTTGAGCGCTTCATTGCCGGGAATGCGAATGGCTGTGCCAACTGCTGTAAATTCAGTTACGTTAGAACTCCAAGTAAAATCTTTTACTTTGATATGCACACCAATAATTCCGTGAGCACCGAGCAACTCAGCCTCTTGACGCATACGGCTGATAGCTAGCTCCCGAGCCTTTCTATGGGCGTTAGACAAACTAGTCAATTCACCAGTGCTTGGCCAACCAAAACCATAGGCGTTGTTGTAGCTATTCCAGCCCACCCGCATAAACGAGCTGCCCATAACTTGACTAACTGGCTCGTAGCCTGCTTCACGGGCTAGTAAATATTCTTTGGCACTGAAAGTACTTGAGAAAAATTTGTGCGGCGAATTGACCTGTTGCTCAATTCGGTGCCGCGCCGCTGGAGTAATCTCTCCGCGCTCGAGGGCTGCCACACTAGCTTCTTGATGCAGTCGCTTAGCGCGATCATCATCTTTTTCTTTGAAAATATCCCAGAATGGCAATTATTAACCTATCACAAACTTTTGCAGTGCCGCTCTTGTACGACTATTCTTCTCGGCTAAATTAGCAAGGGCGGCAGCTAAATTTTGTACCCATTCGTCTACCGGTACTTCTTCAGTCTTCAAAACAACGCCACGAACGATTTTCATTTGCCGAGCAGTAATCGCTCCACGCTTCTCGCGCACAATTTGGAAACCCTGGTCACCCAGCTTTAGACTCAGTTCAGTGACTGGCTTACTCGCCGATAAGAACCAACCACCCCTAGTGATTTCAGTCTCTTCAGGCAATGCCGAGGATAATTTGGCCGCCAAAAACTCTAGTAAATCTCCCGACTCACTTTTGTCCATTTGTAGCGAACACGCCAAAACATCGACTTGCAGCGCTTGTTCGTAGTCGTTGTCTTCAACCACTTGACAGATGCCCTCACTTCACCATTGCGAGGCAACATTATATAGCTCTCAACCCTGATAAACATACTCTTGACTGGTCTGATGATAAGATGCTCTGATGCCAAAAGTGCTTGTATTGCCCGACCACATAGCCAGTCAGATTGCCGCCGGAGAGGTGGTAGAGAGACCTGCATCAGTGGTCAAAGAACTAGTTGAGAATTCTCTCGATGCTGGGGCCAGTGAAATCGAAATAGCGGTGTCGCAAGATTGCCGAGACATCCGCATAGCCGACAATGGCGCTGGAATGGACCCAGACGACGCTGTCTTAGCCTTCCAACGCCACGCAACCTCTAAGCTACGCTCGGCTGACGATCTATGGACCTTAAACACCTTGGGCTTCCGCGGCGAAGCAATTCCTTCTATAGCTTCGATTTCAAAATTTACCTGCTACACCCGCACCCAACAGGCAGAGGCTGGCACTAGAGTAGAAACTGCTGACGGCCAATTGAAGGCAGTCGAAGTTGGCTGCGCTCCAGGCACCGTAATGGAGATTCAAGAACTCTTCTTCAACACTCCCGCCCGTCTCAAGTTTATGAAAAAGGCCGCCACTGAATTTGGCGCCATCGAAGAAGTCGTGCAAAGCCTAGCGATCAGCTACCCCAAAGTAGCTTTCACTCTGCTCAACAACGGTAATACCGCCCTGCGCACATCTGGCACAGGCGACCTGGCTCGCACCATTGTCGAAGCTGGCTTCTTCAGCGGCAAAGAGCGTTTGGTTGAAGTGTCACACGGCTACGAAGTGGAAGGCGAAATAGGCGTTGGCAGCAAAGCTGTACGCATAAAAGGCTACTTGGCAAAACCGACTCATTTTAGAGGCGACCGCAAAGGCATTCTCACTATCGTCAACGGGCGCGCTGTGCGCTGCCCTCTTACATACAAAGCACTCGACTACGCTTTCAGCGATCTGATTCCCCGGGGCCGTTACCCACTAGCTGTGGTTCAGCTTGAAATTGACCCAGGACAAGTAGACGTCAATATTCACCCTACAAAAAAAGAACTGAAATATACTAACGGCAACGATATTTACTTGACCATTCAAAGGGCACTCGGCCGCGCTTTGCGTGAAGAATCGATTGCCAAAGCTGAGCAAGCCAGAGCAGAACACGCTCGTCTTATTGCTGCCGATCAAAACTCGGCAGACAATTATTCAGCTGATAGTTATACAGCAGCTAACCGCGATGCTCAGCCCATTTCGGCTCAACAATATGCTGACTTGCCATCTGCTTCTGTATCATTTGTGCAGGAACCAAGACAGCGCACTGAGCAAATCAATTTTCGCGACAGCTTGAGCTATCAGGCTAGCCCAGAGCACGCGGTGCCAGCAAGCTACTCAGCTAGCGGCAATCAGCAATCTCATATGACACCTGCAACTCATGAAAATCATGCACCGCTAGAGTCGCATACTGCGCACTTCGATAACGCAGCATCATACTTGCCGACTTCCACAGCGCAAAGGCAGCAAGAATTAGATAGAGAAATCGAAAGAGAGCTGTTTGATTACTCTCCTACTACCAAGCCAGAAGCAGGCGACATCTTCTTAACCAACGAGGACGTCAGTGCTAATTCTGCATCCGAACTATTTGAATTACCAAGCGACTGGCGCATCATTGGTTATCTGCGCAATACCTATATTATGGTTGAAACCTCTAAAGGTTTGGAGATCATAGAGCAACACATTGCCCACGAACGCACGCTCTACGAGCGGCTTCTGGCCAGCCAGACTACCGCAGGTAGAATAAGCGAAAACTCACAGAAACTAATCGTATCGGCACCACTTTCACTCAGCCCCGAGCAGTTCGAAACTCTCCGCCTTTCACAAAACGCATTAGAGAAATTAGGATTTGCTTTTGTCATCGAGAAAGACAATGCCGCTGTCAGCGAGCTTCCACTAGAGCTAGCACGAGTCAATTATGTACCTGTAATTCAAAAACTAATTGACGACCTTGCCACCGTAGATGCCACCAACATGGAGTTGGAAGCAACTAAATCGATTGCTTGCCAAAGCGCCATCAAAAACGGTATGCCCCTCAGTCATCGAGACATACTCAAGCTCTTGAGCGACTGGCTCAAAACCGAACGCAACGACACCTGCCCCCACGGCCGCCCAGTGCGTCTGAAGTTCTCGATGGACGAACTCTTCCAGATGTTTCATCCGGCTTAGTTTTCAAAGGTTATTTAAATCCTCTAAAATCGAAATCTGGATTTCGAGCATCTAGTTGAACACGTGGTTGGTTCTCGCGGTCAATCGCGCGTAAGCCGGTATGGTCAATATAAACACGAGCACCGTTGGGGTAACTAAGTACGCTCAAACCTCCGGCACTGGTCATCTTAACTCCATTGGAGAATTCACTGAAAATTAACGACGGCATCATATCTGGTGGCGTTGCTCGCTCTTCTGTGACGGTAGCCATTTTGCCATTGGCATCGAACATTGACACGCCACCTCGACGGCTTACACTAATACTTTCACCATCGGGCAAGCTAAGATTTTGATAGCCATTTCCCAGCCTAAGAGTGTCACCGCTAGGCAATACTTTTTCACCAACTAAGCCACGACTATGCAGGTCCGTACCAGAGCCCATGTCAAATGAACTAGACAGTACTGGTGGTGTATGCTCGAGAAGTATTGGAGGGAGAAAACGCGTGAATTTGTCACCGCTATCAGGACGAAAGTCTTTAACCTGTCCTAGAGCAGAGCTTGCTTCGTCTAACATTCTTACTGCAGCTGAATCTCTTGCATTACTGTCAAAAACTGGTAATGGTAAATCTTGATTAGATTGCGCTTCCATTTTCATTGTCATTTCCTCACTTGTGGTTGATTTGTCTTTCGAACAATCTCAACTTAACAAGCTGGTTTGACATTGGGTTGACATTGACTTGACATGGGCAATCAATCAAAAACTCAGGCAAGAAATATCTCTATCCAGACAGCTCGACTTTATAGCCCAGGCCGGTCACTGTGACGATGATCGAAGGCTGGCCATCGATGTCTAGTTTACGTCGCAAACGAGTAATACACTGCCTAACGGCGTCAGTAGACGAATCACTCTCAGAACTCCAGACTCGATTGAGCAAATCTTCGACGCTAAAAACTTGTCCTCTATGCTTAATCAGATAGGACAAAAGAGTCAATTCTTTGGGTAACAACTTAATTTCAACACCATCTCTAAATGCGCGAAAAGTTTGCATATCAAGAGAAATATTTCCCGCCTTGAGCAGATCGTCAGTTAGCACAACAGAACGACGCAGAAGGGCCCGCACCCTTGATGCAAGCTCGCGCATATCAAAAGGCTTAGTTAGATAATCATCGGCTCCAGCGTCAAGCCCGGCTGTTCGATCAGAAATATAACCCTTACCAGTAAGCATCAAAATCGGAGTCTTACCGCCCTTCGAGCGAAATTCGCTAAGCACCTCAATGCCATCTTTTTTAGGCATATTCCAATCGAGAACAATCAATTCATAAGGGTAGATCTTAAGGCGCCCCAGAGCTTCTAGGCCGTCGCCTACACACTCGAGCTGGTGATGCTCTGCCTCTAAAAAATCTTGCACTGTCTGGCGAAAATCTAAGTCATCGTCAACAAGGAGAATTTTGGCCATATCAATCTGTCTGTCTCTTGCGTTCCTAAGCTATAAAATCAATTTCCGAAGTTTATACCGGCAGCCAAGCCGGTGCCAGGAGCAACATAAGAATGGCTTGAGATGAGCTGTTCAAGACGTTTTGCCAAAGCTTGATTAGCAAGGTTCTCGCGTCTAAATGTCTGAGCGTAAAACTTGACGATAGCAGGCGAGAATTTCTGAAGCGCCCTGAGAGCCTCAGCCTTATTATCTGCATTATTACCAACAGCATGCTCTAACAAAGGCCGAATAGCGCGAACATCGCGCATGTTAGCCAACTCTCGCATATTCTCTATATGATTCTGACCCGGCCTGTTCAAGGCACTAAGCGCGTCTTCAACTTTCTTCTCTGTCGCCATGCGCTCTACAAGAGCGTCAACTTGCTTAGCTATCTGAGGCGACATGGCTTCTCTAGGTTGGCGATCAAAGAACTCTTTTGCTCGCAGACGATCTGTGGCAGTCATTGAACCGCGATTAAGCATCAACTCAAAACGATTGAGAACATCGACTCGCAGGCCAGGAACGAACTCGTAGTTACGGGTTAGGTAACCAGTCTGGGCCCGACTGTCACCTTCTGTCAGACGCAAAATCTCATCAAGTGCCATTTTGCGACCAGTCGGATCGCTAGCAAGGCGAGTCTCTATCAACTTTTGCATTGGATTTAGGTGAGACGGCTTATCGTAATAATTGAGGAACTGGGAGTAATCAGGATTTCTCGCATCATACAGACGCCAATGGCCGACTATTAGCGGACGCAAAAGCGGATTGGCCATAGCTTCATTAAGAGCAAACTGGGCTCGCTGCGTTGGTGTCTCTCCACCCAATTTGACCATAGCATCAACAGCCATAGAAGCGACTGTGTTCGGTTGATCACGTCTAGCTGTCGGGTTTTCTGCATTAGGGTTAACAAACCCTTTAAAATCATCCCACTGAGGGGAAACTTGGTTTTTGGGATCTTGAGCCGCTTTTCGCAAGGCACCAATAGCAGTGGCATCACCGTAGAGGCTGAGCATTTTAGCAGCCGTGTAGCGTTGCTCAGGCGAACCGCTTTGCAGATGCTCACTAAGGGCTTGGATAGCCAAAGGCCGCGAAACCTGATCGACCATTTTAATACGCTCTAGCAGCACGTTGTCTTGCTCAGTACGAGGTGCGTTTTTACGCTGAATAAAACTGGCCTCAAGAGCCGTACTGAGTGCAAGAGCTCGTACAGGCGCTTGGTGAGCGAATTCCCAAAGACCATCTGGGTCTGGGCTCATGAACAATTCGCCTTTTGCCACAGCCCAATTTTCGTCAGGGGTACGAGAAGCATGCTCACGACTAAAGTATATGGTGTTTTTTTCTACGTTAGGGTGTGCCAGATCATCAACCCGTGCGGCACGGGAAGCTGCGTAATCAACGTTCGTCGACACTTTATCTACAATAGTAGCCATATCGAAAAGCTTACTTAACTCTGGCGAAGCCCACTTAGTCAGGTGAGCCCATTCATGGTAAGTGTGCTCAAGTAAATTGTTACCGCGATTGGCTTCGTAGTGCGTTACCACTCCCGCGTGGCTGACATCTGCTGCTGCTCTAAAATTAGGCTGGCCATATTTATGACTGTAGTATGCATTAGAGAAATCAGGCTGATCAGATAGCACAAGTTCTTTGATCAAATTAGGATTTGGCAAAGACTGAAGAATTGGCACCATATCTTCAGGCAAAGCTCTGAAGCCTAATGGATGTTTAGTGAGAGCAAGCCCAGCTTGAATAACAGGCACCGACTTACTGATCTCAGCAGGGCTCAAAAATGGAGCTAGAACGGTGGCATCACCGGCGTTGAGCTGGGCTGAAATAGCAAATTTATCGCGTGGCGAAACGTTGTCGTAGGGAGAAGGCATTTCCATGACGCGCCGAAGATCGCGCACTTCAGCAAGACGGTTGGCGTATTCGGTCGGCACCACTATTTTCATAGGCAGCCCCGGAACCTCATACACATTGACTGTCACGACTTCAGGAACGGTCATTTTATGATAGTACTCAGTGAAATCGAACTTGCCAGCCTCGGCTTTAATAGCTTCAATTTGAGCTAAAAGTTCAGTGTGAGTTTTGGGAGCGTCGTCAGGCATGCGGCGCACAGTGCGCTCTTCAGTGCCGACAAGCTTAAGCTTAGACTCAAAATCTTTGATCAAAACCTCTTTAGGTTTAAAGGCAAGATTCTCGTAGGTAAAGACTGGTGTTTCTCGTACTACCGGGAGTTCGCGCTCTTTAGTGAGGTCGCGCTTAGTACTAAACTGTTCCTCGCCCTCTCCATGAAGCTGGTCAAGGCGACGATCGCGCTGAGACTTGTCACCTGAAGCGCGGGGCCCAGCCGGCGAAGACTCAATCATCCGATGAATTTCGAAATGTGGATGGCTCTCAAATAGCTGAGCCGAGATAGGCTCACCTACATTCTTGCCCAAACTTATGGTCGAGGAAGTTCTGATGCGCGGTTCAAAGGCTCCCGTAGCACCGGCAGTGAAGAAGCCGATGGTGCCGCCTTTGAGAGTTCCGGCCAGTACATCAGACAGCGACTTCGCCTCTTTCAAAGACTCAACGCCGCCAAATACCGCCCCACCAGCAAAACCAGACGAACCAGCGGTTATCGTTTGCTTGAGAGTGTGACCAAGCAAGCTCGACTCGGCACTTGTGCCCAATCTAGATGAAACCACTTTGCCGAACCGCGATCCAATGGCACCAGCTGGCATGCCGATCAATCCACCAACACTTGTATTAACTGCCAGGTTTTCGAAATATTTTGAAGTGGAGAAATTGCCTTGCTGATCGCGAGCGGCATCAATATTGAATCCTGACTTAACCGCTCCAAACGCAGCCCCTGACAAGCCATGCATAGTCAGCTCGGAGGCCAAACCGCCACCCAGTTTGTTGCTGACGATCTTGGTGAGAGCGCCATCACCGAGAGCCAACTTACCGGCCTTGTTAAGCAGTACCCCTTCAGCAACGTTCGTAGCAAAATCTATTGTCCAATCGCCGCTACTTTTTGTGCCGCTAATATCAGCTAAGAGCACACCACGGGCCAAACCGCCAACTGAACCTTTAAATTTGGGGATGGCAGCAAAAGTATCAGCAGCAATTTCAGCATACTGGTCAGCCTCGTGAGCCCGCTCAGCTTTCGCCTCTTGACTAACTGGCGCTCCAGCGACAAAATCCCAAACCGTGCCAATAGCTTTGCCAGCGAGAGTCTTCTCTCCGCTGGACGAATCAGAATTTACACCACCATTTGGCGGCAAACCATTGTCTTTGCTATGGTCCTGTCTATCGAGAGGCAAGACTTGCACCCCAGGGATACCCGAGATTCACATGAATCTCCCTTA
The DNA here is from genome assembly GCA_038231015.1 of Candidatus Obscuribacterales bacterium. Classification (GTDB taxonomy): domain Bacteria; phylum Cyanobacteriota; class Vampirovibrionia; order Obscuribacterales; family Obscuribacteraceae. Next base: position 36,302 of record JBBRMD010000057.1, read on the forward strand.
CGGTATGTACCCATGGTATATACGCTCGAAACCATTATTAGACACAGCGGTTCAAGCTTAATTTCGCCATAAAACCGTTCGACCGCCCCTTTCAGGGCGGTCTCAAAGTTTTGATGCTCGAAAAGGAGGACGGGGCCGAGCGGAACGGTCAAATTTTACTTGGTCTATAGCCCTAAGTTAATGCAGAGAACCGGTAGCAGCAACGTTGCTTGAAAGTGACATTGGTTGATCAAGAGCAAACTGAATTCTGGTGTTGCTAGGAATTTTGACATCCTTGCCCTTTCTCCAGAGGTTACTTCCTAGACCAACAGCACCACCAGTGGCGACACCAGCGATTGCTCCAGCACCAACTGTACCAGCGACGATTGGAGCGAAGCAGATACCTAGAAGTGTTCCACCAGCAGTCCAGGCAGCTGTTCTTGCCACGCCGGTCATAACAGTTTTCTTAGTGGATTGGCCCTTTAAGTTACCTTGCTTATCTTGATCGATTTTGGCATTAGGCTGTTGTGTTGTCACCATGGCTGACAACGGATAACGGATGCCATCTGGTGTAACAGCACTAGTCAAACGCATGCTCATAGCACCGTTCTTACCACCTAAGCCGCTCTTCTCAGCTGAGACGAGTTGACCTTCAAGAGTGGTGTTGCCTGGTAAGACCAAGTCAGAACCGAGATAAAGCGGTGAATAAAGTTTAGCTGTAAACAGATCGCCTGGTTTAGCAACCGAGCTATCAATTGAACTAGTCAATGTGGCATCGAGATTGGTGCCAACTGGTACATAAGTAACGCGACCTTGAAGAGCCTGACCATTATATGTTTGACCAATTGCTGGCATGATCGTCGTCAAGCCCATTACGCAAGGTAACAGTGCACCAGCGACGATACTATTAAAATGAATTCGTTTCATAAGCTGCTCCCTTAAGCGAGGCCCCTAAATACTCTTTGGGAAGAATAACATATCAGAGGGACTTCGACACAATATACCTTAAATTAGACACCAGGGTTGATGGCATTTGTTCCCGAGCACTAATATCAAGGGCGGTGCCATACATATACGGGCAAAACGCCGGATAGCACCACCACTGGTGATGAGCGAGAACTTTGGCACCACTATTCAAATATTTATCAGCTAGATAAATTTTCACACTTGACTTCCCGCGGCTCTCCGGCTCGAGCAAAAGCAGCAGAGGCAAACAGCAATGAGGCCTCGCGTTAACTGCGCCAGTGCTATAGGGCCAATCTAACTGACAACTAACCCTTCTCTACTTGCTCTTAGCCAGTAGAGATCAATATTGTTGACTTACAACATCAACTTCTCTTTCTTCTAAGAACTCTTCCTAAAGCCAAACATCTGCCAACCACCATAAACGTTTCAAGCAAATCCTCAGCAATCTAGGCGCTGTGAATGAAACCGGTCAAAGCAGATAGGCCCACGAAGCATAAAACCTCTATGAAACAAGCCACAAAGGGGCTAGTAACATGAACAACTTCGGCAAGAACGCAATGGGCGGCCTTCTCGGCGCCATATACCTGATGTGCTTTGCTTTTCCGATCGGCCTCGTAATGGACGTTTTTCGCGACCACATGCCCATCGGACAATTTCTCGCAAACCAAGTCATCACCTTTTTGGCTGTCTGGTTTGTCGGCTATTTCTTCGTTCAGATGTACCGCGAAATGCTGGCCAACGCCAACAAACCGCGCAGCGAAGACGACGACGGCAAGACCGCTAACAAGACCGACATCAACACCGACGGCAAGACCAGCAACAAGACCGACGACGACAGCAACGACAAGCAGTAACAATCAGCATTAACTGACCCTCGGTGAAGGAGAAGCTCTCTATTTCGTCAAGAAATATTGGCTTTTCCTTCACCCCCATTTTACTCAGAACTAACCTCAACTCAATAGCGCCTATTTACCTAGAACAAGCAATAGCAACAGTCTTGAAGGCTCTTATTTTTAAGCACTAGTACTACTGATTATAGTTAATAAGCTTCGAATTTTTCTGAAGTTCAGACAGTAAACTAAGTGGCTGTTATGATCATCGCTCCCTATCGGCAACCAGCAGAGCTCAAAATGACGACTATGACTTCAACCACAAAAGTGTCGGCCCTCGCTCAGAAGTACGAAGAGAAAATTCGTTCTTTGCGACGCCACATTCATCGTCATCCTGAACTCAGCTTCAATGAATCAGGCACAGCTAAATTAGTAGCTGAAACAATGCGCAAACTAGGCTATGAAGTTCAAATCAAAGCTGGCGGCTTAGGCGTGGTAGCCGACCTTGGCAAACCCGAAACAAGCGCAGGCGGCAAGGGCAAACGCATCGGCTTAAGAGCTGACATGGATGCTCTTCCTATTACTGAAGATACAAGCCAACCATATTGCTCTGCCACCGAAGGAGTGATGCACGCTTGCGGGCACGACGTTCATACCGCCTGCACCCTAGGCGCCGCCATGATTTTGGCAGAACTGCACAAAGCAGGCGAGCTGCCAGGCGCTGTTCGCTTCATCTTCCAGCCGGCCGAAGAAAGCACAAATGATGACGGCAAGAGCGGTGCTACTTTAATGATCGAAGGCGGCGCCATCGAAGATTTAGACGGCGTTGTTGGACTGCATGTTTTCCCAGACCTACCGGTAGGAACAATCGGCCTGCGCGCCGGCTCATTTTTAGCCGCTTGCGACAAGTTTGATATTAAGATCAATGGCAAGGGCTGCCATGGTGCTTTTCCACAAAATGGCATTGATGCAGTTGTCTTAGCATCACAGGCAGTGCAAACAATTCAAACAATTATCTCTCGCCGCAAATCGGCTTTGAGCCCATGTGTTCTTACTCTGGGCGGCATACGAAGCACCACTTACAAGTCGAACATTATTGCTGATGCTGTTGAACTGACCGGCACCGCCCGCTATTTTGACCCAGAAATTTCCACTCAAATTAAGAGCGAACTCACCCGAGCATTGAGTGTGGTGGAAAGTATGGGCGGCACATTCGAGCTGGAATACATTACCGAAAACCCACCACTAGTCAACGATCCAGGCTTGACAGAAATAGTAAGAAAAGCAGCTCAGCAGGTTCCAGAAGTGACGCAAATTGTTGATCCTGGTCAACAAATGGGCGCAGAAGATTTTAGCTTCTACTGTGAAGCTATTCCGAGTTGCTTCATCGTTCTTGGCGCCGAGATTGCCGGTGACCGACGCTCACTACACACCCCACGCTTCGATGTCGATGAAGCTTCTTTGCCACTAGGCGCAGCACTTCTAGCCCAAGCTGCCTTGACCTACTTAGCTCACTAAAAATTTCGGCCAGGTTGCGGCTTCATCTCAGCCCGAGGTTCTCAACATGAACGAGCTGCGCCATAGTTAATCAACTATGACTGGATTTTTTGTCGCCATTCTTAGCCAAATAAAACCAGAAAGCCTGTCTAACCTAGGGTGACCCCGGTTAGATTGCAATGGTCTCCTTATTTCCTCCCACCAGCAACTTCTCAACTTTAGCTTTTAATTCATCACCCACCAATTCGCAGCTCTTTAAGCAAGTCAACAAGGCCTGCAAGAGATCTGCCGCACGTGATTGGAAATGTCTATGAAAACAAGAAAACATCTGGTCTTTGCCACGCAATACCAGTCTGACTTAACCGTGCTCGGCTCGAACGTTCAGTTTGCTCCAGATCGCGGTGCCCGCGTTTTGAGCGAACTATCGAAAGAGTTTTCGCCTGGTCACGAACTTTCTTACCGCAAACCGCAAATGCTCACTTTCAAGCAGATGCGCAGAACCCACGACGAAACCTACCTCGATAGCCTCAAGCTGCCAGCAACCTGGGCCGAAACCTTTGGAGTGCAAACCACACTTCCGAAGAATGGCCACACCTCGAAACTGCTGCGCAAACTTCTGGGTGACTATCGTCTCAAATCTGGCGGCACTCTTTTAGCGGCACGCATGGCGATGGCGAACGGACTGGCAGCCAACCTTGGCGGCGGCTATCACCATGCTCATCGCGATCGCGGAGATGGTTACTGCATAATCAACGACATTGCTATGACCATCCACAATCTGCGAGCTGAAAAAATTGCAGACCAGGTCATGGTTGTCGATCTCGACTTTCACCAGGGCAACGGCGTCAGCACGATTTTCGAGAACGACCCCAAAGTCTTCACTCTCGATTTTCATGCTTTCGAGGCTTGGCCGATGAAGAAGCAGAAATGTACATTGGCAGTTGCTATTCGCAAGCACGAAGCGCCCCTCTACAACAGCAAACTGAAAGCTGCTCTTGCTCAAGCATTAGCCAGCTTTCAGCCAGACCTCGTCATTTTCGTTCACGGTGCTGATGCTTACGAACACGGTCTGCAGAATCGGGGAGATGGTTTCGGCCTAACTCTGGCGCAAATGCAAGAGCGCGATAGTATGGTGATTGACTGTTTCGCTGACCGTCACATTCCGCTGGCACTCTGTTTTGCTGGCGGATATGGAGATCGAGCCTGGGAAGCACACCACCAAGCTGTTCGACACTTGCTTGTGAGGGCCGGTGCCTTTTAAGTGAAGCCTTGCCGCACATTTGACGATAGCATTTTGTCGCGAGCATCTACAACCAAAGCGCATGGCGAGAGACCGACAAAACACCTAATAAGTGTGTTTGAAAGTCTCTCGTCATGCCATTTTTTTCAAAAATCCTTTTATACTATTTCATATAGCATAAAAATAAAACCTGAATTATTCACGAAGGCGTTCCCGGGGCATTTGATCGATCAAGGCGATCGGCTGCCGGTGCGCCTTGCCGTTCATTCGCCAGATTGATCATCTTTAACGCAAAAAAGAGGTTTTAAAGCTAGAAAAGGTTCGCAAAA
>JBBRMD010000058.1:0-40900 GCA_038231015.1 Candidatus Obscuribacterales bacterium
CTGGTAATAGCATCGAAACCATTCAAGAAAATTGAGCAGACCAAATTCATCCAGGCTGCTCAGTTCAATAATAATGATGAACGTATTTTGTAGACAGAAATTGATGCCTACAAATTATCTACAAATGCGCCTGTAGAAAACTTCCCTTTGGCAATACCTGTGGCAGTCTTATTTGATCATGCCACCAGGTCGCTGGCGTCGACGTCTACAAGTTGTCTACACGTCGCCTGTAACCCTGGCAGCGCGTCTATTGTGAGAGTTCCTATACTACTCATGTTACTCCGCATGCGCGAAGGTGGCCAGTATGGAAGCTCTCTGCGAATTGACAAACGAGACCCATTTTGTGCACAAAGAGGGTCTCGCCCCAGCACTTGTTGGTTGGTAAAGCAAAGCTGGCTGAAGCATTGACTTATTTGCCTTTTTGTCTTGATCGCAGCGCTCTAAAGTCTTTGTACTGTCAACCTGAGTCTGTGTGTGGAATACCTGTCCGTTGTGAATTCAGAGATTGGCACACTGTCCAGTCAACTATAAGTTACTTGAGCGATGTCGCTTGCATGGTTGGTGATAGAGAATTGTCGGCGAAGTTGCATGAAATGGAAGATTGCCTGCGCTACTTTGAAGGAGAGACTGCGTTCAAATTTCAGCAGATACTTTGTGAGGTCTTGCCGCTGTTGGCTGGTGCTGCTTTACTCTTGCTCTCTGAGCAGATTTTATTGGCTGGTATCACTCTCGGTTTGGAGTGGCGACTTTCTTCTTCATTGGATACGCAGGTCAAAATAGACGTACTTAGTAGGCTCGTTTCTCTATGTCTATTCCGTGGTAATACCGAGGCTGCTGATGTTCATAGCGTTCGATTGCTGAAGCTTTCGGAAAGCAATTGAACACTCCTTGCCGACACTGATTCGTAATTAACTATAGCTGAGTGTATCTGGATGGGTCATGAATCGTGAAATGGGCGAAAACAGTTACAGCTCCTGGCGCTTCGGTCGACTATATATAGTCGCCATTGTCACATTTCAAATTAAACGAAGGCCAGTAAATAGCCTATTTCCATCAAAATGATTGACGAACGAGATTTCAAGACGAGACCATCATAATTGAGATTGTTGCCCTGTGCGGCGACAGCAATTGATGGGAAATATAGATGACTGGCGATAACCGTGCAGATGAATACAAATGGTCCGAGAGCTTCGGCGCGGGAGTATCCGCACTCGAGAAAGGTAACTTTGCCAAAGCTGCCCGGTCGCTCGAGACTGCTGCAGCCATCGCAGAAAAGCTTGAGCTTACAGAGCCCTTATCGAATACATTGATTGCTCTAGGTGATGCTTATCGCCTAGCAGAGCAATATGACCAAGCGGAGCAGACTTTTAAAAAAGCTATCGCTTTTTCCGATAAAATTTTTGAGGATAAGACACAGTTTGCTTTTAGCAATGCTGCTCTCGGACGTCTGTACATCGAACTCGATAAAACGATTGAAGCTAAAAACGCCTTTGAGATAGCTATTCCTATTTTTAAACGACAACGCGCTGAAGCTGAGACTGAGTCGGTTTCGGTGTTCGTTGGCTTGATCACATGCTACTTGCAGCTCGATGATTTTGAGAAGGGTGAAAAGCTGGCTGAGTATGCCGCTGATTTATCACAGAAATTATTAGGACCAACTGATAGCACCACAATTATGGTGCTGAATCTTTGGGCTGTGTGCGCTGAGGCGCGAGGCAAAGACAAGAAAGCTGCTGAAATAAGGGCACGATTCTAGATTGAGCAGAATGTGGTATCACTTGTTTTAGATGGTAGTTGCACTGCAGAATGATTTGCTATGAGCCATCATATTTCCTACGGTCATTGAACAAAATATGCACAACTTAGGTCACGTAGAGCGCTCTTTCTAAGTAGCCAGACGAGAAGCATCCTCGGTAGCAGTTTCCCAAAGGGCTGATACCGGAACTGCAGTTAAGTCGTTGTCAAAAGCCAGTGTGTTTGTGCCCGTGTAGATCACTATGCCGCGATGAAATTTGTCGCCGATTTGCTCCTTGAGAAACTTGATTCCCTTGAAGCTGTTCAAAGTGATTTCTGATGAGGTTTTAAACTCGGCTGCTACGATTTGGCTGTCTGTCGGTCTCCGTTAACCAGAGACATCGGACTGTGCTGGCTTGCATCTAATATTTCGATCTCAATATTTCTAGGGAGGAATGCTAAATTTCACCATCCAGTGGTGAAATTTAGCATTCCTGGGTGGTCATCCAATGCTGCGACCTCAGCATTAATTTCACATCTGGATATTTAATTTGAACATAGCGTACTTTGATTGTTGGCGGCGCCATTTGATAGATGTTGGCTCGTGTTCTGATGCATCGTGTCAGCAATGAACCACCGTTTAGTGAGGCTCTTGCTCTGCTGGTTTTAGTTGCCGTCCCACTCTGTCGGATAGCCTCTTAAACTGCTTCTCTCGCCTTTAATTTTTCCAGGAACAGGCGTGAATTAGTGCCTAGTGCTTCACCTTGTGTCCGGTTGCGCTAGACTATTCGATGGGGAGAGACTTCTTTGTTTGTAAGCGGTATTTTGAGTATGCTTGGGAAGAGGTACTGAGATGCGAATGCTTTCGTGGCGCGATTGGAAAGGTGCAAATAGCTTTGAGTAGAATTAGGAATTTTCTTCGGACTTGCGATATTTTCTGGCAAAGCTTAAACGGTCTGACTGTTGACGTTGCGCATATCACCAGTAATGCAAAGGCTCGCACGCCGCTGAGTATTACTGGAACCTTGAAGGTCGAGCAGTCGTTGATTCCATGTGTGGATTTTAGGCTAAATAGAGTTTTGAAAAAATATGGTGGCTGGAATTGTGTTATGAATTCAGCTTTTGAGCCAACTGAAAAGTTCTACACTGAGTTGCTTGCCGCCGGCTACGATCGTCAGCGCTTTGAACGCTCGCGCGCTTATGTGATAAACCCAGCTTTCTATACGCGTGATGCTCTGGCGTCTGCAAACAAATCGGACTCAGATTGAGAAGGTTCGATAGGTCTGATAGGTTTGTTTGGGTTAAGGCGCCCTTCTTTGCACTTCTCTCGCCTTATGGGGGTTATGCTAGATTCGCTAAGCCTGCTCGTGGGAATAGATTAGCTAGGTATCGGTGACCCAGCAATGTTCAAGTGGAAGCAAGCCGAAAAGCTCAAGCAGCCAAAGATAACTGAAGTTGTCGATGTTGTTGAGATGAGCACGGCCGCCAGTGCGGAAAAGGCACAGCTCGCTTCTCAGGCCCAGTCTCCAGCCGAAGAAAGTCTTCAAGCGCCTTCGCCGACTGCTGCAGTCAATCATATTGCCGATGTCAAAACTCTTGCAACTTCAACCGAAACACCGCCTGAGCTTGGCGATAGATACGAAGTCATTGAGTTCATCGGCAGTGGCGGGATGGGTTCGGTTTGGAAGGTCTTCGACAAGCAGCTTAAAGAGACTTTCGCTATCAAAGTTCTTAAGCCAGAATTGCTTGCCGATTCTATTGCCGTCAAACGCTTCGAGAAGGAAGCCAATCTAGCCTCTGATTTAACCCATGCCAATATCGCCGCTATCTTTGGCCCTGGAACCGACACCGCAGGCCGCCCATTTATCATCATGGGATATGTCGACGGCGAGAGCCTGGCTGATATTTTGACTCGCGAAGGTAAGCTTTCAGAAGAGCGCGCTCTCGACATTTTTACTCAGCTTTGTGAGGCCCTTGCTCATTCTCACATGAAGGGCATTGTTCACCGCGATATCAAACCGAGTAACATTATTATTTCAAAGACAGAGTCTGGCGGCGATATGGTGCACGTTGTCGACTTTGGCATTGCCCGTTGTGTTTACGACGAAGTGACCAAGACCCAGGCGCTGACCAAGGCAGTCGATATCTTTGGTAGCCCACGTTACATGAGCCCTGAACAGTTTCTCGGCAGCGAAGTCACAGGCCAATCTGACATCTATTCACTTGGCTGTGTCTTCTATGAAATGCTAACTGGTGCGCCGCCGTTTACTGATGAGAACCCAGTCAAGCTCATCTTGCAACAGATTAGCGAAACCCCAGATCTATCGAAAATTCCCAATCGGTTTAAATTGCTGATCCAGTCATGTTTATTTAAAGAGCCTGAATCGCGGGTGCAAAATATAAATCACTTGCTTGCAAGCATGAGCTGGCTCGATGATGCCCCTTTCGGGACTAATCGCCCCATAAATTTTATTCATTCGATGTGTGCAGTATTTTTGATATTTGTCCCTGGCATCTTTGAAATGTTTTACAGTACTACTCCAACTCAGCCAGGCCCCCATATTTCCATTTTTCTGCTTTTGGTTTGGCTATATGTTGTTGGAATTAATCGCGAGAATGTCGGTCGCTCGTTAAATTATAGAATTTTGGAATTCAACCTGTTTTTGACCACGATGGCTGGTGCCACAATTAGCGCCATTGGCCTTAGTCATAATCCGCTGTTGACCATTTTGTGCGTATGTGTTCTCTCTGGAGCGAGCCTTTGGTTGCTGTTCAGTTCTAGAGCTCTTGATCTTTATTCGCTCTCAATTTCTGCTTTTACTAGTCGACTTACGGCTGTCCAGCCGAAAAGAAATTTTAAGCACCTCAAGCTTGTGATTAAGAGTCTTATGATGTTTTCTTCTGGACTCACTCTTCTACTTTCCGGGATGGCAGCCTTTCTGCTTATCGATCCTATTCTAGACCAGGTGTGTGCAGGAGACATCATGCCGCTGTTGGCTGGGTATGGAATGGGCCCTCATTTGAGCATCTTTGTTATTATTTGTTTCTTGATACTGTGCGTTCGGCTGGTATTCGATATGCTTTTGCGCGGACGAGCTGTCAATGAGAGTTTAAAATCATCCTTGATAATTCAGTCTTGCTTTGTGCTTGCTGTTGTTTTCAGTTGCCTTACCGTCACTTCTACCGTTGGTAAGGATGGACTAAATCTATTCACACGGCAGAATTTTTCGTCTTTGATAGACAAGAAAAAACAGGAGCAAGTGCGACTCGAAGCACTCACTTATCCTGATTCACCTCTGGCTAATAGGGCTAAACTCTATGCGGCTGGAGACCTGTGGAGCAGTTTTAATCGTCGCTCTGATGCCCTCGCCTTGGTGAACCAAATCATAGATAGTAATTTGGAGAACGATCCATGCACTTTAGCCTCGGCTTATTACGAAAGACTAAAACTCAAAAATTCTAAGTTCTTGAATAAAGGTGAAATGGCTGAACTGGAAAAAGTGTTGAGCCTGATTGCTCGTGATAAAAAGGAAATTCCTTTCGATTTAGATACTTTGGTGCTTAAAATGTGCGTTCCACATAGAGCAGGTTATCTAGCTCTTGACCTGTGCAGAGATGCAATTCGGCTCAACAATTATGAATTTGGTGTGCGAGCGCTCAATGTGGCTGAGAAATATAAGACCTATAGTGATTACTATGGTGTTGGTCAAATAAGTGGTCTTAGAGCAGAATTAGAACAGTTGCCATCGGCACCGCGTTCGATTTCTAAAGATCGCCAGAAATAGTAATTCGAGCTAGCTTTTATCTCGTTTGGCACAAAGACCGCTTTCGATGCACTTCTTGGTTTACAAACCCCCACAAAATACTCACAATCACGGCTTACACTGTGAGCATAGGTTGGAGGTTCATCCCGTGTTTCTAAAGCAATCCACATCAGCTGCGCTCCTGCTGCTAGTCCTAGCGGTTGCTTCTGTCCCCGATGTTCAGGCCAGAGGCTTTGGGATGCATTTCGGCGGCGGTATGCGCATGGGTGGTAGAAGTTCTTCCCGCGGAATGATGCACTCCGGTCGTGGTCGTGGTGGCCGCAGAGGCAACTACAGCTCCAACGCAAATCAAGGCCCAACTGTTGAGCAGCAACAAGCCAGCTTATTTCAAGAACGCCAGGCCCAAAACCCATACTCGAACGTTGCCGAGCACGTTAACGTCAGTAATTACATCAAACAGTATTAGCTGCTCATTCTATTCGTTCGTTCCCGGTGGCCAGACTTTGCCTTTCGGTAGCTCAGCGCCAAGCTTTTTGTCAGCTGCGAACTGCACGTTGATAATCAAGCCGTCTTGTGTGTTTGGAATGAGCACGTTTTTTGTGATCCACGGTTCATTGTGATCTTTGTTGATCGCTTGCCATGCGGAGACTTTTTCATGGTGCAATTTGATCTGTACAGAGGCCGCATCCACTTTTAAATAGGTAAGTATGCTATCCCCGCAGTCGTCCATTTCAACTGGCAAATCGCTCTCACCAAGATGCTTTAAAAGTTCTTCTTTGGTCATATCGATAAGGTCGAAGTCTTTCAAGAAGTAAGCAAAAACGATACTGCTTCTGGTGTAAGTCCATTGATTTTGGTAAAACCGCTGCCACTCTGGGCCAAGTGGTTCTGCGATGAACTTTTCGTTGAAAGTTGGCTGAAGGTGGATTGAAGTTGGTTGCAAAATATTTTTGCCGGAAGAATCAACGATTGCGGTGTGCCAATCATCCATCCATTTTATTTTGAGGTTGCCGAACAGGTCCTTTTCATATTGCTCGCCGGCTTTTCGGTCCATTTCTTGGCTGAGCTTCCAAGCTTCGGATTCATCTTTGGTTCTTAAAACTTCTTTGCCATTTTTGTCAATGATAAGATATCGGACTAGTCCGTCTTCGTCTATTTTTGCGAATGCATTGCTAAACCTTGTTTCGCAGTGCGAAAGTTTTGTGGGATAGAGCCAGGCACCATCACCGTTTATAATTCCAAATCGTGGTGACTCGACGGGATTAGGCATAGTCTCCACCGTAGTCATAGTATATAGATTGGAGCTTGGAACTGGCACCAAATTATCAAATATTTTGGCCTTGCCACAAGAGTCAATTGTTGCGAATATTTTCTTCTGTGACATCTTGTCTATACTGGTACCGATAAATGATTTTTCGCCGCGACAAACAAAGAAATCATCGTACAAAGGTTCAATGAAACTTTCGCCATTTGCTCGCTTCATACCGACATGACCGTCCTTGAAAAGCTTTACCAGTATGTTTCTTCGAGGATCCTCACCACTCTCAATTGCTACATTGAGAGTGGTGAGATGAAAGCCCTTCTCTCTATATTCTCCCGCCTTTCGTGTCTCATCAGAAAGCGCAAATTCCCGATATGGCTTAATTGAAGCGTCGATTAGGAACGCTTGATTGTCGTATTTAGCGACAAAAAAATAGTTGGGAGCTACTTCTACAATCTGTCTGTAAATAGGTTTGAGCACCCACTTAAGGTTGTTATCGAACACGCCATATTGCATTCCCTTGACTGCTTTATTTTCTACCTTTATTTGATTGCAGGTTTCTAGTACGGTCTGCTGTTCACTTGGCTGCGCGGCTTGTGCTGCTGCAAACGAAAACGAAACGCTGCATAGAGCAGTTATTACGCTTGTTAGTTTGATTAGAAGCAAGATTGATCCAACTTATATAACGGGATTGTCAATTTTATACAACTACTACAGCTGCAGCTTATTCTTTCACATCGGTGTTCATGTTATTTTCTGTGCTCGGCAGTTTCACAACCGCGCTTTCTGAAATGTTTGCGGGAGCTGCTACAGGCGCGCTCGCCACCACACTCTTATTACCATTCTTATTCAAAATCATAATCAAGAATAGAATTCCGATGATGTAGTACTTCTGCTCAGAGAACAAGTGATAGCCAGTTTGAATCATGTCACTAGGAACGTTAAGAAGATTGGCAACGAACATGGCAGTCATCCAGAGTGCCGCGTTGAGCGGGTCGACAAACCATAAGAGCCCGAATACTATCCAGACACCAAATTGTCCAAAGCGATTCATGGCCGCTTGAGCATTGATTGGCAGCCAGGGTTCGATCACTCCATAGCCGTCGAGTGGTGGAATGGGTAGTGAGTTGAGTATCAAACAGACAATTTGCAGCAACACTAGAAAGGCCAGGGCTGGCCAGAGAACATTGTTTGGATCTCGCTCAACCATGCCAAGCATGAATGGTGCAGCGTAGACAAAGATCATCACTGCGCTGCCGAATGGGCCGGCGGCTGATACTGCTGAGTTCCAAAGTCGGTTGCGGAGAGCGTTTCGATTGATGTATACGGCCGCGCCAGGTAATGCTATTCCACCTAGCATTAACATGATTATTGGAATTACCAGCGTCAAGCCTGGGTCTGTGTATTTGAGTGGATTGAGCGTTAGGTAGCCTTTGTCTTTCACCGATTTGTCACCGCCGATGTAGGCGACAGCAGCGTGGCAAAATTCGTGGATGCACAAGGCAACTATCCAGCCGATACAGACTACTAACGATACGCTCATCTTGCCGCCCATTTGAGATTCACACTTGACAGTAGTATAGCTCTACTTCGCTTTTGCTGGTTTTGCTTGTCTAGCTTTGCCTAAGTTTGTGGTGTCTTTGCTAGCAGGTAGGCGACTCCATAAATGTTGCACGCTCTCTCTCTCTCTCTCTCTCTCTGTATTTAATTCAGTATTAACTTCACAAGTTACTTCAATATTTACTTCAGCAGTTTCTTGCGGCTGCCCACCACCCATTCGTTCTCATTGATACAAGCTTCTGTTGCTTTGTCAATTTCATACAGCTGGCAGATGATAGTATCAATTTCCAGTTGGATTTTCTTTTCAGCATCTATCACGGAAGCTGCAAGCAAATCAAGAGCGCTTCCGTCTGATGTGTTTTTGTTTGTCTGGCTTTCTTGCCAGTTGCGCATTAGCTCAATTGCATCTTTTGCTAAATTAGCAACGTGCGTCGATATTTCGGCTGTGGGAGCCTTAAATGGCAGGCGGCGCAAATCGCCAATTTGAAAATTGATAGTGGGGTTGAGCACACCAAGTAAGTATATTGTTAGTGATGAATTGAGAAAGCCGAGTAGATAGTGCAAGTCTATTTCATTCGAAAAAATAGAAGAGCTAGCGATATCAAAAATAGAATTTTTGCTTAAGAGCCGCGCCTTGAAGCCGGTGGTGCCAATATAAGAATAGGTGAGGCCAGGTTTGAAATAGAATTCTTCACCTGGCAAAGCCTGCGACTGGCCGCGTTCTTTGCGGTATTGGCGAATGTTTTCACCGTTGTCTGGCCAGAGTAGTCTGTAGTCGCTTTGGTGATACCACTTCTGGCCGCCACCTTTATCGTAGGGCACATACAAGTGGCTCTCGCTTTCTACAATTTGCGATTTTAGCTTGACGAATTTTTTGTTGTTGCAGGTGAAAAGGCCGTTGACGATAGCGATGCCTTCTATGTCACTTAATGCAGGTAGCGACTTGAAACAGCTAGCCAAAGAGGCTGGACAGTCGAAGGCAAACGGGTTTCCACTTATCGATTGTATTTTTGCTAAAGCAGCTTCTTCTGTAATTTGATTAGCGTGAAGGGCGTCGTTTTCCATTCGTCCAATTTGAATCATGCGCAAGCCGCTGGCATGACCTTTGTCTTTTGCCTCGCTTTTGTCCGGTTGGCCCTTCTTCTCTAAAGTGAGAACAGCGCTATTCACTTTTTCTCCCGGGCGGGCGCTGAAGCTACCCGAGCCTAAGGTTAGGCATGAGGTGATGTGGCACTGTTCTAAAAGCTTTAACCGAAATGCCCGGTAACGCTGAACCGATAAAAAACTCTGTTGCACTATCATCGCCAGCTTGCACTCTGGCGCAAGCAACCTGGTGGCAAGTTCGATGAATGCAGTGTAAAGATCGCCTGCACTGTCAGGATAGTATTGCCTGAGAAAATTTGCTGTGGTATCGCCCATGATGCGCGTGCTTAGGTAGGGCGGGTTCATCACAATCTGACTGTAGTTCGTATCAGACAACTTTTCCTGGCCACATCCGGCGGCGCTGCGGCCTTCTAGGTCAAGCCAGTCGCTTTCTGTGGTGGTTCCAAGAGTGAGGCTGCCAGCGGCTGCTTTGCTGAGAAACAGTCGGGGCAGCGGCATCTCACAAACTTCGCTTTGCTCTGACAACTGATCGCGTACAAATAAGTAGAAGGCAAATCCACATAGTTGCAATAGCGTTGCATCGACATCAAGGCCTGTGATTGTTTGCAATAGCAGCTTCTCTAGCTTCTCTTTTATGAGTGGCTTGCTCCCCGCGGCCAACTTTTTCTCCCGCGCTAGCTCAGCAGCTTCTCGGCTAAGTTCAGCAGCTTCCGGTCTAAGCTCTGCAGCTTCCTGCTTTAGCTCCGCTGCCAACCAGTGCTCGGCGGCCGGTATGAGCAAGTGACCGGCTCCACAAGCCGGATCTAATAAACGAGCTTGCGCAGTCGAGTGACCAGCGAAGACTTCAGCGGCTAAGTGTCTGGCGATACTTTCAGGAGTGAAAACTTGGGTGCTCTCTCCGAATTGCTCTTGGGCCCAGCCCGTTGCTAGTCGGCTTTGACCAATGGCGTTTATTTGTGCCAACCAGTCTGAAGTACTTCCCTTCTTTTCTATGGCTTGGCTTACCAACTCTATTAGTTGGTCGGCCGTCCCGGGCCAATCCTGCTCATTAATAATCAGAGGAGTAGTCAAGGAATGGGCGAACGCTGTTCCGTCAATTAATGGCGTTTCTCGCCGGGGCGGCCGGGCTTGCGAAGGCCCGCTGCAATAGCTTTCACTGAAGTAGCTTTCGCTGAAGTATTTAATTAGGGCCATGCTCAGCTGTGATTGATTAAATCCCGCAGGCACGAGATTTCGCTTAGCCAAATTAAGATGGCCAATAACTTTCACTGCCAAAACTTGACCGATATCGGTCAAGTTTGGAGAGCGTGTTGCCAGTTTTTTCGTCAATTTGCGCAGAAAAGCAAGATTAAATTCTGAAAGGCCCTCGGGCGGCCCTTCTTTGCTTAAATTAACGAGCGATATTGGCGCATTTGCCAAGAGTTAAATGCCTTTGGTGGGTCAACACCATGAAGATAAGGCTATTATTTGCCTAGAGATTGATGTCATTTGGTGTATAAAACTTGACAGTTCATACTAATTTTGGGGATCAGGTCATGGGTAAGGCAGGTCTGGAAGACATAGTAGCCGCGTCGTCGGCGATCTGTGCTGTCGATGGTACAGAAGGTAGACTCATCTACCATGGTTACGATATTCACGATCTCGCTGAACATTCAACCTTTGAAGAAACGATTTATTTGCTCTGGTACGGCCATTTGCCTAGTAAGAGCGAACTCGAGACTTTAAGCAAAGGCTTGCGCACTAATCGTAGCTTGCCGGCTGACGTTATCAAAGCGATGAAGCAAATGCCTAAAGAGGCTTTGCCGATGGAAGTTTTGAGAACAACAGTTTCGATGCTCTCGATGTACGACGCTGACGCTGAAGACAATGTGCGCGAAGCCAATATTCGCAAGGCCATTCGTCTGACCGCTCAAATTCCTACAATCGTTGCTTACTGGGATTTGATCAGAAACAACAAAGAAGTAGTTGCGCCTAAAGAAGATAATTCACTGGCTGCCAATTTCCTTTATATGCTTAGCGGCGGCAAAGAGCCAAATGAAGTGAGCGTCAAGTCTTTAGATATCGCTCTCATTTTGCATGCTGACCACGAGCTGAACGCTTCTACATTTGCTGCTCGCGTAGCCGCTGCCACTTTGACCGATATGCACTCTGCAATTGTTGCCGGAATTTGTGCATTGAAGGGGCCACTTCACGGTGGTGCCAACCAAGAAGTAATCAAAATGCTTCTTGAGATGGGTAGCCTCGACAATGTTGAAAAGCACCTTGACAAAATGTTTGAAAGGCATGAAAAGGTCATGGGCTTCGGTCACCGCGTCTACAAGACTGAAGATCCACGTGCTTCGCACTTGCGCAAAATGTCTGAAGAACTCGGTAAGCGCGCTGGCGATACCAAGTGGTTTGATATGTCGTACAAAATCGAGCAGATTGTTAAAGCTGACAAGGGCCTGAACCCTAACGTCGACTTCTACTCAGCCTCGGTTTACTACATGCTCGGCATTCCAAACGACTTGTACACACCAATCTTCGCTATCAGCCGTATGTCTGGTTGGGCTGCTCACGTACTTGAGCAATATGCTAATAACCGCTTGATTCGCCCTCGCGCTGAGTACATCGGCGAGATGGACCTCAAATACGTAGACATCGATAAGCGCCAAGTTCCAGCTCTTAGCGATAGCGCTAAGTAACTAGGTCGCTAGACAGTTCTATAAATCAATTTCGAGCTAGTCAGAAATGGCTAGCTCGTTTGTTTTAGCTAGTTACTCGTTTGGCTGGGTCAATTACTCATTCGCCTAAAGTAGTTACTCGTTCGCTCTGGCTTGATACGAACCGTAGACTTGCTCAAGGTAGGCTTCAGGAGCGGCCGATTCGCTGTCACCTGAGCCGAGCTTTTCATGGAAGTACTTGGCTAGTTTCTGGGCGACCAGCGGGCGGTAGGCTTTGGCCAATGATTTGCGACGCTTGAGGAAGTCGACGATCAAATCATATTCGGCCGGCGTAACTCTACCGATATCGAGCAAGTTCGTCGCATTTACTGGATTGGCCAAGAGCACTTGGGTGGTAGAAATGTCGGGCTTGTGTTCACGAATGACGATTGTTCCGGCGGCCATATCGCCTAGGCGTCGTTCGTTCTTGTCGAAAAGCATGATTAGCAAGCCGAGAAAGAGAATTTGGTCGACCATGCGAATGAGGTTTCGTATGATTGCTCCCGGCCAGCCGATCGGCTGACCATTGGCTTCGATTACTCTGATTTCGGCCACTTTTTTGCCTGGAGTTTGGCCCTGCCAGATTGCTTCAAAGACAATGAAGTAGCAATTGACCTGAATAAAGATGATGAAAATTGAGATCATCGCTAGGACGCCGTACCAAATTGTTTTGGTCTGGGCGTCAATCGGCATATTTGAGATCAAATAACCGGTGATTAGTGCCGCGATAATGACCGCGAAGGCCGTGAGCACGTTGATTAGGCTATCTACCAATTGTGCTAAAAGACGATTGCCAAGCCCGGCGATTTCGAGGTGTAGATCGACATTTTCGGGGGTAGAGATAGAGTAGTCGGGCTGTTGCATTAGCTGGCAATTACCATTGATGGGACGGAAAGAAGCGTATTCTGTTGTGGATGAGTAAGTCTAACGAATGAATGTAGAGCGCTGGCTCAAGAGTAAAAGGTTGTCATGGCAGATGCTTGAGGACTTGCTCAAGCTCGTCGATAAACGAGGATTGAAAGCGCTTGATCGTCAGCAGCTGAGAGAGCTAGGACGATTGTATCGCGCCACTTCTGCCGATTTGTCAAGGGCGCGGGCCTTGAAGTTGAGCAACGAAGTGCAGCTCTATTTAAATAACCTCGTAGTAAAAGCGCACAACCAAGTCTATCAAACTCACGATGACCGTTTTGCCAGCTTGTGGCGCTTTCTGTACCGGGGTTTCCCTCAGCTGGTGCAGCAGTACATTGTTTATGTGACAGTGGCCTTTCTTCTTTTTATTATTCCCTGTGTCGGCTGCTACTACGAAGCAGTCAAAGATGTCCATTTTGGACAGATGGAAGTCAGCCCGGGTCGTGCACTGGTCTCTGATGACCTTTGGCATATGATTGAGAACAAGAAGTTGTGGACTGACTCTATTCAAGATAATGGGCCAGCCATTTCTAGTTTGATCGCCACTAATAATATTCGCGTTGCTATATCAGCCTTTGTGCTCGGAATGAGCTTTGGTCTTGGAACGGTGATAGTTTTGATTAGCAATGGTATGAGTATTGGCACCGTATTTGGTGTCTGTCAAGACTACGGCATGGCTATGCGCCTGTTGGCCTTTGTTGCTGGCCATGGTGTGCTCGAATTGAGCGCAATCTTTATCAGTGGTGGCGCTGGTTTGCTGCTTGGTAAGTCATTGATGTTTCCTGGTCAGTACAGCCGCTCAGACTCTTTGCGTCGCACGGCTAAGCCTGCTATGCAGTTGTTTGCCGGTTGTGTTGCTTTGCTCTTAATAGCAGGAGCTATTGAAGGGTTCGTCTCTCCGCGCACCGATATTAGTGCCCAGACTAAATATCTCGTTAGCATGGCTACTGCAATTTTGCTATTGATTTACCTGTTCGCGCCAAGAGATATTGCCAAGTCTACCAAAGCAGTAACAGTTGAGAAGCCGATAAAGATACCCGAGGTAGCCGTAGAAAAAATCTCTTAGAAAGCTGAGCGACTAGTGAGACGGACGTGACCCGTGAGAAGTATAGTAATAGACTCTAACAATTCCTAAATAGGTAAAAAATGGACGAGCAAGGCTTTTGGTATATCATCGCCACTTCAATTGAAGAGGCTAACGGCGATAGAGAAGTTCAGCTTGGCAGGCTGAAGGAAATACTGCACCAAGCGCCCGATGAAGATATTATCGCCTTCCAAGAGATGGTCGATCATATGATGGACCGAGCTTATCGCTGGGAGCTGTGGGGAGCAGCCCATGTCATCAATGGTGGCCTGGCTGATGATGGCTTTGAGTATTTCAGAGCTGGTCTGATTATGGCCGGTAAAGAGATTTATGAGGCTGCTTTGGCTGAGCCAGATTCATTGGCTTATGTTGATGACATTGACGACTGCGAAGAGTTTCTCTTCCTCGCTTGCGAAGTCTACGAAGAGCGCAACACCGATGGTGCTATTTACGATCGCTTCCGCGAAGAGAGTTTAGTCACCCCTGATGGTGAGCCCTTCGATGTTGAAGACAAGAATTATTTTCGTGCTCAGTATCCCCGTCTTTGGGAAAAATATTGTGAAGAAGAGCCCGCTTAAGCGCTTTGCTTTTAGTGGTGGCTTTCATTAAAAGTTTTCGACAGCACCTTGTTGGTGCTCGACATATGGCATTGCTAAGTTAGAATAGCGGTGGCTCATCTGGTATCATCAAATTTTTGGCAAGCTCGAAACAAGACCAAAAATTGATTGGCAATTCAAATCAACACCAGATATGATGCCTTGTATATCTTCTGCATATTTCCTGACGAAGGGGTAATTAATGGCTTTAGAAGCCCCCGAGAAAACTAAAGACGCCGTTGCGGTCGAAAAGACACCGCGTGGCTTTAGCCTTCCTGTTCTTGAGCGTCTTACTACAGTAAAGCGCTTTATTTCTGTGCTCAAGCACAAGCCAACTAAAAAGATTTCTGTGCGCAAACGCAAGCGCAAATTGCCACCGGGTCAGCGCCTATTGCGGGCTGTGGCTGTTGCTGTGCTTCTTGCTACCGGCCAAGGCCTGGTTCATCCACTAATAAGTCCTTGTGAGAGTACTACTGGCGGTGCGCAGCCGCTGGTGCCTTTGGCGGCACCATTTGCCATGAATACTCCTCTGACTAATCTTCGAGAGAATGTCTCAACAGTCTGTCAAGTGAAGAAGCTCACTCCTGGTGTGTTTGCCATAGATCCAGCGACTGGTGCCTATCTCGATTACAATGGCAATAACGCTTATTCTGCAGCTAGCATGATCAAAGTGCCTGTCTTGGTGGCACTTTTAAATGCCATTGATAGTGGTGAGGTAGACGCCAATCAAGTAATGAGCATTAAACCGGACCACGTTGCTGGTGGCTCTGGTCATTTGCAGTGGCGTCCGATTGGCACCAAATTGCCTTTGCTTGACGTTGCTGAATTGATGATTATCATTTCTGACAACACCGCTACTAATATGATTATCGACTTGCTTGGTGGCAAGAAGGTCGTCAATAAAAAATTCGCTAAATGGGGCTTGAAGAACACAGTAATCAATGCACCACTGGCCGATTTAGAGGGCACCAACAAGACGAGCCCTTACGACCTGGTTTACTTGCTGGCTCGCGTCGAACGCGGCGAGCTCATGTCTGATCTTTGGCGCAATCGCATGCGTGCGATCATGGCGAGAACTAAGACTCGCACGCTTATAAACCAAGGTATTCCTCCTGGTGCCAAGCTTGCTCACAAGACCGGTGATATTGGATCTATGGTTGGTGACTGCGGTGTTATCACAACTCCTGATGGTCATAAATTGATTATGGCTATGCAAGTGCAAAGGCCTCATAACGATCGCCGCGCCAATGAGCTGATTCGCAAAGTTACCGGCATCGTCTATACCGGTTTCGAAAAGACTCGCCCAACTCTTGAGGCCCAAGTCAAAGCTGTTAAGCCTAATCCGGCTAAACTCGACTTGACCAAGCCATTGGTTGGCACTCCAGAGCCTGAGCCAATTAATTAGGCTGACTTGATTACGATTAGCTTGATTGCGGTTAGCTTGTCATTGCTGGGAAACCGATAGTAAAAAAAACGAGGCACTGCTGCCTCGTTTTTAATTGCTTTGTTTGTTTGCGTAGCTAGTTACTTCGATTTACTCGAAGCGACCGCCTGACAGAAGTGGGCTCGATAGGCCGCTAGGCATAGTGCCTTGGGGTGCGCCTTGTGGGGCCATATTCTGCATCGGTGCACCAGGAGCAACGTTGATCATATTTGGATTTTGGTTTGGATTTGGTCCAACTGGCTGACCTAAAGGCTGACTCAAGTTACCATGTCTTTTTACTTGACCAAGCAAGCGCTGACCGTTTCTGACAATTTGTTGTGATTCGGTAACGCGTACGGCTAGACCTTGTAGATCGCCTTCCATGCGAGTCAATACTTGCTCAGCATAGTGATCGGCGCCTTCGCGAATCTTCGCAGCATCTTCGTCAGCTTCAAGTCGGATGCGCTCAGCTTCAGCAAGTGCTTCACGACGCATTTGCTCAACTTCTTGAACAACTTGCTTGCGAATGCGCTCAACTTCGGCTTGTACAGCTTTCAGAAGTTCCGACTCGTGCAGCATGGTTTCTGCTTGGCGGCGAGCGGTGGTGATGATTTGTTCAGAGCGTCTCTGCGACTCTGCAATAATTTCGTCTCTCTGTTGGAGAACGTCGGCTGCTTCACGCAGCTCTTCGGGAAGGCGTGCCCGTGCTTTGTCGAGCACATCAAGGAAATCATCAGCGTTGATGAATTTGAACTTGTAGACACCGGCCGCATCATCAATTAGATGCTCAAGCAAATCTAGGTGCTTGTAGATAGTAGTCTGCTTGAAGGTGTTGGCTGCCTGGGCTGTCGGTGCAGTGATCATGGTCATTGTTGGTAGATACCCCTGCTGAAATGCTCTTTAAGGTGATCATTCACAGTACGTGGAACGAATTGCGATACGTCTCCGCCCATGCGGGCGATTTCCTTCACAGTTGAGGAGCTAATAAAAGAATACTCGGCTTTGGTCATCAGAAAAATAGTTTCTAGTTCAGGAAGAAGTTGCTTATTTGCTTGGGCCATTCCTAATTCTGCTTCGAAGTCGGATATAGCTCTTAGGCCGCGAATGAGAATAGTTACCCCATTGTCCTTCGCATAATTAACTGTCAGTCCTTGAAACTCTCCTACTGTGACCCCTTTGAGGTCTTTTACTACTTCCGTAATAAGGCTCTTTCGTACATCCACAGGCAATAAAGGAGATTTTCCCGGATTGCCTACCACCGCCATAATCACTTCATCGAAGAGCTTGCTCGCCCGCTGAACGATATCTAGGTGGCCCAAGGTCATTGGATCAAACGAACCAGGATAGATTGCTCTAACCAACCCGTTTGCTCCTCCTTTCTTTCCGCTGTTTGCGGTCATTCAGTAGTTCCAAGTGTGGATGCCCCCGAGGACGCCAGTCCAAAGAGACCTTGTCAACGGAACGATAATAACACGACCATCCTTGAAAACCCACTATGTAAATGGATAAGTTGCTAATGTTCAGGGGATTTACCGGTGGTAGCAGGCGCATATCCAGTGGTGTTTACGGGGTATATGCGTTGGCGGTTTCAGTGTCTTGGCCCAGTTTTTAATTAGCCCAGAACCTCACTCGAAGTGGCCTGTATATCCTTTACATTTAAGGCTGCTTTGCTCTCTGCTTTTCCGATAGCATCAGCGCCGTTGCCGTTTTCGCTATCTGAGCCAACCCGTAATTTAAGAGCCGGGTCTATATAGAAAGGAATGAAGAAGCTAAAGGTTGAACCTTCGCCCAAAGATGAAGCGACGGTAATGCGGCCTTCGTGTTTTTCCAAAATCTTGGTGACGATGGTGAGACCAAGGCCCGTGCCCTTGATGGTGTGCACTTTTTTCTCGACTCTAAAGAAGCGGTCGAAGATATGTTCGAGTGAGTCTTCGGGAATACCAATGCCCGTATCCTTAATATGTACGGCGATTTCTTTGTCGGTAACTCCCAGAATTACTGAGACTTTTCCGCCTTCAGGTGTGTACTTAATGCCGTTTGAAATCAAATTGATAATCACGCGTTCGATAGATTCTTGGTTGATAATCGCTAGCGGAATATTGGCGTAAGGCACCAACTCAAGCTCGATACCGCGGTCGCGGGCCATGAGGTTGAGAGAACGCACGGCTGATTCACAGGCGCGGTGAATGTCCATGGGCACCATTTCCATGTCGCGCTCAGCTTCTTCAAATTTAGATAGCTCGAGTACGTCATTGACCAAGTGCATTAGGCGATCTGCTTCGTTGTCGATGATTTCGAGAAACTCGCGGTGAATTTCGGGATCAAGTTTTTCGCCATGATTGCAGAGTGTGTCTACATAGCTCTTAATTGATGTAATCGGTGTGCGCAATTCGTGGCTGACATTGCTCATGAACTCAGCTTTCATGCGCTCAAGCTCTGCTTGTTTGGTGTTATCTTGCATAATCATTACTGAGCCAAGCAATTCTTTGTTGAGAATAATTGGAGCAATATGCAGGCGCACTGTTTGCTCACCCAGTTGAATCTGTTCGACGATTGGCTCCAAGGCACCAGGGGCAATTGTGGTATCAGTGAAGGCTTGCACCACCTGGCAAATCTGTGGTTGGTCGGGGCCTTCTGTGCAGACTACAAGTGGCTTGCCTACTAGGTCTTTAGCGTCTTTGTCAAAAATCTCAGTAGCAGCGCGGTTGACTATTTGAACTTTGTTGTCGCGATCGCAAACTACTACTCCATCTGCAATCGACATCAGTACTAGTTCTAGCTTGTTGCGTTCTGAAATAAACTTGTTGCGCTCGGCCATCAAGCTATCAACGTTTTGTTTGTCGTAGAGCTGCAGCCTATTAGACATGTAGTTGAAGGCATTGACGAGTTGGTCTATTTCTTTGCCTGCTCGCTGTACTTTGATGACGTGGCCGAAATGCCCTGCGGCAATCTGGCTGGCGCCCTGCGAAAGAGTGCGCAAGGGGCCGTTGATCAGGGCGTAGTTGGCCCAAACGCCAAGGGCACCTAAGGCACCAACCAAGCAGAAAATATTGATCAAGAAGTTGGTGGTTTCTTGTTGCGTACCAAGAATTGTGAAGGCTTCGCTGTCGAGACCGACCCAACAAAGACCAAGGTCTTTATTGTTTTTGCGCATAGGAACGACAAAGTGAGTGATAGCACGATAGCCCTTGGGGCTTAGCTTCTGACCAGGCACAATGAAGTTTTCGGGATTAGTTTTATAGTCTTTGTAATATGGATAGATATTTTTCAGATCTTGCGGCGAGTTCGGATTTAGCAGAATATTGCCGGCCATATCTTCATATATAACGTAGGCGATTGCTCTGATTTTGCCGCGCTGAGTGAGAATGTAATATTTCAAACTCTTCAAATCACCAGAGTTTGTGAGAGCTTCGGCGCCGCCTCGGGCCAAGGCTTGAGCAAATCCCATACCGAATTGTTCAACAGAGTCGTTGATTGATTCTTGAGCGCGTTGCAACCAGAAGCGGGCAGTAAATGTAACAAGGGCGGCAATACAAGCCAGGCCCATGAAGAGCAATTGTTTCTGCGCCGGTACTTTGGCCCAAAACACACGCATCTTTGTAATAGTCTTGGTGGCCTTATTCATTAACCGCTTACCACCCACGCTTTGGTTCTGAAAAAATTAGATCTTTAGCAATTGTAGCCAAAACCGGCAATTTAGCTAGAGATAGTGCGTTTGTGGGCAAAAGGTTTTGTTTAAATAATAGATGTCAAGGGAATAGCAAAATTGGGGCTGATTAAATACTGGGGCTTGGAGAGAGGGTACAGGGTCAATCGTAATTAGTTAAAAATTGCGGGAGATTTGACCTTGACTAGAAAAGTGCCGATTGGCAGTGAAGTTTTGTTGAGCGGATGCAATGTATTCGCTGCCTCTGCTGTCTGCGATAGAGAAGAAAATGCTGATGCTTCTAGTGCTAATTCTTCTGGCGCTAGTCCGCGCATATCGCGTTCAGGCATGCGACCGGTCATTTCATTAGTAGGCGCTGTGGGGCCCAACGGATTGCCCGCAGCAGACCAACTAGTGCGCTCGCATATGAGTCTGGTCAAGCAAATTGCTCGCAAATACAGTCAGTATCAACCTGATAGCTTCGAAGATCTCGTCCAGGTTGGCTCTATAGGACTGCTCAAGGCGATTAAATACTACGACCCGATGCGCACACGTTCGGCCAGTTTCCGCACTCTGGCGACCTGCTACGTGCGCGGTGAGATACGCCACTATTTGCGGGACCACTGCTCGCTGGTTCAGGTTCCGCGCAGGCTCACTGAAATGAACGCTCAATTGAGCCAGTTAGAAGAGCGTCTCACCAAGGTGCTTGACCGTGCTCCTACTGTGGCTGAGTTGGCACAACACTCTGGTTTTTCTGTTGAAGATATTCTAGAAGCACAACAATCTTGGGAAGCTCGTCTTCATTATGATTCGCTCGACTCAGGCTCTGATGAGGAAGAAAGAGATGACCGCCGCTCTCTCTGCGACGTAGTTCCCGATAAGCGTTGCCAAGAACTCTTCAGCGCTTCTGAAGAGCGTGAAGTTATCACCCAGGCGCTCAAGCGGCTTGGTGACAGAACAAGACAAATTGTTGAGTTTGTTTTCTTCTATGACCTTTCGCAAAAAGAAACAGCATATGTCTTGGGCTTGTCTGAAATGGGCGTTTCTAGAGCTGTTCACAGCGGTTTGAAGCGCTTAAAAGAGATCATTGGAAACGAACCTCGCTAGTCTTTAATTGGATTATTGAGCCAATTTGCTTAAATCCTTGATTTCTTAGCTGCGGGTTGTTGACAATCGGTTAATCTCTGCTAACATTCTCCACTTGTGGCGTATGCTGCGAGTATTACTGCTTTTCTTTGATGAGGTCTTTCCTCATGTCCTACTTACCAGACGAGTTACCAGTGGCTCTAGACAAACTAGAAGACCATCTGCGAGCAATCCTGAAAATCAAGATTAGAGAGTTCGTTCACCTCAATCCAATTTTCAATTGCATTCCGTCTATCGATGTAGATATTTATAACCGCAATTTGACCGATGCCGCTGCTCGGGTTGACCAGGCTCTTCAGCCTGTAGTGCAGTCACAGACCAACTTTAAAGTGCATCCGGCTCTTCAACTTAATAACGATGGGCAAGCTGCTCAGCCAATTATTGCTTTGCCTGAAGGCAAGCCCCAGACTTCGCTTGAGCCGATTAGTCGCAGCCAGTTCCGCCAGAATATTCTAGGAAATGGTCAGGTGACGGCTCGCCCTGCTGCTGACGGCACCTCGCCTTCTCCTGCTTCTCCTGCACCTGCTTCTTCTTCTTCATATTCATCATCATCAGCGTCTACGCCGGCCCCAGTGCCGTCGTCTAGCAAATCTTACTTTGCCGGTTTCGATGTCGACTGCCCAAATCAGGGCCGCCAGCTACCAACGAGACGTCGCTACAGTCGTCGTTCGACCGTTTAGCTCACTAAAACCAACTTCTGAAAATGTCCGAAAAAGGTCCGTTTTTCGGACATTTTCTATTAGCCAATTATTGTGCACTCAAGTCGTACTCAAGCCGCGCTCAAGTCGTGCTAATGCATACGCTCAAGTGTTCTAGAAATCACCGTCGGCAACCTGAAGGCATGTGATGCCCTCGTCTCGCCACATCTCTACGACCGAATTGCGATCATCGAACGACAGTATCGGGTGGTAACCTTTGGCGCGGATACGCTCTAATAGTTCGCGTTTGACGATGGTATCGGCGCGAGTGTCGCCATCTGTGCGTAGGTAGAGCAGGTGTGGCTCAAACCAAAGATCGTACTGTTTAAGCCATTTTTCGGTCACCTTGCGCAATTTATTACTGCGGGCTGAAACGTAAATAATGGGGTATGAAGCCTGTGCCAGAGCCGTTATCACTTTGGCGACCGGTTCAAAAAGAGCATCGAGGGCCGCCAGCTCAGGCGAAAGAAAGGCTGGCCAGTCTTTTATCGGGCCTTCCACTAGGTGTCGCCGATGCTCGCAGTCAGCTAGCGTGCCATCGATATCAACCAATACGCAGTCATTACCCAAGCCGATATTGCTCATGGTCGCATTAGCTCTAAGTCTAATTTTTAGTTCTAATTGGTCGGGACGAGAGGAATCGAACCTCCGGCCTCACCCACCCCAAAGGTGCGCGCTACCCCTGCGCTACGTCCCGGTATCTTTCAAAAGAGATAGGGGAATTATAGCGCAGACTATATTTCCTGTAATTGTCAGGGCCGCTTTTGAACATTTGATGAGGCAATCACTGCTAAAATCCCTTTGTAACCTAGACTGACCTACTTGTAACTTAGACTGACTTACTTGTAACTTAGAAATTCATGGAGACCATTCCTACCCAGTGCAAATTGACGTTGCCCACCTATTTCCTTTCCCGCTGGATGATTTTCAGCTATTAGCAATGAAGCACCTAGAGGAAGGCAAGAGCGTAATAGTTTGCGCGCCGACCGGTTCAGGAAAAACTGTCGTAGCCGAATATGCTGTAGAAATGGCGCTTATGTCTAACAAGCGTTGTTATTACACAACGCCGCTGAAAGCGCTTTCGAACCAGAAGCTTTATGACTTGAAGCAAAAGTACGGTGATGACAAAGTTGGTTTGCTCACTGGCGATCTCTCTGTAAACCGCGATGCTCCTGTGGTTGTGATGACCACTGAAGTTTTTCGCAATATGTTATACGGCACCATTCTTGGTGACGTTAGTCGCAACCTTCGCGATGTTGCCTTTGTTGTTTTAGACGAATGTCACTATATGAACGACGCAGATCGCGGCACCGTTTGGGAAGAGTCGATAATCTACGCACCGAAAGATATTCAGCTTGTCGGTCTCTCGGCTACAGTCGCCAATGCCCAAGAACTAACTACCTGGATCGACGAAACTCACGGTCCAACCGAGTTAGTTAGCTCTGACTTCCGCCCTGTGCCGCTGCGCTTTCACTACTTTGGTGAGCGCAAGATCTATCCACTTTTGGCGCCTGGTGGAGCCGTAAACTCTTTCCTCAAATCTCGATTTGGCAGAAAAAAACCACAACATAGTGGATCAGATAAGAGACGGCGGCCGATGGGCGGTCTCTACACTCACCCTGGTGACGTCTTAGGTTCGTTGTCTGCGCGCAATATGTTGCCTGCTATTTATTTCTTGTTCTCGCGCCGTGGCTGCGAAGAAGCAATGAAAATGGCTCGGGGCATTCCTCTATTGCATGCTGATGAACAAAAAGAACTGAAGCGCCAAGTAGAAGAATTCACAAAAGACAATCCCAATTTAGCTAACCATCCGCATATTCCATATTTGCTAGAAGGCATGTCGGTGCACCATGCGGGCATGTTGCCGAGCTGGAAAGGCATGATTGAAAAGCTCTTCCAAAAAGGCTTGCTCAAAGTTGTCTTTGCTACAGAGACACTAGCAGCTGGTATCAATATGCCAGCGCGCTCGACTGTTATTGCCTCTATTCATAAGCGTTCAGATGAAGGGCACAGACAGCTTACAGCTTCTGAGTTCTTGCAAATGTCCGGCCGGGCTGGACGTCGCGGTATGGACGAAGTGGGCCACGTAGTTGTCTTGCATAACCCTTTTGAAAGCGTCGATGAAGCGGCTAAGCTAGCCACTTCTGGAGCCGATCCACTTTCAAGTAGATTCACTCCATCTTACGGAATGGTCTTAAATCTACTTGAACGTCATTCTATTGATGATGCTCGCGAATTAATTGAGCGGAGCTTCGGACAGTTCTTAGTAAACCAGCAGCTAGAGCCCGCCTATACCCAGAAAATGCTTTGGGAAACTGAGTTGCAGAAGTTGACTGCACCACTTTGCCCCGCCGAGTTAGGTGACCTGCCGCTTTATGCTAAACGCCTTGAGACTATTCGCTCGAAGCATAAACAGCTCAAAGCAACCGAGAAAGGCCTGAAGCCATCGGCGATTAAGCCGGGCTCTCCGGCGATCATGGCTTTAGCTGAAACCCGCGCTGAGATTCAAGTTCTTTTGAAAGAAGCATATGCTATGCCGTGTCACGGCTGCCCGGTGCAGAAGCCCTGCAGCACTCAGACCGAGCGCATTGAGCATTTGCAGAAGCGCATTAAAGATCTTGATAAGCGTGTGCAACGAGAAACTACGAAGTATTGGACCACCTTCGAGGCTTTGGCCAATATCTTGCGTACTCTCGGTTACCTCGACGGCAATAAGCCAACCAAATTAGGTCGTATGGCCGCCTCTATTCGTGGATCGAACGAACTATTCTTGAGTGAAATTGCCATCAGCGGTATGTTCGATTTGTTGCAGCCGACTGAATTGGCCGCTGTTCTTACTGTTTTAATTGGTGATGAACCGCGCGGCAACGAACAAATGCGAGTGCACGTCACTCACAATGTTGATCATGCCATCATTGAAATAGGCAAGTTCGCTAAGAAAATTACGCGCTTGCAGAAAGACTTTGATGTTGATATGCCAATCGAATTTGGCGCTCAGTTAGCCGGTTTAACTGAAATGTGGGCACAGGGATCACCGTGGGATCAAATCCGCATGTCTTCTCCGCGTGACGAAGGCGATGTGGTCAGAGCAATCAGAAGAACACTTGATCTTTGTCGGCAGTTCATCAGAGCTTCTGACATGCCTGAGAAAGTCGTTGAGCTTTGCAAACAAGTAGAAGAACTGCTCAATAGAGACGAAGTAAAAGAAGATTTCTAATGGAAGATTCACTGATCTCAGTTTTAGAAAACCAGAGTAGTCATAAGTTTCAAGGTCGTCACATGATGGCGAGCTTGATCGGTTGTTCTAGTGCTGCCCTGCTTAATGTTGACGGCCTGCTCGAAAACCTTTCAGCGGCAGCCACTGCCGCTGGTGCCACGGTACTTGATACTCGTCATCATCTCTTTCCTAATGGTGGCATCACTGCTGTACTTTTGCTTTCTGAAAGCCATGCCAGTATTCATACATATCCTGAGAATAGCGCTTGTTTTGTTGATCTATTCACGTGCGGTACTTCTGTCGATCAATCAAAGTTCAATCAAGTGTTATCGTCGTATCTAAAGCCGACTCAAATCAATCAAAATACTTTCAACCGCGGTTTGACTGCCGAGTTGGTCGAGTTTGCTGCTTCTATTTCAGAGTAGACCTAATTCTTCTAAGATGAGAGGTGTGCGTTAATTGGAACCGTCATCCAGGCCAGATTTAGAGCAAAAGAGCAATTTGTCTTTTGTTTTAAGCACTGTGTGTCAATACTTTTCGAGTTTTTGACCGGCCAGTAAGGCCTTGATTGTTTTCTCGTAGATTGCGCGGTCTTCATCTTTGAGGCTATCGGCTCTTTTTTTGACTGAATTAATGGGCATGGCCATCCGCAAATTGCCTTCTAGCTTATTCTTGTGTCTCTCTAAAAATGCCCAGTATAGGCGCGTTACCGGGCAGTTCTTGGCTGGATCAAATTGGCAACCGTTGCAGTAATCGCTCATCTTATTGATATAGGCTGCCCCCGATATATAGGGCTTGGTCGTCATAAGGCCGCCGGTTGCATAGGTGCCCATGGCCAGTACATTTGGCTCTACGACCCAATCGTATGCATCGAAGTATGCCACCCAGAACCAGTCAGTCAGCTCTCTGGGCGAGATATCTAAAAGGGTAGCCAGATTTGAGAGCACCATCAGGCGTGTAATGTGGTGGCTGTATGCTTCGTCCCAGACCGATTTGACGACAACATCTAGGCAGTTGAGACCTGAGAGCGTTCCCCAGAAAGCCGGCGGAAGAGGATTGTTACTGCCAAAGTAGGAAGGGCTAGCTCCCGCGAATTCTGAGAGGGAAAAGCCACGGTTGTCTGAAGTGTTGGTATCACTTTCAGCATTTTCGGCCTCGTTTGTTTGTGCAAGTTTAGATTGCTCATAAAAGCTTTTTCCGGCCCAAAGTTTGTAACCGCCGTCGCCTAGAAGCTCTTGTGAAGCTGCTGTGTTTGGTGAAGCTGCTGTATGCGATGAAGCTAGTCTTTCTGGTGAACCTAGTATCTCTGTCGGTGCTGACTGTCGCGTCAATAAAGCCGGGCTAATATTGCGAAAGCCGTCTGTCTCTGAGTGAATCTTGTGCACAAATTCGCGCCAGCCTAAGACCTGCCTGATAAAGCCTTCTTGGCTCGCCAACGGCAATTCAAGGGAGAGCACATCTTGCACCACTTGCTTTGGCGTCAGTCTGTGGATGTTGAGAACTGCTGAAATGCGTGAATGAAACATGCCACGATTAGCACTCGACATCGCATCTTCGAATGGGCCAAATAGTGGCAAACAGTTTTCTTTTGCCCACTGCCAAAGCTGGTCACTGTCTGCTTGTGATGCCGGCAGGCTAGCCAAATCTAACTGGCCTGGATGATAATTCATATGCTTGTTTATTAGGTCAGCAACTTCTTCGGTGATGTCGCTCACCGCAAATGTTAGGGCTTTTGGTGGCAGCGGATCGCCTTTCCAGGGCTGGCGATTTTCACTATCGAAACTATACTTTCCACCGCGTGGCTTGCCGTTTTCCATCAGTATGCCTGTGTTCTGGCGCACTCGTCTGTAAAAAGAATCCATGCGATAGAAGCCATTCTTGTCAACAATTGCAGTCAAGTCAGACTGCTTCGTTAGCCAGCCTTCGTGCGCTGTTTGAATCAAGGCACCACTATCAATGAGGCATTGCAGATCTACTTTTAGCTCGCGCTCTGCTGGTTCCATAACTTCAATAGGCCCAAGTTCACGAGCTAAGTCGGCGAGTACTGAGCTGTAAAGACCGTTTGTGTTGGTGACGATTTCGTGGCGGACGGCCACTCCGCGTTCAGCTTGCTCTAAAGCAAAGTGTCTGAGATTGGCTAAGATCAATGCTAGCTTCTGTTTGTGATAAGGCCTTCTAGCTGCTTTCCATTGGTTTTCAATGAGAATGATGCCGAGTCTCTCTGGCTTCTCGCGACTGAGCGGCCCAAGCTTGTCTGTCACTTGGTCATAGGGCATGTAAAGCCAGCGCCTCTTGCCGGCCGCCGAATTAGCTGATGCCAGACGCTGCTTGAAAATGCTGGGCATAATTCCCTTTGTCTCGTAGTGGCAGTATTTGGCTAAATCTTAGTGGTCTAACTACTCTATGGGCCGTTTTTTCGCAGAGGCTTGCATTTTTTCAATAAAATCGTTCTCTTTGGCGCGCAGTTCTTGCTCATGAGCGGCCTGATTGCTAGTGATATGGACATCTCCCAAAATAAACAACAATACAGTGCTCCCAAGCACAAATAGAGCAAGAAGTATTGCTCTGCGCCCACAGCGCCGTTTGTGCTCGAAGTAACTGGCTTCGCTCACTTCTCAACCTGCGCGGCAGCGCGAAAGAATAGGAATCACTTTTACATCTCTGTCAGCTATTCTGACGGATGGTCATGGAAAGCTTTGTGTTCAAAAACTTGTGGCGCATAGCAATGAATTAGTGCACTGCTTGTGGAAGCACGACGCCCCATTCAAAGTGGCGACCGAGATCATCGGCTGGCAGCCAGTTGACATAGAAACCAATTGGTTGCAGTTGTAGCAAGCGCATTTCTTGTTCGGTGGCATAGAAGCTTTGAACGTAGCCATCTGGGAAGACAACGTCGAGCATTTTGTTGTAGAGGTGAAATCTGATTTGGCCGCCTGATTTAGGCTCCATAGTTAAATAATTTCCGTCAGCTGAGAAGATCATTTTGCCTTCTTTGCCGATGACGACTTGGCTTCTGTCTGGCAAAAGTTGAAATTCGCGAGCATCGCCTTTCTCTTTGAGAGTGGCATATTTAGCGCCGTTAGACGACTCTTTAATTAAGGCAGAGCGCTTGCCAAAAGTAGTTTTGTAGCAAAGCTCGCCATCGTTCATGTCTAATTTGAGGTTCTTCAATTTGACATCAGGCTGCAAGTTGTCTAAATAGTAGTCGCCACCATCAGTGGTGGTAAGAATGCGTCCATCAGAGAAGGTCAAAGTTTCGATTTTGCCTTTGATGCCGTAGTTAACTGTGATCGTGCGGCCATCGCTGAGAGAAAGAACGGCAAATGCTGGCTGCTTTTTGCCATAGGTTTGACCCTTAGCCTGGGCTTGGTCGACCCGTTGAAAAATTTGTTTGAGTTCGGCCACTTCTGTTGGTTGCTGGGCAACACTTGACAGGGCTTGGGGCTTGTCTAGAACCTTTGCTTTAGCCTTAGTCATGGTGCTCTCCTTGATTCCGAGAAAGTGGTGCCCGAGGGGGTAAAAAGAATGTTTATCAGCTACTAATGTTATAGGTTATTAAGATACAACCTTATGTATATTCTTGTCGACCGGTCCTTATATGCAATTCTGATCAAGCTTTATATGCAAAAGCCCACGGGCGCATCATTTCAGGTTTGTTGGTACAACAAGCCTTTTAAACTCTTGAGATTAAATCGATCGCCCGACCTATCTTTTATACCCGGCTGATAATTCCTTAACCAACTGTAATAAACGGCTGTTTATTTGCTGTTTTTGTTCGTGGTATCTGGCTTAGGGCTAGTGCCTGTCGGCGTCGGCACTGCTGAAGTTGCGTTAGGCAGCTTGGCTCGTCGGAGCAAGAGCGCATCATTGATAACCGCAATGCTTTTAGCAAATCCGCTTTCGAAGACTTTGCCAGATGTCGAACCGCCTTCACGCGCTGCTACTCCTTCGGCAAAGGCTTCTTCTTTGCCACCATCGCCTGACTGCAAGAAGTACTTAAGAGTGCCTGTGAGGGCTGATGGCATGGCCTTGGTGTCGTCTTCATAGGCCTGAATGTAGTCTTTGGTATCAGAGAATTTGCCCATGGCATAGTCTGTGGCATGGCCGACTTCGTGTCTGGTTACGTCTTCGGTGCGGTGGCTCTTTACCCAGTTGTTACTGGTGTCTCGGGTTTCTTCGGCAACCACAACCAAATTGCGGCTCGGACTGTAAGCACCATCAACTGCGTCCCAGGTCAACCCTGGTGGCCAGCCTCTGGGCTTTTGCCCTTTGAGTTCGGGCAAGGCATCGGTAATGCGGCGGGCGGGAGTAACCACAGTCTTTTCTTTATCGAGAAGATCGTGCACCTCTGGAGACATTTTGCCGTAGGTGTCAGTGACGTTGGCAACGAAAGGTAGTGAGGGCGGAAGCACTACATCAATTGCATTGCCGTTTTTGTCGAGAGTGGCATCTGCTGGTTCTTTCGGTAACTCTTTAACCGGCTCTTGCTCCGCCGCTTTAGGGCCGTCAGTGGTTGATTGTCGTGCCGGTTTCTGCCCCGCTTTGTCTGACTTAAATGGGTCGTCTAGCCAGGCTGGCACCAGCTTGGTTTCGCCCTTTTTTATGCCACCTAAATGTTTGTAGACTTCGTCGTAGAGCTTATCGCCAAGTTTGTATTCGACCTCGGCTTCGCCTGTGAGATCTCCAGTTTTTCCTTTTATATGGAGAACAATAGTCTCATTTTCTTTTAGCTGAGCGACACCAATTGGTGGTTCTTCGGTAACTTTATCGCTTGCTGCCGGCAGACGTAGCGGATCTTTAACATTAGAGCGATCATCGAGGTTGTCTTTGTTGGCTGAGCCTTTGCCGACCGGTGCTTTATCGAATAAAATGTCAGCCGCATTTAGCTGAGAGCCGCTGCTGCCCTCACCTTTGCGCTCGGCGATCTCACCGTCTGCCGGCTTGCGCTCTTTATTGTCGTTGCCCGATTGCTTATCCATTCAAAATCGATTAGCCCAGTTTAGGCCGAAGGAATATTGCCGCTGCTTAGCTAATATAGCGGGCAACAGCCAAGCTGGCGACGGTAAAGTTACGAAGGCGGCCTTAGACTTCTTGAGGTTCTTGAAATTCGCGCATATCGTGAACTTCATGCATATCTTGAACTTCGCGCATATCTTGAATCTCTTGCACTTCTAGAATTTCCTGGAAGCTATCTGACCCTCTTTCGTGTGAGCGCGAAACAGGAGCAGGGCTTGGCTGGAAAGCTTCTTTTGCCATTTTCTCTAAGGCCAAAACAACATCGTCAATGGTCATGTTGTCGGTGATAAGTTCAATGGCATCGACAGCTTGCATAAGCGGTGATACGGCTCGATTGCAGTCGAGGTAATCGCGCTCGTTAATTGCTTTTAGCAGGTCTTCGAAATTAGGTGTTTCGCCTTGGGCGGCCAACTCAATTTGGCGCCGGCGAGCGCGCTCTTCAGGGCTAGCGGTCAAGAAAACTTTGAGACCGGCGTCAGGCATAACAACTGTGCCTATATCCCGGCCATCAATCACACAGTAGCCTTCTCTTGCCAAAATGCGCTGTTTGTCTACCAAGACTGCGCGCACTTTTCCCAATGCAGCAATTCCAGCAGTTAACTCAGACATGCGCTGGGTGCGAATCTCGCGGGTGATTTCGGCACCGTCGACAAACACTCTAATTTTGCCATCAGAGCTTTCGTCGGCGGGTTTGAGCTGAATATTGCTGTTGCTTGCCAGAGCGGCAATGGCGTCACCATCGTCTAAGGCGACATTGTTCTTCAAGGCTAACCAGGTCGAAGCCCGATACATCGCTCCGGTATCTATATATAGATAGCCAAGGTGGTCGGCCAGTTTGCGAGCCACGGTTGATTTGCCAGCGCCTGCGGGTCCATCGATAGCTATTTGCAGCGCTTGCGGATGTCCCACTGATTTCGGCGACCTATTTATGTGATGGCGTTCTAAAAAGGCTATAGATCCAGTCCAAGACTCCGCCACTGTGTCCAGCTTCGTGGGCTGCATTCGCTTGTGCCTCTTCTAGGGGTAGTCCGTCTTTGACGTTCTTGACGATGGCAAGTACTTCGCCTTCTTCTGGGAAGCGGTCACTGCTTTTCTTGGAGAATAGCAGTACGCCTTGGTCTTCGATTTCGAATACTCCGCCTTCGGCAGGTACTAGTTGGCATGAATCAGGATTGTCTTTTTCGAGTTGCTCAGAGAGTTTGACCGCTCTGTCGCGATAGCCACATGAAGTGCAGTAAGTGATTTTGAAGCGTTTTTCTGCAGTTTCAGCCATGAACAAGTCCTCTATTGGTGCTTTTCAGGATTCCTAGAAGTCTACGGAGATTTTGTGAATAGTCGTTTGTACCATGGCAGAGCGAGAAATGCTTGGTATTGCGAACGATGTTCTTTCAAGGCCTGTTGGGCGTATGTCAGGTCTTGCTTGAGTTCGCCGGTTTCTTTGGCGTGCACTTCAAGCAAAAGCATAGACCGTTGCATTTCTTGCATCAAGCGCAAATCATCAAGATGCATGCGGCGCTGCTCAGATAGCTCTTTTTGCGTATCGGCCAGTTCGCGCAGTAATTTTTCTACTTCGTCAGAGCGATCGATCACGATTGTGGCATGCTCGACGTCAGCGTCTACAGCTCCTGCTCGCTCTAGGCTGGTACCGCGTTCGCTGGTCGGACGCACCGAAAGACCGAATGAGGCTAGCTCTTTTTGCGCCATTTTTCCGGCTGATTGGAAGAATTTTTCGAACGAGAACGGCTCGTTTGACGAAGCAGCAGAAGTTGATCGCTGCGCAGCATTAGCTGACGAAGCCGAAGCAGAAGCGGTCTGTGTGGCGGCCGATGTCGGAATTGCTGGAGATGCCATTTTTTTCTCTTGCGATTTGGAGGTGGTTTGCCCTGCTACAGTCTTATTTTCTTTTCCTGTCTCGTCCGAGGCGCTCAGTGGGCTCATTTCAACGTCATCAATTGGACCGTCATTGGCGCTCTCACGCCTCGTTGTTTCGCGGCGGCTGTGTTTAATTCTGAATCCGGGAGGGGGAATAATGCGCCATTCATCAATACCATCAATACGTACACGGCGGGCCGACCAGCCTTCTGGTAAGTGATTGCCCCAGCGTCCGAGGATTGAACGCTCTACGCCTCTGGCCGATCTTCCTAGCATGCTCGCTGCCTGTTCAACTGTCAGCCATGGTCTTGGCACTTCGTATGACCAGCTGTCTGCATAACTGTCGACAATTTCGTCGTCTTCTCTGTCGTCGCCATAAGCTTCAGCAACTGTTTCTGCATCAGACTTTGCAAATGAATTTGCATTTGATTTCGAGCTAACTGTTGTATCAGCCTTGCCCACGATTTCATCTTCAGCGTGTACGTCGACGATCAGTTCGCGATCTTCAGTAATTTGTCCGATTGAACCCAGACCAGTTGTCGTTGCTGTTTCTTTCATACGCATCAGCCTTTGATTGCTTGACCAGTGCTTATTTTACCGTTCTCAAGAGGCGCTGTCTCGCTTCTCACGCTTTATTACGGGTTGATTTCTTTTAAGGCCGTCATTTTTAGCCTGTTTATGGCTCTGTGGCCGCTGCCTGTAAGCAAAGAGGGCGGGAATTAAATTCCCACCCTCTCGCAATATCACTTATTTTTTGAGCAGTTCTGGCTTAGTCAGCTCGAGAGCTTACTTAAGCAGTCTTGCTTCAACCTTTTCCCAGTCAATGTTGCTGTAGAAAGCTTCAATGTACTTAGGACGGTCAGCAGGAACGTAATCGAGCAAGAAAGCATGCTCCCAAACGTCCATTACTAGCAATGGTTGGAAGCCAGCGATGTTGCCTTCTTCGTGCAAGGTGATCCAATGGTTGGAAAGAGTCTTGGTGAAGGGGTCTTGGAACAAGACAGCCCAGCCAACGCCGCGCATGGCGCCGACTTTGAAGAAGTCATTTTTCCAAACATCGATTGAAGAATAGGTCTCGGTGATCAATTTGCCGATGGCGCTAGATTCTTTCAACTCAGAACCGCCTGGTTTGAGGTTGCCGAAATAGTATTCGTGCAGTCTCATGCCGTTGTATTCGAAGCCATAACGACGCTTCAATTCAGCGTACTCAAGTGAGCCGCTTTTGCCAGCTTCTGTTAGTTCAATGATTTTTTCGTTGAGATCGTTTGTGTTCTTGACATAGCCAGCATAGAGCTTGAAGTGAATTTCCAAAGTCTTGTCTGAAATACCAGTCAAGCCCAACAGGTGTTTGAAATCCTGAACTGGGTATGGTTTGTATGTAATCTTTTGCTGAAGCATTAAGCTCTCCTATGCAGCGCAGTATTAAGTCTGTGTGCGGATCTTGATTGCTATTCATACCATATGCTTTGTGATTGTTCAGGGAATTTCACAAAATCTGCATTCTTCGGATGCTCATCTCTGAGCGATAACGGCTAAATATGCTGTTTCTAACTCCTTGGAAACCGGCTCTATTGCACGACCTTATTGAGATTGAATCGCAATAAGATTGCGCACCATCTGTGGTGCATCGTTTTTCTAGATTTTCAGTTTAGCTGAGTAGGCGTTTATGGAATGAGGTCAGCAAGCCGTTTCTTAACTGAGGGGCCACCCGATGGTTTGGCACTTTGCTCGGCATTTTGTACAGCACTCGCACTCGGATTGTCTTGAGTGCTTTCTTGAGCTGTAATTTGCGCAGCCTTGGCCGCAGCTTCAGCTTCTTCTCTTTTCTTGATCGGCGACATTTCGCCAGTATCATACGGTTGCAAACTGCCTTGCTCGACACTCAAGTTTTGGCCGATAGGCATGGCTGGCAGGCTGTGGGCTGTTGCAGAAGAATTACCCAATCTGTTGCGCCCTGATATTGCTTGATCAAACTTAGAGGGTTTAGGTACGCTCTGTTCAGCAGTGCGACCAGAAGGAACGGCATTCTGACTCACTGTTGAAGCTGTGCCCGTTTGTGCTTCTAATTGCGGCACTGGTTGTGCCATAAGCTCTGCTAGCGATAAGGTGGCAGGAGCTGTCGGAGCTGCTTGAGCGGCACTAACTGCCTGAGCTGCGGGAGCAGCTAGCTGACCGGCCGGAGCAGAAGCTTGAGCAGCTGCCGCGGCTGGTTGAGGGTCTGAGCCAGTTTGCTGCATAGCTACTTGCGCAGGCGCTTGTGTCGGTGTTTGTGTCGGTACTTGTGTTGGTACTTGTGTTGGTGTTTGTAAGGCTGTCTGCACTGGAAGGGCCGACGAAATAATGGCCGAACTCCAACCCAATTGTTTGAAAGCCTCTTCTAGTGTCGCTTTGCTCTTCCAGCAAATGCCGAGCACAATAACGGCTTGCTCTGTTTTGAGAATTCCTTGGGTCATTAGGCTCGAGCAATTCATTGCTATGCCCAGTAAATTTTGGTCGAGAGCCCCAGTCATCATCAGCATTTGACCCATGAGATTGGTATCGCGTGAGCCGACTTTGAGTGCTTCTTCAATGTCTGGAGGGCCGATTACTCCTGCCAATTGCAAAAATTGATACAGCGGAAGATTTGAACTGTCGCGAGGAGGGGTTGGTTGCACCCTTTCCACGGCCTCAGCCAAGGAAATTTTTTCGGTGTTAACCAACTCTAAAACACGGCCTGACTGCACTTTGCGTAGTTCGCCTTTACTGACCATGCTTTGAATAGCTAAGGCTGATTGCAAAACTGTTTCGCTTACCATGCCGTTTTTCACCAGCACTTGGCCGATAGGTTGTTCGTTGACGAGGCCAAGTTCAACGGCCTGCATAAGTTTTTCTTCGTCTAACAGCTTGGCCATCACGAGCAATTCGCCCAGGCGCACGGTTTCATTGGCCAAATGCAGTGAAACGCCCGTCTCAGCTAGTGTTTGTTCAATCGGTACTTGCCTTTCAAGAGCGGCGCGCAAGCTCGAAATGGCCTGCTCTCTAGTTACTCTTCGGTCTCGTACAAGTATTTGCGCGTTCAACGCTGATGAAAGTAGCTGCTCGGAGAGCCAGCCGTTTGTCACGAGCACACGGCCCAGAGGCAGCCCAGTGCTCTCGCCTTGAATCAGGGCCGCATCGAGCTGGGCGCGGCTAACCAGGCCTGCTTCAATTAAAAGCTCGCCTAGTTTATTGGTAACTTGGTTGACTGGTTGCGCCCAACCCATTTTTGATAGAGCTTGGTCGAGGGTAAGGCCGTCGCGCGATATGACGCGCAAGCTGCCAAGGGCTGTTTCTAAGTCGATTAGGCCGTCTTTGAGCATCGATTGAGCCTGCACTGCTGCTTGCAAGTGAGGCTCGATAATAAAACCAGACATGATCAGTACTCTGCCAACAGGGAGCGACTGAGTCTTAGCAATCAGCATTCCTTGTCGCAGGTCTTCTGCTTTGAGCAGACCAGCGCCTGTAAGTAAGTCTCCCAGTCTGACTGGAGAGGCTTGTTGGGCAGCTTCTTGATTTTCGGGCGGTGTCATGCGGTAATTTCCGTCAACTGATCAAGTAGCGATGATCTTAGCGCAAGTGCTGCTCTTGATATGGTCGCTGACGGGTCCTGGGGTGAAATTGTTTCCACTTCTTAAGTCTTAATTCCTGAAGATTCAAACTCTAACCTAACTGTTTTATGCCTGGAAAAATGTCCTTGAAAACCTATCATTGCGAAATCACAGATAAAAAACTAACGGAACTTTACGTCGCCAAGTAAAAGCACTGCAGGTGGTGTCATGACAGAAGCCGGGCGACGAGCGCCCGGCTTCTTGAACACATAGTGTTAAATGTGCAGCCACCTAGTGGTGGAATATCCCGTTCGGGTTTTTAGTAGACACGAGGTATGACCTAGTTTTGCTCTAACCGATTCCTCCGTGAGAGCTTTCGTCCACACAGTATTAATACCCCGATTCAAGCGACTTATAAACGTCTTTTTTTGTTGTGCAGATCACAAGTTTTTGCAAAAGCTGTAAGGTGCCAAACCAAAAACCGAGTTTTTTCAATTGCGCTGGAGAACTACGCAGGAAAACTACGCTCGAGAACTACGCTGGAGAAATACGCTGGAGAAATACGTATGTACAACGGATACACCC
Organism: Candidatus Obscuribacterales bacterium; assembly: GCA_038231015.1. Taxonomy (GTDB): domain Bacteria; phylum Cyanobacteriota; class Vampirovibrionia; order Obscuribacterales; family Obscuribacteraceae. Next base: position 35,884 of record JBBRMD010000058.1, read on the forward strand.
CGGTGTAGACTCCGGTTTGATGGATAAAATATTGCTCTCACTTCGAAACAGAATTCTCGTGCCGGTAGTCTGCTTGGCTGGCATACTCTGTTGGTTGGCTCTTTGCTCCATCCACTATCAGAGCTATTGGATGGGCACTATTAATAAGGTGCAGACTACCGATTTTAATCTGCTCCATCACACTCTTCCGGCCACCCTATCGGCGATGATTCAAGAAGGGCGCGATGACCTCATTCAGAAGACACTAGACTCAAGCTACGGCTTGTTTGGCTTGGTTGTTACCGATCCCTCGGGCGAAAACGTTCTTTATAGAACAAACAAGATTTATCATCGCCAATCTTGGCAGAAAAACGCTACGGCTGAAGGTTTGGCCAAGAGCAATGAGCCCTACGATTTAATTACTGACCCACCTCAGCTCGAGCCGCTCTTCGCCCATGATTCTCCACGGGTCGAAAAAGCTAGGGCTACCGGGGCTAAAGTGCGTGGCAAGATTCTTGGGCGCATCTACTATATGCGCAGTCCTCCACCACCATTCGCCGAAGATATCGGCAACTTCTTGCTCACTGGTGTGGCCGAGATGTCTGGTGCAAAGCGCGGATATTTCTACGTTTCGATGATTTCTATAGCCTTCGCCTTGGTGGTTTTGTTGCTTGTTTACCTCCGTCGGCGCGGCTTAGAGCTGAAGCAGAAAGAAGTTGAGCATGTACGCCGCGAGCTTGAGATTCGCAAAAAGGCTCTGGAGCACCTGAGCAACGAGTTGGCCACGCAGAAGGCCCGTAAAGTTTGGTTAGAGAGGGAAGCCGATCAGGCTTATCGTCGCGCCATTGGTCTCAAGCAGAACCTTGAGCGATTGCGAGATGCCTTAGCTGGAACTATGGGCAACAATAGCAGCGCTAACTCGGCTAATCCCAATAATTCGGCTGTTAATATGCAGCCTGGAACTCTGCCTGGCAACATGAACGGTCTGCAGTCCAACTTCAATGTCGGTGCGCCGCCTCCAGCAGGTCAGAGCAATTCGGCCGGCCAGCAGGTCGTCTCGCATGTGCGTATTCGCCCACCTGTGAGCCCGCCATCGTCAATTCTCGAAGAAATTGAGATTCTCATCCCTGACCTTTCTGACAACGCTAAGGCCTTGCGCAGTCAGGCGGACATCCTTCACGACTACTGCAATTCGCTTGAAGAGCGGCAGGTTGAGATGAAACGAATCGTCGAAGGCGCCTTCAACCGTCCCCAGAGAACCATGCCAGCACAGGCCCCGGGAACTGCTGATGTAATCGACATGAGCCCACGCTAATATTGTTTGTCTTTAGCGCGCGGCAACATGGCGCTAACTCGTGCTAAGCTAATTCAGACCAATCGGCTTTCGCTTAGGAAAGCTCCCGCCCACCGCTGTAAGCGGTCGGTTGTTCTTATTGTTGGTATCTTCGCAATGCGGCAGTGCCCTTTCAAGGCTAATTTTGCATGAAGCAAATCTCGGGTTCTGGTAAAAAATTATCCCTTGCTCTCTCAGCCCTCCAAGAGGCTAGTAGTGAGCCGGTTTATCGCCGTGGTGTGCAGTACTACCGGCGTAAAAAAGTATTGAAATACTCTGAGAGTGAGGATGGCTCTCAGATAGAAGCGCTTGTAATTGGTTCTGAAAAAGACGCCTACAAAATTGTTGTAGACATTGATTCTCCCAACGCGTTTAAAGCATCGTGTTCATGCCCATACTTCGAAGATGTCTGCAAGCACTCTGTAGCCGTGGTGTTGACTCATATTGCCAAGCACAATCCTGGCATTCGCTTCGACATGGCTGACGAGCAGAAACGCGAGAGCACCCAAGAGAAAGGGCCGCGCGCTAAAGAATTGCTTGATGACCCGCGCGAAGAAGGCGTTGTGCCAGACGAGCGTGATTTTGAATTAGGCTTGCTCGTGCTTGAAAAGCCGCTGGCAATGATTGTTGGTGTGGTGCCAGATGAACCTCAAGGCAAAGTCAATATTCTGAAGGTGCCGGTTGAAGTTGTTCCGACCTTGCCACCAGATTCGCGCATTCAGCGCTTGGCTAAATATTTAACAGGTTTGCCGCAGACAACCAAAGGTCCAGCTGGTGGGCACCGCATCCCTCGCGGCGATGAAGGCACTGTCATTGGTCACCTTAGCCTTTGCTGCAAATTGACCAACACAACAACCAATCAGGTTGTGGAATTTTCTGATAAACCGTTGACACCAAGAGCAGTGCTTTCAGAGACCGAAAGCGGCGAACTTATGTTGCGCTTAGAAGGAATTACCGAAGAAGGCGAAGCCGTTGAACACCCAGTATTCTTTATGGGTGCTTCTAGCTGGATTCTCTCCAACAACACCTTCTATCCAATCGATTTGACGGCAATTCATCGCTCCTTCCAATATTTCGATTCATTTGGCTACATGGTCGTCAAGCTAGAAGTGGTGCCGAAGTTCTTGTCTGTAGATTTGCCGGTGTTGAAAAAACGCATGCCGGTAATTCTCGATGAATCGACCGCACCTTTTCCTGTTGCCATTACTGAGCCACCACAGGTAGTGATCAAGCTTTCTGAGCGCAAATTGCCAGGAGCTTCTTCGAATAACACCATAATCTCTTCTCATGGCAGCACAGCTACTTCTACAAAGAAACCGGCTCCTGAAGCTTCGAGCTTAGAAGTGTCACTAGGTTTCCGCTACGGCGACTTGGTTTTGCAATCGCGCGATGAAACTAGTGCTGTTGAGTCAGAAAAATTCACGCGCACGATTTCAGAAGTCGGCCAGAGCGTTTGGGTAGAAAGACAGTGGGAGCCTGAGAATCAGGTGCGTCGCTTCCTCACAAATATGATGCCAATCCGCACCATTGCCGATCGTTTCTCTTTTATAGAAGAGCCTGCTCTCGATGCTTTATTCCATCTCTCATCTGAGCAGTCTGCTGATTGGGACACTGCCGGTTGGGAAACCCTAACTGCTTATCGAGTGCGCAAAGAAGAACTTGGCCTCAAAGCGAAGTTATCGCTCAAGAAAGACTCTTACAAATTTGAATTTGATTTGCTCTGCTCAGCTGGTGATGAAGAGGTTGCTTTTCCGCTAGTTATCGAAGCGCTGTTCAAAAACCGCAGCTACCTCAAGCTCACAGACGGCGACTATGTGCGCGTGCCTACTCCCACCTTAATGGGTTTGCTTAAGTCTATTGGCCAGAGCAAAGATAGTGCCCGTCCGCTCTACCAAGCGCTTGGTATTTTGCATGCTCTAGAGACGCAAGAAATTCCGGTGCAAGCTGATAAGGGCTTCGAAGAATTCATTCATAAGATTCATCACTTCCGTGAATTGCCACCATTTGAATTGCCAAAAGATTTCAAAGGCGAGTTGCGTGAGTACCAGAAGGAAGGCTGCAACTGGTTGATGTTCTTAAGAGAATATGGACTGGCTGGCATTCTTGCAGACGACATGGGTCTAGGTAAAACCATTCAAACTCTGGCAATGTTGCTGAAGCACTACCAGGGCAAAGGTAAGGCCGACAGAGCACCGGCTTTAGTGGTGGCACCAACTTCTGTTGTCTATAACTGGTTGTCTGAAGCGTCTAAGTTTGTGCCAGATCTTAAGACTGCTTTGTTCTTAGGGCGCGACCGCGGCGAGCTTTTGAAGCGTTTGGGCAAAGACAGTACGAACAAGCCTCATGTGATTTTCACAACTTACGGTATCATTCGCCGCGACTACGAACAGTTGAAGAATATCCAGTTTGAATTCCTTATTCTGGATGAAGCTCAGAACATTAAGAACCCTGAGTCGGTGGGAGCTATCGCCGCGAAGAGTATCAAAGCCTTCCACCGCCTAGCCCTTTCTGGTACTCCGGTTGAAAACCGTCTAAAAGAATTGTGGTCGCTGTTCGACTTCCTTATGCCTGAGTTTCTTGGTCAGTACAAAGACTTCAACGAAGTCTTTGAAAGACCTATTGAAGCCGGTCTTGATGGCGCTGGTATGAAGTTGCGCAAGACTGTTCATCCGTTTATTCTGCGCCGCCTGAAGAGCCAAGTAGAAAAAGACTTGCCAGATCGTACAGATATTATTCAGCTATGCGAATTCGATGATGAACAACGTTCGCTTTACCTTGATGTCTTAGATGAGTGTCGCCAGCGTGTCTTCAACGAAGTGGCATCGCGTGGTATCAAACGATCATCGATTTCAATTTTGGCCGAACTGTTGCGCTTGCGCCAAGTTTGTTGCGATCCGCGTCTGTTGAAGAATAGAGAGAAAGTTACTGACCAGTCTGCCAAACTCGATGCTCTACTGCACATGATCGGTGAAGTGGTCGACGAAGGCCACAAGATCTTGATCTTCAGCCAGTTTGTGGAGATGCTCGGCATTATCCGCAAAGAGCTAGAGAAGGGCGGCTACACCTACGAGTATCTCGATGGTCAGACACCAGCGAAAGAAAGACTTGATCGCGTTGAGCGCTTTAACCAGACTCCTTCAATTCCGATTTTCTTGATCAGCTTGAAGGCTGGTGGCACCGGTCTCAACTTAACTGGTGCTGATTACGTTATTCACTATGACCCATGGTGGAACCCCGCTGTTGAGAATCAGGCCACTGACCGGGCTCACCGTATCGGCCAAACTCGTCACGTGTTCAACTACAAGTTGATTACTCGTGGAACAGTCGAAGAGAAAATCTTGGCGTTGCAACAGAAGAAGAAAGAGTTGGCCGATTTGATTATTGGTGGAGACGACAGTGTCGCTAAAGAATTGACCCAGGAAGATTTGGAATTCTTGTTCTCGTTCTAAGCCTCAATTTTGTTTCGGTTTGGGAGTGGCCGCAATAATTAGGCTAGTCTGTCCAATTTTCGTTGGCGAAAAATGTCCGATTTCGGGACGGAAATCGGACAAACAAAAAGACCATCCAGATTGCTCTGCGATGGTCTAATTACTATCGTCTGACTGCCTATTGCGTAGGCTCGATATTTCTTGCTGCTTCAAGTCAGAATCCACAGCTAGCGGGTTATCGCTACAATTTCCGGTCTGCGCAGACCTGTCGTTTCCA
>JBBRMD010000059.1:0-40193 GCA_038231015.1 Candidatus Obscuribacterales bacterium
CAATTATAGCGAATTCGTTTTCATCTATGGGTAAAGCAAAGTATGATCACTCAATAGCTCTAGGAGTTTAATAGGCAAGATCAGAGTTTAATAGGCAACTCAGAGTTTAACAGGCAAAAGTAGCGCAGGAAATGGCAAAACTTAGGAATTCGACATCCATAGCTATATTTCTGGTAGCCCTTCTATCAGCCCTAACGCTACCTGCGCCTGCCATGGCTAAAACCGAATGGCGATTTGATGTGCTGCACGTCGGCTCCGGTGCATACCGCTACTACGTTACTGACGATGCTATTCGGCTTGAAAATACGGCCAACGGTGGTATTACTGTGGCCGCGGCGCCCACCTGGAGGGTCTCCAGCTTTCGGCCCAGTGACAAGCTGGAATACATCACCGATTTAAAGAATTTCGACGCCTCTTTAATATTGTCAATCATTCCGAAAAATGCGCCAACAGCTAGTGCAAAGCCAAAACTAATTGAGGTAGAGCAACTAAGAGGACTGCCCTGCAACAAATATCTGCTCGCCAGCGGCTCTATCTATTGGTCTCCTAAAGATTTAAAAGTGGCTCCGCAGGTATCAGAAGTGGTGGCACGATACTTTAGTACTTCTAGCGTGATGCCATTGCCAGTACGCATCCTGCAAGCCAAACTAAAAATCAGCCAGGCCCAAGCAAAGAAAATCGAAGAGCGAAAAAAGAAATCGGCAGTACCTTGGCTCAACTTCAGCAACATGGCAAAAACCGAAAACGAACGACTCGGCGTAGACCTGACAGCCTGGAAGAAAGTACCTTACAAGCCCTCAGACTTCGAATATCCGAAGGGGTATAAACGCGCCAATGACCTCAAAGATGTAATCATTTCTGCAGCTTATAGAAACGACATTATGGACCTTGCCAAAGACCTGACAAAAGACATTGATGTAAGCAAGCAGAAAATTCCTGGCAGCAATTAACTAGGCTGCCCTAATCACTATTGATTAGGGCAGCCTCAACAGTCAGGCCTGGGCCAAAACCAAGCATTACGCAAGGCAGCTTGTCGCTTTGCTTGAGTAGATTATCCAAAATAAATAAGACCGTCGGCGAGGACATGTTTCCGTACTGAGCAAGCACAGCTCTAGACCATGAAAGCATCTCGCTCTCGAGCTCTAGGCAATCTCCAACCGCTTTCAATATGCGGGGCCCACCAGGATGGACAGCCCAACTCTTAATGTCACGAATAGCTAAACCAGATTGAGCCAGCCAACCATGCAAGAACGCCGGCAGATTCTTCTCAATAAGTTCAGGCACCTCGGCTTCGAGAGTCATGAGAAAGCCATTATCGCCAATTTTCCAGTTCATGGCCTCGGTACTGCCGCCAATGACTATCGAACTAGAAGATTGATATTTTGCATTACCGGCGGCCCCTGTAGCCTCGTCAGAGCTAGCTCGCAGCACAGCCGCCGCTGCACCATCAGCAAACAGGGCATTAGCAACCAGCCTCTGAGCAGACCATTCATATTGCATGTGCACCGAGCAAATCTCAGCGGCGCAAAGCAAAACAATAGCTGCTGGATTTGACCGGCAGAAAGCATCTGCCACTCTAAGGCCATTGAGAGCGCCATGACAGCCCATGAATCCGATATGAGTGCGCTCAGTCGATGGCGAGAGCGGAAGATTTTGAATCAAGGCTAAGTCAAATCCGGGTGCGGCAAATCCAGTGCACGAAGCTGTCACTAAGTGAGTAATTTCGCTGTAGTCAACCTCGGCCAAAGTTAGAGCCGAGCGGCAGGCAGCCAATGCCAACGGTGCCACCTCACGACTATAGCGCTCCATGCGAGCGTCAGTGCCCGGGCCGCGATCTGACGCATTAGTAGGTGCAGGAAACAAAGTTTTATCTATACAGCCACTTTCTTGGTCGATAATCGCCAGCGAGCGCCGCTCAATCTCCGAGCGTTTGTAGAGCATTTGCAAAGCACGCTCACGCTTCTCGTCACAGGCAAAAAACTGCTGAGCCTGCTGGCAAGATTTAGATTGAGCAATTGAACCAGAAGGAGACGCTGTACCAATTGCAAGAACACGAGTAAATATATTTTGCTTCATTTGCTGACCGCACTTTGTTTCACTTTCTGAGTAAGGCTCGCAGCAATGCTTTCGGCAAAAGATGGAAAGCTAGAAAGCACTTTGATTGCTGCTCGTCTGGCAAACCTATTACGCAAACTATAAGCAATTGCGCCACTCTTGCGCTGACGCAAATGTACAAGTCGTCCATGAATTTTCTGCCAGTCGCGGGCCAGGGCGTCACTCCAGTCGTCCATGGCAGAAAGTGCCAGTGGCAAAACCGCTTCAGACGACTCTAGTGCCCAGGCAATTCCTTCACCTGTTAGCGGTTCTGGATAACCACAAGCATCACCAACAACAAAAAGCTGAGGTCCGGCGATTGTTGGTCGCCTCCTCGTGAGGCTGTCAGTTCCCTGCCACAGCCTGGCAAAAAACTGCTCAGCAGGCACAGGCAGCGGCAGATTACATTGACCAAGAATGGCAGCCACAGCCTTAGGCAGGCTCTCTTGCTTGCGCACAAATGCACGGTCTAAAGCGCAAGCAACATCAATGCCTCCGTCTTCTAAAACAACCAAACCTACATAGCCACCTAGCTGACAAGCCATATAGATAGTGCCAGGCCGATAATAGGAGTTAAGGCCGGTTTCATAACTGTTAGGTGCAAAAGTGGTGCCGCAACCAAATCTAGAATCACTAGCAACGACAGAAGCAAATTCTGGCAATTGTTCAAGTGAATGGCCATTCAAGCCGTCAGCAACAATGACAACGCGCCCTTCTATTTCAGATGCAGTACTCTTCAAGAGAACACTAACACGACTAAAACCTTCGGCGTCGGGCAGTACACGTGCGATTGCGCCAGAAACAAAGTGCACACCTTCAGCCACGGCAGCATTGATCAAAGCACTGTCGAAGTAGCTTCTAGACAAGGCCTTGCCACCAGAGAGCTTTATTTCAGCAAAGATCTCACCATCAATTAAACGCACGCTATTGAGTGGAACGGCACCAGACTCTGCTAGTAGCTTTCCGAGACCGGCCCTTTCTAGCACTCTTTGGGCATTCTCGTTGATACAACATCCACATACTTTCGTTCTGGGAAATTGAACTTTGTCTAACAAAATCACCTTCTTACCAGACTTTGCCAGCTGAAAGGCACTAAGGGCGCCAGCCGGGCCAGCACCAATGACAATGGCATCCCATTTTTTCTGTAGTGAATTATTCATGGTGCATTATTCATGGTGTATTTTTCCTGTTGCGCCATTCACTTGCCCGCTGCCATTGAAATTAGCCTCAATTTCAAGCTCTTTTGGGCTGCGCTGCCAAGTCAAAAGTTGCCTGCAAGGAAAAATCAGTTTTACTGCCACAACACTGCTCTCTAAATTTTTCTCTTGAGAAACGTTCAATCCAGCTCGCTCGGCCATGTTCAAGAATTCCGAAGGTGTATAAGAAGCATTAACAGAGACCGGGCCATCGTAATGCACAATAGGCGATCTGCTCAAAAGGCGCGTTGCCAACCAAACAGAGACGTATGACATTTCGCTGCGCACAAGGTCGTTGACTATAACTTTGAAACGAGCAGCGCCACTCATTTTTCTCAATAGCATTATGACGTCATCAGCATCAAGATGATGAGTAAAAAGCGAAGTCATGATTACATCGAAATTGGATGGCAGCTCATCTTTGAATATATCTAAAGGGAAAAATTCGATTTTCGCACCTTTTTTGGCAGCACTCTCTGCCGCGTACTTAAGGGCATCAGAGCTAATATCGCTAGCCACAATCTCCACAGCCACTCCCGCTTTCTGAGCCATGCGATATATTGCAATTGGTATGTCTCCGCCACCAGTGGCGATATCGAGAATGCGCACCGGTCTATTTAGGAGGCGGGCAACCGGCTCAATTTCTGCCCAAATAGAGCTTGGCCCACCACTGGCAGCATTGAGCCTCTCTAACCCAAGCAGAGCCGAAACATGACTACCATAATCAAGACTTGGATCATCCATTAATTCGGGCACGCGCTTGCGTGTTAGCATAAATCTTTCTCTGCCAAAGTAACTATCTTCACAAACAACTAAACTTCAAGGATGAGTTTTAGCGTGGCTTTGCAAACGTTCGACACCGTCAAGCTTAGTAATTTTTCCAGCACGAATCTCAGATTGCACTTCTAGAGTAAAATCCAAAACACTTCTATCAATCACTAACGATTGAATTAGCACAGCACCAAGCGGAATAATAGATTCATGCACCTGCTCTAGAGCTGCATCTAACTGCTCGATCGTGATCACTTCGGCAGCCAGCAATAATTCGCCTAAGCGAGCGCTCGGATGGTTCTCTAGCGGATGCCAACCTAATTGGTCGAGCGCTTGGACAAGCTCGAGCCTCTCGCGAGAACAGGTGGCAATCGCCAATAGCGCTAGTTCAAACTCTAAATTGCCATCGCGCACGAGCGACTGAGCTTCTACGGCAGCTTGCAAATCTTCTTTAGTGATAAAACCCGACATAATCAAAACCTTACCGATCATTTGACCGGTATCTTGCGAGATTTCAATTGCTTCCTGCAAATCTTGCTTGCGCAGCACACCGGCTCTCGTTAAAAGTTCGCCAATGCGTACAGGTTTTGCCTCTACCATTATTTGTACTCCATACCTTACTTCTACCAAGCATGGCATTTTTAAATCTCATATTCACAATATGTTCTCACGGCAGGGTTAAAATCGCGCTTGCAGAATAAAATCGAATAAATACGAAAGAATCAATACGAGAGATATCGCATGCAGCAAGGTTCGGCTCTTTTCTGGTTTCGTCAAGATTTGCGACTGGCTGACAACCCGGGGCTCCTCGCGGCCATCAAGTGGGCGAAGGAGAAAAAAGGCGATCTCATTCTCGTATATATCTGGGCACCTGACGAAGAAGGCGCTTGGCCACCGGGAGGTGCCACAAAGGTATGGTTGCATCAGTCGCTCGAAGCACTCAGCGAAGATATTAAAAAACTGGGTTCGCGCTTGATAATTGTTGAAGCTGGCAAAGATAAAGGGAAAGGGCACCCTTCTAGCCTGAATGTATTGCAAACATTAGCGAGCAAATTTGAAGCCGGAGCCGTTTTTTGGAATCGCCGCTACGAACCAAGCGCAATCGAGCGCGACAAAGTAGTCAAAGCGACGCTGAAAGCCGCTGGATTGGTGGTTGAGACCTTTAACGGCGCTTTGTTGATAGAGCCCTGGCAGGTGGCGACCAAAGAAGGCAAACCTTATCAAGTATTTACACCCTATTGGCGTACATGCCTTGGTCAAATACAAGTTGACCTCGAACCTCCTCTAGAGGCACCCAAGAAATTTCCTTCTTCAAAAGTAACCTCTGAGAAATCGGCTACAGGCAAAACCACTCCAGCTAAATCTAGCGCTGATAAAAGTGCCTCAGAAGAAATCGAAAAGCTTGAGTTTGAATCGACTTTATCTGACTTGAACCTTTTACCCGACATCAACTGGGAGAAGGGCATTATTGAAGCCTGGATGCCCGGAGAAAGAGGAGCGCTCAAGCAACTCGACAAATTTTTAAACGACGGCCTTGACGACTATTCGGAGATGCGCAATCGGCCAGACATAGAGGGCGTATCGCGTCTCTCTCCTCATCTACACTTTGGTGAAATCAGCCCGCGCAGTCTCTGGTTTATTGTCAAAGAAAAAGCGGCCCATTTCAAAAACGAAAAGAGCAAGGCAGCCGCCCTTTTTTACCTACGTGAAGTCGGCTGGCGTGAGTTTTCCCACCATTTACTTTATTACTTCCCACAGACGCCTACAGAGCCCCTCCGAGGCGACTTTAAACTATTTCCCTGGGAGAAAAACCCAGAGGCACTCAAGGCCTGGCAAAAAGGTCTAACTGGTTATCCTATTGTTGATGCTGGCATGCGAGAGCTATGGCATACCGGAATTATGCACAACCGTGTGCGTATGATTGTCGCTTCGTTTTTGGTCAAGCATTTGCGCTTGCCTTGGTTGGCTGGTGCAAAATGGTTTTGGGATACACTGGTTGACGCCGACTTAGCGCAAAACACCATGGGCTGGCAGTGGTCGGCCGGTTGTGGCGCTGATGCAGCACCTTACTTCCGCGTCTTCAATCCGATTTTGCAGGGCGAGAAGTTTGATACCGACGGCGCCTACGTGCGCAAATGGGTGCCAGAATTAGCAAAGATGAAGAGTAAGTACATTCACAAACCGTGGGAAGCTCCGCCGCTAGAGCTGATGGCAGCGGGTGTGACTCTAGGTGAAAATTATCCTTTGCCAATTGTCGAGCATGGAGAGGCGCGTAACCTTGCGCTGGCTGCTTTTCAGAAATTAAAAGAGAGCAGAGCCGCAATTCGGTAGATCTTGAGTTTGCCGTTTAACAGCGCCGAGTAAGCGGGTCAGCACGAGTCATTTTGTTTTGCGTGCCTGGCAAGATAGTATTTTGAAATAGCATCGGTTTGCTCTATATTGCCAGCATAATTAGCGAGTTTAATCAGAAAGGTGATTTCACTATCGGTTTTGCACTCAAGCAAATCAGTACGGAAGTCATCAGATTCCAAAAATTTCTGCTCTCGACTTATCTCTTGACAGCTAACCTCGGCAAAAGAATAGCGCAGACAGGGCGATTTGAGAACATTTAGAAGAAAGAAACCAGCACTTCCTTTTGTCTGCTATGGCACAATTGTGTCATGATAAAGGGCCCTGAAACAATTATTTGAAAGAATGAACTTGCCGTCAACACTAAAGAGACTTACACAAGTTGCATTGCTAGCGGTCTTGCTAACGACAGCGATCAATATTAGACCAGCAATTGCAGAACCCTCTTCTGGAACAAAAGAAACTAGCGTGCAATTGTTCAAGCGCGACTATTCAATTCACCCAATTTTGAAAACCCGGGCCTTCGCTGATCTTGTAAAAGAGCCGTCTTTGGCTGACTTTCGCGCACTCGCCGACATTGGGCCTGACAGCAACTATACAGAACATTTCAAAGCTGAAAGTACCGCGGCACGTACATTTTGCCACCTGATTGAAAGCGGCCAACTGACCGAATATATGGCCTCACAAGATTGCGACAACCAAGAACGCAGACAAGACATTCTATTTGGCTACAGTCCAATTCCAGTGCGCATTTACTTTCTCAACGGCAAAATCACAAAAGCTGAAGTACGGTGGAAGGGCTTTGTCGGAAACAAACTAGAGTCTATTAGCGAAAGCGACGTAGAGGCAAGTCGCATGGACGAGCACAAAAAAGTGATGTATTCACTAAACTTGCTGATCGGGAAAAGTAAAGCGGCCATCACCGGCAGCGAAGGTAAACCCATTGTAGAACTTGGTTTCAACAATATCTGGGATTCAAGGAAAGAGATAACGGGAAACTGGCTCTATTTTACGAAGTTCAGATATCCCATGCGTTTGGCCTTCGATGATGAGACTTGCGTCGATGCCTGTATCCTTTCACAAGGACAAGTCCACGACTTTATGATTTGGCAGATATCTCGATTTAGAGGTACTAAGAAATACAAGTTACCGGCCAATTTAGCGCACTGCAAAATCCCCGAAGATGGGCCAGAGGGAATGAGCCTAGACAAGATTGTAGCTCTCTATGGAAAGCCTCAAAAGGTAGAGACCTCAGGAAAACAAATGACACTTTGCTATCCTGTTCACAATAACGCTTGGTGCGAACTCACACTCACTGATGGCAAATGCGATGAGCATGTAGGTATGATGGCACAAACAGGTGGAGTACCTTACAGCCAGTTCGACAACTAACCCAGCTATTCAAAACTCGCCTGCCCTTAGCCTCAAAACATCAGCTTCTCAAAATCGCAATAGCGCAGAGCTTGGCCAGCGTCGACATCGCGCTTCAGCTTAGCGCCGAGCACCAGCTGCGGTGCCGAGATAGCGGTATAAAAATGTTGTTTAGCAGGTAAGTTTGAGCTTTGCACATCTTCTGACTTAAGCGCTTCGCCCTTCTTGAGAGGATGCTTGGCGACCAAAGTAGCAATTGGAGCGTCGACATACTGGCAGTGAATAATATCGCGCTTGAGGGCCTGACAGCTCTCGCTCACAGTACGACCAACTATCTGCCAGGGAGTGCAGCAAATCGAATCGATAAATTGTTCTTCGACTATATAAGCCGATTCGATATCACCAAGCCCAATCACTTGACCGGGCTTGACTTGATCACGCCAACGATAAACGAGTATGCCTTGGCGAGGGTCGGTCTGCACAGCTGGCGGGCTCGCGGCTTCTGCTTTTTCTATTTGAATGACATCAGCCTTTTCGAAATTCTCAATGGTAAGAACAGAACCTTCGTTGACAATACCGACGATTCTTTTTCCGAGAACGGCAGAAGCAGAAACGATAGCATCAGGTGGCAGGCTTTCTGGATCAGCAACAAATTCTGCCAAATCATTTTCGGTAAGAACATTCGGTGCCATGATGCGCCGCTCAACGAACACCACTCTTCCTTTTGCCTGCAAACCCTTTGCTCGCCAGGCCGACAGCTTATTGCGATAAACAATATTGCCCATTTCACCAAACGAAAACATAGTAATTGGGGCGAGGAAGAGACAAGCACCCAGGGTAAGCACCACCACTAGTGGCATCGGAACCTTTTGCATCACTGAGACAACAGGCAAGACAGGCATGCCCTTGCTAGAACAAACGAAGCGCTTGAAGGCCAAATCTGCAGCTGTACGACGCTTCTTATCACAGAACAAACCAGCTAAAACTCCTGCTAGAGCCAGTTGAGCCATGGCATACACGGGCATGTAGAAAGCCCCCAGGGGCAAGATTAGACAAGGCATCCAGTAAATAAAACGGGCTCCCAAGGCAGCAAAGAATCCTAAACGCTCGCCATTGCTGTTGCGAACTTCTAGACCCGTAAGCCGCTTTCCCGGGCTGGCGCCCCAGGCAGAAGATTCAAAAATGGCAAAGTAAATGGGCACAGCAAAGAGCAAAAGCGCAGCTAAAGCGGGCAAAGCAACGAGCAGAGCAGCACCGACACCAGACAACGATGAGCGTGGAAAAATAATGAACTTACTACTGAGAAAAGCGAGATAGACACCGCTTCCAAATAGCAAAATCATAATCAAAGTATCAAGCGCCATCGCCAAAATTCTTATGAGCAAAGGCGCTGCTTTAGCTGCAGGTAGCGGTTCTTGTTGTAAGTCGGGGACGGTCATGGGCAAAAATACTCTGTGGGCTATGGCGAAATGCCAATTGCACCTTCCCTAATATGCCCCAATTTGCTCAAACTTGCGGGATTTTTAAGACTTGTTCGGGATAAATCAGGTCGCGATTGACGATTTCATTGATACTTACAAACTGATTCACCATAGCCATAATCGCTTGATTGGTGGGCTCTTTGCCATCTTTGGCAGTGAGTAGTGTGCGCGAAATGTTCCAAAGATTATCTCCGGACACAACTTTATAGGTCGCTGGCTCATTCTCATTCATGTTTTCAGCACCACGGCTTGCAGCTCACAACTTGGTCAACTAATTTTTGGTATTGCGGTAGGCTTTGCCCAAATAATGGCGTCCTAAATCTTCGTGGGCATTGGCGTGCAACGGTCTACCATTACCCGAACCCGGGAAGACAATATATTCAACTTCAGGGCGCTGAGTACCACCACGACGTGGATTAGAGTTAATTCCAAGCGAGGCAGCCAGTGCCATAGAGCCTTCACCCAACTTTTGGTGCGGACCGACATCGGCGAAGACGGCAAAGCGAACATTGTCGCCATAACGCACAGCAGCTATGTCTCCTTTTCTAACTCCAAATTGCTGGTATTTCTCTAAGGGCAACACAAAATATTTAGTTGTTTCAGCATTGACTGAGGCACCGTTGCGATGACGAAGAGAAGTCTGAGTTTGACCATCTGGGTCAATCTGGCGGGCCCGCGGTGAGCCATCGGCATCAATTGCCATGCCTGCGCGGAAGTAAACAGAACCGCCATCAACTTGGGTCATGCGCCGAGCATAGCCTGCGCTTTTGGCAACACCATCAAAGAGTTGATTGAGGCGTTCTGCGTCTGAGACAACTCGCTGATCGGGGCGATTCCAAGGCACCACTGTGTCACGTGGATCAACAACCTCGCGCGGCTGCAAAGGCAAATCTTGCAGGGCAGCTTCACGCTGCTCAGGAACAATGCGCGGAATTGACTGGTTCTCAATCTGCGCAGGCGGTGTATAAACCTGGAAAATAGGCTCGAGAACTGGGGGCTGCAGTGCCACTTTAACATCAGGTTGAGCAGTGGGAATTTCCAAAGGTTTGACAGTAACATCTACAACTATGTTGCGTTTCTCCGAGAACAAATCTTCCGGAGCAACTTTGACATCGGCAACCTTGTTCTCGGGCTTGACGGCGTCATTGAAGAACGTACGGTCACCCATATTCTTCGCCCACCAAGTACCGTATGAGCCAACAGCATCGCCTTTCTCTGTTTGCTGCTGCTGCCAGCTACCATCAGCATTTTTAACTCCGCGCAAAACTACATGCTCTTTGCCTTGGTCGTCATTGGCATAGAGATGAACAAGAGTGCGCGCCCCGGCTTTTTCAAGCTCAATAGTGAGATTGCGTTTGCTACCGTCTTTGTCGACAATTTCAACACTTGTCTGACCGGAGCGTCCAAGGGCTTCTACAGCCTTCAACTTCTCTTCAGGAGAGGCCGAAGGATTTATCAACACGTCTTTGGGCGTTGGGGCGTCTTTAGCCGCCGACGCATCAAGGGAGACTTTGGGCAGGGTTGTTGGTTGATCGCCGACTTTGGCGTCTGGCCCTGGCTTATTGGCAGCTTGCCAATCAGCAGTGGTCATTTCTTGTACAGCTTTTGTTTCAGGCTTGACTGGCTTTCCGTCTGGACGGTCAGCGCCGTTGTCAGACACAGGGCTAGAGGCGTCTTTAGCTCTGTCTGCTGATTTGGGGTCGTTTTCGAGAGGACTTGCCATTAATGGAGTGCCTTCGGTGATTCAAGTACTAATATGCCATAGTCCAGTATCTAACAATTTACCCAGAGGGCAATGGTGATATTCCCACTACCCTCAGATAGGCAAATTAAAGTGCACCTATACTAGGCATTTCAGACCGCTCGTTTGCTCTCGAAAGGCCGGAAATATAACAGGCAGGAATGCGCCGTGCAGTACGTTCCACGCCGGTCGCGCATGCTCTTGAGCCAGATAAAGTGCAAGAGACAAATCGCAAGCGGATGGCTTCACACCTTCTAGAAGGCAGTCGACTACGCTTTCAGGTAATGAACCAGCAGTAAATCCAGCGGCCCCAGGCCCGACCAAACAGATGCGTGTGACATCGAACTTGATACTGACGTTCGCGACGCCCGGTACGCCCACTATTTCTTCAATCAATTTCTGACCAGACAGTTTGTTCAAACCAGACACCACATAAGTGGCAACGAAGTTGCAAAATGCGGTAACCGGCGGGTTAATACTTGCCGATTGGTTCGCACTTGCAGATTGGTTCGCACTTGCAGATTGGTTCGCACTTGCCGACTGGCCAACCACGGCGAGCTGACTGACAAAAGTCTCAAGCAAGTTGACGTGACCGACTTCGCTCTGCACTGTGTCATGAATTAACTGTGAATGAATGAGAGCTGAATCAAACTCGATTTTCAAAACGCTGAAACCATCTACAGCAGTGACCCCAACAATTTCAGGTTGCAGTCTTGAGCGATCACAGTCGATCACAGTGCCACAATTAGTCGGATTAAAGACACTACGAACCCGCAGCACCACAGCATTTTCGCGGGCACACTCCACAGCTCGCGGATGAATGACTTGCGCTCCTTTGGCAGCCATCTCTAAGCAATCATCATAACTAATGCGACTATGCTGAAGGGCGCCATCAATAATGTTTGGATCAGCAGAGAAAATACCGTCGACGTCAGTATAGATTTCGCACAACTCGGCACCAACAGCTGCTGCTATTGCCACCGCTGATGTGTCAGAACCTCCCCGACCCAATGTCGTGATGTCTCCAGCGGCTGTCACGCCCTGAAATCCGGCGACTACAATGACATCGTTATCGGCAAAGGCCTGATCGATTTTGCCAGCATCAATACTGAGAATCTCAGCATTGCCGTAGTTAGACTCAGTGATAATACCGAGCTGAGTGCCGGTGAAAGATTTAGCTTTAATAGCGAGGTCGCTTAAAACGATACTTAGCAAGGCAATTGATTGCTGCTCGCCTGAGGCAAGAAGAACATCTAACTCACGTGGATTAGGCTTATCGGAACAGCGTGCCGCTAATCTGACCAAACTATCTGTGGTATCACCCATAGCCGACACTACTACAATTGTTTTGTAGTCAGAACAGACCGAAGAGACTATCTGAGCCACATGGGCAATGCGCTGAGGATTTTTGACAGAGGTTCCGCCAAACTTTAGAACTTTGATTTTTCTTTGTGATTGATTCAAATTACTCATGTTTGGCTCCTTTTAAAGAAGCGGCAGCGGCTGGCACATTAGCAGCAAGACTAGCGGGGACATTGGCAGCAGCCGTTTGCAAAGCGATTTCTAAATCTTGCAACAAATCAGGAGCATCCTCGATACCAACCGACAAGCGAATTAAGCCATCGACAATTCCTAACGGTTCGCGCACTTCTTTAGGTATTGGTGCATGGGTCATCGTAGCAGGATGGCAAATTAACGACTTAACGCCGCCTAAACTTTCGCCAAGCTGAAACAGTTCTGTAGAATTGACTACACTCTTAGCCGCTTCTAGCCCGCCTTTGACGACGAAGCCGACAATTCCGCCAAAACCAGTCATCTGCGTTTTGGCTAAATCAAACTGCGGGTGGGAAGGCAAACCAGGATAATAGACACTCTCAACCAGCTCGTGGTCAGACAAGTAGCGAGCGACAGCAAAGGCGTTACGCTCGTGCTCTTTCAACCGAAGGGCAAGTGTTTTCAAACCACGCAAAATCAGAAATGAGTCGAAAGGCCCTGGCACAGCACCGCCAGCATTCTGGTAGAACTTCAGTTGATCATAGAGGTCATCGTTATCGCAGATGATTGCTCCACCGATTACATCGCTATGCCCGCATAAATACTTGGTTGTGCTATGCACAATGATATCAGCGCCAAACTGCAATGGTTTTTGAAAATAGGGTGTCGCGAATGTATTGTCGACGGCAAAGAGCAAATTATGCTTCTTGGTGATTTTGCCGACAGCAGCCAAATCAGCCAGTTTCAGAAGTGGATTAGTTGGTGTCTCAAGCCAAACTAGTTTGGTATTTGGCTTGATAGCAGCTTCAATTTCTTCAGGCTTAGCAGCATTGACGTATGAAAATTCGATATTGAATTTTCTTTTGACCTTTTCAAAGAGCCTGTATACTCCGCCATAGACATCTTCTCCAACAATGACATGATCGCCAGCAGAGAGAATATCGAGCACAATCGACACAGCGGCCAAACCTGAAGCGCATGCTATACCATACTTAGCACCTTCTAAAGAAGCGAGGCAAACCTCAAGCGCCGTGCGTGTTGGGTTATGAGTGCGAGCGTATTGGTAGCCCTTATTTTTACCCAGTTCGTCGAGTACGAAAGTAGAAGTTTGATATATCGGTGTGATCAGAGCACCGGTGGTTGGGTCTGCTTCTTGGCCGCTGTGAATAGCTAAGGTGTTGAAGCCGAAGGTACGCTGCGGTGCAGCCGGGGCGGACTGTGAAGGTTGGTTGCTAGTAGTCATTGTTTTATTTCTCTCCAAAGAAAAACTCCCTTTCTCGCGGCTGCGGGAAAGGGAGTTGCTAACTGTATTACTGGTTTAGTTTCGATAGTCTCGATCAAAATCGTAATGCAACAAATCCCTGCCCGCGGGGGGCATAGACATTTGCATGTTGCTGGTGGAACGATTTAACATGCGGGCATTATGCGGGTCGACAAAACCGATTGCAAGGCTATTCGACTAATTGTAAAGTTGCATCAACGCAAAACTTGATTAAGCAAAATCGAGCTACGGCCGAAGGCAAGCATCGCCGACTGTCTATCGTATGATGCTCGCTGATCGCAGTTGAAACCATGATCGGCGTCATAGGTATAAATCTCTACATGGCCTTTATCTTTTAGAGCATCACGAATTTTATCCACATCAGTCAATGGAATATGGGTATCTTTCGCCCCGAAATGTAGCATTAAAGGACAATGCAAATCTTTTGCCTGCTCAAGAGAGGCGGCAATTTGACCGCCATAATAACCAACCGCACAATCAACCATATCTCGTGTGGCCAACTGATAAGCGTAGCTGCCACCAAGGCAATAACCAACAGCTGCGACTTTTCCAGCAAATTGCGGCTGTGTTTTTAGAGTGGCGATTGCATCGGCGAAATCAGCTATCACTTGCGGTGGAGCCGATTGCTTTGCTAGCTCCATACCTTTTTTCATGTCGTCACCGGCATAACCCAACTCAACACCCGACTGCGCTCGCCAGAAAACATCGGGAGCAAGAACTACATAACCCATGGCAGCGTATAGGTCTGCAACTTGCTTGATATGCGAATTCACACCAAAAATCTCTTGGATCAAAATGATGCCAGAATGTTTTTTGTGCTCATCATCGGCCTGAGGCGAAGGTTTAAAAGCAGATGGAGGCAAGGCCAGATAACCTGTATATCCACTGCCTGTTTTGGTCTTGATACTGATCGTTTCGCCCATAATTGCTCCATTCGTTGACACTAGAAATTGCGGCCCTATTTTTTGAGCCCTATTTTTGAGGCACTGTTTTTTAGGGCAAGTATAGAGTCTTTGCTAAAATTCCGTACCTATTTTCAAGAATAGCTAGTTTAACGCTTTCCATAAATGCGTATATGCTACTTGTCTGCCTGTGGCTAGCGGCACATCAATACGGTATTTTAAAGATAGGCTGCAGCTCACCGCTTAACCAACCTAAGACAGGGTTACAAAACTGGACTTATCTTCCTTACTCGCACGAATTTACTGCGATAATAACCATTATGATGTGGTCTAGTGCCATCGCTCTGCTTCTAGACATAAAATACGGTATTAAAGGTTGGGTTAGCTTTGGCGAAAAACTAAGAGCAAGCAAGGCTTACATCTGGCTGCCAATTGTCATTTTAATAAGTGTGCTTGCGCTCAACGAAAACTTCAGAAAAACAATTACTATCATTGGCTGGATAGGAATGACAGGATTAATAGCAGCCTTCAGCTTACTGTTTGTACCGAGAGAAAATAATGGACCCACAAAATAATCTGGCCAATCTTACTGCACTTCTAAACATAGTTTGTAATGGTATAGAAGTGCTCGGAATCGCCGCTGGCATACCTTACCTTGCCTTGAGTTGGATTCCGATGGCTTGTGGTGCCAAAGGGTACACCAGCAAAATGTATTTGGCCTGCGTCGGCGCTATCGTCATCGCTCTCATCACTCCGGTAATCGTAAATGGGCTCATGAGTATGGCTGGTGGCGCTAACCGTTCGCTTTTCATTGGCTTCGGAATTGTGGTCGGCCTCGTTCTCGCTTTTGTAACCCTTGGCTTATGTTTCGCCCTTGCACTCGCACCAATTATTATGGCAATGCGCGAAAAGCTTCCGTCAAAAGGCCTCATAATTGGTTTGAACGTTGGTTCATTCCTTCTTCCAATATTATGGATTCCATCCTTAATTGTAGCTTCTCTGGCAGTGACCAAGAAACATACTGCTCCAATTGTGCAACTCATCAAAGAGCAAAGAAACGAAATAAATTAGTCGGACGACAGCGAAAAATCTGTGTGCTCCACCGTGGTCATATGGTGGTTCCCCCCTTGCCCCAAGTTCGCCACTGAGGCAATATGCTTGCAGAAGTTATGCCGACGCCATTTGGACCTCCCCCACGAAGGTAAAACATGCAATCTTCCGACAGGCCCGCGAGCCCTAGCGCCGCTGCATCTATTGAACTACCAGTGCTTCAGCCAGAATTTGCTGCGCCACTAAAGTTAGGCCGCTGCAACGGCAATTCCCAAGATTTTGATCCGCAAACATTAGAGCTTAAGCAGTGTCAAACACCTAAGGTCGACACCGCCAATACATCGGCAATCCCTGAACATTTTCAGCTCAAGCCCTATCCGCTCATTAAAGACAACGAACCAATCAACCGCAACTTAAATTTCTCATTCAAACTCGATGTTCCACCGCCACAGCCAACTCTAGACTTGCGCTTACGCTTTGATCGGGCCACGACATTCGACGTTAATTTTAACGGCCAACCCGGCGAAATGTCTCTCAACCCACGCAAGTGCGGCTCAAAAGCGCGCGCCGGACTATGCTTCAAAATGGGCTTTTAATCTATTAAATAGGCATTTTCGCGAACACGTCACGATGAGGTCACATTAGCGAGTTACCTTGGGCAAATCACCCCGAGTACTACTTACTAATCTCATTTTGACTGCGAGGCTAAAGTCTTATGACTTTTGAAAAACGTGGAGAAAACGCCGAACAGGCGCATTCTAAAACCGCTCTGCAAGCCCGCGATCAGGCTGGCGTATCAATGAACAATGAGGTTAGTGAGACTGTACGAGGCAATCCGCGCACCGATTTCAAAGGAGGGCAAGATACAGCAGCAGCACACTTACCAAAGGTAGAATTAACTGATTCAAGCAAGGTCGGCGGCACACCAGACCTTCGCATGCAACTAATAAGTGATCGCAACGCCAAGCCTGAGGAGCGGCTGGCAGCGGCAAAAGAGCTAGCCAAAGAAGGGGTTAGCAAAATCGAAATGCAAAACGACAAAGGAGAAAAATATTCGCTGCGCCTGGAAACATCCAAGGCCGGCCCACGTGATCTAATTAGCATTCATTCAGCAGATGCCAGCGGCAAAGAAAAGCCTCTGCTGAAAGGAGTGGCTAACACTGACGGTAGTATCGAACGGCAGAAGGATAGCAGAGGAAGATTTGTTGAGTGGCACGGCTCAGGCAAAGAAATCTCTGCTGGTCTTAACGATGTTGCTCCGCGAGTACACAGCAGACACGCAAGAACAGGAGAACAGCCGAATACAACTGAACAGAAAGTAGAAAAAGCTGACGCCAAACCAGCAGACAAGCCTAGCGAACGGCCGACAAAAAAGGTAGCCGATAAACCGACAGAGCAACAAGGTGCAGCTCCAGTTAAAGCGGCAGAGAAAGCAGCCGAACCGACCTTAGTAAAACCGATTCCGAAGCAAGAAACAAAAGCAGAAGAGTCGGGCACTTTGGACGCTCACAAGATAATGGACGCTGCAGCAAACCGCGCAGGCAATCCGATAGGCAAACTTGTTAAAACTGAAGACGGTCTCTACATGAGAGCCAAATTCGATGTAGATGCTGATGGTCACCCGAACGTCAAGAAAATCGATCCAAAAAACGGCAGCTTACATACAACTCTTCGCTATGGTGATGACAAAGGCTCTGTCAACGCAGATACAGTACCATATGTGGTGCTACCTAAAGGCCAATTCAAAGACCACGGAGTGAAAGTCGGCGACCTTGCTTTAGTGCGCAACAAAGAAAACGGTAATCTCACAGTAGCTGTATTTGGCGACGTTGGCCCTAAACACAAACGCGGTGAAGGCTCAATGGCTCTTGCTCGCGAACTCGGCCTCAACGACAATCCACGACATGGTGGCACCCAAAGCAAGAATATCGAATATCTTGCAATTCCTAATTCTGGCGGCGACAAAGCTCGCAATGAGCAAGATCTTCTAGCCAAAATCAATTCAGCCAAACAAAAACTTGGCTTGCGCGGATAAAAGCTTACAACAGCTGATAAATCTAGCCTGTTAATTTTCCCCATTTCGGGCATAGACTATTATGGTCGCTGAAGTTTGGCTGGTTCGGAATTGCCTATTTAATGTCCAAAATACTTATCGTAGAAGATGATGAACAGCTGCTTGAGACCCTTACTGACGGGTTATCGAGCTTCAACCATGTGGTAGAAGGCGTGGCAGTTGGCAGCGATGGCCTTGAGAGGCTTTTGGCTACCGAATTTGACATCGCCATTCTCGACTGGGGCTTACCAGTTCTGTCGGGTCTGCAAATCTGCCAGGAATATCGCAAAAAAGGTGGCCAAGCACCAATAATATTCCTCACAGGTAAACGAGATATCGAAAGTCGAGTTGGTGCCCTCGATATGGGCGCAGACGATTATCTGACCAAACCCTTTTCGTTCAAAGAGCTACTCGCACGTGTTAATGCTTTATTGCGTCGCCCTAGTCAAATGGCCGAGAGCATCCTTAGTGTGCAAAACGTCAAGCTAGACTTAACCACGCGGGCTGTGACAATTGACGACAAACCAGCCTCTCTGGCTGCCAATGAATATGCACTGCTGGAATTGCTCCTGCGCAATCGCGGCAAAGTTTTCAGCTATAACGAACTGATGGATCGCATTTTTAAAGCCGATGAAGATGCCTCCGAAGAAGCCGTAAGACAGCGCATTACCCGCTTACGAAAAAAAATCGATGGAGACCGCGCAGTGTCGTGCATTCGCACGATTAAAGGTTTAGGTTACTGCATCGATGTAGTTCGCGAATAGATCCGGAATGCGATTAGGTCTGCAATGAGAATAGCTCTGCAAAGCAGGCAGTTCTGGTGCGCACTACGGTCACACGTCCGCCCTATCTTTTCAGTACGGTCACAAGTGAGCCTGGATCTCGCACGAGAACAGCTTACCTCTGACTATTTCCTTTCAGTCAGACTCAACATAACGATTTCGCTAGCTAGGCAAACTCACAAAAAGTCTGTTTGGAGCTAGTAAGTCGATCGCGACAAGCGACAAGTAGTGATACCAATACCGGTACCACTACTTGTCGCTTCTTAGCGCCACCAGACCCAGTCTTCGTGCGAGCCTTACTAACCAATTCGGCTAAAAAAAACTCCAAAACGAACGCATTCAATTGACAAGCGCCGCAGGCAAATGCCACGTTAGTTACATCACCTCAATTCATTTCACCAAGGACATTGCCTAAACTTTCCCTACACCTGCCCACGAAAACGCCTACCGCTAACTTTTTTCTTGCGCAACAGCGCCTGCAGACTAGCTCGACTTCCATTTGCTTGCTGCAACCGGGAATTTGAAAGCTTCGAATTGGAAATGAAGAAGAAGAAGAAGAAGAAGAAGAAGGTGATGATCCGCAAGAGTTTTCGACTGGCAAACGATGCCAGCGAAACAAAAACAACTGAGCATCTCAAAGGAGACAACAATGAACACCCAACCGACCACCGAAGGCAACTCCAAGACCACTCAAGCTGCCTCCACCGACAAACGCCCGCAGACTTTGGTGCAAGAAATTCTTCAGAAGGTTGAAGCAGAGCGCAAGGTCAATCAAGCGAAGCAAGAGGTCGCCGCGAAGCGCAACAAAAAGAAATGGGATGCTGCCCATACGGCCGAAACTCGGCGCGCCAATCGCATCATCGCCAAAATCAAAGAAGCCATTTTGGCCCCGGACCGCTCCACATTCAAGCGCGTCATGAGCTTGGAGAAAGCGGAAGTTGCCGTTGCTCCGGGCCTGACACTAAGATACATCTCGGCCTACGCCAACCGCCAGCGCATGGCCTTCAATGGCCTGCAGCCTTCACCCAATGCCGACGCCCTACAGCAGGTGGTGCAGTTCTGCCGCGCCAATCGAGTGACATTCGAGATTTTGGCGAGCTACCTCGCCATCGACTTCCTCGACTACCGCGATCAACTGCGCGAAACGGCTGAGCCCGATTCGTTCTGCCTGCGCGTCGCTTTCTTCTAAGTAGCCTCCTAAGCTACCTCGGCGCTCCAAATTACTGGGACGCCACTTTGATCAGCAAGAAGAAGCGAAACAATGTATACCATCGTTCTTTGCATAGTCCTCTTCGTCGCTTATTGGGGCGTTCTCCGCCGTCGCTATAACAAACGTGATGCCTCGGCAGGCAACGGCAGCTTCATGCAAGTCATGGGCAGCAATCTCTACTCGAAAATCGTCATCCTCATGGCCCTCGCAGCCCTCATTTCGATTGTCGCGAGCCTCAAGCAGCCGGTGCTCATAACGACTTCAGATCCTGCTATCTTGGTGCCTCAAGCCACCGCCGAAAATGGAGTCAAAATCTTCATCTCGACCGGCTGGGACGGCAGAGCTAGCATGGTCTACGGTGTTCGTGTACGCAACAGCGACGGCAGCAGCTCGCTCTCCAGCATAGCGGCCGACAGAACAGTTCACGTCTTCGAAGATCCGACCCTTAAAGAGACAGGCACTTGGACCGTCACAACCAGCCAACGCGATCCTTCATCTTGGCTGGCCAGCTGGACATTCAACAGCGCTGACAGAACTGTGATCAGGGTAGAACTGCGCTTGCCCAAATGAAAACCATGATGGCCATTATTAAAGGAAGGTTCTGGCCAATCTTAAGTTCGACAGTGCTGACTATTTGAAGCACAAAGAACGAAAGTTCAAAAAACAAGAAGGGAAGCGGTATCGGCCGCTCCTCTTCGCAAACCAATTCAAACCCAATATCAAAAAAATCGACAAATTTCTATTATGCAGTGTAGTTGCAATTTGAAAAAAAAGACAGATCAAGAGCGAGAGAAAAGCGCAGGAAGACACCTCGACGAATCGAGGATGTCTTCCTGACTTAGGCTACTACTGAGCCCGGGCATGCATCTCCGACATCGGCATCAGGCGATCGCTGGCAGCGGTGCGCTTGATTATCAGCACGGTGACGACGATGCCTGCCACCACTGACAGTGCAACGAGTGCGAGCGCCGCCAGAGCCAAACCGAGCTTGAGGCCGTCTTCACCATCGAGATCGACACTGAAGCCGCTGACCACATCAGAGAGGGCATCACCGAAAGTCGACATGGCACTCATGGTGTTGTGCACTTGAGCAAAGGTGTTGTAGGTAGCAACACCGTAGTTGAGCACACCACCTTCGCGGAAGGCGCGTGCCCAGCTGTCGATGGTGATCATCAGACCGGAGAAGAGAATGCCTGGGATGATCAACACGTAGCCCAGCTTGAGTGCCAGCATGCCATAGTGCGCCGGCAAGAAGTCGAAAGCGACGGCCCCGAGAGAGAGCGGCAGAAGGAAACACCAGGTGAAACCACTGGCCGCCATGATCGCTCCCATCCAGACCATGAAGCGCGGCCAACCGCCTGCAGCCTTCGCCTCAGCCCATGCTTTGCCACAACCCCAAGCATTCAGCCAAGAAATGCCGAAGTTGAGAACCCAAACGAAAATGAGAATTGCGGTGTCCATAACAGTTTCCTTTTCAGTTAAGCGAGAAAGCTCAAGTCACTCGACTCTATCGAAGAACTTGAGCGACGTTCTTAGGCCGCTGACTTTCAGTTGGCCTTGACCACGAAGCTTGCCTTGAAGCCGTTGGTACGATCGGGCCATTCGATCTTGCACTCCACCAAGCGCAGCGCACGCAGAACTTCCATGGTACGGCCGACCAGCTGCGCCTCGACGATTGGCAGGGAGAGGTCGCGACCAAAAGCGTAGTCGCAATCGGCGCGGCCGACGTAGAACTCGTAAGAGACTTCAGCCGTAGGGTCAGCTTCGACTTCCGCCAGCATATCCTTGAGCACCGTCAGCGCCGCCAGACGATTGAGCACAGAACTGTGACCTTCGGGGCTGCCATACTTACGCAGCACTTCCAGCAGCTTCTCTGCCCGCAGCACCGGATCCGCGTAGGCAGCAACGTTTTTCAGATCGGCGCTCAGGAGTGCCTCGATCGAACTGCTGGCCGAGTTGACGTGACTCGTCAGAAACGAGATGGCGAGTTGCAGTTTTTCTTTCATGATTTCTCCAAGAGAAGGGTTGATTGTACGAAGGTAGAACGGCTTTAGCGGCCGCGGAAACCCATCAGAAACGCGTCTTCGCAATCGGCGTAGTGATGGGGCAATTCGCGCACGACCTCGAAACCCAGGCGGTGGTAAAGCCGCTGAGCACTGAGGTTGCCCTTGCGCACATGCAGAGTGACATAGCAGCGCGCCCGGTCGGCCAGCGAAAGAATCATCTCGCGACCGAGGCCCAGACTGCGGCAATCCGGTTGCACTGCCACATGAGCAACGTGCAGACGATCTGCTTGCTTGACGTACAAGATGTAACCAACCACCTTGCCGTTCCGCACGCGCACGCGTCCGGAAGTGCCCGACTTGAAGGCAAAACACAAGAAGTTGAGCAGACTCCAAGGGTTTGCAAAACTGGCTTTTTCGATAGCCAGCATGGCAGGCAAATCGCTAACCCAGGAGATTTGACGCAACGAAGCGGCAGGTTGAACAGCCAAAACTGCTTCCATGATATTTCCTCTCAACTAGGTTAAAAGCTGACTAGCAGCCAATGGCCGCCAGTCAGATTTCAAGGACACAAGCGTTCGTTGAGACCTATTCCGACTGCGACAGCGCCACCACTGCGTGCTGGAAGTTCAGCAGTAGCAGCATCGCAGCCGACAGAAAGGAGCTGCTCAGAGCAGAGAGACAGGCCTCACGGGCGGTATCACCGAGCCCCTCGCAGCTTTGTTCGAACGTCTTGGCCTGAGCCATGATTTGTTCGTCGAAGACGCGGTCTTGACGCACCGTTGCGTAGAATGTGCTGATGCGAATGGCAGCAACATCGTCTGGCAGTCTTGAGAGCTGGACGCTCTCCGCACCACGCAGGCAACAAATGGCACCACCGGCGAGTACCAGCATGTCAGAAGTCGACGAGTAGAGCGACATCGCCAGCAGCATCTGCTCAGCCGGCAGGTCACCATTCGCCGAATTGACGACACGCATCATCTGGGTGAAGTTGGCCCACATGTCCGAAGCCGACAGCTGGAAGGCCTGAACATCAGCCTTCATGCCACTGAGGATGCGACGAACCGGTTGCGGCCGCACCGGGCGAACTTCGACGTTTTCAACGGCCGGGCCCTGAGAGAGCGCAACCTGAGCGGCGATGGCGAGAGCATCGAGGGCCTCATTCGGCACCCAGCGCAAGCAGCCGTCGAAGTAGACATAGCACAGCTGGTGACCCGGCTGGCTGTCGAAACGCGAACGCTGCGTCGGCGAAATCTCCACCTGCGTTTCCAGCCGCACCAGCAAACCTTCCAGAATCATCGTCTCGGTCGGGCGTCCGTAGACGTCGAGCATGGGCATCGTCTTGATCGCTTTGGTTTCAACCATTGGGAACTCCTAGTGAATGTTACGACCGCGATGTTTGCGGCCAGGAAAAGGTCGAGAAAAGTGGTCGTGAAAAGAGATCGAGAATCTCACTCGTCATCCGGCACCCGCGGCAAACGCACCCGCGGCGGAACGGAGGTGAGAGCGAGCAGCCCGAATAAGACCACTCCAGCCCAGGGAAACCAGGAGGTCGTCATGTTGGTGCCGAGAATCGACATCGACAACAGGAGAACCGCCACAGCCCGCAGACCTTCATCCGATGGTGACGGCCAGGAGAAGGCGAAGGGCACGGCCGCGACCAAGACAACCAAGCCGGAGCCAGGGCTGACGTAAAAGGCGGTGGCCATGCCAGCAGCGAGGATGAGCCAGAAAATGGCTTGGAAAAAGCGACGCATATATTTCCTTGAAGTTTCGATGTTCGGGTTTGCGGGATTTGCGAAATTCAGGTCTCTAAGACCGGGCGGATGTCTCGCCGGATGGCGGTAAAGAGGATGAACGGCAAAACGCTGGTGAAAACAGTCATAAAATTTCCGATTGATGTTGCTCAAGGACGATGTTCAATGAAAGTGCAATACTGCTTTAGCGGTGGTAATTTTCCTTTCAGTCAAGTTCTAGCAAGTTCTAGCAAGTTCTAGCAAGTTCAAGCTAGTTCAAACAAAGGTCGGCACTTTACCAAACAGCGAACTGTCGGGAAGAAGGGCTAGCAATCAGACTGCGTAGGTACTTACTGTGCTTGTTGAAAATTCTCGGGGAAATAAAATGGGGATGTACTAGAGACTATATAAAGCCCACTAAGAAGATCAATCTTGAGTATTTGCCCTATGTTACGGGCAGAATTACCATTAAGCAAAATTAGCGAGGTTCGCGCGCGCCAGCAAAAGCTCAGAGCCAGCCACTCTTCGACTATGCCAACAACACCAAGAGCGGCACGTTTCTATCTACGGCATACATGAGACACGAGCAGCTTCACGATGAATCACCAGTCGCCTTGCCACAAACAGAGCAAACACAGCTAGCGCAGCGCCACCACCTGCGGTGGCGCAAAAAAAACGAAAGCGTTACGAGACACAATCGGCCTCGTAACGCAATCAAAATATTTTGACTAACAAGCAACTGCTGCGTAATAAGCAGACAGCAAGGCAGAATCATCCACCTCACATCAGTATTGTAATAGTCATTATTGGCTTTTTAAGGGCGAGCTTTCCATTGCCGACAACGGCAGACAAACGCCGGATAAATGGCCAGACAAACGTCAAAACAAAATGTCATATTTTCTGCAGAAATTATGACATTTTTTGCAACCGCAAAAAGCTAGGAGAGCATAAAATTTCCTCGATTTCAGTATTCAACTATACGACACCATAGATGCAGAGAAAAATATAAAGACCTCGGTGTGTTGCCGGAGAACTGTGTCAATGCACAATTCTCCGGCACACTGGGATCTCACATTTTCTTACTGCCCATCGAACAGTCAGATTGACTGCCAGAAAGCCTTAAACAAATCAGACCTTCTTTCTCGTGCTGGTATGGCTCGTGCTGGTATGGCTCGTGCTGGCATGGATGGAGACGATGGTGTCACCACCCAAGGTGTCATGGGTCGACAGCTTCGGGCGAGAGTCGATCAAGCGCTGGCGCACCACCGGATCCGTGGGGAATTCCAGAATCTTGAGTTCGCCGCCAGGTTGCATCACTGCCACCGAAGCCCCGCCTTTGCCCCAAGATGCTGCCGGGTTGTAGCGATTGAGCGGGCTGTCAGCGGGAATGAGATGCCCGACATGCAGACGAAGAGCCGGCGCCGGCTGAATGACAGCCTGCGGAGGCTCGACAAAGCCATCGGCATCCATGACCAGATTGGGCACGCCATCGCGGCCTCCGTAGAAGACCTTGGGCTGGCTGCTCGGCTTGCTTTCTCCGCGCAGTCGGCGGCTGACACCGTCGACCACAGCGAAGAAGCCATCGCGCAGTGCCAAAGCCAACATGCCCAGAGTGAAGAAGAGAAGGGCCGCAGCACCGAGGGCGCAGAAGCCGATCAACAGAGCGATTCCTTTCAGAATGTTCATAGCTATATCCTTCCAGTTTTCGTTGCAGTTTTCGTTGCAGTTTTCGTTAGAGCACTAGTTAGAAATCAGGCCGACTTGTCGCTATCCTGCTTGTCCTTGGCTCCACTGAAGAAACCAGAGAGGAAGGAAAGCAACATGCCACCAATCATGCTGCTCAACATCGAAGCAGCGAAATAGGTGACAATCAAGGCGCCCAGTACGGAAGCGATGTTGATGGCTGGCTCCGCTAAGAAATTGGGCAGGAAGTGGAGCCACTGCAGATCAGCCTTCGGCATGGTGATGTCCGGCGCCCAGCTCTGAAAGAGCCGCAACCAGATGTAACCGAGCAGAGCCAGGCTGAATGCCCGACGCCACAGCGAAACAGGCGCAGTGACAACGTTTTCAGAAGTCTCTTCGCTGACCACCAGACTATCTACCGACGGCACAGCAAAGCGGCTGGCCACCAGATAGCCCGTTTTCGGCAGACTCTGACCAGGCGCAACTTCGCCGAGCAAAACTTGCTGAGAGGTCTTGGTCAGACGAGCTATGCCAATCTCGGTCTGCTCAGCCCAAAGGTAGTCGCCAGCCTGCAGTTCGCCCACCGTGTAGGTGAGATTCTGCACCACCGAAAGACCACTCTTGTTCTTGCCGATTTCTTTGCGACGCTTGAGGCTGGTGATTTTGACCATTCCCTCCCGCGAAGAATAGAGCCGCACACCAGCGTTGAGCGGAAGCACCAAACCGAGAACAAAGCCGATCAGCAGACCCGCGATGTGGGCTGTGTGACCGACATTGGGAATGAGGTGCTCGAGGACCAGCTGCATAATCAGCAGCAAGACCAAGCTCTTCAGGGGAATCAGAGAGGTCGCCGGCAAGAGGGTCTTGTCCATCTTGCGCTTGCGCAATTCGGCGGCGATCAAAGAGCCGTAGAGTCCCATGATGCCAATCGAAGCGCCGACAAGCTGCATGCTCGGATTGACCAGAATCGTGGCTACGGCGCCCAGAATCGACGAGGCGAAGAAGGTCACGATCCAGCCCTTGCGAGCAAAGGCGATGTTGCAGAAGTACGCCAGAAGGCAGAAGTTGACGACGTTACCGAAGAGGTGGAACATGCCGCCGTGCAGGAAGGCGACAGTGACCGGTCGCCAGATTTCACCCTGCCAGACGGCATTGGTCATCATGCCACCGTTGAAGAGCGAGTCGGCGAACGCCTGCAGCGCAGGCGAATGGAAATGCTCAGCGATACCCTGAACGCCGAAGGTGAGGCCGTAGAACAGCACCATCAGGGCGGCGAGCGCAAGCACCCAGAGAAGATTCTTGCCTAGGGGTTCCATGAACTTGAAAGACTGACCGGGGGCGGCTGCATCGGCATTGCCGTCAGCGCGCTCCGGTGAATTTGCCAGAGTTTGATCGTTTGTCATAATAATTTCCTTTCGGAGTTAAAAATGCTCCGGAACAGCAGTTCCGGAGCGCGTTACAGTCAAGCGGTCACACGACAAACACCGGCAGACCAATCGCCTAGGCCGAACAACCCCTTGCAGATTTCGGGTCGGTCAGGTAGGTAACAAGGGTGTCGGCCAATGCAGAAGCCACTTGGTCTTGGTAGGTTGCTGTGTTGAGCAGTGCCCTGGTTGTCGGATTGGTCAGATAACCAACCTCAACCAAAGTTGCCGGAACAGCATTGCCATCCAACACGAAGAGGTTCCGTGCATGACTCCATTTCGCCGGTTCTTTGAGCTTGAGCGAAACGTTATCGAGCATTAGTTCAGCCAGCTTTTGATCGCGGCTGTCGTAGTAGTAGGTTTCGATTCCGCGAATGTTTGGCTTGGTTACCGAGTTGCCGTGCACCGCGATGAAGACATCCGGACAAATGCGGTTGCTCGCATCCAGCCGCTCTTGAAGAGTGAGAGTCTTATCGTTATCACGAGTCATATCGACAGTTGCGCCAAGAGCCTCCAACTTCTCACGAAGCAAGAGAGAGACATTGAGCGTCATCGACTTTTCCTGAACACCACCGGAGATGGCACCAGGGTCATTGCCACCATGGCCGGGGTCAACAAGAATTACCTTACCCAGCAATGGTTCTTTGAAAATAGCGAGATCAGCCTCGAACTGAGCCTGCGGCGAAAGCTCGCTTTCGGCTTTTTCAGCAGGAGATTGAGGAATCGGTAGTTGACCAGCCGAGCGCACAAATTCATGTTGCTTGATGATTGTTGTAGTTGCGAGCACTGGCAAAGCCAAGGCCGCGGCGAGAGAAGTGGCGGTGAGCGATGAGATGGTCAGTGCTAAAGCACCAATGAGCGCTCCTCTTTTGCAGGTGATGGACACATGGTGTCTCCTTACAGTTTCGTTGTTGCTATGAAAGAAAGAAAATCAGTTTGAGAGAAAAATGGCTTCGGGGCCCGATTTGAGCCCCGAAGCCACAGGTTACAGCTACAGCGATTGCTGCAGCTACAGGCTTACGCCTTAGTCGGTTCGACGACTGGAGCAGGCGTTATCGCCGTCACCGTGTCAGTCTTCACCGTGTCGTCCGTCCCCGCATCGACAGTCCCGTCGGCAGGCACTGTCGAATCGACAGTTCCAGTCGCCGGAGCCTTGGGCTTGCGCTTCGGGTAGGGCACCACCAGAACAGGTGTTGCACCGGGTTTGTCCACCAAACCCTTGCCGTCCCAAACGCCGGTGGCGATCAGGTTGGCCAACTTCGACTTGTAGCCGTTGAGCCAAGCAGCCTGCCAACCATCGTTGGTTGCCAGACGACCGGTCCAACCCGACGCCTTCTGGAAGTACTGTGCTGCACGAGCTGCCGCACGCGACAGGTAGTGCTGGTTGATGTCGAACATGTTGACGAACACGTTCCAGGCCAGCTTCTCGTTGCCGAGAACGATAACGCCGTTTTCGTCGTTACCGTAGCTTGCCTTGGCGCCGAGGTTGTCCGAACCGAACACCACGGTGTACTTCTTGGTGCGCTTGTTGATAATCACCACGATCTTGCCGTGGGTGATGGCGTGCGATTCCGGCAGCTTGAGCAACTCCGTGATGAAGTCACCAAACTCCTTCTCACGACCGGTGGCGATCGTGAACAGCGGCGGCCGACCGGCGCGACGGATGGTTTTGACACCCATGAGCGCCTGCGAGGAACTGACCGTCATGAACATGCACAGTTCCGGATTGGTGTTCCAGGCATCGGCGAACCAGTTGATGGCCGACGGTGTACCCGGATAGAACACCTCACCGCAGATGACGCTGTCACCATCCGCCGCAGCATCCGCAATCAAGCCCTTGACGCGAGCCAAGAACGGAGACAGAGGTACCGACTCGGCCGGGCCTTTCGGCTTGACCTTGTCGTCCATGGACGGCTGGAAGTAGGTCTCGATCACGGTGCCGTCATTGAGCTTGACCGGCGCGTAGCCCTGAGCATTGCGACGGCGGAACACCAGCGCTTGCTCAGAGTTGTCGGCCAACAGGCGATTCCAATAGTCCATGAAGTTGGCTGCCACCTCCGGATTGTAGATGCGGCAGGCCATGTTCGACTGACAGCCCAGACCAGTGTTGGTCCAGTTGGTACTGCCAGTGGTGACGTCGGTCGGCACGCCGGCCTGGTTCACCTTCACCTGGCTCTTGTTGTGAGCGATGCCCCAAGGACCGATCATGCGGTCCCAGATTTTGGCACCGGCCGCATGGAGAGCCGCACGAGCGGGAGCGTTGACGAAGTCGTCGGCGCCGGTGTTGCCCAGGATGATGGAGATGTGCTGCAGGTTGGCCTTGATGTGATCGACCAGCTGGTTGGCACTGAGTTCGTAGAGCGCCGAATAGACGTGACCGCCATCCGTTGCACATTCGTTCACAGGAGCCATCAGCAGAGCCGGCACGTTGCCCACCAGCGTCTTGCGAATGACGTTGTTGGGGTTCTTGTAGTCTTCCAGAGCATCGATGATTTTCTGGAAGTCCGGCAAACCATCAGGCGTCGTACCGATCATGTGCGACAACCACTGCGTGGAGAGGGTGCCGCGGGTGTAGGCCGTGGTGAAGGTGTCGTCGACCTTGTTGGTGATGGCGACCGCATTGGTCACAGCCAGCATGCCAGGAATTGGCACGAGGTTGCCCGGAGTACCAGTCAAGGCCTGCACCTCATAGGTATAGGTCATGCCGAGCTTGGGCGTGAAATCCATCTGGAACATGCGCTGAACAGGCCAAACCGTGCTCGGTTCGCTTCTCCAGTCATGGTTGTCTTGGCCTTCGAAAGGCACCTTGGTGGTGAGCACTTCGCGTTTGCCGTTCTGGTCGACGCGGGTGATGGACATGCCGAGGCAGCCGTCAATCTTGGCGGCGCCAGTGAAACTCCAGCCGATCAGGCTGACGGAGTCGTTGCAGTGAGCAGCGGCCACGATTTTGGGTTGATTTGTCATAAACATTTCCTTTTTTTGGAGCAAGCTCCGGTTCGAGTGCGACAAAATGCCCAAAGCAGCTAGCTAGCCTGCAATGGGAAGAATCAGCACGGCTGACTCACATTTGGTCATTTAGAAATACGTGTTCAAGCCGCCCTGCTTTACAGATGAGCTGCAATACCGAAGACCTGAAACTCAGACTTTGAATTTCAATTGACTTGGTATTGAGATGCACTTGAAACAAAGCGGCCCATGACTCAACAGCTGGTTAGACTGTTGGGGGAGGGTGGCGTGTAGATATGCTATTGCTTGGCTAGTTCTATTGGCAGTTGGTTGAGATGAGGTTGAGAGACTTCTATTGCTAACAAGAAAAGCTGCTTAATAGCAATGAGTAGTTAGTGGAGCATAAGTTAATGACGGCCGTTACTATTACTTATTAATTGACGTAGGTGGCAAACACGTACAATCACCATGCCCTAGCGAAGCTAGGACAGGGAAAATCTTAGTATCAAGTAACCAGTTAGAGTAGCTTCTAGCCTTTTGCGAGCACTGCCACATTTTCCATCACGGCAGAAAAGAAATCTTCACCGTTGTCGTTAATGATGATGAAGGCGGGGAAGTCTTCCACTTCAATTCTGTGAACGGCTTCCATTCCTAATTCTGGATAATCAATCACTTCTACTTTGCGAATTGAATCTTGAGCCAAACGAGCGGCCGCACCGCCAATGGTGCCCAAATAGAAGCCACCGTATTGACCACATGCAGCACCAACATTCTTAGCACGGTTGCCTTTGGCAAGAGTAACTAAGCTGGCACCCCGGCTCATTAGAATATCAGCGTAAGAGTCCATGCGTCCGGCAGTAGTAGGTCCAAACGATCCCGATGCATAACCAGCTGGGGTCTTTGCTGGACCAGCATAATAAATAGGATGATTGCGCGTATATTCAGGCAACTCTTCGCCTCTTTCGACCAGTTCTTTCCATTTCGCATGCACTATATCGCGAGCAACGACAAGAGTGCCAGTCAGCATAACTCGAGTGCCAGGCGGCTTTCCAGACATGCTCGCTCTTATCTCTGACATCGGTTTACTGAGGTCAATTCTGATACTTTCAGCACCCAAATCAGTTGGTTCAACTTCAGGCAAGAAGCGAGCCGGATCGCTTTCTAACTGCTCAAGCCAAATACCATCTTTGTTTATTTTGGCAAGAATCTGCCTATCAGCGCTACATGAAACACCAATGCCCATCGGCAAACTAGCACCATGCCGTGGCAGGCGAACCACCCGCACATCGTGACAGAAATATTTTCCGCCAAATTGAGCGCCAATGCCTAGCTTACGAGTGATAGCAAGCACTTCTTTTTCCAAAACCAAATCACGGAAAGCACGACCACTCTTATCACCTTCAGTCGGCAGCGTATCTAGATAGTGTGTGCTCGCCAATTTCACTGTCTTCAATGTCATTTCGGCTGATAGCCCACCAATAACAACGGCTAAGTGATAAGGAGGACAGGCCGATGTGCCCAGTCCGCCTATCTTTTCAGTGAGAAGTTTAGCTAGAGAAGCAGGGTTGAGAGAAGATTTAGTCTCTTGGAAAAGATAGGTTTTGTTGGCTGAGCCGCCCCCTTTTGCGATAAACATAAACTCGTAAGTGGCACCAGGCTCGGCATAAATTTCAATCTGAGCTGGCAAATTCGAGCCAGTATTGGCCTCTTGATACATGCTCAATGGAGCCATTTGACTGTAGCGCAAATTACATTCGCTGTAAGTCTTTTTGATGCCTTCAGCCAAGGCCGCAGCATCATCAGCATCGGTCCAAACATGATCGCCTTTATGGGCAACGACTATAGCTGTGCCAGTATCTTGGCACATTGGCAAGGTTCCACCAGCAGAAATGCTGGCATTTTTTAGAAGCTCGAGAGCAACAAATTTATCATTAGCAGTGGCTTCTTGATCATCTAAAATCGAGCGCAACATTTTCAAATGGCTTTCGCGCAGCAGGTGTGAAACGTCTCTGAAGGCGGCCTTGGCAAGCATTGTTAGAGCTTCTGGTTTCACTACCAGCATCTCGCGGCCGTTCCACATTTCAACAGAAACATGTTCCTTGCCTAAAAATTTATATTGAGTGGTATCTTCGCCCAAATGAAAAATGCTTCCTGCGCTCTGCGACATGATTTCTATCTCTCATACTAATTTGACCCCAACATTTTACTGACCCTCTTAGACCTATATAGAATTTCAGCCGCTTTCTTTTCGTTTTTCAACTGTTCTTTTCATGAGGACTTTTTTTAAGATACTTGAGTACTCAAGTATTTTCGACAGCGGAGAAGGCCGGCTCTTCATATCCAAAATTGTTGAGCACTCAACTATTTTGGATATGGTTAGATTCCATGCCAAATAACCGAAAAAACATTTTATATTACCTCTTATAGTGTAACAGTGAAGAAAAAAAAGAAAAAAAGAAAAAAAGCAGACGAGCACTGGCTCGCCTGCTTTCAAAAGTACGAATACTGCAAATGGATTTTTCCTGTTTTACTGACCTGCTGTTTTACTGGCCTGCCGGTTTGCGAGTCTACTCGTCTAGTTAATCAGTGCACCAGCATTTCGCTTTCGGCGATGGCAGCAGCCAACACCGTGCGAATCTGAGCGAGAGCGGCAGCGCCATCGACAGCTTCGGTAACCACGCCCTGGTTG
The DNA here is from genome assembly GCA_038231015.1 of Candidatus Obscuribacterales bacterium. Classification (GTDB taxonomy): domain Bacteria; phylum Cyanobacteriota; class Vampirovibrionia; order Obscuribacterales; family Obscuribacteraceae. Next base: position 32,258 of record JBBRMD010000059.1, read on the forward strand.
GTCGACTTGAGCGACAGAGCCGAAGTGACCAGACCGGCACCGGGGTGACGAGCGGCCGGCGAGAGAACGAACAGCTCACCTTCGCCGTTGAGGGAGTGGATGTGCAGCGTTCCCTGGCGATGACGGTAGGCTCCATGGGGCAGAGCGGCGAAGCTGAACCACATGTCGTCCTTATCATCGGCACTGAAGAAACCAGAGCGGCGAAGACCGAGGTCACGCACAGCCTGGTTCAGGTCGTTGATGGCGTCATCGAGAGCACTGCCATCCAGCTTGATGAGAATCTTATTGATCGCTTCCAGGCGATCGAGATCGCTCTCCAGAATCGCCACCAGCACCGGCACCGCGAGGGTGCACGGAATGCTGTAGAGAACGAAGTCACGAAGAGCTTGCGTTTGATTGCCAACTTTCATAGAGGCCTCCAAAGCTAAGGGTTGAGGTTAAAGAAAGTACTATTTGTCAGAGCTGGCGTAAGCCAACTTGACGGTGCCAACGAGCATAACCAGCGAGAGCAGCCCCCAGAGCAAGCTCCAGAAGGCCGCCGGAAAGCCAGTTAACTGAGCCATGTTGGTGGCATCAGTAAACGAGTGCGCACCCACCAGCCCCAAAGAGAGCTTGCTCAGCCAGATGATGTCTGTCAGAGCATTGATGCCGATGTGCACCCCCAGAAAGAGAAGCACAATCTGAGCCCAGCGATCGCTGAAGCGATAGCCAGCAAATATCAGCACCAGAGCCAAAGCCATGGCCACCACGAAGCTACCGGCAGCTTGACCTATGCGACCTTCGAGAAAGAAGGTCTGAGTGACGAAGAAGACACTGCCGAGGGCAATCACCACACCCAAGCCAATCAATGTACCGCGAGCAGCAGCTTGACTGCGACCGAGAGCAATCATGATGCAGCCGAAGAGAGTGGTGCCCAAGTAACCGGTTTGGTTGAAGATGAAGGGGATACCTCCACGCGTCATGGTCAAACCAGCATGCCCGTCACCATCGCTAACGACAGTGAGACCATGCACAGTGCCACCAGTAGCGATGCAAAAGATAGCGTGACCCATCTCGTGCAGCGTGGTGTCGAGCAGCTCGAGAGGCACCAACAGATAACGTACCGAAGACTCTTGCATCAACACAAGGCTGAGCAAGGCCATTCCGAAGAGCCAGAGAATTGAAGCCTTAGGCGACTTCGATGGTTCCATTTTCATGGATGCTCCTTATTTGGGGCCAGTTTGTGATCTAACAGATTTGCGAGAAGCAGCAATGCGATCCAACTCATGAGGATGCTCAGCCAAGAGCTCACCTTTGAGGTAGCGCACTAGCCCAAGCAATCCCGGTTGGCGACGCCGTTCGAAGAGCGGCTTCTGTCCTTCCGGAAAACGGCTCAGCTGTGCTTGCAGCAAGTGCAGCATGCAAGCAGCAATCGAACCTTGACCGACCACGATATCGGCAATGCGGTCAGCACTACCTTCATGGATTCGACTTATGAGTGCCGCCAGCAAATCGCCAATCGCACTTGCCAGCCAGAAGGTTAGCGGAACAACCAGCAGCAAAAGCAGACAGTGCCAGACCAAGGAGGCGTGCACGAAAACGGCTGCTACTGCCATCCCTGACCATCCGATGACGTTGACTACCGAGCAGAATATGTCGAATAGCTGGCTGCGCAAACGCACATGAGCCAGCTCGTGAGCCAGCAACGTGCGTCTACCGTTGGAGCTGAAATCAGCTGCCAGCATGGCGCTAGTAATCAAAATCGCTGGTCTGCCAGCCGTAGCTACCGGAGTGTAGATCTTGATGAACAGAGCATTTCGCACAGAGACAAACCAGCGAGGCTTGGCTACGGCAAAGTCAGCGCAGAGGCTATCCAACTCGCGACTGAAAGCATCGAGATGCTCGTCATCAGCCTCAAACGAATAGCCATTGCGAGTCCAGTAGTCCATACCATGCCGATTGACTTCGACGCGGTTGAGCCAAACCTTGTAGCAATTCCAGACCACTATCAAAGCGAAGAACAGAGGCAGACAGAATATCGGAAGCGAAAAGCGAGCACCGATTTCTATGGTGCTGCCGAACAAGAATGGCGAGCAGATGCCAGCAATACCGACACCACCCCAAAGGGTAAGCAACAGTAGGCAGAGGCTCCAGCAGCGCATTTGCGCCCAGAAAATTCCGGTCGGAGGAATAACGAGATTTTTCATCATCAAAAGCTCCTTAAGAGGGTTCTCAAAAGGAGGTCCGGGCCAACACTGGGCCGACCCGGATCTTTTGAGATTAGCTGATAACGCGCTCCATCGGCTGCTTCTCGATTTTCACCGAGCGACCATCGTAGGAGACATGAACGCGGAAGACGAAGCGAGTGGTGCCCGAGTGAATTCCGCGCCAGTTGTCGATCCAGTCGAGCAGAGCGAAGCGCCCATAGCTCTCCTTGATCTCCATGCAAGAACCCGGCTCCATGACCAGCAGGCCGTGGAAGCGCGAGAGGATTGCGGCAGCCGGCGTGAAGCCAGCAGACGTCATGTAGCACTCGGTCTGAGCAACCAGCGCCCGGCAATCGCCGCGCACGGGAGAAACCGAGAAAGGCTCGACATCGACCAGCGGTGTGTCGACGATGACGAGAGCAGCCTGGTCGCTGTGAGTGACGTTCGACCTGACATTCTCGCTGTTGAGAGCGATCTCGTCACCGACCTTGGTCACCGAAGCGCGGCCGAGCCGTCCTTCGACCATACCAGCCAGAGCTGTGGGAGAAACGGGGACCTTGCGACGTCCGATCCAAAGCGACGATTCGCCGTGAAGGTCCACACCGTATGTGGTACCGTGGAAAATTTTCATTTCAATCCTCCTTTCGAAGATTGTTGTGCGTTTTCATTAGACCAAGGCTGCCAGCAGCTAATTGGTCGAGGAGATAGTGACCGTCTTGCCGTCGAAGGCAATGCGGGTTTTGCAAACGCGCTCGACCTGGGCGAAGGGCGAGCTATGAGCCTGGGCAATCGGAGCGCCCTTGCTGCCGCGACGAGCCTTGATGGGCTTGGGAAGGGGCTGGCTTGGGTCCGAAACCACGTAGGTGTCGGTCAGTTCGATTTCGTGGCCGGGCCGCAGAACGACCAGAGCATGAAATTCGTGACTGTCGATTGCGCGCGGCCGGCTGCGGGTAATGCGCTGAGGCAGAGCCACTTTGGCGCCGAAGCTGTCGGCAGGGTGAGTGACCTTGCCCTGCGGAGCTACCTTGAGGTTGACCAGAATCAGGGCTTCCATGCCTCTGATCTGATGCGAGTCGACCGGGCAGCCCTGCAGCCGATAGCCGCCATCGCGCTCAAGAACGAGCGTGCCGAACATCAGGCTGTTGCCGAAGGTTGCGCCACGAGTGGTGTAGAGAGAGGGGAGGAACTCCACCTTCTCGTCGCCGCACTGGAGGAAGCCATTGTCGACGATCTGCACACCGAGGGATGTGCCATTGAATAGACGCATTTACGCCTCATTTCTTGTTTGTGTTGGACTGAGATTGTCGGAAGAAACCGTGCAGGCCCTCTGGTCTGCACGGTTCAAAAAGCAAGTCAGACAGCGAACAGCCGACCGACTTGCACTTGCTTGCAGACTTGATCTGCTTACTTGCCCTTGCCGGTCGCCTTGCTGTCCACCAAGCTACGCTCGAAAGCGCTAGCGCTTTCGGTGTGAGCTTCGGCTTCGAGCTTGAAGGCGGCCGATTCACTGATCAGCGCGGTGTACATCTTGCTTTCGCCTTCGACGACACGCAAGATGCGCGCTTCAGCTTCGATTGCCATCGAAGAGAGTTCACAAGCACGGCTGAGACGACGGTGCATTGCAGCCGGCGTCGGGTACGACATCTGATTGGCGCGCACTTCCATCTTCAGTTCGACGGCAAGCAAACGCAGCGCACTCAGTTCGTGGGCCAGGCCTTTGGCACTGAACAAAGCCTTGACGGCGGCTTCATCCTTGGGCGAGAGCACGGTCTGGTCACCCTCAAGCCGCTTGGCGGCGAGCAGGGCGATACGGGCGCGGGTGCGCAGGGCTTTCGATTTTTCGTGCAGTTCGGCGATGATCATGTCCATGATGTAGTCCAGTTTAAGTAAATTTTTGTCGTATCTGAAATGCGCCTCAGCTCTGCATCGGCGACATTTCAGACTCTTGGATAGCGACAGGGAAATGGTTGTTTACCCAATCGCTATCAGATAAGCAAAGCTTGTGGCTTTGCGCTTGTGGTCTCAGCGTGCCAGATGCACGCCGATGGTGATCAGTGCCGGCAGACCGTAACTGGCACTGAAGATTGCAAGGCCGCCTTTGGCCTCGTTTTTGAAGAGCCAGCTGGCGATCAGCAGAGCTGCCACCAAACTGACCGGAGGGCTGACCAGAAACACGCCGTAAAGCGCAAGACCAATCAGCACGATGACCGCGATACAGAATTCGATGAAATAAAGCATCAGTTCTCCTATCCTAGAGGTTGAGCGAGGACGCCGCTAATGCACGACGCCTCGACGGAAGATAACAGTGCCGGCCAGCTGCACCACTTGATACACCTTCTGACCGACTTCGCCTTCTTCTGCGTGCACCTCGACCAGTTCGTAGATATAAGCACGGGCGTGGTCAGGTAATTCGCAGTCGAAGTATTGCTCGAGGTAAGGCCTTTCGTGGCCGTCAGGATCGACGATCACAGTTTGCAATTGCTGCAACAGCCTTGCTCGCGACCTGGTTCGGGGACGATCAAATTCTTCGTCTTTGCTCATAGGCTTCCCCTTTTCGCAACGATGTAGTTTTTCGATTTTTCAGAGAAAGTTGGCTCCTGCTCTAGCAGTTATGGGGTACAGAAGGCTCAGATGGCCGACTTGCCCGATTTGCGCTGCAAGTTCTTGCGGGTGATATCGGGGCCACCAGGGGCACCGAAAATCATCGCCATCAGCTTGGAGCTGCTGGTTGTCACCGACGAAACGAAACTCGAAGAGACGCACTTGCCCTTGCGGTAAATGGCCACAAGAGTGCCACCATCGCAGGCCAGATGAGCCTCGCCGTCGTAGATGTCGGGCTGCTTGGAGAAGTGAGAACCTTTGCCGTTGACGTACTGCACCATCCTGAAATGGCTGCTCTCACCGTCATAGACAAGGCAGCTGCCATTGACCACGAGGGGCTGGCCAGTGTGCGGGTGCAGGCAGTAGGTGACCGCGTCGTGCGAATCGACATCGAGCTTGGTGTCCAGCAAGAGGCTGATGTGCCAGATTTCTCTGGAACGAGCAGGCCGGAGCTTGCGGGGGGTGAGAACCTTCAGTCGACCTTTGGCGATGGCACGATCTCGAGCATAGGCCTGCTTGCGTTCGAGGCGGAGAGCCGGCGAGCAGACGATTGCCAGATAGAGATCACGGCCGGTTAACTGACTCCAAGAAATTTTTGATGAATGAGACATGATTGACTCCTGTGAAAAAAAAGACTGTCGAGAAGCGGTATTGCTCTGTCTACGACCATGTAATCTCCTTGCAAAAGTGATATCCCAGCCATCCGCAGCACCGCAGTCAGCCGAAAATCGTTGTCAGCCGTAGAGGCTAATCACGAAGAAACGGCAGACAGAGAGCGCGACAACAACACCTATTGACCCAAAGACAATGCGCCACCGACAGACCTGCTCCAGCAGATTGATCAGAAGATCAATTTGGAAGAGTAGGAAGTAAGAGGAGCTTGCTTTAAGAGGTGCTTATTAGCTCTAAGTGAATTGGAGAAATGGGATACCAATAGCTATCAAGCAGATGTTCTATGACTCACGAGAAGAATTGTAATACAAAGCTCTTTACATGCCTTTACATAAGCTTATTAGTAACGCGAATCTTTGAATATAAGGTCGTTTCAGGGTGGCACGAGAGCTGCGCTAGCTACCCCAAAAATCAAAGGAGTAAATTGCCACTTATTTCTTGTAGCAAAAGCAAAATTTCGAAAATTTGGCAGCAAAAGCACTTTGCTGCGAGTTTGATTTTTGTCTACCAAACGCCATTTATTACGAGACTATCATTAAGTCTCGCTAAGCTTGCGCGAGGTTTTTCTGCAGCTCAATTTTGATAAAGCGCACTTGCTTCGATGTAAATGGCGCAGTTATCGCAAGCGAACAATGACTTCAACCCTCTAACCATCCCATTCAACTATATGCAATTCGCCGCCATCAAAATGAGAAAACCGACACCTTGCGCCAACCGTGCCAATGGTAGAGGGCCCCGAGAACACGTAGAAACCGCATAGGTAGTCACTCCAAATATAAGCGGAAAAATATTTTGCCTGCCCCTTTAATAGCAAAAGCACTACCCCAAAAGCCGCCACCCATGGCTCACGAAGTAATCACAGAGATGGCTAAAAGCCAATTTTTCAATATTTTCTTCCTAAGTAACAAAGAGAAGAAGATCCTTGCTTGACATCGAACTTTCTCATTAGTATCAACTCACGTACCTAACCAATTCATTCAACACAAGAGCCCAACAACCCCAAGACCCAACCCAGTAACTCTCACCCTTTCCACCAACCACGTGCATAGCACGTAGAAAGGACACGTCTTACTCGTCGGCATCTAACAAGGTCTTCGGTAGCTTCGCTCAAGTGTTGTCTATGGTTCGTTCGTACGAGTTTCACATTCTAAAACTGGAGTGCCCAGCATTCCGAAAGGTGTCAATCATGAAGGCTTCATCTAAGAAAGTCGTCTCTGTCGTTCTCCTCGAAGGCAAGCTTCAGAGCAATGTTTTTGCCTCCAGCGAGAACATCGTCCAAGTCGAGAAAATCGATGATGTCCCTATCCAGGGCGTCAAACTGATCATCGACCTCGAGCACATGCTTCCTGGTGACTTCGTCGTTCGCACAGTTCTCGCCGGCAAGCGCCGCTTCATCGAACTGCTCGCACACGAAGGCAACTCACCTCTGGAAGCACTGCAAAACGTCCTCGAACTCATCAGCGAAGAACACCACTACGTCGGTGCCACTCGCATTGAGTTCATCGATGGTCAGTCGTTAGTCAGCATTCCGCAGAGCATTCTCGTGGCAGCACCCAAGGGTCGCTAAGAGAATTTCCACGGCTCGAGCTGATTAATCACTGACCACCGTCGTCTGCAAATCGCATCACTAACAATCCCGAATCCGCACCATCCTGCGGTGGGGCGAGGTCGCAAGTAGCTATTACAGCCGCTTGTGGTCTCGTGCTGGTCGTGCCTGGCAAGGGGCACGGCTGGGGAAACATTCCCAATCACAAGTAACTTAAAAGGAAATCAAATCATGAAAACGAACCAAGTAAAGCAATTCGGCCGCCTGCGCACTTTCCGCACGCGCGTTCTCAACAACAACTACACCATCGCTCCCATCAACAACTGGGACCGCACGGTGTGCGCTTCTGACATCAAGAAGTTTCTCGAGTGCGAAGCGCTCTATCTGCAGTGGAAAGAAGGCGACGCCACCGGCGAGCAGTCTCTCACCGAGCAGGTCGGCGATATCGTTCACGAAGAAACCGCCAAGCCGGAATCGCAGCGCCTCAACGACCTGGCCAGCCGCATCACCTCTGTCACTGACAAGGTGGAACGCGAGCGGGTTGTCGCTGAGGTGAAGAAGATGATCGAGGTCTCCACGGCTGCTCAAAAGGCAGACAGCAAGGGTGCCAAGGTGTCGAAGAAGGAGGAAACTCTGGTTTACTTCGACGACTACACCCAAACCTGGTGGTACGCCAAGCTCGATTCGACCGACCTGACCAGCAATGACCGGGGCACCTACCTCAATGTCATCGACCAGAAGGCCGGCCGCTATCGTTCCGCGATGCAGATCACCTCGGTGTTCTTCCAAGCCTACGTGGCCAAGATGTCGAAGGCCTTCGGTCACGATGGTCCCATCCGCTACGCCGTCCGTTACCTCCGCGACCGCTGGGGCAACATTCTCAACACGCCGGAAGAAAAGCCCTACTGGCTCGGACGTCGGTTGAATGAGA
>JBBRMD010000060.1:0-38878 GCA_038231015.1 Candidatus Obscuribacterales bacterium
AGCCAATCTTCGACGTATTGAAAGACCACTTCGGTCGCAATCCACGCAAGAATGCCATCGTGCAGGCTCAGTACAGCTGCTCAAGGCAGACTTGCATCAATCGTGCCCTCAATCATATAGTGGGTACCAGACGTCGGCATGGTTCAGTTGTGGGCATAGCGTCCACAGATTACGAACTGAGTTTCGGCGATCTCATTCATCCCGACAATTTTGATCAGCAAACTGTGGGCCCGTTGCAATACAAAGACGTGCTGCTCAGCGATGGCACCAATTTGAGCTGTCCAGAAAAAGCACTGTACCTAATAAACGATGGCACCAACAAGTTTGCTGCCTACCTCTACCATCCGCGCTACGAAGATCATATAGTGCTAGAGGTTATGGCAAAAGACAAACGCGCTGCCCAAGACTTCTTACATCGCGTGGCGTTAGAGGCCGATCTTCAGAGTATCTACAAAGGGCAGGTCGTTACTCTAAAAGAAGGCAAGCGACAAGAAGTTACTTTCCAGTTTCACAACGTGCCCAAGATCACTCGCGAACAACTGATTCTTCAGCCTGAAGTTATAGACGAAATCGAACGCCATACAGCAGGCTTCTCTAAGCACAAAGAGCTATTGGTATCGCGCGGGCGCCACCTCAAAAGAGGCCTGTTGCTCTACGGGCCGCCAGGCACCGGAAAGTCGCTAACCATAATGTATCTGCTCACAGCAATGCCTGGGCGAACAGCCATCGTACTTAGTGGCAATAGCGTCAAGCACCTAGAAGACGCTTGCGCCTTGGCGCGTGGATTGCAACCGGCCACCGTGATTATTGACGATGTCGATTTGGTTGCCCAAGACCGCACAGCGAAGAACTATAACCCTTTGCTCTTTGAACTGATGAATCAAATGGATGGCCTAGCCGATGACGCTGATGTGCTTTTTCTGCTGACCACCAACAAGCCAGAAATATTAGAGCCTGCTCTCGCATCGCGCCCGGGCCGAATTGACTTGGCAGTTCTGATACCACTGCCAGACAAAGAATGCCGTCGGCGTTTATTCGAACTCTATTCTCAAGGCTTGCCACTTGCAGTTAGCGACATGAACAAGTTTATCGAAAGCACAGATGGAGTCAGTGCTGCATATATTCGTGAGCTCTTTAGGAAGGCCACTTTGTTTGCCGCTGAAGAGGGAGCAGAGGTGAGCATCTGTGATAAGCATATTGAAGCGGCCTCAAAATTATTGTCGAGCACCGATAAGATGACCGACAAACTGCTTGGTGGCAATATGAAGGGTACGGAAGATTGAGGCAGATTGAGGTAGGTTAGATATTCACTCTGAGGTATACTAATCCGAGGCTGTGAGCGCCAAGGGTTTTGCGCAAAAATAGCCTTAGGCAAGGAAATTTAAGTGGCTTTTTATTTGGCACCGGTTGCGAATGGTCTTGGTGATCTAATCGTTTCTTTGCCGGCCTTGCAAGCATTGATTAATACTGGGCAGCCAACTTACCTTGTAACTCGCTCACCCTTTCAAGAAGGATTAGAAGCGAGAATCGAGGGCTTGGCTGGCTCCGTTCGCGAAACTGAATTCGAATCTGCACAGCTCAAGGCCGGTGACACCTATTTCAATTTACGCAACCATCCACTGCAAACCGATCATATTTGGGCATCACCAGAATTTGAGCGGCAATACCCAGGCTACAAAATAAACCACGTTTTGAAGGGTATCTGCGCAGACTTCGGAATTGATGCAAACTACGACCATTTAACGCCACTTCCTTTCACTACTCGCCTTGAAGCCAAAGACACGGTGATCTTCATTCCTGGTTCGGCAGGCATCGTCAAATGTTGGCCAGTCCAGCACTGGCTCGATCTCGCCGCAGAATTAAAATCGAAAGGACAAAAATTAGCTGTTCTGGGGCAGCCAGAGCGCTCTGAGATTGTTCGAGATTGTTTGAAAGCCGGCTTAGAGCATATACCTACGCCAACAATCATTGACGCACTTGACGTGATCAGTTCAGCACAATCTGTCGTTGCAGTTGATACTGGCCTGATGCATATCGCGCTTCATCAAATGATTCCTACCGTTTCGTTGTTTCGCTATAACGTCATGTTTCAACGAGATTATCCTCACGTGCGCTCATTGGTTGCCCCACTGTGCCAACAGAGCTGTATTGACATTGAATTTTCAGCCGTTCCCAATAAGGTTGTAAACTTTGATATTTTCAAAGAAAATGAAAATCTCACTTACTGGGAAACCTGGAAATGTACCTCTGAGAAGTGGGAGGAGCGCTGCATGTCTGCCATCACCGTAGAATCAGTTTTAGGTGCAGTGACTGAATTGAGCATGGAGATAAAAGTCAAATGATCAAGGTCGATCATGTTTATGACGCCATCGTAGTTGGTGCCGGACCGGCTGGCATAAGTTGCGCGCTCGAATGTATAGAGAGTGCCTTAGACGTTATTGTTATCGATCGCTCAGACCGTGTTGGCGGTCAACTACCTTTGATACCAGGACCATTGCAGAATTTCTCAGCTGGTTTTTACGCAACTGGTGATGCCTTGCGTCAAGAAATGGAAAAGGTTGCCACACTCGCTTTGCCTCAGCGCATTTTTACCAAGTTGAATGTCCAAGCATTCAATCTTCAAGAGCTTTCTCTTGAAACTAGCCAAGGCACACTGCGAGCGCGCACCATCTTTTTAGCCACCGGCTATCGCGTGAAAGAATTAGATACTAGCCTGACTAACGGTTACGAGAAAGACATTTACTATCATAATGGCTTCGGACAGAGTGAATTAGAAAATAAGAAATTGATTGTGGTAGGAAGCGGCGACAGTGCCATGCTTACTGCACTAGATATGGCAGAAATTTGCCCAGACCTTAAGGTGCTTGTGCGTGGTGGCACACTTAAGGCGCGTCCAGATGTTATAGCAAGAGTTGAAGCACACCCTCGCATCAGCGTTTTACTGAATACAAGTTTAAAAGCATTGAAAGGCGCGGAGAATCTAGAATCAGTAATTGTCTCAAATCAAGACGGTGAGGGACAATTGCCTTATCATGAATTGCCTTGCCATGAATTGCCCTGCCACAAGTTGATTGCGAAACTTGGTTATATGCCAAATACTGAATTATTTGTAGACCAACTCAAAAGCGATGAAAGAGGCCACATAATCATTGACGAGAACTTTGCTACTTCTATTGAAGGTGTCTTCGCCGGCGGTGACATTGTGCAGCCAGGTTACGACCGCATTGCATTTGCATCTGGCAGTGGCATGATGGCGGCGAAGTCAATTCGCAAGGCAATCGGTCACAACGTTTGAACCTCCTTCTCATATCTAATCGCTAAGATTCAAATATGAGCCAACTGGGAAAGAAACTACGAATGGTTCGCCCAAATAAAGACCAGAGAACCTACGCAGGGTAAAATAACTGAGAGAAAGAGTGAAAAGAGAGTGAGCAGCCGTGACCACGGAACTCCTGACACGAAAAGAGTTAGAAGCAATAAAGGTTCTTGCGCATGCCTCCTACCCCTCCTACCCCTACTGGCGAGACACACAAATGGGAATTCAAGCCACGATTTCGACGCAACGCCTTTGGCTGGAAATCACAACCAGCGATTACTCGCATCAAGCAAGCAGTCACTGAAATTAAAAAAGTAGCTCGCAAAGAACCTGCCCTCGCGGCTGACGGCGCGGTCATATTCTTCGAGAAAATCGCGCCGGCCATTGAACATGTTGACAGCTCGTCTGGCGCAATTGGGTCGGCAATTTATCGGGCAATCGAAGAGTTGGTTCCAATAATTGCCGCTCCAGAAGTCGACGAGAAGACAAGAAGGAAGTGGCTTGACAGACTGTGGGCCGCCCACGAAGCAGACAAAATGCCCTACATCGAGAGGCTCGCCGATTACTGGGGCGAACTCTGCGCCTCACAAAAGATTGCTTCATTCTGGGCTGATGAGCTAATAGGTATGGTGCGCATGATTTGGTCTGAAGGCTCGTCAAACAGAGGTCACTTTCACGGCACCTCAGCTTGCCTCAGCTCTCTATATGCAGCTGGCCGCTACGACGAACTATTAGAACTACTCGCCCTAGACCGCCTCAACTTCTGGGAATATCAGCAATTTGCAGTCAAAGCCCTCGCCGCCCTCGGCAGAAAAGCAGAAGCAATTCAACACGCCGAGAGTTGCCGGGGCAATTGGACGAGCAATGCCTCAGTCGCACAAGTTTGCGAAGAAATTCTGCTGGGTTCAGGCTTTGCTGATGAGGCATATTCACGCTATGCCATTGAAGCGAATCAGAGTACAACACACTTGGCGACTTATCGAGCCATTGCCAAAAAGTATCCGCAAAAACCAGCGAAAGAAATATTGAACGACTTAATTGACACTACCCCTGGTGCCGAAGGCAAATGGTTCGCCACAGCAAAAGAACTAGGATTCTTAGAACTTGCCCTGCAACTAGCAAGGAAGAGCCCGTGCGATCCGCGCACGTTGAGCCGCGCTTCGCGCGACTTCCTTGATTCAGATCCAGCATTTGCCATGTGCGCCGGGTTGTCGGCCTTGCAGTGGATCATTCTAGGTCAGGGCTTTGAAATCACTGGCAGTGATATTTGGGATGCATTCACAAACACCATGAATGCAGCAGAGAAGGTCGGCGAAGCAGAACAGATTCGAGCGCTATTGAAAGAAGAGATTTGCTCAAAATTAACCACTAAAAATTTAGTGTGGCAAGTGCTTGGAAAAGAACTTGGTTGAGAACGGCCGTACCACAACAAGGCATTACCCGACTAGAGCGCCGATGGTTTTTCGACAACAATAAGCCACTGAGAGTCATTGATGGGCAATTTAAGTCACTATACTTAAGTATCAATTTGAGTGGCTAAGGCAATTGACGAAAAGTAGGCGCTGCTGCGTTAAAAAAGCAAGAACTTCTACCCCATGTAAATGCCAAGCGTGTATCCTTTAAGCTACTTATTTTGGTAACTAGTCATGAGAAAGTGGCGCATATCGGTCTTTGCATCTCTGTCAACCAGCGCAGTCTTCCTGCTCACACCGGCCCTAACGCTGGCGCAGCAAACCACTGGCGAAGTCGGTTCAGCGAGCGCCACCACCACTATCAACGGCAAGCAACTGCCAGCGCCAGATCCAGCCTTCAAAGGCACGATCAAAGACAATGCCTCGCAATCCAAGGCTTGGTGGGCACCACGTGTAGTGCCACCCAAAGGTGCGCCAAACGTGCTCTTAATAATGACTGATGACGTTGGCTTCGGAGCCCCCAGCACTTTCGGGGGCGTCATACCAACTCCAGCTCTAGACCAGTTAGGAGCAGAGGGTCTCCGCTATTCGCAATTCCACTCTACCGCCCTATGTTCGCCAACACGCGCAGCACTCATAACAGGTCGCAATCACCATTCCGCTGGCTTCGGCGTAATCTCAGAGATGTGCACCGGATACCCGGGCTACAACAGCATAATTCCTAAAGACGCCGCTACTATCGGACGCACCCTCCACGACAACGGCTATGCCACATCCTGGTTCGGCAAAGCGCACAACACCCCAACATTTCAAGCCAGTCAGGCTGGCCCCTTCGAGCTCTGGCCGACAGGCATGGGCTTCGATTATTTCTACGGCTTTATCGGTGGCGACACCAGTCAGTGGGAACCTAACCTCTTCCGCAACACCACCCAGATCTATCCATATGTTGGTCATCCAGGATGGAACCTCACTACTGCTCAGGCAGACGATGCCATTGGCTGGCTCAACCAACTTAACCAGATTTCTCCAGATAAGCCCTTCTTCTGCCATTACGTGCCCGGCGGAACTCATGCGCCGCATCATCCGACACCAGAATGGGTTAAGAAAATTAGCGACATGCACTTGTTCGACAAGGGCTGGAATGCGCTGCGCGAGGATATCTTCGCTAACCAGAAACGGCTAGGAGTAGTTCCGCAAGACGCGAAAATGACGCCTTGGCCAGACAAACTACTGAAGAACTGGGACACTCTCAGTGCTGACGAGCAAAAGATGTTCATTCGCCAAGCCAACGTTTATGCCGCCTACTTGGCATATACCGATCATGAAATAGGTCGCGTAATTCAGTCTGTCAAAGAGATGGGTAAACTCGACAACACGCTCATTATTTACATTAGCGGAGACAACGGTGCCAGCTCAGAAGGAACACTCGTTGGCACACCTAATGAAGTGGCCATGTTCAACCAAGTTAACGTACCTGTTGCTGATCAACTGAAGTATTTTTATGACGTCTGGGGCACCAACCGCACCTACAACCACATGGCAGTGGGCTGGGCTTGGGCTTTCGACACACCATTCGCATGGACCAAACAGATAGCTTCCCACTTCGGAGGTACTCGTCAAGGCATGTGCGTATCGTGGCCAGGACATATCAATGACAAAGGCGCGGTAAGGACCCAATTTCATCACGTAATCGATGTGGTGCCGACAATCTTAGAAGCTTGTGCCATCCCCGCACCAGATACCGTGGAAGGCATTAAGCAGAAGCCAATTGAGGGCATCAGCTTTAACTATACTTTCGACAAGGCCAACAGCAAAACGCCTAGTCGGCACAAAACTCAGTATTTCGAGATGATGGGCGACCACGCTATTTACAACGATGGCTGGGTAGCTAGTACGAAGGTGATACGTCCGCCGTGGGTGACATCTGGGCCAGCTAACCAAGACCCAACTAACAGTGTTACCTGGGAGCTATACGACCTCAACAAAGACTGGACGCAGGCCAACGACGTGGCCGCGGCCAACCCAAAAAAGGTCGACGAAATGAAGGCTCTATTCTTGAGCGAAGCGAAAAAATATGAAGTACTTCCACTAGATGCCAGCTGTGCCACACGGCTAGTGGCAGACCGGCCAAATATCACGGCAGGACGCAGCGAGTTCGTTTACAAGAAGCCTCTCACAGGCATTCCCCAAGGCGATTCGCCGCTGTTGCTCAATACCTCGTACAACATCAAAGCTGAGGTGGAGATTCCTGAGAATGGCGCAGAAGGAATGATTCTTACTTCCGGTGGACGTTTCGGTGGTTACGGCTTCTATCTACTCAAGAACAAGCCAGTATTTCTCTGGAATCTCGTTGATTTGAAACGTATTCGCTGGGAAGCACCAGAGGCGCTCACCCCGGGCAAGCACCAACTTGAATTTGACTTCAAATATGACGGGCTTGGTGTTGGCACCATCGCTTACAACAACATGAGCGGTATCGGCCGAGGTGGCACCGGAACTCTTAAAATAGATGGCAAGGAAGTTGCCACAGAGAAAATGGAGCACACTCTGCCGCTAATTCTTCAGTGGGACGAAAGCTTCGATATAGGCTCCGATACCGGTACAACGGTATGCGATCAAGACTATCAAGTGCCGTTTACTTTCACTGGCAAACTCGACAAGCTCACGCTCAAACTCGACCGCCCGCAATTGTCACAAGCTGATATCAAACGGCTTGAACAAGAAGGGCAGCGAAACAACCGCACCAGTGAGTAAGGTGAAGGTTGCTTCTCACGAAAAAAATTCTCAAGAAGAAACTTCCTCGCCTGCGCAACTAATTTGACCGCAGGCGAGGAGTTGCCGATTCTGTTGATTACTATGAGTCGATGCAAAACACAGCCGACAGCGAATCGGCAGCTTTGGCTGATGTAGTTCGTTTGGCACGGGGGCTGCCTATAGAGACAAAGAACGCTGTCACTAAATTGTGCGTCGACTACAACCAAGAAGTTCAGTATGTCGAATGGGAAGCTATGGAACACGGGCAAATGAGTAGAAAAGCTGGTTTGCAGTATCTTTGCATAAATGACGCAGTTCTCAATTTCATGCCGACCAACAACAAAGAAAACAACATCCAAAATGCTCTTATCACCGTCGTTCAGCAATTAGGCGATTATCGCCACACACGCCTCAACGCTATGCACTCAACTTGGTGCCGACGTATTCTTCCCGTTCTCGTGCTCTGCTCGGCTATCGCGCTGGCCAACACTTATCTCTATACGCGCAGAGACAGGCGGCGTCTTCATGTTATCGTTATCTCTTTTGTCGCTATTTGCCTCGGGGCAAACAATGCCATGATTGTCTTGCTACGCACGCCATTCTCGACTGACTGGAAAATTGGCTCTGTTGCAAATACTGGGTCTGAAATTGAAGCAAGTTTTGGGACGTGTTAGCTTGGCCGGTTTTCGGCTATGCAGTAGCCTCAAATTCGTCGTTGATCATTTTCCACCAGGCTTCGGCATACTTCGGGTTGTGAATTCCGAATCGTTTTTCAATTAGCCACACTTCTCCCTTGACGCCTGGTAACTGCTGCCAGCCTCGCATCTGTTGCTTACGAAACATGCGCATGACCTCAAAACCTTTGATGGTGGCATACGCAGTCTTCATTGACTTGAATCCGCGAACAGGTTTGATGAGCCGTTTTAACTTGCCGTGATCGGCTTCCAATCGGTTGTTCAAATATTTGACTTGACGGTGCTCAAGATCGGCGTCACACTTACCTTCTTTCTTCATCTCTTTGAGAGCCGCACCGTAAGCGGGGTTCTTGTCGGTGTTGATGGTATCGGGTCTATCGTAAGACTTTTGTTTTTTCAAGGCTTTGCAGAGAAAACGTTTTGCCATAGCCGTACTTCGCGTGTGCGACAAGAAGAAGTCTAATGTTCTACCTTCTTTGTCTATCACTCGGTAAAGATACTTCCACTGCCCTTTTACTTTGACGTAGGTTTCGTCAATTTGCCAGGACGTGGAGTAGGAGGGTCGATAATACCAGCGCAGACGCTTTTCTATTTCGGGAGCGTAGTGCTGGACCCATCTGTAGATCGTAGTGTGGTCGACATCGACGCCGCGCTCTTCCATCATCTCTTCGAGATCGCGGTAGCTGATAACATACTTGCAGTACCAGCGAACGCACTGGAGAATTATCTCGCCCTGGAAATGACGCCACTTAAAGTCGCTCATCGCTTGAACCTCAGACTCAGATTTATGTCAGGGTGCCAATTGGGTATACTTCGTAGAATTACAGATATACGAAGTAACTGTGCCAAAAGAGATATTGAATGACCAAGCCTGCTCCTAGAAAACCTACCAGTTTCGCAGCGTCAAAACAGATTACGAAATCCGAGGCCGTAAAAAAAATAGTCCGGGTGGTTCGTCAACACCGCCTTTCATACGATGGCTTCATTGCCGTCTGTCAGCAGGTCCGAATCAAATTAAAGATGGAAAAGCCAAAGAAAGAGCGCAGGCTGCCGGAGCTATTGTCACTGACCGAGCTCAAGAAGTTCTTCAGGACTGTGCGAATATGTGGTGACACACAGCATGAGCTGATGCTCAAGCTTATGCTTTATACGGCGGTGCGAGTGAGCGAGCTGGTCAACATCCAATGTAGACTTGCCCATATGCCATTCAAACCTTCATCAATAATTTTGCCATTAATAATATGCACGAGCATCATAGCGACCGCTGGCTGTGCAAAGCTGAGCGATATGCTGGAAGACAAGAAGCAAAATAAGGAAGGTAATGCGCAGACTGCGGGAAGCGGCACAATCAGATTGGTTTTGCCAAATCAAGTTCGAAGCACTTACATAATTCCTTTAGCTAAGCCGCCGGTAAATCTTAGCCAAGAATTTCTTATCTCGGCCAAGAGGCATTTGGATAACGAAAGCTCAGAAGCAGTGAGAAAATTAGTCACTGATGACGTCTTAGAAATAGGTACTATTTCTGCGAAAGAGTTTCAACTCCCTGACGCCGGATTGCTTACGGCCACTGGAAGCAGCAAAGAAGACCTATCGGCATTTCAATCTGCACAGAACTTTGCCGTGCTAACTCTTTCAGCCACCCCAAAATGGCCAGCTCTAAACAACTCTTTGGTAAGAACAGCAGCCAGCGCCTACGCAAGCGACTACCACTGCAGTGTTCTCGATCTGAGCTTCCCTGTAATTCGCTCAGCTAGTGAAATCGCCAATCCATCCGTTCCCAGCAACGGAAAACCTTGCTTCAGTAAATGGCTCACACAGATAACTTCGCAAGACAAAAATGGCATTTGGTACACAACAAAAGGAATGGACTTCTCAGGGCTGCCCGAACTACAGCTCATGGATGCACCGGTAAATATCTCAGCATCCCTCGCGAGAATCATTACCGGCGTGGGCTGGAAGTTAGTTTGTCTTTCGAAGAACAGAAAGAAAGTTGGCAACGACACAATAATCGAGATACCGACAACAATACACTTAACAGCTGCAGACATTGACGAGGCCTATCAGGCGCCCATGGAAGCCAAAGGCAGCATCGATATCAGCCTTAGATTTGACAAGGGTGACACAAATGAATCTAGCGATTTTCTCACTATTCAACCGCCACCAGGGGCAGCAAGCGGAGAGTATTTGACTTCAATCTGCACGCAACTATTTGATTTAAACGAAGACAAGATTGTGTACAGCAAACGCACCAGCGAAATGAATGAAGCAATCGCCAAAGCCAAAGGCACTTTGTCCGACACAAGAGCACGCTTTATTAACGGTAAACTTCCCCAAAACGCAATGTTGGCAGTCAAATTTCCCTTTGAATACAAAGGTGATACTGAATTTCTCTGGGCTTTCGTCAACGCATGGGAGAAACCAGAAGTTCTAAACTGCCATTGCGTCAACAACTCAGATCTAGCTCCCGCCTATAAAATTGGCCAGCAGATTGAACTAAAAGCTGATTCGATAGTCGACTGGCTTGTGCAAGTAAATGGCAAGACAGTCGAAGGTGGTTTCACTAACGAAGTGTTGAAACATAAGTAGCTGCCCAAAACTACATTTTCACTGCATCTTGTAGCCGACCAAACTTGGCATTCTCACTAAAGGCAGCACCATGTGCTTGCTTGCACTCAAGGTATTCCATTGCAAGTAGAGGCTTAGATGCAGTTGGATGGACTCCTAACGCTTTTACATCCACCAATAAACAAGAAAAGAAGCGCCACCTCACTTGGTGGCGCTTCAGAGGCCGTTTGCATGCGTGATTATTTGAGTCGAGTCTTGGTTCTTTGTAAAAACAGATGGCTATCATCCCGTTTGCAACAATAATTAGACCCCGTCAAAAGCAGCGCATCAATCTTAACGGCGATATCTCAATCTTATCTTTATGACGTATCAAAATCTATCTGGCTTCTTTCAGGCTTATCCATTTAGGTGTGCCCCTTTTAGCTTTTGCAATTAGAGGCTTTGATATAACCTCCTAAAACTGGTATATCAAAAAAACGGTCTGCTGACAAGTGGTCTACAAGATTAGTTTTTCGCTACAGGCGTCGGCAATACTATAGAGCGAATTACTTTCACCAGTTAGCTTCTCCGATTTCCATACCGCTGAGATTGTAGACATCACCAGGGCCAAGACTCCACTTTAAATTGAGGTTCAGACCATCATTCTTGTTCTCATAGCCAGAGACACGTTGAGCGAAATCTTGAAACGCCTGCAAGTCTGCAAAGAAATCAGGATTAGCAAGGCCGCAATCGTTTAGCAATTTCTTTGCGCCAGCAAGATTGTTAGTGTCTAGCGCTCTTGCTGCATCAACAGCAAACAACGGATTGCATGGTTCGAGATCCTTTCTGATGAGAGCATCGGTAGCAGCTTTCCTATCTTCAAAAGTACTGTTAGGAGGAGACGGCTTTACCTCCATATATAGGGCATACTCATGAAAGAATTGCGAAGAAGCTTGGTTTTCTTGTTGGCTTGTCGAGTTAGGATGTTCGCTAACTTCAAAATTTCCTTGCATCGGTAAATCCTCAAATGTAACTGCCTGCGCCTCATGCAACTACCATAACGAGAAGCTCGGACCGACTGGTGACTGATGGGTGACCGATCTGTGACGAAAGCATGCGTGCATTGTTGGTTTGAGAACTTCAAACATCGAGGCGCAAGCGATACCAGCGAGAGTCGACCACCACATGCAAGTCTGAATCGTGACAGCTTACAGTTTCGCCTGAAAATTTATCTGGCATTGAGAGTGCGATTTGAGTCAAGTCACTAGCTATGCCGTCTTTACCTAACGTCTGCAAGATACAGCGACTAGGTTCTTCGTAACCACCATACAGCAGCACTTTATCACCACAGACAGCAATTGCATTAGCGCCTGCAACTTGATTATGCCAGGCAGTTATCTGCTTATCTTTGCTGATGCGAATAATGGGAAAGTCTGAGTAGTAGCATGCCACCACTTCGTCGCCAACAATGCTCATGGCATAGCAATCATCGATAGTCTCAATATCACCTAAAGCTTCAAAACACCAAATTTTCTCGCCCGTTTTATCAAAGCAATTGATTCCTGGGGCACCGATGGCATCCTCAGTCCAACCGAAATTTCCGCAAATTCCTTCATCAAAATACGACACCCAGATCTCGCCAGAAGGTGACACTTTCAGATCTTGAATGCCATCTCCCAAGCAAAAATGGCGCAGCACTTCGCCCTTCTCAGAATAAATAGTGGCATTTAACTCTGGACCATCGGCACGCAAAGAACAGCGCGAACGTGCCACCAAAATTGAATTATCAGGAAACATCTGTACTTGCGGATAGCTACTAGCTGAAGGCGCTAGCTCTATTTCGTTGACTCGCGCGTTGCCCTGTTTCTCACTATTTGGATCGTCTCCAAATCGCAGCAGCGACATGACAAATGATTCTTTAGAAGTTGATCGAGGAAAGTTGCCGATGCCTTGTTCTGTTCGAGCGAAAGGCAGGTCTTTAGCCTCAGGTTCGACCACTAACACAGCTAAGCTGCCATCGAAGCAAATGCCTTCAGAGATAATTTCACGCCCCTTGAGATAGGGTGTGAGGTCTAGTACTTGTTTAAATTGTACTGATGGAAGCATATGGCTATGTGGGGCATCATTTTTAAGGAAAAATTCTAAACACTATACTTGAAACAAACCTGCTGCAACACAATTGAACAACTAAAATTTGTTATCGAGCTCGATTCGCTTACGTGCTCTCTGGCGCTGCCTAAGCGAATCGAGCAGCACGCCTTGCTTGTCGCTTTCAGGCTCGGCGACGTCACCAAATTGCCACAACAAATCGTAAAGCCAGAGGAGAGCAGCATAAACGGCAATTCCGGTTGACCCCTTGCCTTTCTCCGCATCCATGACAGCTCTCGGCCCTGTGCCTATTTTTTCCGCCGCCTCTGCGATAGTCATGTTTCGACGCAGTCTTGCAAGGCGAAGATTTTCGCCCAAGTCGCGCAGTGCTTTTTCAAAGTTATAAGGCGGAGATTTTAGTAGTAGATTACTGCGAGACATACGCTTTTAGAAGCCTCTAATTTGCTTAAACCGCTTTTAAAAGCAAAACAACTACGCCGGCGATGAGCAAAATTATTCTTTTAAAAGCCTCTTAAGTCTTATAATACATCTTTAAAAGCATTTGGCAACTAAAAAAAAAGGAAGATAACCTCGTCCCATAGCAACGCTTGCCGATCGATTACAATGACCTCCCCTAGCGGTAAAAATTTTTGAAACGACTCACTCTCTGTGCATTACTTTGGGCAATTGTCTTGTTAACAGAGCCTGGTAGAGCAAGCGCGCAAAACGAATCACAAACGAACAATCCTGGTGCCGAAACCGAAGAGCTTCGAGAGTCTAATCGAGATAAAACAAACAAAGCACCAAAACATGCACCGCTCTTCAAACGCATGGCAAGAAAAGCCGCTATCTGGAATCTCGAATACTATTTCGTAGCTCAAAATTGGAAAAACTGCGATCTCTTTACCGGTCTAGTAAGGCACAACCTTCTCATCGGTGGAGCAACAGTGCATTTTTTCTTCCCTGACGGCGTAGAGTGTACTGGCAAAACCCAAATCGTTTACACTCCGCCAGGCGGTGGCCCCGCTGGGCAGCAAGGAAGAGTCACGGCCGAAGGATCAGATGGTCGCCAAATCCGAGGTACTTTCACTTGCAACTCAGTGACAACAGGTTCGGGAAAAGCACGCGACAGCAAAGGGAATAACTATGAATTTACTTTCGGTCACTCAGCCAAACAAGCCGTAGCACGGGCGAATGAACTGAGAAAAAATCTCGGTTGCGATGAAATTATAGTTCGCGACAAACAACTCGAAGTAAAGGGTAAAATTCTGAGGCTTGAGTAAAATCGGAGCTGATAACTATTCCAAACCCTTCCTTAAAACCTTGATAGTCTCAGGGTCTGGTGAGCCGACCATAACATCTTCAGCGTGAGTCAAGTCAAAAGAGTTTGCTAAGGCATAGGCCGTTGAGCCATCAAGATCAATGAGAAAAGTTAGTTGATTGGCGCCACAATCATGTGGCTTGCAAACATGGCCCAAGAGAAATTTACGACCTTTAAAATCAATGGTGCGCACTGGTTCTGCCGTGCCTTGAAGGGTATACACCCAAGAGGCTTTTCTCCAAGCCACAGGAATAATCTTCTTGTACGCTGCAAACGGCTTTGGATATTTGGCTGGCACTTGCACCGGATAAACTTCTCCTGCGGCCCGGCATGGCAAAGTAGAGGTGAGGCTTGTGCCAAAAGAAACAATAAGTGCAGTGGCCAAAAGTGCTTCCGATAAGACCATTCGCTTGATGCCTGAAGATGCCTTTATTTTTACTCTCGACTGCACTTCCGAGTGTACTCTCGACTGCACTTTCCAATACATCGCCGAACCCTCCAAACCACAACCTAAACTTCCGTCGCAAGATCTATTCTACAGGCAATAGAGAGCTTCACCTAAAGCGCCAATTTCGCGCAAGGCCACCAGCGGCCAAAAGCCAGTATTGCGTAGTGCTACAATCGTCTGACAATGCAAAAAACAAGTAAGAAAAAAGCAAACCTCCGCAGTGTACTGATCGCCTCTACAGCTGCTATCACGGCCTTAGCAGCCGCTCTTGTAGCGTCGCTCCGACTGCCAGCCTACAGCGGAACCCTTGAGCCGCTCACAGCAGAGCAGAAGCTCTTAGTCAAAAGCTTACGTAGTCATGTGCAACAGTTAGCAGGAAACATCGGTGCGCGCAGTTTGACGAAAAATCCCGCGGGCCTTGAGCGAGCGGCGCAATATATAGAACAGAATTTTAGCGCTGCCGGATTCAAACCGAGCCGACACACATTTTCAGTTAGTGGCTACTTCAAAGATGGTCTTTGGGGAGCCACCCATGCAACGCAAAGCGCCTCCAACATCATTATTGAAATTCCTGGCACAGACAAACGAAGCGAAGTCGTGGTCATCGGCGCGCACTATGACGCCGTCGACGATTGCCCCGGAGCCAACGACAACGGCAGCGGAGTGGCAGCCATGCTAGAAATCGCCAAAGCCTTTGCCAGCGAACGCTTCGCGCGCACAGTTCGCTTTGTAGCCTTCACCAATGAAGAGCCACCATTCTTTCGCAGCGATGATATGGGCAGCTATTATTATGCAAAATCATGCAAACACAATGGCGACAATATCGTGGCTATGCTCTCACTTGAAACCATCGGATACTACTCCGACAAACCAGATTCACAGCACTTTCCCGTGCCTGCATTGGCATTACTTTATCCAAAAACCGGCAACTTTCTTACCTTCATCGGCAACCTAGATTCGCGCGCACTGCTTACAAAATGTGCCACGGCATTTATTGCTGCGTCTAAATTTCCCACCCAAACATTGGCGGCACCGGCCAACCTTTCTGGAGTCGATTTCTCAGACCAACTGAGCTTCTGGCGCTGCGGTTATCCCGGCATCATGGTGACCGATACCGCTCCCTATCGATATCCGCATTATCATACGAAGCAAGACACAGTCGACAAAATAAACTATGACTGCTTGGCGCGAGTGACCGACGGTTTGACCAAAACGATTAGGTCTCTGGCGAGCGATTAGTTCGCCCAGCGAATTGCAGCCGCCGTCGCGCTTGACAATCTTAAGCAATCCTAAGTGTATTCGGGGTTGCCATTGGGTAAATCTATGATGAGATCTGATACCGCAAGGTTTACCAATCGAGGCGCCAGTCTAGATGCAGAAAATTTTGGCTTTTGCCATTGTTACCGTTGCCATTCTCTTTCTCATGGGCCGCCAAGGCGGAGACAGCAAAACGGCGCTGATCAACGATTCTGATGTGATCGGCTTTGCCAACCTACTTAGAATGGACCTTCCAGCGGCCAACGCCTGCTCGGTTGGGGGCAAGGCCAGCTATCACTACGCTACCCTGATTCTGGCCGCTGGCTCAGACATCAAGGGGCATATGCCTAAGAATTTCACGGTTAAGTATCCGTACACGTGAAGTCAGCCTCAATTCCACCCCGGGCGGGTGCTGGTAATGCTTAAGAAGAAAAAAAAAGATTTTGTGGTTAGCCATAGATACTTTGGTATGCTGCAGCTGGAGAACGATTCGGCCATTTGGCCCTCTGGCGACGGACTGAGCCAGGGCGCCCAAATTAGCTCGTGGGAAATCTATAAAGATATCGATAGAGTGCAGAACTCAATCGCCTCCAAGTAAAGCGCTTTGATGCTACGACAGCATCATCGAGGGGGAAATATTATGAAGATCGTTGTGGCAATCGATGGTGCCGATAGCGCAAAAAGCGCATTAGCCGAGCTTGTAGCAAAAAAGTACAGCAGCGACACCGAGATTCACCTCGTGCATGTTATCGTGCCAGGCTTCGCCAACGTCTCCACTCCAGGTCTTCCTGACTCGGACGCGATTGAAGTAGCAGAAGAGATACAGATTCTAGAAAAGCTAGCTGCCGATCTCAAAGGCGCGCTCAACATCACTGCCAGCGCTGAAATTCTCAGGGGCGAAGTAGCCCAAGTGATTGCCGATGCCTGCAAGCAGCATGCCGCTGATGAAGCGCTTGTTCCTAGCCATGCCCGCCACGGTTTCGCCCGTTTGTGGTTCGGCAGTATCGCCGACGAAATCGTTGATGCCGCGCCCTGCACAGTAGTTGTCTTGAAAATGCCAGAGAGCAAAAAAGCCTAATAAACCTAAGCCGAAAAACAGACGACCTGAAGCCAAACTGCGGTTTACCCTGAAGGTTTATCCGTCTTTACCGTCTTATTTGCTTAAACTGCCCCATGCCATAATCGGGAAATACCACGGCAAACAAAAAAAAGGAAGGCTGACTATGTCTCGCCCATGGATTTTTGGCGGCATCACAATCGCGGTTTTAGGCTCACTTTTTATCAATAGAAGCTATGCCAGCCCCGTTAGTGGCACGCTTTCGATGGGTAATTTGCCCAGGGCTGAAAAGGGCAGTATCGAGCAGATCACTGTGCATAAAGCTCAAGCCACAACTGATATTCTTGGCGGCAAAGAGCGCTACCTTACTTTCATCAGCACCGACAAGCCAATCTACCGCGCCGGCGAAAATGTCTATGTGCGCGGCATCTTACTGAGCGCCAATGCTCACAAGCCTATTGTCGATGGTCAGGGTGTCAATGCCACCATCGAGATTACCGGGCCCAAGGGTGATGTTGTCGCACGAGGCACTGCCGATGCCCAAGACAGCGCCTGGGGCTTCAGCTGGAAAGTTCCTGATGGCCAAGCCGGTGGAGAATATACACTTAAAACCACTTATCCATGGAGCGGCCACGCACCAGCAGAAAGAAAATTCGACATTCGCGCCTACCGCGCACCACGTCTGAAATCACAAATTACATTTATGCGTGACGGCTACGGCCCGGGCCAAAAAGTGACTGCTACACTCGATGTTAAACGGGCCGAAGGCGGCATCCCTGAAGGAGCAAAAGTAAGCGTCACTGCTGTTGTCGATGGAGTAGCGATCACAGGACCAACAGTAAAAGTCAATAGCAACGGGCTCTGTTCTGTTAGTTTAGATTTGCCGCACGACATACCTCGGGGTGAAGGCACGATTGCTCTCATTATTGAAGATGGTGGCGTCGTCGAAACAGCCTCAAAGACTATTCCAATTATTCTGCAGACAGTTGACTTAAAGATGTATCCAGAAGGCGGCGACTTAATTGCTGGCTTCCCTAATCGTCTCTATATTCAAGCCACACTACCAAGCGGAAAACCAGCTGACATAGCAGGCAAACTGATGGCTAGAGCGCTAAGGACGAGCGGCAAAGATAGCACTAGCAGCGGTACTAATAATAATAACGACAACAGCAATGCCGAAGTGGTGGCAGAATTTGCCACTGAACATGAAGGCCGAGGTCGCATACAATTTATACCGCAAGCCAATAAAGAGTATTTTCTCACAATAAACGACCCAGCCGGAATCAAGACAACCTACCCGCTACCCACGGCAAAAGCAGCTGGTGCGCTCATTCGTGCCGAGAAAGATATTGTAGCCAAAGGCCAACCAGTAACTGTTCTAGTCGGCTCTAGCGCCCAGAAGTTCACAGTCACGATAGCCAAGCGCGAAGCCATATTGTCAGAATGCCACATCGACTTAAGCAAGCGCTCAGATGTCAAAACCGGAATGTTGCTGCCAGTAACTTTCACCTTACCCGATGATGCAGAGGGAGTTCTTACTGCCACCGTATACAGTGACAAAGATGCGCCCCTGGCCGAGCGACTAATCTTCCGCTCGCCACTGCATCCATTAAAGGTGAGCATTAGCCAAGACAAGAAGAACTACATACCAGGCGACAACGCCAAACTGACGGTAAAAGCCACAGATGAAAACGACAAACCAGTTGCCGCAGTAGTCGGTGTTACTGTCACTGATGACAGTGTGCTTGAAATGATTGAGAAGCGCGAACAAGCGCCAAGACTACCGGTCATGGCTTTCCTCGAACCTGAGGTTTCCGACCTAGCCGACGCTCATGTCTACCTCGACGATAAGAACGATAAAGCAGCTCTAGCAACCGATCTTCTTTTAGGCACCCAAGGGTGGAGACGCTTTGCCCTGATGGACTTGGCTAAATTTATTGAGGCCAATGGAGACAAGGCGCGCCGCGTTGTGGCCATGAAGATTCAGGCACAGGCAGAAACTATGCGAGCTATGCAAGGTGGTGGCGGCGGCATGATGCGTTTTAGAGACGGTGGTCAAGCCGCACTTGGTGCCATTCGCAATGAGGATGACGCCCATCATGAACAAGAAAAACCAATGGCGATTGCTAAGCCCATGCCGGCGGCTAGCGTTGCCGCCAATCCGATGGCAGAAGAAAGCAAGAAAAAAGCAGCACTAGACAACGGCTTAGATGCAGGATTAGACGCCGGACTAGACGTAGGAGTAGATAAAGTACAGAAGGCCATTGGCAAAGCCGATGCTATGAATCGTCGCGCCAGAATTGCAGACATGGAAGGCAACGCCTTTGATGCTCGACAAATTGCCGCCAATGACTTTGTTATGGTGCGCGAATTTGCCTTTGCCGTGCGCAAAGACAGAAACCCAACAGACCGCGTTGACTTTGCTGAAACTCTATTTTGGAACAAAGGTGTCAAGACCGACGCGAAGACTGGCGAAGCCACCATAAGTTTTGGCCTCAATGATAGTGTCAGCACCTTTAGAGTCTTTGCCGATGCCTTCAGTGGCAGTGGCGCCATCGGTGCTACCAATGTCGGCGTTGAGTCAGTGCAACCGTTTTATGCAGAAATGAAGATGCCACTTGAAGTGACCGCCGGTGATCAAATTTTGCTCCCAATAAGCTTGGTGAACGGCACTAGCACTGAACTGGCAAGCCCTGAGTTAGCCATAGATACTAATAACGGCAAAGATGGAGCCAACAAGACATTAGCACCACTGAAACTCTTAGCTTTGATCAAGAATAGCGCTAATATTGGCGCCAATGGTCGAGTTCGCGTTATACAGCCAATAGATGTTGGTGCTGTCAATCTGGGTGCAGTTAATCTAGGTACAGTGAATCTAGGTGCAGTTAACAGCGACTCGGCTGCAGCTGGCGCCGCCTTAGGTTCAAGTGCAAGATTCCCCTTCATCCTCGCTGCTAAATCTGGCCTCTTCCAAGATAGAGTGACTAGATACCTAAGCGTCAAGCCAAACGGTTTCCCCATTGAGAAGTGCTTTGGTGGCATGCTCGAACCGGGCAAACCAGTTGTCCACAACATCACTATTCCCCAAGAAGTTGTCAGCGGAAGCGTTGCCTCGAACTCCGCTGTCTATCCAACTCCACTAGCCAACATGACCGAGGCACTTGAGCGTCTCATTCAAGATCCGTGTGGTTGCTTTGAGCAAACCTGCTCAACTAGCTATCCGCTGACGATGGCTCAGCAATACTTCGTCTCGCATACCGGAGTCGACCCTAAACTTGTCGAGGCCTCTCGCAAAAAACTCGATACAGGTTACAAGATGCTGGTTGGCTTCTGGTGCCCAGACAAAGGCTACGAATGGTTCGGCGAAAATCCTGGCCACGAAGCTCTAACCGCCTTTGGATTAATGCACTTTAGCGACATGGCTCAAGTGCGCGATGTAGACGCCAACATGGTCGCCAGCACAAGAGCTTGGCTCTTTAAGCAAAGAGATGGCAAAGGTGGTTTCTCTCGCAAACGCCGTGCACTTCATACTTGGATAGAAGACAAAGACTGCTCTAATGCCTATATCTTGTGGTCGCTTTTAGAAACTGGCCAACCAGCCGCCGACTTAGCTACAGAAATTGCTTCGCTCAAGAGCGCCTCGGCCACTAGCCAAAATAGCTATGTTCTCGCTCTAGCAGCAAACGCACTATATCTATCTGGCGACAAAGCCGAAGCTAAAAAGTTGATGGATAAACTGGCCGCCAAGCAAAAACCTGACGGAAGTATCAATGATGTAAAAAGCTCAATCGTAGGAAGCGAAGGCGAAGCGCTGGCAGTAGAAGGTGCCGCGCTAACAACACTAGCCTGGATGCGCGACCCGCAATATGCCGGCAATGTTGAAAAGTCAGTTAAGTTCTTAGCAGACTCGTGCAAAGCCGGACGCTATGGCTCAACACAATCGACCGTGCTTGCTTTGCGTGCCATAGTCACCTACGACAAGCTACGCGCCAAGCCTAAAGCTCCAGGCAAAGTAAGGATATTCGTCGACGGACAAGCTATCGGCGATTGGGCCGATTTCACTCCTGCCACCACTGGCGCCATCAAGCTTCCAGAACTAAGTGAACTTCTGACACCCGGCGATCACAAACTAGAGATGCGCATGGAAGGCGGAGCGCCAATGCCCTATTCAATAGCAGTGAAGTACAATTCAATCAAACCGCTCAGTTCAGACCAATGCAAGCTCGATCTCAAAGTGAACTTGGCCCAGAGCAAACTCACCGAGGGTGGTGCCACTGAAGCCAAGGTTATTATCACGAATAAAGAGAAAGCAGTGGTACCAACACCGGTGGCTATCATAGGGTTACCTGGTGGTCTTGAACCACGTCATGACCAACTGAAAGAGTTAGTTAAAAAGGGCACGATTGATGCCTACGAAGTGCGGGGTCGCGAAGTAGTGCTCTACTGGCGCACCTTACCCTCAGAGGCTAAGGTTGAAGTGCCAATTAGTTTAATTGCAGCAGTTCCCGGAACCTATACCGGCCCAGCCAGCCGCACCTATCTCTATTACACTGATGAGAACAAACAATGGGTAGACGGAGTCAAAGTTGATATCGCAGCTAAGTAAGAAGATTGGCAGGCAAGCCGACTAATGGGCTAAGCAGCGCCTTTGCTAATTTGCTCGTGATTATTTCTACCGGCGATCTTAAATGTTTTAAATGCCTAGACTCTAAGAGGTAAAGCCGCTACAGCAGCCAATGCAACAAGAATAATCAGTGGCACTCGCCAAGCTGAGTTATTCGGTAAACGTAGAAATAGAAACAAAACAAACCTCTTTACATCAGCCGTAATCCAAGCATATTTGTAGCGCATAGGTTACTGTTGCACAGATTAAAGAGGAAAACACATGCGCAGAACTTTTGCCACTATTCTATCGACCAGTATTTTATCGCTCGCCTTAAACGGATTGCTTACTGCCAGCAGTGCATTAGCTCAAGCGACAGAAGCGCCCAAAAGTGTCGGTAAAGAGGCAAAGCGGCTGCGTGTCGGCCTAGCACTTGGTGGCGGGGGTTCGCGTGGCTCAGCCCATGTTGGCGTTATGAAAGTGCTTCTAGAAGAAAATATTCCTATCGATATTATTGCTGGCACTAGTATCGGCTCTGTAGTTGGTGGCTTCTATGCGTCAGGCATGCCAATGGATGAAATTGCACAAGTCTTTGAGAAGAATACCTTCACCAAAGAATTTGCTCCGTTGCCAATATTGCGCTTGTTACTTGAACCAACAGCGCTCACTCTAAGGGTATTTGGTTACCACCCTTATGACGGCCTCTACTATGGTCGCAAGTTCAAAAACTACGCCGACAAAGCAGTGAAAAGCAAAAAAATTCAAGAATTTAGCATTCCTTATGCCGCTGTGGTGACCGATGTAGTCTCGGGCAAAAGCTGCCGTCTGACAGAAGGCGACCTAGGCGAAGCCTTGACAGCCAGCACTGCGGTTCCAGAACTGCGCAAACCAGTGCAAATCGGCGAGCATCTCTACTGTGATGGTGGCGTCGTCAACAACGTGCCAGTCAACCATGCACGCGAAATGGGTGCAGACATAGTGATTGCAGTGAACATTGATGAATATTTGAAAGATCGGCCAATCAAAGATTTCCGCGCCTTGGGCTCGATGCCGCGTCAAGCATTGAGAATTCAACTTGCAGCTTTCGATAGCCCAAGCTGCGAAAAAGCAGACATCTTGATTCACCCAGATACAACCGGTATCAATCTTGTCTCTTTCAAAAAATCTGATGGTAAACGTGGTATCGATGCCGGTATGGCAGCCGCGCGAGAAGCATTACCAGAAATTAGACGCAAACTTGCTCTTGCAGGAATTACCACCACCAGCACAGCAGTCAAAATCGACACTGTAAAATAAACACTTATTGCAAGTAAGTACTTACGGCAAATAAACACTCACGACTAACTAGAAGTGAAGAAAAATGTGGAACGATGAACATGCCGAAAGCGCTAATCTCGATCTAGATCTACAGAAGGTCGACCACTTCGCCCACCTCGCTCTTTGGGGTGCACCATGGCAAAAAGCTTGGCTTGAAATAGCAATGCTAGAAAAACGCTGGGACGGCAACACCATTGGCCGCATGGTAGACGAACGCACTGCTTATCCCGACTATGCAGCTAAAGTTAACACGTCATACCCAGAGCCAGGCTGGGTTTTGGATCTTCTGCAGGCCACTAAACCAAGTTCTTTAACCAGTCAATTTCTAGCTATGATGATCGGCAATATGGCAGATGGTGTCTCACGAGACATGAAACGATTGACTATGCAGATTGGCCCCAATGAAGAGCCTGAAAAAAAAGAGGCTGCAGAAGACAGTAAGCAAGCCGAAGCAATCTACAAAGAAGCAATCTGTGCTTTCACTGAGTATGTTCCCGCTGACCTAGAACCGTCAACAATAAACCTTTATCGCTCTACAATCGACCTCTCAGTACAAACACTAAAGATGGCACTCTCGACTCATCTTATGCTGTGCGGCAGAAGCTCAGAAGCAGAGCAATTGTTTCCTGGAATTGGCAAACTGGCAGACCCTGCTTACAGCAAAGAGGCGGTCTCAGATTTGATTGAGAAAGCTGTTTCATCAATGATGAATAATATTGAAATGGCTCAACTCAATTTACCAGCAGCCGAATTAATTACTGGTGCTGAAAATATCGAAGAAAACCAATCTTATCCAGGCGACGAAACCAAGCGAGACGACAACCCGAAGCATCTAATTTGGAGCGGTAACGAAGATTATCTGCTCAAGGGAAACGCTGCCGCCGCGATTCTAAAATGGCAAACAGCCATGGACATTATCGGCAATTTCATAGACGACAATGGCCAAGTTAATGCAGAGAAACTGGCAGATTGTGCGGCCATCTTCAATCAGACGCCTTACCTAATGCCAATGATTGGTGCCCTCTCTCAGCCAGCCTGGCACCTTCTTGACCTTAACTCATTTGAGTTGGCTCACCGCTATTTGCTGCTAGATAAGGCACTCAAAGAGCGTCACGACAAATACAATACAGTTGGTCTCGGTTTTTCAAAAGCCGTAAGCGAAATGTTAGATTACCGACTCATGGGTCGAGCTCTAGCCGGCATGGGCAAGGTAGAAGAAGCGGAAGTGCAACTTTTGGCGGCCATCGAGATAGCTCAGCTTCACGGCACAGCGCAAGATGTTACTGGTCGCAAAATCGAACAAATAGTGCTATCAGAACTAGAACTTATATATTGGATACTGCTGACAAAAGCTAACAGGGGTGCTGATGCAGACAGCGTTTGGCAAAGGCTAAACAGTCGAGAGTCTGCCAGTCGCGCCATTGAAAAATGGATGACGGAAAGAACACGGGTCGGTGATTTGCAATCGGTGGAAATAGTGCGCCAAAAACTGGACTGCACCTGATACTATCAATTTACAAGATAAATTTAGAGGCAGCCCAATTAAGCACTTACCAATCGACGATGTCTTGCCAGAGGTCATTTCGAGCCTGCGCAACACCGAAAACTGCTTGGTGCTTGTTGCCGCACCAGGTGCTGGAAAAACTACCCGTGTACCACCAGCGGTGCTCGATGCTGGCTTAGCCAATAGCCTAGGCCAAATAGTGGTGCTGCAACCACGACGATTAGCAGCAAGAGCGGCTGCCACGCGTATAGCAGAAGAACGAGGCGGCAAGCTCGGCGAAGAAATCGGATATCAAGTTCGTCATGAAAGCAAAGTCTCTGCACGCACTCGCATAATTGTCTGTACCGAAGGAGTCTTTCTCAGACGTTTACAGAAAGACCCCATGCTCGAAAATACTGCCGTTGTAATCTTCGATGAATTTCATGAGCGCAATCTCGATAGCGATCTTGCTTTAGCTTTAGTTCAACAAGTGCGCAGCGAACTGCGACCTGATTTAAAACTGATAGTGATGTCGGCCACGCTTGATGCTGAACCAGTCAGTCGCTATCTATCAAATTGCCCGGTAATTCAGTGCCCCGGCCGCACTTACCCGGTTACTATCGACTACCTTTCTTTTCAGCCATCACCTGCCAATCTTGAACAGACAGTAAGCGATGGTGTCAAAAAAATGTTGCTTGAAAGCGACGGTCATATTCTTGCTTTTTTGCCCGGCGTTGGCGAAATTCGCAAAACACAAGAGCTTCTAGAACCACTAGCCGAGCGTGAGAATTTTTCGTTGTTGCCGCTTTACGGAGACCTCCCATTAGAAGAGCAGCAAAGAGTGCTCAACCAATCGAATCAAAGAAAAGTAGTGCTTGCTACGAACATAGCCGAAACGTCTCTGACCATTGATGGCATTAGCGCAGTTGTTGACAGCGGAATGGCCCGAGTTAACAGACTAGATACTAGACTAGGTCTCAACCGTCTAGGCCTTGAGCGCATATCGCAAGCATCGGCAGACCAAAGAGCCGGCCGCGCCGGTCGCACTGCCAGCGGTGCTTGCCTAAGGCTTTGGACAGAGCGCGAACAAAAAGCGATGGCAGAATTTAGCCCACCAGAAATAGAACGAGTAGATTTATCTGAATGCGCCCTGCAGCTGCTAGCTTGGGGTGAAAAAGATTTGAACTCATTCAACTGGTTCGAAGCACCGCCGCCACTCAGCCTGAAACGTGCTCTAGAGCTACTCGACAGCCTCGACGCTTTAGAAAACAATAGTATCTCCGAGCTAGGTCGCAAAATGGCTCAACTTCCCTTGCAACCGAGACTAGCTCGACTGCTTGTTGAAGGCGCCAGACTTGGACAACTTAAAAACACGGCGCTGTGTGCCGCCATGCTCTCTGAGCGAGACCCTCTCAAACGAGAGAGAGAAAACGCTGGAGCTAAGCACAAATCAGAATCTGATGTCTTAGATAGAATTTGGGCTCTCAACGAATTTGCCGAGCACGGACACAAGCATTCTTTTGCAGGCGAGCTGCTGGTTAATCCGGCCAAGCAGATATTACGTGCAGCTGAGCAATTAGTAAAACTGGTGAGCGACTTTAGCCCTGACAGCAATAGTTCAAGAGCTTCTGAAAAACAAACTAATATACAAACTAAGACACAGACTCAGGTAAGCGATATTGCTGCCGACGAATCAGTCATGCGTGCCATCATGGTGGCATTCAGTGATCGCATTTGTCGTCGCCGAGAATCTGGTGGCAAAACTGCAATTATGGTCGGCGGTCGTGGCGTCAAACTCTCAAATGATTCGGCCGTTACTGATGCAGAATTTTTCGTCGCCGTTGAGCTAATCGAAACAGGAACATCTGATGCCACCGTTAGGCAAGCATCTGCGATAGACAAAAGCTGGCTACCCAAGTCACACTTGAAAATAAGTACAGATGTCCTTTACGATAGCGCACGCGAAAAAGTGGTGGCATCCAAATGCATTCGCTTTGGCGATCTATTAATCGAAGAAAAAGTTTCAGCGATTCCCGCAGATGTTGACCCAGGCGAAATACTCGCAAAGGCACTCAGTGCTGCCAATGTCGACCTAGACTCGTTGGTAGATGAGCAAGCAAAGCAATACTTAGCACGTATCAATTGTCTGCGCGAAAACATGCCAGAGCTAAACTTGCCGCATCTCACAAATGAACCTTGGCGCGACCTTTTGCCGCTTTGGTGCTTGGGCTGTGCCAGCCTCGCCGAGCTAAAATCTCAATCTTTCACTGTCATTTTGCAAGCGCAGCTAAGCCATGATCAGCTAAAAGCAATTGAACAAGAGGCGCCGACGCACATAAGTGTTCCTAGCGGCAATCAAATCAAAGTGCACTACGAAGAGGGTAAGCCGCCGGTACTAGCTGTGCGCATCCAAGAACTGTTTGGTATGACCGAGACACCAAAAGTGGCGCGCTCAAGACAGCCAATACTGATGCATTTACTAGCACCAAATTATAGAGTGCAACAAATTACTCATGATCTTGCTAGCTTCTGGAAGAACACTTACGGTGAAGTCAAAAAAGATCTCAAAGCTCGCTATCCCAAGCACTCCTGGCCTGACAACCCACTAACTGCACAAGCCGAAAGTCGGCCGAAGAGAAAGTCTTAATACGCAAAATATACGTTGTCACAAATTTGAAAATCGCTATTGCGTTTTCATTTGCTCGTGGTATATTGAAAAAACGGTCGTGCAATTTGTTGCACAACTTTTTGTTCGCGGGATTGGCACATTGGTTGTGCTCTAGCCTTCCAAGCTAGCTAAAAGAGTTCGATTCTCTTATTCCGCTCCAATTCAAGGTGAATAATGTGAAGTCCATGATACGGGTAATTAAACGAAATAGTGGCAGATGCAATATCTCTGTCGTTCGTTTTGTCACACCTATTATGAGCTCAAATCACCATGTTACTTCTACAACCAGCACTAACCGAGCCGCGTCCACCAGAGCCTAAAGCCTGGGGTCTCAGTTTAGTTTTTCGCCCATGTAGCTCAGAAGCAGAGCGGTCGCCTTGTAAGCGACAGGTAGCGGGTGCAATACCACGCCTTGGGCTCCAATTTTCTGTTGCACCAGCAGAAATTGTTGCAGCAATTTTTGCGCACGTGGCCTACTGGATGGGCGACGTTCTTCTAAAGCGTTTTAAGCAAGTTCGATTCTTGCCGTGCGTATGGTGCGCTATAGCTCAGTTGGTAGAGCGTCCGCCCGTTAAGTGGATTGTCCCTGGTTCGAGCCCAGGTAGCGCAGCTTTTTTTCACTATCGTCTAACAGTAAGACACTCAGCTCATGACTGGACTGTTGAGTGTGCGCCATACCGGTGTCGTCGTTTTGTTTGGAACAGTGGCCCATGGGGGCAAACTCTTTGCTAGGGAGTCAGGCGTAAGCCTAGTAGGTTCGATTCCTACCTGCTCCGATTTTTCTTAAACTGCAGACAACAACTGCCGTGCCCGAGGATGAACCTGTCCATTTTCTTTGTCGACATGCACTTTCAAATCAGCAATTACGGCAGTAAGGCCAGAAATAAATTGGTGACAAATTCTGTCGGCACTGGGTTCATTGGCAGACAACTGAGTCACCACTGCTAGTATCGCCTCAAAGGCCTTGCCAGAGTTCTCATGCTCGCTTTCCATTTCAACCAAACGCTCAAGCAGATTGGGCCCTGCTGACAGTTCTTGAGACTCTTCACCATTTTCAAGCTTGAGACAAGCCGGAAAAAGAAATTGCTCTTCGTCTCCAAGATGAATATCAATCTTCGATTTTACTTTCATAAAAGTCTCGAATGCATCCACCAGCTTTTGATTTTCGGCGCCATATTGAGCAACAATTTCAGCAAGCAATAATTCAAGGCGCGGCAACTCACTCCGCAAGAAAGCATGATGTTCGGTCAGAATATTTTGAATCAACTCTTTAAGACTGAATGTCAAAGTTAACTCCTCCAAATTGCAAGATTGTCAGCGAAGCGCTAGCTTAGCACCTTAGAGATTGAGACCTCATTATCTAGAAAACATTCGGCGGAGTAGGATTCGAACCTACGTGCTTGTTACAGTCCTGCTCTACAGGCAGGCGCAATCGTCCACTCTGCCATCCGCCGACAGATACTCACTAGTTGTAAATCTCAAATCCAAAATCTCAGATCTATTCAAATAGACGCGAGCTTACCGCAGCACCATATTTAGCGCCACAAAAAATTACTCAATCGCCGTCGAATATTCTAAAACCATGAAATACTTGAACAAACGCACGACGACCAACGCCTAGCCTCGATATGAGCGGCGCCGATATGTGCTTAATGCTAGTGCAAATTGCTTGTTCATAACTTTAGGTTACCACGCGGTAAAGTCGGGCGCAAGGGCTTAATTTTTGTTGCAAGACTAGATATCGTCACTAGCTTGAATATTAATAGGTCTAAGTAAGCCAATAGCGGGGAATAATGGTAGAAGTTAAGAGGTGCGCCATGCGTGATGAGACTATCGCCAAACAATTAAAACGCAGCAACACTAATCTGATGATTGGTGGCATCATCGCCGTAGTCATCAGCTGCCTCTTTCTTGTTTTGACAGCCCGGTCAAATCTCAACGAAGTACTCGGCCCAGTGACAATGACTGCAGCCGATGTAATTAAAATTCAAGACCCCTCAAAATTATTTCGATACTACATATCTACGAAAGGTTCGCGGGTTAGCGGAACAATCTGGCAAGAAGGCTACCAACGAATTGATCGCAAAGACAATTCGATAAAATCGACCTCAGTAGATAGCGAAATTCAGCTGCTGCAGCTCGAAGACAAGTTTGTACTAATAAAGCGAAGACTCGCCTCGAAAGATACCAATATTGCTGGTGCAGTGGTTTCAGTGCCACGCGATCTGTATTTACTTTCAGACCAACTCAAACAAGATCCCAAAATACAAGAGAGACTCTTGCCTCTATTAATTGATTCAACCAGGTTTAACTGGGGCGGATATTTCGTTCTGATCATTTTTTCTAGCATGCTCGTCTGCGGAATTATATTGATTCGCAAGGCTCAGACACGACTCTCGGACAAGCTTCAAAATCCAAGCATCAAACTACTGCAACGCTTAGGCGATCCTCGTGCACTTCTTCCGGCAATTGAAGACGAATTGAGTCGCACCGACAGCGTTTACCGCTATTCAAACCTGTGGCTCACTAAAAATTGGCTAATCAACAGTCAAATAGCTGGAATTGAAATTCGCAACATCACCGAATTAGTGTGGGTGTATCCACAAACGACCAGTCACAGTATCAATTTCATTCCCACAGGAAAAACTCACGTATTGATAGTCTGCGACAACAGAGGAAAATACACGCAGATACATTTACCTTCAGCCGACTTTACGGCCATTATCGAAACCATTCATTCTCACGCGCCTTGGGCATTTTACGGGTTTTCAGAAGAACACAAACGTATGTGGAATTCAAAAATGCGTTCGGCAATGATTTCTCAAGTTGAAGATCGACGCCAGGCCATGGCAAAAGAAGCCGGCTAGACGTACTTAATCAATCGGCATAGGGGGAGTCCTCGCGGACCCCTCCCTGCCACACCACCGTGCGTACGGGTCCGTACACGGCGATTCAGTACACTTAGAAACTTTTCACCAATGATGGCAGTCCAAGCGATTTCAAATAATCATTTGGGATTGCAAGGCTCATGGCAGGACTTTTACTAATCCGCCATGGTCCTTTTGGACTGCCGCAGGTTTGCGCCGCCAAATCAGAGTCTACATTTCGTTTGCGCAATTCAGCGTAACGTTTGCTTCCTCTTTTCCAGTGGCGCCAGGTTAAAGCTCTCAGGCGGCGCCGAATCCACATGTCGAGTTTAATCAGCACGCTTGGTGTCTCGCAGCGGCCGAAGTAGCCGCGCCACCCAATCAGGTAGCTTTTGAGTTCACTAACCACCTGTTTTAAACTCTGCCCTTTTGTCGGTTTAGTCAAAAGGCGAACTTTCGTTTTCATCCGTTCTAGCGATGGTGTCGCAATCCGAATCTTCGGGTTGCTGCCAGCGGTGAAGCTGAATCCAAGGAATTTCCGCCGAAATGGCTTTCCCACAGCACTTTTCTCTTTGTTCACTTTCAGCCTTAGTCGCTTTTCGAGGAACTTGGTGATGCTCTCCATCACCCGCTCACCCGCTCTCATACTTTTCACGTAGACATTACAGTCGTCCGCAAAACGCACAAATTTGAGTTTGCGTTTCTCTAATTCGCGGTCTAATTCGTCAAGAAGCAAATTTGAAAGTACGGGCGATAGCGGACCCCCCTGAGGTACGCCTTCTTCAGTGTCGCTAAACATGCCGTTTTCCATTACTCCGGCATTGAGAAATGCTCGAACTAATTTCAATACACGTTTGTCTTCGATTCTCTTAGCAACTCGGCTCATCAGCACATCATGGTTAACTCTGTCGAAGAATTTCTCCAAATCAAAATCGGCCACGTGGCTGTATCCTTCACGGATGTAACTCCGCGCTCGCTCTACCGCCTGATGCGCAGAGCGTTTTGGACGAAAGCCGAAGCTGCTTTCTGAGAATGTCGAGTCCCAATGCTTTTGGAAGACTTGCTGCATCGCTTGCTGTAACCACCGGTCAAGCACTGTGGGCACGCCGAGCTTTCTCACTCCGCCTCCTGCCTTTGATATCTCAACCCGTCGCACCGGCTGCGGTGCATACTTGCCTTCCAGAAGTTGGGCGCGAATCCGCGTCCAGTTTTCCTTCAGGTAGCCAGTCAGTGATTCAACGGTCATCCCGTCCACTCCTGGTGCCCCTTTGTTCTTTAACACTGCTTTTAACGCTGCTTTCAGATTTTCTCTTTCGAGTATTTCCTCCATCATTCTGTCGGTTCTTTGGTCATCGCTTTCGTTTTCTGCCATAGCCGGTTCAGACCCTCCAGTCGGCTCCTGCAAGGCTTCACCCTGCGCCCTTCCGCTGGAGGTCGAAAAATCTCGATTATTCTGCTGCTCTCCGTCCATGATTACCTCGTTCGATTTCCTTGTACTGTTCAGACCTTCGCCAATTTCTCTGGCTGCTCACGTTACTCCGCGCTGGTCCAGAGTTAATTGACTACTACGTCTTTTGCTGACTTCTGCGTCGCGGTCAAAATGCCTCGCGGCACTCTCAGTCGCTTTGCCGACACAACGCAGACCTCCCACGGTAAGTTTGATCACTTTCATCGCACACTCGCTGAAT
Source organism: Candidatus Obscuribacterales bacterium (assembly GCA_038231015.1). Lineage (GTDB taxonomy): Bacteria > Cyanobacteriota > Vampirovibrionia > Obscuribacterales > Obscuribacteraceae. Next base: position 31,519 of record JBBRMD010000060.1, read on the forward strand.
TTACGCCCAAAGGTCTTGATAGCTATGGACTTCGCCATCACTTGCTGGCTCGTCCCACCCAAGAACGCCTAATTCAATTTCTGTTCGTCAAGTCGCGATTTTGCTCGGCGCTTCCTTCAGACCCAGCCTCGCGGCTACGCCCTTGCGCTCTGCTACAGTTCACCGCTATCCGGTTCTGTGAGGACCTTCACCTCCAGTTATCAAACATGCGTGGCACACAAGACAAAAGCGCGGCTTACCTAAGGCCGCGCTTCGTTTTCGGTTACAAGTCATCTAGTTAGCCAAAATAGCTACCATCGCGCAAGAAAACGAAAAGCCAATTGACACATCCGGGCGCAGCCAGGCCCAGAACAATGGCGAACAAGGCGAAAGTCATGCGACTTTTGCCGGTGTAGAGAATAGAGCGGCCTTGCATCAAACCACAGAAGAGGGTGATGCAACCCCAACCGACCCCAAGCAATTCAATGGCGTTCGCTACAATATTTGCTAGACACTCAACATTGGCTAGATTGTTAACCTTTACGGTTCCAGAAGTGTTGATACCTTGCACTACAGTGTCTTGACTTTGCCCGCTAGGGAGTGACAAAACTGTGCCATTGGTGGCACCCTGAAGTACTACCCAACGAGACCCAGAGGCATCGAGCACGAGTGACTGCCCTTGGCTATTGACGAAGCGACCAGCCATGGAGGCACCGACCAAAGCGGGAGCTTGCCCGGTGGAAGCAATTGGAGCGGCAGCTGAAGCTGCACTTGATACTGGGGCTGGAACCGCAGGAGTGACAGGACAAGGAGCTGAGGGAAGCGTCACAGTAGAGGGAGCAGAAGCAGCTGGATCGGGCACCAAAGTGTTTGGCACCAAAGCATTTGCACTAGAATCACAAGCAACAGACTCGTCTTGCAAATTATCTGAGTCTCCCGCAGCGGACGAACCAACTAAATCTTTGGCGCTGTCGACAGCCACGAAAGAAGTAAAATCTGACATCAATCTATGATTCAAAGCGACGGCAGTGACCGCCTTCTTAACACGTGGATTGACATTACCTGACCTAAGACCATCAAGATCTTGATCTGTCAGAGCGGTTATTTTCTGCCTGGCCCAAACCTTCTCAATAGCACTATTGGTAGTATCTTTATATGGCAAGGTAACACTCAAAGTTTGCGAATAAGGCTTGCCACCAGCGTAGCCGCTAAGCACAACTTTACCGAGCCCGACTCCACGATAGCGAGCGGTGAAGTAGAGGGGCTTGTTTGCCCAAACATCTCCGACCGCTGCAGGATAAACGTCATAGAGCTCAATACCTTCGGCTTTCAACTTCACATCAGTTAGAGCCGGGCTAGAAATGCGCGAGTAGAACTTCTTACCGACTTCTTCAGCAGAGCTATCTAACAAAACATAATCAGCTTCGCCACCACCAAGCCGCGAAACATTATCAATCAATGCGTGATTGACACCATCTCCTGTGCCAAAAGAAAACCAACGAGAGTCATTGCGCTCTCTCTGCACAAGAGACATTATTTCAAGATCGTTTCCGACGAAACCGTCGGTCATGAACGTCACTATACGCAATCGCTTTAGATCATCATCGGTATTTTTGCAGTGCTTCAAGACGCGCTCAACAGCTGGCTCCATCCAGGTACCCCCACCAGCATTTAGACGAGAGATGAAATCATGAGCCTTCAATTTCTCCCCCAGACTTGCCCTAATAGACTGTTTAGAGAGGGTAATAATTTCGTGGTTAAAAGCTAAAATTTGGAACGTATCGTTAGCATTCATATGATTGACAATATAGTGCAAAGTCTCTTTTGCCTTCTCAATCGGCTTGCCGCGCTGAGAGCCGCTACAATCAACCAAGAAAATCATCTCCTTGGGTGCAGCATTGGCTATCGATACCTTGGCTGGTGGCAACATCATAAAAGTAGCATAACCATCTTTATCGGCTTTCTTATCATCGCGATAGGTTAAGTAGCCACTCTTGAGTGCAGCCGGGTTCTCTAACTCATAAGTCAAGACAAAATCTTTGTCAGGATAATTTTGTGATTTTCGCAATGACACCACAGAATGGTTGGCATTGACTTTGTCTTCCAAAATTGGAAATAGCTTAGAGGCTAGATTCTTTATCGGCATACCAGCATCGACATCAACGCTAATCGATAGATTCTGCGCAGCGTTCAAGTGTTCAACATGGGTCTGCGAATCAGTACCAGTTGAGACTGCTAAGTTGCCAGCAGACAGCACTTGAGCGAGAGCATCGGAAGCCGAGACAGCAGTGCTGTTGCTATCAGATTTTTTATTTGGAAAGAAGCGTGTACCTACCGCTGTGGGCATAGCAAATGTATACTTACCATCTTCAAATTTCAACAGCTCAACATATGAAAGCTGCACCACAATTGACCGACCGGGGTCGATATTGGCCACCTGCTGAGTAAAAATGTTTGTTCTCTCTTGATTGAGCAGAGCAGCACTGTGACCGGCATTTTTGGCAGACTGGTAAATTTGTTTGGCGGCCTCTTTGGTCTTAATCTCACCTCGAATTGTGCGCTCTCCAATTTTAATTGTCATGTCGTCAACGGCACCATCATTTGAAAGAGGAAAGCTATAGACTGCCTCGATTCTCTCTTTATATGGATTGCTGAAAACCTGGGTGACATTTACTCTAGCCACATAGCCACTCAATTTTGCATCCATCGATGTGTGAGTGAGAGGACACTGACCAAGAGGTTTACCACTAGCATCAAAAGCAGAGAGTGGTGCGCTACAATCAGGGTCTACAGCAGCGGGAACTGGAGCAATACCAATGGATGTGTCATTGAATATTGGCGCTGGGGCAATCGCCGGTGCCACCACATGAGCAAAACTAGAGATGGTTGATACCGCTCCAATCAAAGAGGCAGTTACGGTCACCACAGCAATTGCCGTTTTCACATTTTTGGTAAGTGGATGGGTTAGCTTAGCCTTCAGCAGACTAGGGTTCCTTGAATTCGTTGACGTGTCTGAGTACTTTGAGCCAATTGAGCCTTTCTTGTTCATGCTATAAACCGGCCCGACAAGCGGACTGCGCTTAACGAGCTGACGAAAATCAGCTACAGCAGTCGCTGAAGCTTGCCTCTGATCTGGATTGGGAGGCGGGTTGGACAGTGAATTGGACAGTGAATTGGAAAGTGAATTGGAAAGTGAATTTGAGAGCATGGCGGAGCTATCAGTTTGAATCAGCTCATCGTAAATATTTTTCATTGAAGCGTCCTCAATTGCTGCCTAAAGCAGGCAATTCATCGGTTTCTTGGAACGCAGAAAGCGCAACAGAATGCCAATGAATTACTTGCGTAAGACACAGTTAGTAAAATATAGTAAATTAGTAGTAGCAAATGCGGTGGCACAATCGACTCAGCCGCAAGCATTGCAAAGCAAGTCTCTTGGCCAAGCCAACCAAATTGATATGAACGGCAATTACATCAAACTGCATTGCTACACCAACGGCAAAGGCATCAAAAGATGAGCCTTTTGCCAATAGCGAGCACTCAGAGCAAAGCCCTGAATACAAAGCAATTATGTTTGACGGTTTACCCGTATTTGCTGTCTTTAGTAAGGTGTGAACAATCAGAATAAGTTTCTGACTCGTCAAATGTAGTACCGAAGAGTCATCTTGTCAATGTTGCAAGCCAACAATTTGGGCTTACACCAAGGTAGTCAGAAACCGGTAACAAAATCGAGCTAGATTCATATCCTGATTTACAGAAAGCGCATCCAATTTTGGGCACTATTTTTACATGTATAGACATGTATTTGAACAGACAAAATAACGACCAGCCAACACGGCGTTTGCAGTAACCCCCTAGGACTCCCCAATGGTGGAGCTTACTGCAAATCCATGTAGCGAATGACTAGACCTGTTGATGCTAGACCTGTTGATGCTAGACCTGTTGATGTTTCCAGGTACCCTGCTTAAATTGCCACAGCATAAGCAGCCCCAAAAGCACAGCTGGAATGGCGACAGCGTACCAGCAGCCGATCGGACCCATGCCAAAGGTTATGGTCAATAACCAAGCCAGGGGCAAACGAATGACAGCCAAGCAAACAACCGAGGCCCACATTGGCCATTGAGTATAGCCAGCACCATTCATAGCACCCATGAGAATCAGCCACACAGCCACAAAGGGCTGAGCCAAGCCAACTACTTGCAGATACTCAACGGTATATTCAAGCACCAAAGGGTCGCTAGTCATAGCCGAGGCCAATTGTCTAGCACCAAAGAAGAGCACAGCAGCAATGATGGCGTTTAGACCGCCACCCACTAGCGCCACCTGCCAACCAGCTCGCGCCGCCCGCTCAGGCTGTTTTGCACCAAGGTTCTGACCGACGATTGTAGCGACCGCCATACTCAAGGCATAGACGGGAAAACCACCAAGCATCTCTTCGAGACGCCATCCAATTCCCCATGCAGCTTCAGTGGCAGTAGGATGAACTGTGTGGGCAAAAATCACCAAGAGTACGCCGTTACCGCCGACCCAGGCCAAATCTTGCACACAGGCAGGAATGCCTATTTTCATCAAACGCTTGAACCATTCAACTGATGCTTCACTAAGCATTTTCTGCAAATTTAAGCACTCACCTAAATCAGAACGCTTCAACAAAACGAGCGAAAGAGTCAAGCCAAGAATACTAGCGATGCCCCACGACATGCCGATTCCGGCCACACCTAAATTGAATGGTTTAATACAGAGCAGATAATCTAATGCGATAACCTGAGCGGTAATTAGCACCATGACTATCATTGGTACTCTGGTATCACCACGAGCGCGGAAAATCGAATTGCTTACCCACAGCACCGTAAATGGTAGCTGTGCAATCAAGTCAAATTTTAAATAATCCCAGCCAAGCTTTTCAACTTCAGGCGATGCGCCAAGTAATTGCAAGAGCGGCCGACAGACCAGCAAACCTATACCTGCTGAGCAAAAGCCGAAGATAACTGAGAACAAAAGCGCTTGCCGAGCAGCAACGATTGTTTTCTCTTTATCTCCTTCACCCCAAAAGCGACTAACGAGCGCATTGGTACCAGACGATAGTGCCACTGCTAGCAATATCATGAAAATTGATATTTGCCCGCTCACACCAACGGCGGCCTGTGCTTCTGAACCTAACTTTCCCGCTACCCAAATGTCAGCAAAGCTGGCAAAGGCAATCGTCACCATGTTCAAGAACAACGGCCACGACAGCGTCCAGATAGCGACCCAAAGAGAGCCTTTGGTGATATTTTCGTCAGCTTTAACTGCTAACTTCTCTGCGTTGGCCTCTTGTTTTGCACCAACGTCTACATCAAAATTGATTTCATCTATATGTACGTTCATTTTTCCTCTTCGGCGGAGACAGCCAAAATAACGATAATCGGACCCACTTCTTGTAAAAATGGGCACAAAAAAACCAACAGCGTGCGACAACCCCGGAGGGCAAAGTCTCAGACCATTGGTAGCGAGTTAGTATCTCATGTCTCTACGTTACCTTGTTTAAAAAAAAAGGCAATAGTTTGTTAAGACCACTTTGATTTCATTCTTAGCGAATTGGGACGGATGGTTGCATACGCACTTTTGTCTTTTGACGAAACTCACCGATCACTCTGTGCGCCTGCTAAATAGTTTCGCAAGCAGCAAGATCATCGAAGTGCATAACACTTGAGCCTTCTTTGCCTACATCAAAAGCCAAATAGATTAGCATTACGGACGAGTTTGTTCCCAGTGGAAACTGCCGTTCTTATGTGGCTTGTGTACAGAAACTGCAGGTGTATAGAAAATCATCGTATTCCTTACAGGCTGGGAGTCACCGGATACGGTGCGGATAGGTCGCGGTAGGGATGGCGGTTACCCACCCCCCGCACAGATCCCTGCGTGCAGAGCTAACGCACAAGGCTCCTACCTCAGGTACTGACACAGAGGGTCCAGTGCATCACTCTGGAACCCTAATCGTAAATGAGCGCAATCAGATCGTTCGTGACTTTAACTATGGCCCCGTGGCAATTGACGGACAAAGACGTCATGGAACTTGGCCGCAGCACGACATCGGAAAGGAACTAAACAAATCAAATTATTACCAACAAAATAGAATAGTTACTCCTCCAGCCGGGATGACCGATGACGAATTTGCTTCGAAAGTGACAGCTTCGGCAGAGGACTTTTCTAAATACTTGATTGACAACGAAGTAGGATTTAATATCAACTCAAGTGGTTCAGCCTTTAACTGCAATGAATCCACAACTTCTGTTATAAACAATGCAGGAGGCACTGTACCCAAGCCTCCTGAGCCACTGAGTAATTGGGGCGACAGTATTACCCGCCCGTTCTACAATCCAAACCATGGATTTCCAAAGAAGTACGAATGATGAATAAAATTCTGAGCATATTGGCGATTTCAACTCTTCTGGCTTCGTGCTCAAGCGAAAAAGAGACTTCCCGTATTGTTTACGATCGAGCTGGTCTGGAAATTCAGGTTTTTAGTAGGACTTCTAGTAGTCCTACATCAAGAATAAAACTTTTCAATAAGCTTGACAAGCCGCGGATGATGAAACTTGTGATCAACGCCAAGTATCGTGATAAGGACGGCGTTGAAAAAATAGGCAGAGAAGTACTAGAAGAAGGACTTAAAATGGGTTCTTCGTTGGATATTGGGATTGATGGCGATGAAGTGGTCAATCTTGAAGTTGTGGAATTAGATGGTGAAAAACTCCTGCCTACGGAAGAATAGGCGAAAGCAAATGTAGGAGCCTCAAAGTTAAAGTGTGACTCCGTCCAGAGCTACGGTAGGCGCTAATGAACATCCGTCTGCGCTGGTGACAATCTTTTAAATAAGCTGAATAGAGATCAGTACGGTCTGTTCTAAGCTTGCTAACTTTTTTGAGTGCCACCAAAAGCTGGGTGGCACTGTTCTTCCTCTTGATACCGAATCTAGTGATCCGGAGGGGAACAAGCCAGATAAACGTATCTGTCCGGCTAGTTGAAAAACAACCCTGATTTCCTGTACTTTTCGACCTTTAAAGCAAGGAAATCGCAGGAAATAGATGCCACCAATAATGCCACTAAGCTATTCGACCAATCGAAAGTCAAAAATCTCCGCGACTTTTTCACCTTTAAGGGGTCAAAAAAAGCGCCACCAAATGCGCAGTCACTATTATCTGCCAGCGGTGTAGGCGGCGCTGTAAAAGCGCGGAAATACGGCGAGGTTGCCTGAATCACTCATTCCAGCTTGGCCGAGAACTAGCAGCCAACGACCCAAGCCTGCTGCTTCAGTGTTGGGCGCCATTACAGACAGCCAGCGCCTCTTGTGAAAGTGGCGCTGGCTGTGGCAGGCTGTCGGGTGGTAGAAGCTCAGATGTTG
>JBBRMD010000061.1:0-38034 GCA_038231015.1 Candidatus Obscuribacterales bacterium
AGTCAGAATCCACAGCTAGCGGGTTATCGCTACAATTTCCGGTCTGCGCAGACCTGTCGTTTCCACTTAACCCCTCGGCTCAAAGCACTCAACTTATTTATTGGTGGGTGCTCACCGGTTATGCAATTAGTATATCCGAGCAGAAATCTATTGGAAGTCCCCCGCTGAAAATACTTTGCATATCTCTTGGTAATTTCGAATGCGGCCTTAGTGGTCGCTGTCGATATCTAATCTAATAGCCAAGCGCGTGAACCACCGTTTCACCATGGGCAAATTCGTTTGTATCTCATATGCATATGCAGTTATGCACAGCCGATTTGCGGGATCAGTAAGCAAAAGCAGTAAACAGCCATCAGCCAAGCGAAATGGCTTGCCGACAAATGTCATACTTTCTGCAGAAAATATGACATTTGCCGGCAGTGTGAAAAGAGCAAGCTAACGACAAAATCTTGAACTAAGACTTAGAGCGACGGCAGAAGAGCAGGCGCCCTTTTTCGGGGTCGTCTAATTGACTGCGCAGCCAGCTGTGACGCTGTTGGTGGCAACTAAAGAGAATGATTTGATGTTCGCGGGCAATGACGTTGATAAGAAAACGCATCATCTTCAAGAAGCGGTCATCATCGGCCTCTGAGAATGGTTCATCCATAATTATAGGAAGCGAATTTTGCTTAGAGAGAAAACGAGCAACAATTATTCGTGCTAGCCAGTGCAACTGCTCTTTAGTACCAATTGAAAGTTGATTCATGATTTCAGCAGAAGAAATATCTTCTTTCTGATTTTTGCGCCGAGCGACCAGTCGAAGTTCAGGATCAAAGCGCACTTCCTCATAATCGAGGCCAAGCTTACTCAGCATTTCTTTGCCAATGTTGTTGAGGTTAGTGGCCCAATCAATGTAGTTTTCACCGCTTAAACGCTTTAAGGTATCGCGGGCCATCTCTAAAGCAACTTTGGCGCGCTTGGCACTATGCAGTTTGAATTCGGTCAAGTCGAGTTCTTCTAAGCAAGAAAGATACTGCTCGTCGCAGTTACCTGACAGTGTTCTGACGCGCAGCAGAAGCTCTTCACGTTCTTCTTTAAGGCCTTCTACCTTGGCTAGATCTTGCGGCGCTTCTTCGCCTGCAGCCTCTTCTTCACTGATTGGCGGCATTGCTTCAATGCCGGGGAATTGCGAGCGCAGGGCGTCGAGCTGTTGAATAACTCTTGATTGATAGTCTTCGAGGCTCTTCACCGTAATTGGTAATTCAGCGATTGGTGTGCCGCTCTCTTGTTCAAGTTGGGCAAGCTCTTGGGCTAACTTCGAATGAACTGAGTGAGTATTTATTCGTTCGCTGATTTCGCTGAGGCCGCGCTCAACAGCATCGGCTGAGCTGAGATCTAAGTCTATGCCAACTTTGTGTAGAAGGTTTCCTAAGGCCTGATCGGTGTCGTCTAATTCATCTTTGAGCTGACTCAATTTTCTTGTAGAACTGCTGGCATCTTGGAAAGTTTGTTCTAAGGCTCTAGCTTCTTCTGTATATGCAGAGAGTCCTTGGCTTAGTTGCTTGGCGGTATTGGCTGTCAGTTGGGCATTTGGTTTACCAACTTTGGTGACGAAGACGGTCAAGTCAGCCTTGAACTTGCTCAATGTTGCTTGCTTTTGATCGAGTAATTGATCTATCAGGTCTAGCTCTTTGAACTTGCTTGCTTGCACGGCATACTGATCAAGCCTGGTTAGCAGATCTGCTCGTGCTGCCAGGCCAACTTTACGCGCCAGGGTATCTAGTTTTAGCTCTAATGCACCTACCGTATTATGTTTCTCTTCTAGATCATTGATGATGCGCAGTTTGTCAGTTTCAATTGCTTGAAAATCACTGGCATACATTACTTCAGGTCTCAAGACTGGTACGGCAATGAAGCCGGTGCCGACCATTCCTAGTATTCCTAATAACAGAAGAACCGGAGCGATGAAGGCGGCTGATTTGACAGTGATCATCAAGACAATGGCTAGCACTGCCATGATCACTGAAGTAAGACCTAGAATAATGGCAAGATTGCGCTTCTTCTCACCTTCTTCTTTGCGCTTGATCTCAAATTCTTTGTGCTTAGCCCGTGATTGGTGCAGGGCTCGTTCGCCATTAGTGATTTGATCTTGGAAGGCCAAAATCAGTGAATTGTATGAGCGCGCGTTTTCGATGCCTTCAGCTTCTAGTGACTGCATCGATTTTCTGATTTCATCAATCTCGGCTTCACTAGCCTCAGCTCCAGCTAATTTCTCGCGTTCGCTTTTTCGTCTGGTTCTGAGATCGACAATTTCTTCTTCGATTACACTCATGGTGCCAGCGATCGATGCGACTTGCTGAATTTCATCTAGACTGAAAGTATCGAGACCCTTAGAACGAGATACCAGGCTGGCTTTCTTCTCTTCGTACAAGGCTTGTTGAGGTGAAAGTTCTTGGGCAATGCGATCAATTTCTTCAGCTTTATGACCGCGACGTTCTAAAAGATCTTCAATTGGCCGTTTTAGGTCAGGCGGAAGAGGCTCAACTTCAGAGAGCTGTGAGAGGCGCGTGCTCGCTTCTTTGTGGCGATTGAAAATCTCACGCAAGCGTGTTAAGCGGCCTTGAGCATCGTTCAATTGAAATTTGAGGTTTTGATATTCTGTTGCTCTAAAGCGGCTGCTGTCACCAGACAAGACGCGGTTGATAATCATCAATCTATCGAAGGAAGCTGCTACATCTTGACGGTCGCGTTCAAAGGCCCGAATCTTATTGAGCAAGTCTTGCCGCACAAGTTCTAAGTCGCCGATGAGATTGTCGACTTTTACCTTGCGATTGCCGATCGGCAATTGAGTAAGGGTGTCAGCCAAAATTCTCACGGCTTGGACTGACGTACCTGATGGACTTGATGAATCAGCAATGCTTTGTACAAGAGTGGCTAAATCGGTAGCTCCGCCAAAAGCGTGCTCATCTAGTTCACGTTGGCCGACAAAACACGTGCTGAGGAAGAGCTCGCGGCTCATGCCAGTTAGCTTAAGGCCGACTTCGTCTTCGCCACTCTCGCTCTTAAACTGATGGGTAACTTCTGTATTGTTTTTATCGCGGTCAAAGACTTGGAATGTTTTTGACTGAAAATCACGAACAATCGTAAGTCTTCTATCTAAGGCGCAGACGTCCATTCGAGCTGAATAAATGTTGCCAGATTTGGGTTTGCGTGCATCTCTTTGCGAAAGGTGATTGCTTACGCTTTCGCTTGCATTTCCACTTCCACTTCTAATGTCGCTTCTAATTTCGCTTCCACTTCTACTTTCGCTTAGGTTCGCGCCTCCGTCTGCTTGAACAAGAGGAGCTGATTTGTCGTCGTTGAAATCAAAAAGAATTGACCAAATTGCAGTGGCCATAGTGCTTTTGCCGTATTCGTTCGGCTCAACCATAAGGTTGAGTTTTTCTTGGGCAAAGAGCACGCTCTCGCCTTGTATGCCACCGTATCCGGTTAACTCAACGCGTTCAACCCACATTTTTTACAACTACCTTTTTTATCCGCAACGCATCGAGGCCATAGTACAAAGCGTCTTCTACCGTTTTGCCAGATACATCGGCACCGGGAATTCCGGTAAGGCTGTCGCCACCGAGTTCTTGAATCTTTGCTCTTTCAGCTTTTGTCTTTGCTTCTAGCATGGCTTCAACATATTTCGCCTCTGTGGTGCGTTGGTCAAACCGTTCGGCTAGATAATCAGCCCTAGTGTTGTCGACCACTAGCATGTGATAAAAATCACCAGCCATTTGATCGGCCATTTGCTTCGGATTAGCTCCAGGCTTGTGGCGCCCTTCAAGATTGACAGCGACAATATCGCAGTCGGCTCGCACGCCGCTTTCTTCTAAATTGACTAATATTTCGTCTCTGATATCTTCGTCACCTAGTCCTGAGACATCTACGGTAACGAGCATCATTCGTCGCACGTCAATTTCTAACGGTACTAAATTGACTGTGCGGTTGCCACTCTCGTCTGTTTCAATTTCACCGAGAATGGCATAGCGTGGCCCCAATTCGTCAAATGTTCCACCTGCTAAACAACCGGCATAAGCACCAAGAAGTTTTTCATCACCAGTGATTATTTGATAGGCTTCTTTGATATTGCCTACAGCAGCGTAGGTCAAACCTTGATTGCCTAGCTCTTCTTCAGAAAAAGGGTAGACCAAGGGTTTCTGTACTTGCTGGCGACTGGCATCGGCAATTACCGAAGGATGGCTCTCGAGCGTGCCAGAGAAAACACCAATGTGAATCTTAGCGAGTGGCAGCTTCGGTAATTTGCCTGAGAGAATGCGTTCAGTGCGTCTTGAAGCTTTAGAAAATGCGCGACCGACGAGAGCGACGTCGCTCCTGTGAGGATGGGCCACTGCAGCGAAGTGCTCGGAGGTGAAAATGTGAACATTGGCTGGCCAATGGCGGTAGCCGCGGGCCGATAACATGTCGTTGGTGTAGAGGCAGCTGCGTGTGTAGAAATCGCGATGTCCAGGTGCGATATAAATAGGTATATCACCGAGTGATGCTGCTGCTTCAATGAGAGTATTGACCGTAAAGCCAGTGACCGTGACGTTATCCCAAAGGCCTCCAGGAATAATTACAGCGTCTACTTTCTCTTGCTTTGCCAAGGCAAAAGCATTGATAGTGGCCTCAAGAATTTCTCTGGCTCTCTCGGCTCTTTCTTCCCGCGGTAGGGCGAAATTACTATGAGTCAAGTTGGTATTGTTCATGCCAGGATGGGTGAGCTTTGAGTCTAAAAGCACATCTGAGAACTGCAAGAATCTAAATTTGCCTACTGTCTCTGTCATTTCCTACTCTTCACTAATAATGCTAGCGGCTCGATTTCTGTCAGTTAATGGTCAATTCTTGTAGAGCTCTCAATGCTCAATTTTTTCGATTATAGTGGCTATGCCTTGCCCTACACCTATACACATTGTAGCTAAGCCGTAGCGGGCTCCTTCTCTTTTGTCTAGTTCATGCACCAAGGTAGTGAGTATGCGGGCTCCACTCGCCCCAAGTGGATGGCCCAGAGCAATAGAGCCGCCATTGGTATTGAGCTTGTCTGACTTACTATCTATTCCCAAGTCTTTGCAGCAGGCGAGCACTTGCACTGCAAATGCTTCATTGAGCTCAATCAAATCTATTTGGTCGATATTCAAATTTGCACGCTCAAGCGCTTTCTGCGTTGCTGGAACAGGCCCGATGCCCATGATTGCCGGGTCTACGCCGGCCACTGCCGCAGAGACAAAACGGGCCATAGCGTTTAGGCCCAAAGATCTTGCTTTATCAGCCGTCATAATTAGTAACGCTGAGGCGCCATCATTGATGCCCGATGAGTTACCGGCCGTAACCGTGCCGCCTTCGCGGAAGGCCGCTTTGAGCTTACTCAAGTCAGCCATTACGGTCTCTGGTCGGGCATGTTCATCGACTTTAACAACTTCCATTGCCCCTTTTTTCTTGGGCACATTGACCGGCACAATCTGACTGTCAAAACGACCGGCTTCGAATGCGCTCTTGTACTTGAGTTGGCTATTGAGAGCAAATTGATCTTGCTCAGCCCTGCCAATGCCGTACTTTTCGGCGACATTCTCGGCTGTTTCGCCCATGGCAAATGGATGATGCAAGGCCGAAAGCTTTTTATTGATGAAGCGCCAACCTAAGGTAGTATCGATCAGCTTCATATCGCCACGAGGAAAAGCTGCTTCTGGTTTGGCCATCACAAATGGTGCTCGGCTCATCGATTCAACGCCGCCGGCGATGAAGATATCGCCCATATTGTTTTTGATAGCGTTGACAGCGTCGTTGACGGCCATCAGGCCAGAGCCGCATAGACGGTTAACTGTGCCGCCAGCAACTGCAATTGGCAAACCAGCTAACAAGGCCGCCATGCGAGCGACGTTGCGGTTATCTTCACCTGATTGATTGGCGCAACCAAGCAAAACATCTTCAATCTCTTCGGCATTAACTTGAGGGTTGCGCATTAGTAATTCGACAATCACGTGAGCTGCCAGATCGTCTGGTCGAACATCTTTGAGGGCGCCGCCGTACTTACCAATCGGAGTGCGCACTGCATCGACTATTACAACTTCTCTCATTAGCTTCCCTATTATTGGAGTGTTATTAGTTTGGCCCTTATTTTGTTAGCCAAATTTCTTCGTCTTGTGCGAGCTGTACAAGTGAAGGTTCGGGTGTCGCGGTGTTGCCAGCAACTGCTCTGCGTACTTCTGGATTTTTGTCGGCAGCAAGTGCGGCTAAAGTTTCTGGCAAAGCCGAAAGATTGCCTGCGGTTCTAGCTCTCACTAAATCTTCTGGATCTTGTGCCAAGGTTTTTAACAGTTCACCACTTGCATTGCGGTTGGCCGCACAGGCCGCGCGCACATATTGGCTTTTGTCAGCAGCCAATTGTTTTAGCGCTTCTGCGCCTAGCTTTGGTTGAGCCGCCACTTGTGAGCGCAAACTCTGATCTGTATCTTTCGCGAGTGCAGCTAGAATAGCTGGGGCCGTCTGTGGCCGGGTAGCTAGCACAAATTTTACTTCTTCAGCAGCGGTGAGCTTAGTCAGGGCTCCTTCTGGCAAGTCGCCTCTTTGCAGAAGGGCGCGGCGAATAGCATTGCAATCGTAGTCAGCTAGGGCCATTAGAGTCTCACCGGCGACATTCGGATTAGTCGCTAAGGCTGTTTGAACAGTGATAGCATCATCTTGCAGAAGCGCTGTCAGCAATTTAGAAGGTACTTTGCTGTTCACTGCTAGGGCTTCGCGCACTAGAGCATCGTTGTCTTTAGCCAGAGCCAAAAATATTTCATCGCTAATTTTGGCTTTAGTGTTGTGCGCTAAAGAGGCTCGCACTCTAGCATCTTTATCTTGCGACAAAGTCTTAATCAAAGAGTCCGAGAGAGCTGGGTTACCAGCTAAGTTCATGCGCACCAAAGCGCTATCGTCGTTGGCCAATTTTTGGTAGTCAGACTGTGTTAATTTTGACTCGCCCAAGGCCGCTAGTATTTGCGCTACAGCAATAGTTTTGTCAGCGACCATTGCTTGAATTGACTCTGGCTTGGTATTGCCATTGAGGGCCACAGCACATCTTACTGCTGTGCTGGCATCTTTGCTCATCGTGGTAAGCACTTCGACAGCGGTATTTGGGTTGGCGGCTGTGAGCGCGCGTACATTTTCATTGCTATCTTTAGATAGAATAGCCATGATAGCAGCGGGAGAACTGTAGTTTGAAGCTACAGCCTGGCGCACGTCTTGGTGGCTATCGGCCGCCATTTTGGCCAAGGTTTCTTTGCTTGTAGTTTGATTGAGTGCGACGGCTTCGCGCACGATAGTATTGCTATCTTTAGACAGCATATCGAGCAAAGTCACTGGGCAAGCGGTATTGCCGGCCACCATTGAGCGCACGCCGAGGTCACCGTCATTCGCTAAAGTTGTAAATGTTGCTGGAGCTACCGGTAAACGGGCCAAAAAAGTCCGCACGAGGCGGTCGCCGATGCGACTAAGTCTGTTGGTTACTTGAGGCCCAGAGTGTGGGTTTCTTGCTAATGATAAAAGCAGAAATTCGGTATAGACCGGCCCTTGCGAAAGCTTTTCTAAAATTGATTGCGGAGTATTTGGGTTAGATGCCAATGTTTCGCGCACACGCGGTGTCGCTGCAGCTAAGAGCTTGTCGAGGGTTGCTAGATTGGGTAAGCTACTCGATTTTAAGAGTGACTCGACCACTGTCTGATCGCTATCAACTGCTAACTTTTCTTTGACTTCTTCACTCAGTTTACTGTTACCTGCTACAGCTCGGCGCACAAAGCTACTAGAATCAGATGCGAGTTTTGCTAGAGTAGCTGCCGGTGTGGAAGTGTTTGCAGCAGCAGCTACTTTGATTGCTTGGATTGGAAAACTATCCACGGTGACTGATCCAGCTACTCCATTTGAGTTTCCTGCTGCCGTAGCTCGAACAGAGAGCCCTAAATCTTGATTGCTACTTTGGGCGATTGCCTGACTAACGTTATAACCGAATAGTTGCAAGCTTTGAGAGGTTAGAATCACTCCGGCAAGCACATGGCTCTTTTTCAGCATTCCCCATCCTTTGTGTAACTATAGTATAACTACAGCGAAACTACAGCGTAAGCATTTCAGTCTTATGGAACTATTTAACTCTGCAGCAGTGACCTCTAACCGGCGTTGTGAACCTCTCGAATAATCGTCAAGAGCACGTTGCGGTCTAGCTCTTGGGTGGCATATTCAATATACTTTACTTGCCAATCTTCTAAGTCTTGAAGCACCACCGATAGTGACGTTCCTGCTGACCTTGCCGCTGCCATATCAACGCCTACGTCGGCTTGGCGCGAGAGAATAAAGACGCGAGCGCGGCCAGAATAGCCAAGAGTGTCGCGTAGCGAGAGTCGCAAAAATGCTTCGGATCTTTCGATGCCGATCGTTTCAGTAATGCGTTTAACCAGTGTTTGGAATTTAGTCAGCGGTCCGAACAAGTCAACGGTAGGAACCGTGACTAGTTCGAAAGACAATAGTCTGTCAATCGCTGCTGCTGCATCAGATGTGGTGACATCTCCAAGGTTGCGTATTACTAGAGCAATAGAGTGCAAGCCATCTAGGGCATTCCAGAGTCGGCTCATCATCGCCCGTTCAGTGACTGAGAGAACAAACTTTTCTTTCGGATCTGCCAGCTTTTCGTTGGCCAGATGGTTTTTCGGATCTGCTAATTTCTCTAAAATTGAATCAGCGGCCTTGGGCAGCTTCTTCCAAGTCACTTCGGTATTGTCAGCTGCTAGAGCGGCATCAAGTAATAGTTTGTCGAGCGCTTTTGAGACTTTACAGATGTCTTTTGCCAAATCGGCTGGGGGTGTGCGTTGAACAAAGACGAAAATTCCTTGCTTCCAGGCTGAGGCAAATTCAGTTACAGCCTTGTTTCCCATAATTTTGCCGAGTTTGGCATGGCTGATTTTTCCCATTTCAAACAGAGCTCTAAATTGCATGTCGCGATATTCAACAGAGAGCACGCCTGTTTCGCGATTGGTAGCAAGGTTTTGCAGTAAGTTAGATGGGTCGGTTGAGCCAAGGTGGCCCACCAATGATTGCACTTTATCGTCTTCGCCAGCCACAGAGCCAAGATTGACCTTGTCGTTCTCTTCTGTCTGACCGTAAAAAGCTTGGTCTTGCAGGGCAATTTCGAGTTGGCGACTGGTGATAATCTGTTTTTTTACAGCTAAAGTGCCCAGTGCCATTTTTTGCTTGGCTGGCATAGAGTTCAGTTCCATCAACATATCGTCGAGCTGACCCTTTGATATTAAGCCCGAAGAGAGTAGATACTCTTTTATGGTGAAAGCAGTTTTGGTCTTAAAACAATTGACCAAGAAAGGAATTTTCGGAAAAATTGGATAGATTGAGCGCTCAGCTTCTAGCTCTTTGATGCGTTCGAGAAACTCTGACTCAGTAAGCCTCCCCTGAGCCACAACTTTGTGGATAAGAGTGACTACCGGCGAATAATTATCGATTGCCGAAAGCAACAAGTTTCGGCGGTGGTGCGCAGACATATTGATTTTCAAGTCTAGACCGTGGCTGGTCAAAACCGGAACTGTAGACATCAGTACTTGGTGCGAGAGGTCAGTGCTTTCTTCAACGAAAGAAGTAGCGTTGCCCAAAGCGGCTTGGATAAACTTGGTTAAAGTGGGCGAATAATCAAACAGTTCAGAGTGATTGTCGAAGACGTGAAAAGACATAAGGCCGGTCAATGACTGGCGAACAATGGCAATTGCTTTGTCTGATTTGAGGAAGATCAGAGCGCCTGATAATTCAAGGAGATTTTCGGCTAAGCGACCGGCTTCAACCAATGTTTCGGCCGGAAAGAGATAGCCGCAGAGGGTTGAGTCAATCAGAATAGCGTCGTACAAGCGCTTTGACTTACTCAAAGCCGCTATTTCGCTCAGGAGTTCAGGCCCATATTTGAGAACAATAATGTTCTGTTGGGAGCCTGTGCGGTCCTTGCTTCGCTTGATTTCGGTTGGTTCAACCGCCATTTTCAGCTCTTGAAAATCGGTGTAGTAAAGGCAGGCCGGGGTTTAGCCCTTAATACCTTAACAGATTTCAGCTCTTACGTCTCTTCGCTTGTCATAGGTTATACTTCTGTCGATTGTCATAAGGCTAAATAATTGAGTATTCACAACAACTCTAAGTTTAATAAGAAGCACACCTCATCTTCTGAGAAGCAACCTTCATCTTATAAGAACCAAGTTTCGCTCTTGGCCTGTTTGGCAATTCTTTGCCCACTGGTCGCCCCGGCTGCTTTAGCCAACCGCTTGATGGACAATCAAGGTTTGGCGCGGCCAATGGAAAATCCTGGCGATGTTGTCAGGGAGCAAGAGGCTATCGTTCCTGGTGAAAAGCCTGAAGTAAGCCCTATGCGCCAACGCATTCAGCCTTTGCCTAAAGCTGGCGAAACTAATGATTTGATGGTGAAGAAGGGCACTGCTACCCCTCTTCTGAAAGCTGAAGTTACTTATTGCGTGCCCAAAGGCACTGGCATCAAGCTCAAGCTCTCCACTGTGCCTACTCACAGTATGCATTTGCTTGATCGTGATATGGACGGCAAACTCCATCCCGCTCGGTTAAACGACTCAATCACTGCTGCTATCTCTGAAGACATCTATGTAGAAGACAATAAGGTGATTCCTGCTGGCACAATTTTTAAAGGCCATGTCTCGGCGATTAAAGATCCCCGTCGCGTGCAGCGGCCAGGTTGGCTAGAGATTTCGTTTACGAGTTTGGAACTTCCTAACGGTAAGCGCTTTGCCTTCTCTGCCGAAGCTAATAACTTCAAGAAAACCACTCTCAAAGGTGTGGCTAAAGGTACTGGAATGGTGGCAGCCAATGCTGCTGGCGGCGCAATTGTAGGCGCACTAGCGGCCTATCAGATTGTTGGTGGAATGCGAGGCTCTGCTGCCTGCCACTACTACAATATCGCTGGGGGAGCCGCTGCCGGTGCCTTGATTGCTGCTGGTCATGCGATCATGAAGAAAGGCGAACGGGCCACTTTAGAGCCTGGCGATGATCTTAATCTATCTATTGATACAGATTTGCTTTTGCCGGCTCTGGCTGAACCTACTAAGAAAGTGGCCAATATGAACCTTGATGGTCTATCCATCGAGGTTGGCAAAACCAAAGTTATTAAAGATGGCCTTGATGGTCACTTCATTCGTATGGACGTCACAATAGACAACCAAAGCGATCGCAAACTCAGTGCTATCGATTTATATCTGCGCGACACTAACGGCAATAAATACCCGGTCGGTATGGGCCCCGGTGACGACTCCGAATTTCTCTTCACCCTTGACCCTTACTCTTCACTACAGACTAAGTTGTACTTCGCCACCGAGTATCCCAAGCTCAGACATGAGCTGATTTGGATTGATCACAGAACCCGCAGAGTCTGTTTTAGGCAGAAGCTCGAATAATTCTGAGAAAAACTGAAAATAAGTGAAAATTCTTTGCGTAATCCTACGTAGAGCGCCATTGACTGGCTAAATTAGCAACCTATAATGTATTTACTGAGTATTTCCGATTAGTAAAAGTATTTAGTATCTGATTTTCGCCACCAATAATTTGGTACCTTACATTAGGGTTTACACAAGAGTCGTCTTACGTACTCATTTGTGTCCTAGAGTAGGTTCTTGCTTGTGCTTCAAATTACCATGCTTACTAATCTAGATTGTTTATTACTGCCTTCGTAGAGCTAGCACCAATGACAGCAACTTTAGCCCTAGAAACAACAATCTCATTACCAAAACTGCGTGAGCCTCAAGTTACTCACACAGTTATGTTAGACCAGTCATTGATGCTCGAACTGATCGCTCAATCACAAGTAGTGTCTAACGAAGTTCTATCGCAAGTGGCTCACCTGGCCAGTATGCGCAATAGCCAAGTAATTGATGTTTTGTTTGAATGTGGTTTCGTTGCCGCTAGTGATCGGCGGGCATTCCTTGATGCCGCTCAATCTATTCGCTCAAGCTGGCTCTTCAAGCCATGGGCCGTGCAAGCTCTAAATCGCGCGCTCAGTGATTTCCTTCCTTTCAATCAAGTTTTAGAAGAACTCGACTTGCATCCAAGCAATGCCTTTTCGGATAGTGCCCTTGGGCAGCTCGCCTTATCGTGTCAATTGATAGACAGTACACAGTTTAATCAGGCTAGACAATATAGTTTGGCCCGTGGCCTCACTATTGGTCAGAGCTTGAACCGCTGTTGTGGCTTACCAATTTCTATGTACAAGCTTTTAATTGATGGTCTTGCTCGCTTTACCAGCGGTCAAGTCACCGAAGAACAATTGCGCCAGCGCGTTAAGGGCGCTCGCATGGAAAATACATTGACCGGCGCTGTTGGTGAGAGTCAGTCGCTCAAATTTGCTCATAGCACTTTAGGTTTTGCTATTTACGCCAATAACCGCGACATTCTTGAAGTACTAGACCTGTTGATTCAGGCTAGCTGTCTTAGCGAAGTAACAGCACTGGGCTTGATGGAAGCTGCTTTGCAAAATAGGCTTTCATTCGAAGCTGTCTGGGATGAATGTTCACCAATACCAGCTGTTGTTCTGCAAAAGGCCAGAGCTTTGCATAGCTTGGTTGGAGTCGGCCAAATGAGCCCGCAGCAAGCAGTTGGTCATCTAAAAGAGTTTAGTCTAGCTCGTTAAAAACGCGTTGAAGCAAATTTAGTAAAAAGGGCACTATATTTAGTGCTCTTTTTTTATGACAAAATTTGAACGTCAGCTGCCAAAGCAAGGTCACTTTTTCTATGTGCGTTTTAAAATGTCATATTTTCTGCATAAAATATGACATTTACGTTCGGATAGAAAAGAAGCAGAGACAAGGCTCTGCGAATCTATATAAAACAGAAGCAGAGACAAGGCTCTGCTTCTTAAACTAAGGCTTCAACTAAGAGATTTATTTTGGTTTAGAGACGTTGGGCTTTTAGGCAGCGACTAGGTCGACGTTGTAGCTTAGTCTGACGAAGTCATATTCGACTCTAATAGATACTGTGTTCTGAGTAGCGAATTCGAGACGGACGCGGCCAAGATTGTTGGCGCTATATTCGCTCCAGTGCGAAGGTACTGAGACGATGACGTTTTCTGGACCCCACTCTTCAACATAGGCTTTGAGAACTTGGCAGAGTTTTTCTTCGTCAGCGGGGTGGTTGAACATACTCATCATGGTGTTGCTGCCTCTTAGTTGTAGTAAGAGTGTAGAGGCGTGGCAAGCATTCAACAATTGGTGGTAATCCCACAGGGTTCGTAGGTTTCCCAAAGTTGAGCTGAGGCTGAGGCAAACTAGAGCTAAGCAGAGCAAACTAGAGCTAAGCAGAGGCAAACCACAGCTAAACCAGAGCTAAATCCGCAAGACCATAAGCGCATAGACCGCAGCAGTCAAACGCCCTGGGGCAAGCTGCTCAAGTCGGCCTGCAGGGCGGCGCAGTCAATGTAGCGATCGCACAAATCATTAGCCGTAGCCTTCGTCAGAATGGCTTTGAGGGCAGTGCTAATTCTTTCTGGCTGGGCTTGAATAGTTGGCTGGGTAAGGCTTTCGCAGTCTTGAGCGGTGAGCATGAAATAAAGGGTGCAGCCAATAGAGTACACATCACTTTGAGGCGAGTCGTAACCAGCATATTGCTCGGGGGCAACGTAGCCATCTTTGCCGCAGACCTTTAATTTCCTGTCTTTTGAGTAGTAATGAGCAATAGTGAAGTCGATCACGCAAACAGAACCGTCTTCTTTCAATATCAAATTTTCTGGAGTGAGGTCGCCATGAATGATCGGTGGTGAGAAAGAGTGTAGATAGGCCATTACTTGGCAGAGCGAGATGGTCATTGCTATGGCCTGCCCTTCGGCTATGGGGCCGTGTCGGCTCACCAAATCATGGATTGGAGTGCCCACGATGAAGTCGAGCACAAGGTAGCCGCGGTGGTCTTCTTCAAAGCAGTCGATCAGTTTGACTAGGCCTGGATGCTTGAGTTTGGCTAAAATAGACGCTTCGCTCTTATGCACCGGTTGCTCAATGAATTCGCCGCTCATACTTTCTAGCTGAGTAGGCAATATATATTCTTTTAGAACCACTACTTGCTTCGCTTCTGGCTTTTCTTTATCAAGGTTTCTTGTGGCCAGATAGGCTCGCCCTTGGCCGCCAGCACCCAATTGCCTTGTCACTGTGTACTCGCCATCGACAAGTGTGTCACCGCCATCAAGAACGTCAGTGCGTTTGCGTCGGCCTTTGGTGTCTAGATTTTCTAGCCAAAGATTGGTGTAGCGCAGCATGTTGCTGGTTTCCATATCGTCTGGTAAGACCAAATTGAGTTCTGCTTCGGGGGCAAATCTGATCAGGCTTGCTAGAATTTCGTCTCGCGAGAGCCAGCGAAAAGCATTGGCGCTGGTCAGTTTAAACGACACATTTAAGCTGGAGTTGATAACAAACCAATGTTTTGACGGTTCTTCAACAGACTTAATTTCTTTCCAATTGATTACATAGTCGACTGATTCGAAAGCCGAATCTTCCATACGACCGATTGAAAGACCACGTTCGGTTATTGCCAAAATGTTGAGCAGGCGGTGCTGTCTGCGGTAATTTAAAAACAGTGTTGTGCCACCGATAAAGACTGCCAGAATGGCCCAAGCAATTAGTTGATGTTTGTTGATAACAGCCTGATAAGCGTGGTTTATCAAAAGTATTGAGTAGATGTATATGGCTGGCAGAAGAAAAATTAGTGAGTTCTTGCCTAGCTGTGAATAGTCTTCAGGTACACAAGTTAGCTCTTGCTGCCACTTTCCTGCTTTTTCGTCTGACTGAAATTTATCTTTCAGCATTTCTTACTCGTCCTTCAGAAAGCAATGACTCTAGGCGGTCTATAATTTCTTTGGTTCGAATTGTGCGCACTCTCAGGTCGAGCTTGAGGCAGTCGTTGACTAGCTTTGTCAAATTGGCTGACTTGATAGAGGCATCTTTGGGTAAAGTATTTTCTTCATAAGGTAGCGGGCTTTTCCCGGTGGCCAAAAAATACATCAGGCAGCCGAAAGCGTAGACGTCGCTAGCGATGTTGGCTTTGCCTTTTATCTGCTCTGGTGGCATGAAGGCAATTTTGCCCACTACTGTCCCTGTGGCCGTGCCTAAGAAGACACTAGAGGCACCAAAGTCAATTAGGCGAATTTTTGCATCTTCTGAAATAATGACGTTGTCTGGGGTGAAATCGCGGTGAATAATGGGCGGCTCAAGGTGGTGCAAGAAATGCAGAATCTGAGCCATTTGCAGGCCCCATTCTATTATGGTTCTTTCACTGACCGCTCCATGTTGGCCGACAAAGTTGCGCAGGGTCTTGCCTTTAATATGCTCAAGCAATAGGTAATGGCGATTGTCTTCGACAAAGTAGTCGAAGATTTTTACTATGCGTGGATGGGAGATTGTCGTTAGAAGCTGGGCTTCGCGTTCAAATAGCTCAACTGCTTTTTTAAATTTTTCAGTATCGCGAGAGCCAGAGAAAACCGATTCTTTTAGCACAACTGGCCCCAAACGGTCGTGCTTAGCAAGGTAAATAGCAGACATACCGCCGCTTGCTACTTGGGCCAGCACGCTGATATTGCGTTGCAGTCTGTGCCCCTGTTCTAAAGGAATAAAGTTTGTAGAAGCAAAACGTTGATCTAGATTGCTCTGCCACAATTCTGTGAAATCGTGGGGATCGATTAGTTTATTCTGTTTGATACCGAGTATCGCTATGGTTTCACGCGGAGAGACAGCTAATCTTGGCTGATAATAAAAAGCTAGGCTAAGCAGCGCTTCTAGATTGAGTTTTGATATGGCGTTTAACTCTAAGACTAGGCTCTTCTGTCGGTGAAATTCTATTATTAGTTGGTTGGGCTCAGTTGAGGGCTGACCGTTTTTTGAGAATTTAATGCGGTCTACATTGGACCAGGCATAGAGTTTCTCGTCTAGTGAACCGAGGCGAGATATCTCTATCCCGCGGCTGTCTAACTTGATAGTGCTTAGTGAGACAAAGGCCATTAGCGGCAAAGCTATACCAACTGCTAGAAAGCCCAGCAAAATAGTGAGCACAAAAAATTCTGGTGCAATCAAATAGAGTAGTGGCAGAACAATAAAAATTACAGTAAAGAAGACTAGGGCCCGTGTTACCTGGTTACTCTCTTGCTTGTGACGTTTGTGAATGTCGCTAAAATTGATTTGCTTAAATAGCCGATTGGTTGTTGGCATTCCGCTGTATCGGTCGTAGCGAAATTGCACCGCTGGTGGTGAGTATAGTGAATCGTTAATATTCAGTGCATTCCAATTGCTGAGCTGTACAAAAGTTTTATTGAAGCGGTATCCCTTGGGCTGAGGGTGCGGTCTTGATCGGTCACTCTGGTCGAGAAGAACATCATATCTTGCGGGTCGCGTGTATGACCGCCAAAGCCAAGTGCGTGGCCAATCTCATGCAAACATATTTGTCTGAGGCGATTGCTGGTGAGCGGCAGCTCAGCCATTTGCGAGACGGTCAGTATCTTAATGGTGCCCTTAACAATTCCCTGCGAATTAGTGAAGACAACAGTTTCACCTGCTTCGGCCTTATTACTAAACGAATTAGAATCGCTTGTCCATGAGCAGACGAGATCGGCTTGAGCTGGGTCTTTTACGTTCGTGAATGAGAGCTTGTCTTGGGCTCCTTGCTGCCAGGTGGCAAAGCTTTCTTCGAGAATTTGTTTGAACTGAGGCTGGAAGCCCTGCACGCCAGCGCCTGAAGTTATGCAGACTTTGATTGGCAGCTTGCTCTCGGGCCAGCGTGTCAGATGGCCCCCTAGTTCGCCTAGATAATTGTCTTTCGAACTGCCATCGGCGCGCGGTCCGCGAGGAATAGTGCCGTTGGCTAGTTCTTTTTTTAGGCCAGCAATTAGGCTTGAGATTTTACTGGCGTCTTTATGGCCAGGAAATCGCTGCATAAATTCGCTGTAGGTTGCCACTGCTTCGTTGACTTGACCTTGCGATTGGTAGAGGCCGCCGAGAGTGAGCCAGGTAGCTGCCAGCTCTGGTTTTATCTGTTTGGCAGCTTCTAATTCTTTTAGTGCTTCAGCATTGCGCCCCAGCTTTGCCATCGCCAGGCCCAGGTTGTTGTGAATCTCAGCCATTTGCGGTGCTAGCTGCTCTGCTTGGAGGAGCAAATCAACTGCTTCTTGATTGCGGTTGGCTTGCAGAAGGGGGATAGATTGGTTAAGCATTTGCAGCGCTTTGTAGCGCTCTTGGGTGATTGGCTGTCCATCAACATAGTATTGCTGGCCAGAGTTTTGGCCTTGCTGTTGATTCTGATTTTGACTCTGATTTTGGTTCTGATATTGATTTTGGTTCTGATACTGGTTTTGGTTCTGATACTGGGCCTGAGCAAGCTCATTGCTACCATAGGTCAGACATAGCCAACTCAAAAGACCTACGGTAATCGCTGAGCTTTTATTGTTGGCAAACGGCATTTTTATCACTCTTAACTATGGCCTCGAATTAGGCTTTGTTTCCTACAGCTTCTCTATTGTCGAGAGCTGCTATTCCAGGTAATTCTATACCTTCGAGAAACTCTAATGAGGCTCCCCCACCGGTGCCTACATGGGTTAACAATTCGTCCGCCACACCTTTCAGTTTAAGGGCAGATACAGAATCTCCGCCACCAACTATGGTTTTTGTGCCAGTTTTAGTTAAGTCGACCAAGCAGTCGATCAACTGCCAGGTGCCGTGCTCAAAGCCGGCCATCTCGAATACTCCCAAGGGACCGTTCCAAAGAATGGTCTTGCAGGGTGCCAAGGCGGCCACAATTATTTTGAGTGATTCAGGACCCAGGTCAAGCCCGATATCATCGCTTTCAATTTCACTAACTTTCACTACTTTAGTAGCGACACCAGCTTTCATTTCTTTGGCAACCACTACGTCTACAGGCAAAATCAATTTGACGCCTTTAGCCTTGGCCTTCTCTTCTAATTCTTTGCAGTACGATAGGCGATCTTCTTCAACCAGTGATTTGCCAACATTGAGGCCCTGCGCTTTGAGGAAGCTAAAAGCCATGGCGCCGCCGATTACTAGTACATCTACACGGCTTAATAGGTTCTCGAGTACACCAATTTTGCTGGATACTTTGGAGCCACCAATAATAGTGGCGAATGGCCGGATAGGATTTTCTAAAGCGGAAGAGAGCATCTCAATTTCTTTAGCTACCAACATGCCTGCTAGAGCAGGCTTCAAGAACTTAGTGACGCCCTCAGTAGAGGCGTGGGCGCGGTGAGCTGTGCCGAAGGCATCGTTGACATAGATGTCACCCAGCCGCGAAAGCTGCTTAGCGAATTCTTCGTCGTTTTTCTCTTCGGCTTCGTGAAATCTGACATTTTCCATCAAGGCGACATCACCGTCATTCATCTCACTGACAGCTTTTTCGGCCTTGGTACCGATACATTCATCGACAAAGTGAACGGTCTTGTGGCCCATTTCAGCAAGTAATTTTTTCAAATGCTCAGCCACTGGCTTCAGTGAATATTTGGCAGCCACTTTGCCTTTTGGACGACCCAAGTGAGAGAGCAAGACCACTTTGGCGCCTGCTTTAGAGAGCCACGAAATGGTTGGCAGTGCGGCCTTTATGCGTGAGTCGTCGGCGACAGTGCCGTCTTCATTTTGCGGTACGTTGAAGTCTACTCGAACCAATACCTTTTTGCCTTGGAAGTGCTTGGCGCCTTGATCTTGAATAGTTTTCTTCATTTGTACCTGACTTTATTGAGAAATTACAGAGAGTTGGAAATAGAGAAAGACGCCCCCAATTTGAGGGCGTCTTTTCAGTTAGTTCTAAGCTTTAGCAGCGACTGGAAGTTTCTTCGCTACCATTGTGGCTAGCTCAACCAAGCGGTTGCTATAACCCCATTCGTTGTCGTACCAGGCCAACACTTTAACCATACGATCGCCGACTTGCATTGTTAGGTCAGCATCGTAGATAGAAGAGTGTTTGTTGCCTTGGAAGTCGATTGAAACCAATGGTGTTGTGCAGTAAGAAAGAATGCCTTTGAGTGGGCCTTCAGCTGCTTCTTTCACACATTTGTTGATAGCTTCAACAGTGGCGTCTTTCTTCAAGGTAATGGTCAAGTCAACGACCGATACGTTTGGAGTAGGAACGCGCATGGCGAAACCGTTCAATTTGCCTTTGAGGTGTGGCATTACCAGACCGATAGCTTTGGCAGCTCCAGTGCTTGAAGGAATCATGGACATGGCAGCAGCGCGAGCGCGGCGAAGGTCTGTGTGAGCGCCGTCGAGCAATTTTTGGTCTAGGGTGTAGCTGTGAATTGTAGTCATCAAGCCTTGTTCGATACCAAAAGCATCGTCGATAGCTTTAGCTACTGGAGCCAAGCAGTTGGTTGTGCAGCTGGCGTTAGAGATGATGTTGTGCTTCTCAGGATCATAGTTCTTGTCGTTAACACCAAGCACTACAGTGATGTCTTCATTCTTCGCAGGAGCTGAGATCAAGACTTTCTTTGCGCCAGCAGTGATGTGAGCTTTAGCTTTTTCAGCATCGGTGAAAACGCCGGAGCATTCTAGAACGATGTCGATGTTGAGCTTAGACCATGGGCAATCAGCTGGAGCTTTCTCACGGGTGAACTTGATTTTCTTGCCATTGACAATCAATGATTCTTCATCATGACTGACTTCGTGCTTCAATTCGCCTTGCACTGAATCGTACTTAAGCAAGTGAGCCGATTGCACCAAATCTTGCATAGGGTCGTTGATTGCTACGATTTCGAGATCTTTAGGCGCGCTCTCGAGGTAGGCCCGGAATACGTTGCGGCCAATGCGGCCGAATCCATTTATAGCTACTCTTGCCATCTATCCAACTCCTTATTAAATCGTCTCAAACCGTGCCAATTTCGTCTAAACTGTTACAAATTGGTCTCGGCGATTGGCAAAGCATATAACAATATAAGGGCGAGGCGCCATGCCTTTATTTCAGCTTAAGATGATAGGTAGCATTCTTGAAAGGTTTCGTTACTCAGAAGCTGGAGTTATCATAAGAATTGCAAGCTTAGGCACTAGGAGAAATTATGAGAGACAAAGTAGAAGCCATTCTCGACAAATTGCGTCCAATGTTGATGATGGACGGCGGTAATATCGAACTAGTTGACGTCAAGGACGATGAAGTTCAAGTGCGTTTAGTAGGCGCCTGCGGTATGTGCCCAAGCTCAACCATGACCATGAAAATGGGCGTTGAGCGTGCCATCAGAGAAGAAATGCCTGAAATCAAACGCGTCGTTTCAGTCTAAAACTGGTCTAAGACCTAATCTAAATTCACATGAGGGCTAACTAAGCTTATCGCTTTAGTTAGCCCTCGTGGTCACGGCGTTGACGAAAATCGCTTGATAGATAGCCGACTATCGCTCTTTCGTGCTCGTGGCCAGCTTGGTTAACGGCATCAGCTTTGTGCAAATGGCTGTTGAGGCGAGCTATCGATGCTTTAGTTGCTGCCACTGTCAGGCTTGAATTGGCCATTATAGTCTTGGCAAAATCAAGGGTAAAGCTAGTGAGTTTCTCGTCTTCGATGGCTTGGTTAATCAGCCCAATTGTGTTTGCCGTGGTACTGCTGATAGTGGCAGCGCTAAAGAGCATTTCTTTGGCCTTGGCCTGACCTATTAGGTTGACCAGTCTTTGAATATTGCCGTCGTCTAAAATGATGCCGAGGCGAGCTATAGGAATACCAAAGCTCGCGCCATGCAGAGCGGCAAAGCGTAGGTCGCAGGCATTAGCCAGCAAGCAGCCGCCGCCTAGGCAAGGGCCGTTAATCATGGCAATCGTAGGAATCTCTAGATCGGCAATCGTCTCAAGAGCTGTGGCAATTGCCTCCCAAAAGCGGGCAGCGCTGGCATAATCGGTGATTTGGCGCAGATCTTCAAAGTCTGCCCCAGCAGCAAAATGCTTTCCTTTGCCGGTAAATATTAGAAGGCGGGCGTCGTCTTCTAATAGCTTATTGATGAGCCTTGGCAGATTTTCCCACATAGCAGTATTGATAGCATTGGCAGCTTCAGCACGGTTAAAGGTGATAGTAGCGATGCCGCTGGCTGCATCCAATTCGGCGACTATTCCGTGTATTTCTTGTTTTTGCATTATTTGCTGCCAAAGTCGAACTGAACGCTATCGCCTTCTTTGACGCCATGTCTCTCACAATAACCACCGTTAACTTCCACAACTTCAGAGACATCGATTGTGGTCTCGCCCGGATAGGTTGGGCATTTGCTTGGATCTTCTGACTTGCAAGGTGGCACTTGCTTGCAGATTTTGACAATTTTGCCATCTTTTATAAAGAGCATGTCTAGCGAAATCAGAGTGTGATACATCCAGAAAGCCACTGGGCGGTGGGGGTGAAAGAGAAAAACCATGCCCTGGGTTTCAGGCATAGAGGTGCGGTACATCAGGCCGTTTTCAATTTCTTCTTTCGAGCTGGCTACTTCGAGTTTGACTTCTTGGTCGCCGAGTTTGACTGTAGGCAGCATGGCTAGGGCCTCCCTGCAATTGAAGTTGGTAATCAGAGCGAGCAGAGCTGCTGCAATAGTGTTGAAGAATTTAAAAGTTAGTTTGTTAGTTTTCATAGCCAATGCATTCTATTAAATGGGGTTTTTGAATAGATGAATTGTACAGTGTCAGTCAACACACCGCGCTGTAAAGCGTAAGACTTACTGACTACTACACCGGCGGGGTCGATCACCCCAGAAAGGCCTGTGTTAGTTGAGAGCACCAGAAAACGCTTGTTCTCAACTGCTCGCAGGGTGGCGCAGGCAAGATATTGTTTGTTCAAAGATGAATTGTGAAACCAACCAAGGTTGGCGATTACGACTATCAGTGAGGCTCCTTCTCGCACTTGATCTGAAATAAGTTTTGGGAAGATTACTTCGTTGCAGATGGCCACGCCGATTTTTCCCCAGCCCGAGCGAATTAGTTGGGCTTTCTGAGCGCTGAGAAAGACTTCAGAGGTGCCTGGTAGCTTATCGCGCCAGCTCTCTGGTACTACTTCGCCAAATGGCACGAGGCGCTGTTTTACATAAGCGCTCTCTTTGTAGCCAAAGGGGCTGACTATTCTTGCTACATTTATATAGCCGTTTTTGAGGGGCTCGATGGCGCCGTAAATAATTTCTTTGCGCTCGGCTTGGCTGATGTGCTTGAGCGCTGTTAGAAGGCCACCTTGGCCCATTTGCTCGACATTGACCACGCCTTCAGGCAGCACAACTAAGCTTGAGCCTGTATCGCTAGTGAGTTCATTGTAGCGGCCACAGAAGGCTGCGGGTGAAATCAGCTTTAGGCGCTCTGCTTCGAGCGATACTGCCCCTTGAACAATTGTCACCGGTATTGGTGGCGTCTGAGGATTATGGTGCACAGCATGTTCAGGGCGCACTTCATCTTCTATTTGAGCAACGCGCTGGCTGCCCCAGTTAAGTGCGAAGACAATAAGTATGCAGCACAGAGCAAGGTCTAAAACTGAACCCAGTTTGATATTTATTTGGTCTGTGCGTTCTCCCAAATTGCGGGCGATGCCAGTGCTTTCGATAATCATCTGAGCGCAGGCTGCATTGAACATCACAATGACAAAATCAACCAGAGCACTGCCGCCCATCGAGGCTAGCTGTATTAAAGGTAGGTTGCGTGATTGGGTATAGGCCAATTGAGTCAACGGTGAACCGAAGAATAGAGGTGAAGTGGCTACAACCCATTGCAGAAAAACCCAAATAGATGGAACGGCAATGAGAAATGGATAAAAGGGCCGGCGGTGATTGGGCAAGAAGCTTGGGCGCAGCGGCAAGCAGAAGACAAAGAGGGCGAACAGTGCCGTTAGTAGGGAATAGTGAATTACTTCTACAAGCCAAGCCAGCAGAACTACCTGAAAGCTAACGGCATCATGCAGGCCGAGCCAGCTAAGCGGATACATACCGGTGAAGAAGCTAAGAGCGATAGCATAATAACCCGCGCCAAAGGTAAAACCAGTAAAGACTGACTGCCATGGCGAATTACAGGCTCTGATTAGTATCAAAAGTGGTATCAGGCCGACCCAGGCTAAAAAGGCTATATCAAAACCAGGCGTAGCGAGGGCAAAAATTGCGCCCATCAAAAAGCCAATAGGCAATTTCAGAGGTAAGCGCTGCGAATCTAGCCAACCCGCCTTAGGAGTGACACTGACAGGAGTGACCTGAATTTCAGAGCTGAAGCTATAGCTGTTCATTTATACCGATAACTGTGCCTTGCAATGTTACACTTTGGAAGGACAAAATTGCTAATTTAGGTTCTATTTATTGAATAGTCGGCTTGAGAGTGTAAAGAGAGTGCCGAGGCGGATCATGGGCGTCGATCCTGGCACTGCTACGGTCGGCTTCGGTATAGTAGATTGGCTCTCTGGCGATAGCTTTAGGTATATATCATCTGGGGTAATCTCCACTCCGAAAACCATGGCGCCAGCCAATCGGCTTAAAATGATTCGCGAAGATTTAATTAGTTTGATCGAAGAATTTAAGCCAGAAGAATGTGGCGTTGAAGCAATTTTCTTCTTTAAAAATGCTAAGACAGTTATTCCTGTGGCGCAGGCTCGTGGTGTCATTCTTGAAGCCTTGGCTACCTTTGGCATGTTGGCCGGTGAATATACACCGATGCAAGTGAAGCTTCACGTCACTGGTTATGGTAAGGCCGAAAAGCCTGAAGTGCAGTGGGCCGTGGCAAAATTACTGGGGCTTCCCGAAATTGTCAAACCTGACGATGCCTCAGACGCCTTGGCGATCGCACTTACCCATGCTCGCCTGACCTGCCACCTCAGCCCCCGACTAGAGCGGGTATAGGTGCAAAATAAGTTACTAGTTTTGCCGCTGCCACTAAAAGCAAAATAGTGATAAAACGTTTTTCTTTCAACTTGTTTGTGTCTACAAGCGGAGCACGTGCTTTCAGCGCTAAGGGAGTGGCTGCTATTCCCGCTATCGAACCAAAATAAATTGTACTGGCCACAACTGCTTCAAAATTAGGCAGACTAATCACCGGCAAATAGTTCACCGCCGTGTATACCATAGCGAAGCCCATGGTTACTGTTATAAATTCAATTTCGCTAAAAACAAAAAGACGCAATGAAACCAACCAGGCTAGCGAAAGTGCCACCATCACGCGAAAAGTCATGATGAATTGCCAAGCTATCGGTTGTTCTAGGGGTGCAAACCACATCCAGCTCGGTGACCAAATAGGCTGTACCGGAAAGCTCAGATGAGCAAGATAGTCAAGGGTTTGCACGATCATGCCGCAAGCAATGAAGAGCCCTATAAACTCTAGTTTTTGCCATACCGAAAAGACTGGTTTTGTGCCTGAATCTGGGTTTGAGTCGGCGGTGACTTCTGGATTAGTTTTTTCTTGCGTTTCTTTTTCTCGCGTTTCTTTTTCTCGCGTTTCTTTTTCTCGGGTATTGATTAGATAGTTGACTATGAAAACTGTATAGATGAGTGCCTTGAAATTGGGTGGTTGCGATAGGGCGCAGACAACTGGAATAAGTGCAGAAGCGGCTAAGAGCTGACGGGTTTTTGTCACCTGAATTTTGCTATCTTTACTATTTATACTCACTGCTACTTTCCCTGCTTTAATTTTGAGGAAAATTCTGAGTCTGTAAAGTTGAGCCAGGCTTTGTTCTTATGACCAAAATCAAAGAGTTCTGGATAGAGAATTTCGGCCATTATTTCAAGTGAGTCGATTAGTCTTGGCCCTGGTCTATTGAAATATTGATTGCCATCGGCCACATAAACGCGCTTGTTGCGTACGGCTTTGAGAGCGGTATAGTGAGGCTGTTGCTCGATTAAGTGCATCTCTTTCAATGTACGTTCATTGTCAAAACCGCAAGGAGTAACTAGTATTACGTCGGGCTCTTTTTCGATTACAGCTTCCCAGGTCATCCATGGTGAATGCTTTCCCACTTCGCCAAAGAGGTTGGTGCCACCAGCTAGTTCTACCAACTCGGGCATCCAATTTCCGGCTGCCATCAGCGGTTCTATCCACTCAATCACCGCTACCGATACTTTGCTCATACCTTTTGCTAGAGCCTCATTTGCTCTTGCTTCGATGGCGTCGATGCGACTTTTGCAATCAGTAATTAGTTGAGCAGCCTCTGCCTCTACTCTTAGTGCCTGGCCAATTTTTTCAACATCTTTGTAAAAATCCGCCAAGCTATTGGGCTCTAGTGAGACCACGACTGGTTTGCTTGTGACTAGCTGACAGAGAGCTTCTTCGACATCGCGCAGGCTGACAGCGCATACTTCGCACTGAGCTTGTGTAATTATATGGCTCGGCTGTAGGCTTTCTAAAATATTGGCATCAACTTTGTAGACCGAGAGAGACTCTTGCAAAATAGCTTTGACTCTCTGGTCAATCTCATAGCTAGAGCCATCGACTTGAAATTTTGGCGAAGTGCAGATCGGTAGTGATTTGATTGATTGAGGGAAGTCACATTCGTGCGAGCGGCCCACCATATATGAACCAAGTCCAAGTGCGTGCACTATCTCTGTAGAGCTAGCAATTAGCGAAATTATTCTTGGTGGTTTTTCAACAGTCATTTTTTATTTTTGCCAGTAATCAAGTCAGAGGTAATTGCCGCCAGATTGGCGCAGCCACTAAGGCCCATCGCTAAGTCAAATTCAGATTTGAGAAGGTTGAGGACGTTTTCGACACCGCTTTCGCCCGCCAAAGCCAAGCCCCACAGTATTGGTCTTCCTATCATCACAGCTTTGGCCCCTAATGCCAATGCCTTGAGCACGTCTGTGCCTCTACGTATGCCACCATCTAACAAGATTTCAACATCAAAGTTGTTGCCACTTTCTTCTACCGCTTCGACAATGCAGGGAAGGGCTTCGATGGTAGCAATCGTAGTGTCGAGCTGACGACCTCCGTGGTTGGAGACAATTATTCCTTTGGCTCCTACGGCTATTGCTTTTAAGGCATCATCGGGCCTGAGAACACCCTTAACTAGGGTTGGCAGTTTGCTTAGTGAAATGATCCATTCAAGGTCTTTCCAGGTCAAGCTAGTGTCATAGAGTGAGGAGATATAATTGGCTAAGGCTGAGTCGGCTTTACTCTTATCAATCTCATCAAGCTTATCTAGAGCAAAGTTTTCTAAATTGGCTGCCCGCAAATCGGCTGGCAAAGTGAAGTGATTGCGCAGATCGCGTTCGCGCTTACCCAATATTGGCGAATCAACGGTCACGACAAGAGCCTGATATCCACTAGCTTCGGCTCTATCTACTAAGTCTTTAGTGATCGCCCGATCTTTGTAGACATATAGCTGGTACCACAAGTGGTGCCCCGCTTCTGCTACTTCTTCGATACTGTGATTAGCTAAAGTGCTGAGTGTCATCACCGTATTCAAACGTTTTGCTGCTGCCGCTGTGGCCAGTTCACCCTCTTCATTGGCGAGAGCCTGGAAAGCTGTCGGTGCCACTAGTATGGGCATTGACAATTGCTGGCCAAAAAGTGAAAGCGACATATCTCTTGCGCTAATATCAACGAGCATGCGTGGCCAAATAGAAAGGTCTTGGTAGGCCTGGCAGTTGCGCCTTAGGGTAATCTCGTCGGCGGCGCCGCCGCGATAATAATCGAAATGCGAGCGCGACAACTTTGCAGTTTCTAGGGCTTTTTCGACTAAATCTTCTAGTTCTACTAAGTTGATAATAGACTTTGAGCTATGCATATATTCACCTGTTATCAGTTTGTTGCCCGGTTTTGGACAATTTCAAACCCAATTTTCTAACTCAAATGTGATACTGCCAGCGGTGCAATTTGAAATTTCTCTTGTTTAAGAGACAAAAGAAGATTCTTCTTAGACTCTTGGAAAGTTGATTTTGCTGCCTCCCAACCCTTTGCTCCGAGTTCATGACATGGTATATTTCACCTTCTAAATTGGTGGAGTTGCTCGGAGCGCTATTAAGTCTATGGTCCGGTATTTCGTCGCCATAACCTCAGCTCTTTTAACACTTGCTCTTAGTCAGCTGGCAGTGCTTGCCGTGATTGAGTTAGGCCATGTTATGGCTCATAGCGTCGGTCGATTGACTCTGGGACTCGATATATTTCAGCTTTTTATCGCCTTTCTTGACTGGGCTGCCTGTATAGCCTGTGTGTTGGTGGGTCTGAACTTGGCCCCAGGACGCAAGTTGAGCACGGCAGTCGGCCTTTCTGCCTTTGTTGCTGTTTGGCATTTATGGCAGATACTAGTCGTTATTTCGTTTGCGGAAGCCATAGGAGCAGGTATTGTCCCGCTTTCAATTATCTATTATGGCGGTCTTCTTGTTACGGGCGCCCTTTGTTGCTATGTCTATGAACGTGTCTCTGGTGTCAGCGAAATTGGCCGACGCCGAGCTTTGGCGGCAATTGCCGGGCCTTCGGTCTACAAGCAGGCCCTCACAACTGTAGAAGCTGAAGTGATTCCGCTTGAAAGTGGCTTCTTCGATTTTGATTTGGTGTTGCTCGAAGACGAATTATTTAAAATCAAGCCTGACCGCGATGCCTACATTTCGGCGTTGCGGCTTGGTATGGCCATTGAGAGAGATTGCGGCTATGTTAATTGCCGGGCCCGCAGTGCTAGCTTTGCTGAACTGATGAGTGATGTGAGCATGCGGCTATCGGCCACCTACCAAGACGAATTGGTCTGGGTAAGTTTGGCCAGCGGTTTTAGGCAATATAAAGCCGAGGCCTCTGAGACTCGTCGGGCGCGCATCGCAGCTTTGCACGACTTGCTCGATGATCAAAAATACAGACCAACAGGCTCAGGCGAGCAGGTCGCTGATGACCTCTCGCAGAAGCGTGAACCGGCTTTGTCTGCAGCACATTATTAAGTGCCTGATTTTGCTTCTACTTGGTCAAGCAAATCAATAAACTGGTTTCTAAAAGTGGCGATAATGCGTCTAACTTCTGGTTGAGTGGTTTCGCATACTACGCCGCCGCCATTTTTGGTCATAAAGGCAGTTAGCTCAGGTACTTCTACCAACGAAGTAATATCTTGTTGGTTGGCGTTAGCTATTTCTTCTATCCAGGCGATCGGTGAGCTTAAAAAGATATGGTCACGCTTCGCGTAAGGATGTTTGAGCTCTAACAATTGTCCATCGGCCGTCATCAGCTTCAACATGCCAGGCACAATGCGATAGGCCGGCAGATTGTGATCGGCGGTTTGATAAAACTCGATGGCATTGCTATAGCCCTGCAGTTCAGAGGCTAACCAGAGGAGCTTTTCGTCAGCAATCTTGCCCCTCAAATGAGGCAAAGCTTGTGGCAGCGCTTGGTTGAAAGCTATTTGGCCAGCCAGTAGTTTGGCTTTCAGTTCCTGAAACACGGTTACCTCGCAATTTGACCGCATCAGTCTAACCCTTTTAATCAAGGTGGACATCTATGGTTTAGGGATTGGCCGACTTTTAGTGCTCTATTAGTAAATTTATAAAATAAAGTCTCCTCAATACAGTTGTTCCACAACATCTTGAAAATATGCGCCCTCCCCATAAAAATCCGAAGAAAGCCCTTTTTCGTTGCAAAGATTCGTTGATCATGAGAGCTAAGAAAGGGCAAGAACGCTTGTGAAACTGCCATAATTTGCCAAGATTACCGAAGACAAGAACTAATCTGATGACAACCCGTAATGTCGCTGGCACTGCCGCGAAATCTGACAAGCCTGAAGCTGGCCAAGAGTGCCAATCTAACGACTTAAGCTGCATTATTCAGCCAGTCGCCGCTGAGATGGCTCTGGTTGAAGAATGGCTTGTAACCAACCTAATCGATGACAGCCCGTTTGTCGGCGACTTGTTGTCCCAAATTTTCCAAGCGGGTGGCAAGCGCATCAGACCGTTGATTTCTTTACTAGGTTCAAAAGCTAGTTTGGCCGATGCTAGTGTTGATGCTGCCCATAGCGAAATGTCACGGCTTCACATTATCTTGGCGGTTTTAACCGAACTTATTCATTCGGCCAGTCTTGTACACGACGATGTGATTGACGCAGCCTCGACTCGTCGTGGCAAAGAGACCGTCAACAAACGCTTTAACGATAAGTTGGCTGTACTTTTAGGCGATCTCTTGTTCGCCCAAGCTTCTATTTGTTTAGCTCGTATCATGAATCCTGTTGTCGTGGGCATTTATGGACAGGTGCTAGGAGATCTTTGTTCTGGCGAAATAGGTCAGATGCGCCAGCAATTTGTTTGTCGCGTTGATTGGGATGCTTATATTCTCAAATCAATCAATAAAACCGCTTCTTTGATTGCTGCTGGTGCCCATAGTGGCGCCATTCTCAATGCTCGACCAGACAATGTTGTTGCTGGTTTGAAAGATTATGGTGTCAATCTTGGCGTTTGTTTCCAGATCGTCGATGACTTACTCGATGTCACCGGTTCTGCTAGCCAGACCGGTAAACCAGTTGGTAATGATTTGCGCAACGGTCTTCTCACTGCTCCAGCTCTGTATGTTTTAGAGCGCAATGACGGTTCTTCAGTGAAACTTATTGAGCTCATCAATAACCGCGCGGTGCAGACTGATGAAGGGGTTGAAGAAGCACTGACAATCATCCGCAAAAGTGGTGGTGTTGAACAGGCTCAAGCTCTCGCTGTTTCGTATGGTGATAAGGCCAAGAGTGCCTTAGATGTTCTGCCTGACAGTGCTAGCAAACAATCACTGTTAGCCATGGTTGATTATGTTCTGGTGAGAAGCAATTGATTTAGATGGTGATCTATGAGTGCGCAAGCTAAAAACCGACTATTGCCTGAAAATTTCTATCCTCTTAGTTTGTCGCTAAAAGACAAAGAAGTTTTGGTTTTTGGTGGAGATTTAGCCGCATGCAACGAACTGCTGCGTTTACTTGAAGCCGGTGCTAGTGTCACTGTCGTTGCCGCTGCTTTTGTCAGCGAAATTCAAGAATTGCATGTCAGTTATGGCAATCGTTTAGAGCTGGTGCGGGTAAGCGAAGTAAAATATCTAGAAAAGTGCCAAGGCCTAAGTCGTTTTTCGTTGGTTTTTGCATTGAGCTCTAGCGAAATGGCTAATGAAAATGCCGCTGCTCTAGCTGCTTCTAGCGGTGTGCCAATATATCGTCTGGGCTATAACGGCTCTGGTCAAGGCTCTAACTTTGTACCAGTGACAATTTTTAAGCGTGGGCATGTCAAAATTGCAGTATCGACTGACGGTATTTGTCCGCCTCTAGAGACAGCCTTGATGCAGCGTATTGAAGAAGTTCTTGCGAGTGATTTTGACCGTTATTCTTTGTTTGTTGATTCTGTCAGTGAGCAACTCAATAGCTACTCTGTTGAGAGTCAAGTGGGCGAGAGCTCACAAACTTGGACGGCGATGAAAACCTCTGAAGCTCTTGCTTCGGCTTTGTCGCGCAATAACTTTGAAGAAGCTTTGGGAATCATCCGCCAATTGCAGATGCGCACAGCGGCTGGTGAGCAAGATAATGAAGAGGCTGTTTGATGGCATCCCTGTTGAAGCAACAAGATCAAGACGATAAGAGCAAAGATCTAGAGCCAGTAAGAGCTGGCGGCGCTTCTGAGCCTGCGAAAAAAGCTATAGCAGGCAAAGATCAGATCTCACCTTTTGCTTCTGTAAAGCTCTCTGTTTTTCTTATGTGTTTGATGGCACTGACCATTCTTATTGGTGCTGGTGTGCCTCAAGAGTCACAGGGCGGTCAAGAAAAAGTTTTTGAAGTTTTTGGTCCTCAGGTCGCCGAATGGTTGGTTCGCCTTGGTATTAGTGATATCTATCACTCTCCTTGGTTTCTGGCACTGACAGCCACTCTTACTTTGAATATGATTGTGGTTAGCTTTCAACGTGTTTTTCCAAAGTTGCGCTTACTAAAAAATTCGTTGCCATTTTTCCGTGGCCAAGATATTCTCAAGTTGCCTATTCATCACAGTTTGACTCTAGCCAAAGCTGACGAGTCGACGGCTTTGATCGCCGACCTTTCGGTAGGTCTGACAAAATTAGGATACAAAGTAAAAGCCGAAGGTTCAAAACTGAAGGGTGAATATGGTGTGGTGGGCCGCCTGGCGCCCTCTGTCACTCACGTCGGTTTGCTTACTCTGTTACTTGGTATCACCATTACCTCATGGACTGGTTTCACTGGTTTTCAGCCAGTACTACTAGATGAAAAGCTCAATTTCAAAGATTCGCAACACAGCAAACTCTGGGTTGGCTCACTTCCGAAGTGGCAGGTAAGAGTTGACGGCACAAGGCGCGAAAATTATTCTTCTGGTCAAGCTAAGCAATGGTTTAGTAATCTCAGCGTCGTTGATGATCAGGGCAAAGTGCTGCATCAGGGTGAAATATCAGTCAATAATCCACTCACGTACGAAAACGTCGATATCTATCAATCGAGCTGGGGACTGGCCAAGGTTGCCGTCAGCTTCAATGGTCATGTGCGCCAATTAGATCTGCGACCGATGGGCGAAAAATACGCTTGTTTCCTTCCTCTTGATCAAGACACTGTGCTGATTATGTCTTTGGCCTCAGAAGGAAAGAGTTTGCGTGTCTTTGCTAAGCGTCGCGAATGGCAAGCCCCTAAGCTCATTTCTGAGATTCAGACAGGTAAGTCGATCAAGCTTGGTGATGTCGATGTTGTCTTTGAAAAGGCAATCCCGGTCACTGGTTTGCAGTACAAGAGAGACCCTGGTCTGCCTGTTACCTACCTTGCTTTCGGCATAATAATGATTGGAGTGTTGCTAGCGGCTGTGCCGCACAGGCACGTCTGGGTGGCCCTTGAGGGCAGTGAACTTTATCTCGGTGGAACTTCTCGCAAAGCCAAGGTTGGCTTCGAACGTAGTATGGAAAATCTGGTGGAAAAATTGAAGTCGTCATTTACCCTGCATGAGCAAACCCCTATAGAAGAGGGAGAACAAGCCGATGTCTGATTTTCAGCTATATCTAACTAATACTGCTGGGCTCTCTTCAGTAGCTTCCTTCTGGGTTTTTGTGGCATCTAATGGCACAAAACGCTTTCAGGGTATCACTCTAAAAGTGGCAAACGGCGTCATGTTGCTTGGTTTCGTTGCTCTCACTGTGGCCATTATCACCCGCGGTATCGAAGCGCAACGCTTCCCGCTGGCCAACCTATACGAATCGCTTTTATGGTTCGCCTGGGCAACTATGGGCGGATTCCTTTACCTCTGTCGTTCTTATGGTATTCAGCAACTAGGTTGGTTGGCTAGTTTACTGGCTGCCACGATGTTCTTGTATGGCAGTTGGCTGCCCCAGAGTCAGCATGATATTAGCCCTCTAGTGCCTGCCTTGGTGAGCTATTGGCGCCAAATACACGTGCCGCCTCTAATCGTTTCGTATGCCATGTTCTTCTTGGCTGGCCTCTCTGGTTTGCTCAACCTCTGGCAAGCTGGTCGTTTGCGCTCTCTGGCCTATTGTGTGGGCACAATCATTGCGGCTTCTAGCGCCATTGGCCTTGGTACTTTCAGTAAGGTCGACACAGTTTGGCTGCAGCTGCTATTTGTCTTAAGTTCAGTAGTAGGACCATTTCTTGCCTTTGCTAGTTTGAAAGTGCAAGACGCCGCCATTGAGCAGTCTAAATCTGCCAAGAAGGCTGCTGAAATGTACGACGATGTTGGCTACCGTTGTGTCGCCATTGGTTTTCCTCTACTAACTATCGGCATAATCACTGGTGGCCTCTGGGCTAACCACGCCTGGGGCAGCTATTGGTCATGGGACCCTAAAGAGTCTATGGCCTTGGTGACTTGGCTCTCTTATGCTGCCTATATTCACTTGCGAATTCAGCGAGACCTTTCTGCTGAAAAACTATCAATCGTTTCGGTAATTGGCCTGCTTCTCACTCTTTTGACTTACTTAGGTTTCAACTCTTTGGGCTTTGGCGGCCTACATAGTTACGGAAAGTTTAAATAAGCTCCAATCGCCTGCGAATTTATCTAAATCGCTCTTACCTTCTGGCAACCTGTAAATAGGTTTCTGGCCCTTTTTCGCTCATTTTCAAGGTCATTGTAAAGAGGGTGCAAAGCAGGCTTAACCTTGGCCTAATCTAGGGTTTACCCGGTTATCAAGCGGCCGTAGGAACATTTTAATAGGAGGGTGCGTCAACTCTCTCATGACCCTTGAAAAAGGTCACCGCGATTCAGACCAAAGTTAAGTTCAAAGTTGAAACTAGGAATCAGATAACCAGCGGCAGGAGCCGCAAGCATCATGCCAAGAAAAGCCCAGAAAGAAGTATATAGCTCAGAAGATTTCGAAGAAGTGAGCTTCGATGATGACATCGCCGTGGTTGAAGAAACTGAGGGTGGAGATGACGAGGATGTCGTTGAGATTTCTCGCGGACGCTTAATCAGCACGCCCGGTGAAGACCCCGTGCAGTTTTATTTGCGCTCGATTGGTCGCATCAGACTGCTTACGGCTGTTGAAGAAATTGAGCTGGCAAGACGAATTCAAATAGGCGATGACTTGGCGAAAAAGAAATTGGTGCAAGCCAATCTACGTTTAGTTGTAAGCGTTGCCAAAAAGTATCAGGGTCGAGGATTACCTTTGCTTGATTTGATTCAAGAAGGAAATCTCGGTTTGATTCGTGCTGCTGAGAAATTCGACGCAGAGCGCGGATACAAGTTCTCTACTTATGCTACTTGGTGGATTCGCCAGGGTATCACCAGAGCGATTGCCGATAAATCACGCACCATTCGTGTACCTGTGCACATGGTTGAGACAATCAACAATCTGCGTAAGGTCACTCGTAAGTTGTCGCAAGAGCTTGATCGTAGGCCAACTCTAGAAGATCTTGCAAAAGGTCTGGGAGTAAGTGTAGAGAAGGTGCGAGATATTCTCGCTGCCAATCGTTCTCCCCTTTCTCTTGATACTCCTTATGGTGAAGAAGATGACAATTCTTTGTCTGAGGTAGTTGAAGACGAAAACCACTCTTCGCCTGAAGATTCGACTGCCGCTAGCCTTATGTCGCAAGATATACGTGGTGTGCTTTCGATGCTGACCGCCAGAGAACGCGAAATTATCATTTTGCGATTTGGTCTCAATGACGGTAAGCCACGCACACTAGAACAAGTTGGTAAGCTCGTTGGAATCACTAGAGAGCGTACTCGCCAAATCGAAATAAAAGCTCTACGCTTTTTGCGCCAATCACGCCAAGGTTCGCAGTTGAAAGACTATCTAGAAGCCTAGCAACGAAAAAGTAGCAGTGACCTGCAAAAAAAAGAGGGAAAGCTAAGCAGCTTTCCCTCTTTTTCTAATAAGTGTTTCTATTAAACGCGAATTTCTTGGATGACGCCATCTTTGACAAGAATTTCGCCACCTTCTAAACGTTGGAAAATATTCTCGCCGATTCGCACTTCAACTGGATTTTCTACAGTGAATTGAGTGACGACGCTTCCGACTGGAAGTTCGGAAAGGGCTTGGTTTTGGCCTTGCATTTCTTCTTTCAGTTGCAAAAGACGCATTTTTTCAGCTTCAACTTGAGAACGAATTGTCTCAATTTGCACTCTTGCATCAGAGGAGACCATTCCGCCTGCTCTTTTCTCAATATCTGCTACGGCTCTTTTACCCTTGAATTCCAATTGCTGCAATTCAGCATCAATTTGCTGAATGTTGCGCAAAATCTCATTGGCAACCTGGGCCTTAAAGTTCTCAGTGACAATCGCTCTGACAGCTATTTGTCGGATGAGGCTAATTGACTCAGCCATCTTTCCTCCTAACCAAATCTAATCCTGATAAACATGAAGTCTTCAGTGGCGCTAGTTTAGCAGCATTGTCGTTAGTTCTGAGCGCCACCAAGGTTGTCACTAGAACTTTTCAGCTACCGATTTAGCCTGGGTGAAGAGCAATAAGTAATCACGACCGCCAGCCTTCGAGTCAGTTCCGCTCATGTTGAAGCCACCAAATGGGTGCACTCCTACGAGGGCACCGGTGCACTTGCGATTTAAGTAAAGATTTCCGACGTGAAATTCACGACGGGCCCGCTCTAGATGTTTGCGGTTTCTTGAATAGAGGGCTCCGGTTAAACCGAATTCAGTATTATTA
The DNA here is from genome assembly GCA_038231015.1 of Candidatus Obscuribacterales bacterium. Lineage (GTDB taxonomy): Bacteria > Cyanobacteriota > Vampirovibrionia > Obscuribacterales > Obscuribacteraceae. The sequence goes on from JBBRMD010000061.1 coordinate 35,040, forward strand.
GCCACTGCAAGAGCATGGTCAAAATCTTTGGCTTTGATTATCGCGAGCACTGGGCCAAATATTTCCTCTAAAGAAATGCGTGCATCCGGTGGCACATCGGCAACCACAGTTGGCTCAATGTAGAAGCCACCATCTTTGGTGTCAATCTTATTGCCACCAGCGACCACTTTGCCTTCTTTTTTGCCAATCTCTACATATTCAAGAATGCTGGCATAGGCTGATTTTGAACTAACTGGTCCATAGTTGTTGGTGCGCTCTTCTGGTGTTCCAATTTTCAGAGCTTTGGTGCGCTCAACTACTTTAGCGACAACTTGATCGTAGACTTTTTCATCAATGATTGCCCTTGAGCAGGCTGAACACTTCTGACCTTGGAAGCCGAACGCTGCAGCGACTATTCCTTCAGCGGCAATGTCAAGATCGCAATCGCTGTCAACAATAATTGAATCTTTGCCGCCCATTTCGGCCACTACACGTTTGATCCAAAGTTGGCCTTTTGGCGCTTTGGATGCTAGTTCGTTAATGCGCAGACCAACTTCTTTTGAACCGGTGAAAGCAATGTAGCGAGTCTTTGGATGGCTCACCAAGAAGTCGCCAACGCTGGCACCAGGACCGGGTAAGAAGTTCAAGACACCATGGGGAAGACCGGCTTCTTCCATGATTTCAACAAATTGGTAGGCAATGGCTGGAGTCTCGGAAGATGGTTTGAGAATGACAGTGTTGCCGGTGACGATGGAGGCTGTGGTCATACCGACGAGAATGGCGAGAGGGAAATTCCACGGTGGGATAACTAGGCCAACACCCATAGGAATGTAGTAAAGCTCGTTTTCTTCGCCTTCGTTTGGCGTCACCGGTTGAGGTTCGCCTAGTCGTAGCATTTCGCGGCCATAGAAGTCACAAAAATCAATTGCTTCAGCAACGTCACCATCAGCTTCAGCCCAGCTCTTGCCGATTTCTAAAATCATCCAAGCTGATAGTTCGTGCTTGCGGCGACGCATGATTGCTGCTGCTTTGAAGAGAAAACGAGCACGCTCTTTTGGACAAGTGGTTTTCCATGTTTCGAAGGCAGCCAAAGCACTTTTCATCGCTTGTTCGGCTAAGTCAGTATTGGCCTTAGAAAAGTTGCCGATTATTTCTTTAGGATTTGCTGGATTTGTCGAGACCAACAAATCAGCTGTTTCAATTTTTTCGCCATTAATGACAAGAGGATACTTTTTACCAAGCTGTCCGCGCACTTTCGCAATAGCGGCTTTCATAGCCTCTTGATTAGCTGGTAGATTAAAGTCGGTAAAGGCTTCATTGCGGAATTCTGGATTCATTTTAAGTATTCCTAAACAGATGACTGTAAATTGATAACTGATACAGCATATATTCTCAAAGGCCAAGTTCGAGCAACATCAAAGTTGATTTAGGCTTTGCTCTTGCTTGCCTGATCAAATTAGGTTTGTCGCCTGCAAGAGTTATACTATTTGATGGCTTTAAGCATAGTGAGAGTAAGAATGAAGCAGTATCTCGATTTAGTAAAACATGTACTTGAAAATGGCGAGCGGCGTACAGACCGTACTGGTACCGGCACTATTTCGTGCTTTGGCCTGCAAAATAAGTACGATTTGCGCGAGGGTTTTCCTCTGCTCACTACTAAGAAAGTCAATTTTGCAGCGGTCGTGCGTGAGTTGCTCTGGTTCTTACGCGGCTCTACCAATATCAACGATGATCTCACTCAACATACTGCTATATGGGATGCCTGGGCCAATACCGAAGGTGAGCTTGGCCCTATTTATGGCTATCAATGGCGCAGTTGGCCCGGCGCAGACGGTCAGTATATCGATCAGATAGCTAATGTGATTGAGCAAATTAAAACTAATCCAGACTCAAGGCGTTTGATTGTCACCGCCTGGAATGTAGCCGATATTCCTAAAATGGCATTGCCGCCTTGCCACATGATGTTTCAGTTTTATGTCATCAATGGCCGCCTTGATTTGCAACTTTATCAACGCTCAGCCGATATTGCCGTAGGCGTGCCTTTCAACATCGCTAGCTACGCTTTGCTCAATATTATGATTGCCCAAGAATGTGGCTTAACGCCGGGTATCTTCACCCACACGTTTGGCGATGCTCATATTTATTCAGATCATATTGCTGGTATTAATGCTCAACTAGAGCGCCAACCCGGACCTTTGCCACGTGTCACTATTGCTAAAAAACCAATCTTTGATTTGAAGTTTGAAGACTTTGAATTGCACGATTATGTTCATCAAGGCTTTATCAAATTCCCTGTGGCAGTCTAAAGTGCGAGAGAAATTCGACATCATTGTTGCTGCTGATTTGAACCTTGGTATTGGTAAAAACAATACTTTGCCGTGGCGTATTCCCAAAGATTTGAAGTATTTCAAAGACCTGACTAGCGCTACGCCCGTGCCAGAAGTATTGAATGCAGTTATTATGGGAAGAAAGACCTGGGAATCAATTCCTCCTGCTCATCGCCCCCTTAAAGGCCGCATCAATATTGTTCTCACAAGCAATGCTAATTACCCGATGCCCGAGGGACACTTCGTCAGCCCGTCGCTTGATCAAGCTCTCGAAATGCTCATTCCTGCTCCTGTAGATAGAGTCTTCATCATTGGCGGTGCCCAGGTCTACAACGAAGCTATGCAGCACCCCAGCTGTGGTTTGCTCTACCTCACACAGGTTCGTCACGTGTTTGATTGCGACACATTTTTACCCCCGTTCAAACAAGTTTTTCAACTTCTCTCTTGCTCTGAAGTTGAAAGTGAAGACAATCTAGAATTCTGCTTCAAGGTTTACCAATTCAACTTTCCTGAATATTTAATAGCTGAATAGAATGGCCAAAGCTTACCTGTCACTATCGCCTGTTGCAATTTGCTTCTTTTTGGCTCTAGCTGCCAGTTTTGTCTGCGCTGAAAAACTTGAAGCCGGACCAAAGCTTGAATTAGGACCAAAGCTTGAATCAGGATCAAAGCTTGAATCAGGATCAAAG
>JBBRMD010000062.1:0-37687 GCA_038231015.1 Candidatus Obscuribacterales bacterium
ACAGATATCGACCTAATAGTCTCTGACGTCCATTTACAAAATGGTGGCAGCGTCTTTGATTTTTTGCGCTGGACCAAAGGCGATCCGCACTTGCGAGCAATCCCTTTTGTCTGCTACAGCGGCGAGCCAGCTGAAATCGGTAAGTATCTGTCTGATGGCGTGCGCACTGCCGCTCGCGCTCTTGGTGCTGCAAAGTACATCAGCATGGAAAACTTTGACCCTAAACTTTTTCGCCAAGAAATAGAGTGGCTTCTGCCAATATCTCATGCTGGTACTTATTACGCTGACCATGACAGCAAAGAAAGTAGCACCGTTACCAGCCACGAGAATTAGATCAGCATTCGCTCTCAATTTAATCTAAAGTGAGAACTTTCGGCCCACGGCAAGATGGTGAGTCTTGACCGACCAGACTCTGATAAAGAGCTTCGTACTGCGGTATTATCACCTCGGCAGAAAACTTCGCTTGTGCTTGAGCCTTAGCAGCAGTGCCAATTTTGCGGCGCAGTTCTTTGTCGTTGATAAGTCTCTCTAGCGATAGAGCTAAATTATCAACATCGCCAAATGGCACTAGTAGTCCGCTGACCCCGTCTTCTACAACTTCTGGAATACCGCCAACGTTAGTCGAAACACTTGGACAGCCAAAGAACATCGCCTCCAAAATACTGAGACAGAAACTTTCACTCTCTGACGTAAACAGGGCTAAATCAGCTGCCTGCAAATATTCTTCAATATCTAAAACATTCTCGCGCACGACTATATTTTCTTCAATGCCAAGGCGCTTGACGTCATCTTCAAACGGTGCAAAGCTGCCGCCGGCGAGAACCAGCAGCTTAAAAGAACTGCGATCTTTAATGCGTGCAACAGTTTCAAGCAAATGGTCTATGCGTTTGACTGGGCGCAAATTTGAAGAGTGCAAAATCAAAACTTCATCTTTGATACCAAGATCACTTCTAGTTTTTTCTCTAGATTGTGCTGGTGTTGCAGGCTCAAAGAAGTTGTAAATTACTTCCATAGGGCCGTTGAAGCCAAGCACATGTTCACTCTCACGCTTTAAGAAATTTGACACGGTAGTTACCGCATCTGACTGGTTTAAAGCATGAGTGATGGCCGGGCCATAATGAGGATCACGACCGAGTAATGTGGTATCAGTGCCGTGCAAAGTTGTCACCACTTTAGGCTGCTGCTCAGGCTGTAACATGCAGCGAGCAAGAATGGCTGCAGTTGCGTGTGGCACCGCGTAATGCACATGTAAAATATCGAGGTTGTGCAGGCGGCTTACCTCGGCCATTTTGACCGAGAGAGGCAAAGTATAATCGGGATATTTGAACAGACCGTAGTCGTTTATGGTTACCTGATGAAAGAAAGTTCGCGGCATGTTAGGTGCTAAGCGAAAAGGTCGATCGTAGGCAATGAAGTGCACTTCGTGCCCACGCTCAGCTAGTTCTGTGCCAAGTGTAGAGGCAATCACGCCACTGCCACCAACTGTGGGATAGCAACTAATACCTATTTTTAACGGTCTAAAATCGTCGGATACCATGTTAGAAACTTCGAGCTCCCCTGCCCACATTGGTGAGCGACGTAAAAATCAGCGGTTCATTTGAATAGAGCGCAATAGCATAGCCCACACCTGCTCGGGCACCTAAAAGCTTAGCGCGAGCCAGTTGCAAGTCAATATAGTTGCGTGTAGCTGCTTGCGACTGATGAGCTTCCATGGCTTTAATCCAGGCATCGAATGCAGTGCCCTGCACCTCTATGTAGATAGGCATGATATCGGCGGGCTCACCATCAGGTGTTACAGCATAGTAAAACAACTGGTCAATACTATGAACTTCTAGGTCTAGCTCTAAAAGCTCTTTGAGGCCGCCATAGCGCGCTAAGCGAGCGGCATCACGCACTAATTCGCCTAGGCGAGCATGATCTGGATGTTGATTACTCACAGTTGAACAAACCAGCACGGTGAAAGGTTTATAGCGGCGAAAAAGAGCAGCTAATTTAATGGCGTGACTAACACGAACCTCTAAATGAGCATCGCCATCCAACTCTAGAAACTCAATGCTGGCACCAAGTATCCTTGCCGCTTCAGTCGATTCTTGTTTGCGCGAATCGGCCGTTCCGTTACTACCAGCCTCACCTGACGAACAGACGACAAAATGAGCCGCCCTACCTGCTTGCGTTTCAGCAGCGATCACTCCACCGCAGCCGTACTCAATGTCGTCTGGATGGGCGCCAAAGACCAAAATTGAACTAGGCGAATTTATTGACATTGGTTCAGTGGAGTTCAGTGTAGGCCTCATCAGATTGTTCAATCGTATCACGGGTAACAAAGGTGATGTCAGGAGCGTCATCTTTGTTTAAATAAGCCTGCTCACCAGCGCCAGAGACATAGTGTGTACAGTTTATGACCGACTGCATCCATTTTAGGCGACTATCACGAGTGGGGCTAATTTGCTCTTTGCTGTAGGCCACCATAGGTACCTCTGAGTAAGCATCTCCCCCTTCGTGAAGCTTAAGTGTGCCGTCCATGAAGCGAGCGCGCACAATTTCATTGTCATAAGGTGCATCAACAAAGAAGTCACTAATGTCGCAGGCAGCCCGGCGAAAAGCTTTATCACTAGAGCGCATCACAGTAAGGCCTTCCAGCAAACCCATCCTTCGATACATCTCAAGACAAAAATCTGAAATAGTTTTTTCATCGACATTCTTAAAAATATCGATTAGGGCATGGTCAACATAATTTGGTAATTGCGAAATTGTTTTCTCTTGCCAGCCAGCTACCACGCGCTTCAGATAGAGCGGAGAGAACTTACGCTGAGTCTTATTTTCAAAAGAAAAATTCAGCTGTGCCGCTTCATGGGTGGTGCGATGAGGCAAAATGGTGCGAGTCTCACGGGGATCGTGGTCACTATCATGATAGAAGAAGACAATCTCGCCACCAATCTCTTCTTGCAGTCTCAGTGCAGTAATAATCTTTGCCACAAGAAAGCGCTTAGGAAAGAAACCGCAAGGCTGTTGCCCAAGACAGATTATCGGCGAACTCATAAAATGGGCTCCTTAACACGAGCAGTTCTATTGATTATAAATTGCAGTATTAGACTAAAGAGTATGCAGGCCGCGCAGCCAATCAAAGGGTACCAGAGGTACGAGATTGAAAGGGTAAAATACAAGACAAAAATGAGCGTTTGAGCTGCTAGAGCAGCCCAAAATATCGCTGTACCCGCGACGCGATTAATGAAGAATCCAACAAGAAAGAGCCCCAGCATGACGCCATAGAAAATAGAGCCAAGAATATTGACGGCCTGAATTAGATTTTCCGCTAAGTTGCAGAAAAGGGCAAAGCCAATTGCCAGGAAGCCCCATAGAGCAGTAAAGCACTTTGTGGCAAAGAGCGAATGCTCATCGCTGGCATTCTTTTTAAATATTGGGCGGTAAAAGTCAATAGTTGAGCAGGTACCTAAGGCATTCAATTCAGCGGCCTTAGAAGACAGTGCCGCAGCAAAGAAGGCGGCCATTAACAGACCTATAACTCCATGGGGCAGTTCTTGCAAAATAAATGTAATGAAGACATAGTCGGCGTCGTTTGCTTTAGCATCAGACCTTTTACTAGCTACTTCTTTTATGGCAGCAGCGCGAATAGTATCGCTACTAACTTGAGCTGTAGCGGCTGCCACAAAAGCATCGTCGGCAGCAGGCTGGTCGCCCTTATGACGGGCCTCTATCCACTTCTCTAAGCTTGCCTTAATCTGTGCTCTGGCCTTACTAAAATCGGCTTGATAGGCACTCAAGTTAGCATCGGCCCTATGCGCTTGTAGATAATTATTGGCAGCGGCATCAAAGAAAAGTGGTGGCTGATTGAATTGGTAAAAGACGAACATTAAGACACCGATAAACAAAATACAAAACTGCATAGGTATTTTGCAGACAGCATTGAACAAAAGCCCCAGCCGACTCTCGCGCAAAGATGATCCCGAGATATAACGCTGTACCTGCGATTGGTCGGTACCAAAATAAGAGAGCATGAGGAAGGTTCCGCCTAAAAGACCAGACCAAAAAGTGTAACGCTGGTGAATGCTTGGTGAAAAGCTGACAGCATTGAGCTTCTGAAAACCGCCGGCTAACTTCAATGTATCGCCCAAATCTAAATCATGAGGAAGTTTACCGATAAGCAGGCAGGCGGCTGTAATCATGCCGGCAAAAATAATCATGATTTGGTATTTTTGGGTGACTGTAACAGCATCACTGCCACCCATCACGGTGTATAGAATTACCAGCAAGCCAGTGCTGATAATTGTGACATTCAGAGGCCATCCACAGACAGTGGTAAGAACGATAGCTGGCGCATAAATTGTAAGACCTGCACCCAGCCCCCGTTGCAGCATGAATAGTATGGCGCCGAGCAAGCGGGTTTTGCCATCAAATCTTTTCTCAAGAAACTCATAAGCAGTGTAAACGTTGAGTTTATGAAAAATCGGCAAAAAGAAAACAGCAATAATTATCAGTGCAATCGGCACTCCAAAATAGACTTGAACAAAGCTCAAACCGCCAAGATAACCTTGGCCAGGAGTGGAGAGAAAGGTAATTGCACTAGCTTGAGTAGCCATCACTGATAGGCCAATGGCATACCAAGGGGCATGATTGGTGCCTCTCAGATAATCATGCAAATCACGTTGCTTGCGAGTTTGCCACATTCCATAGATGGCGATACCGAGAATAGTGCTAATCAACACAGCTAGGTCAAGGTTGTTCATGAGCCGAACCGCGTCAAGGCGACCAGCAAGACAATCCAAAAGATGAAAGTGCCTGCGACAAAGATGTAAGCACCTCTCCAACTAGTTGGCCAAGGCAAGCCAGTTTTACTTTCGTCTATTTCAGATCGCAAATCAGTTTCTAGTTCTGTTGTAGGCTTAATCTCAGGATTAGATTCTGGTTTAGCTTCAGATTCGTCATTGTTCATCAATTTCCGCAGCTCACTTGCTCAAGGCAATCATGTTTGCCAACAAGCGATATGCGCCAGGTACTCCGGCAGGCAATTGTCTAAAAAGTGATAACCCCGTGTAGACAAAATGACCTTTGCCATATTGTGCCACCAGCAAACCACCTTTGAGCGGCTCTTCACCAGCGTCAGAGCAAGCAATAATAGGAACAAAATTCTTGTCCCACTTGTCTGCGAAATACAAGCCACGCTCTTGTACCCAACCATCAAAGTCTGCACTAGTGATTTTATTGGGAATGTTTAAGACTGGACTTTCTGGCGCTAAAAAAGTGACAGTTGATTTTTCATCGGTGACACGACCAGAAGAGATATGCATGCTGTAAGGCGCTATCTTATCTGTGGTCATCTTATCAGGACGGTTATATTGAGTTATTACTGTGCCACCGCCTTTGACGTACTCAAAAAGTTGCGGCATAGCGGCATCGATATTTTTGCGTACATTGAGAGCACGCACTCCTAATATGATGGCATCTAGACCACGCAACTTCGCTTCAGTCAAGTCAGCTTCGTCTAAGACTTTGACTGTGTAGCCCATTTGCTGAAGATTCTCGGGAAGCAACTCACCTGCTCCAGGAAGAAATCCCACTGCCTGGCCGCGAGTAATAAGATCAAGACTGACAGCTCGCACTGCTGATGGTGCATGCAAAACCTGCGTTGGAATATGCGCATAGTTGACCTCTTCACGCCTGCTTTTATATTGCACACCATTGATGTCAGCAATAGCAACTAACTTAGCAGCACTAGCCTGGGTTGGTGCGCTCACTGTAAATGTGTATTTGGCGCTGACACCCACCTTGTCTAAATCCAAGGCCTGAGAAGCGGGAGAAACTTTCCAGTCAGATGGTCCTTCTAGCTTAAGAGTGCCTCTTGAATTTGCCCGAGCGGCAGTAATTTCTACTGCGATTGTCTTGCTAGTACCAGGTGTGAAGACCAACGTTTCAACACTACATTGAAGTGAAACTGGAGCAATAATATCGAGTGGGCGAAACTTTCTGACTCCAGCTGTGCTGGTTTCTACTTGCACCGGTTGGTCGTGAACGATAAAAGGTTGGCCGGATATTTCAAAGAGAGCTTCGATAGGGAAGGCTGGCGAATTCTCGGCTGTGCCAATCAATTTTGGATCGCCTACTTCAAACATGCCGGCAGATCCTTCAACTCTTAGCCACCATGGATGAGCCAAAAGTGAATTTATAGGAAGAGTTTCTACGGCTTCCCATTTATGAATTTGATTGGTTTTCAGATCAACGTTTTGCTCGACTTCTTTCTTGATCGACGGGTAACGCACAGCCTTGAGCCTCACAGCTACATGGCTTGGCAGCTTTGCATGCACAACGGCAGAGTGATGCAAAGTAATTGGCTCGCCAGGAACTACATCGCTCTGAGCAATAGTCGTCTCAACCTCTAAACCAAGGCAGGCCAGAATTATTCGGTCTAATTGCGCTTTCTTTTCTTCTACAACAGCCTCTAAAGTCTCAGAATGTGGCAATTTAGCCAACTGACTGCGCAATTTCAAGAGGTCAGGAAGACTAGCAGAGACATCTTTTAAGTCAAACTGAGAAACTATCTCGTCGCTAAGTTTGGCAATGTGGTCGCCGCCCTGAACTCTATGCCAAGAGGTGTCAACACCATCCATGATGTCACTGCTAGCAGAAGCACCGTCTAACAGTTGGAACGATTCAATGCGCGCCGGGTTATTAGCTCCCGGCATTTTGAATTGGTCAAACCCCTGAGTCTTGTGCATTCCACGGCTGAATTCGGCAAGTTCAGTAAAAGACTGTCCGGTGACCAAATCTTTGCCTCCAGCATCAATTTTCAGAAGATCGCCTGGGCTAATTTTGTCTCTCTGCCAAATTGAAGTGTTCCACATGATGCGCTTCGGTTGCCACGGCGGCAGACCAAGCTCAGGAAAAGCTTTAGGATCACCAGCCAATTTAAATGCTTCCATCGCAAGCACTGTTGAAGCTGTATGGTGCCCGTGGGTGCCACCAGGCTTGGGAGAGAAACGGGTAATTAAGATGTCGGGGCGAAACTGACGAATGATGCGAACAATGTCTGACAAGACAGCCTTCTTATCCCAGACGTTTAGCGTCTCGACATAATTTTTAGAGAAGCCAAAATCGACTGCTCGTGAAAAAAATTGCTGGGCTCCATCGATTTTTCTGGCGGCTAATAATTCTTGGGTACGAGCGACACCAAGCTTGGCGCCTAAATCTGAGCCAAGTACGTTTTGACCGCCATCACCACGAGTGAGCGACAGGTAAGCGGTGCGATAGTTACGGCCAAGTGCTAAGTAGGCTAAAAGTTCTGTATTTTCATCATCGGGGTGAGCTGCTATATAAAGTGCACTACCCATCTGGCGAAAGCGTTTGAGCTCATGCAAGATAGTGATTGGCGAATCAAATTTCATTCCAGCGGCAGCTTTCATTCCAGCGGTAGGTCTCACTAGAGCAGTAGATTTCAGTTCAGTATCAGTTTTAATTTCAGTATCAGTTCTGATTTCAGTACTGCTTTTCACGTCAGCACTAGAAGCAGAATTGAAAGAGAAAGACGCCGCACAGATGAGCGCGCAAGTTACTGCACACAAATTTACGCGACGCCACTTTCGGTGACGCTGCCAATTGAAAATTTCGGCAACTATCATTTCAATTTCTATTTTAATTTAGACATAAACTCAGAATTTAGTCTGACATAGGCTCCGTCTTTGGCTTTCTCAGCTAATTCAGTAGAGTGTTTAGAAGCCGCAATGGCACCTTCTCTATCGCCTAGTTTTTCTAGAATTTGTGCTTTTACAAAGACCATGTAATAAGCATCACGTTCTTTCAAAGCAATCTCAATCCATTCATTCGCTTTCTTCAGATCTTGACCATGATTTAAGTAGAAGGCGGCAGCTTGGAAGTACGGCTTATCTTTAGCGTCAGATGACATTACAGTGTTAATCTGGGCCAACAATTTTTCTACGAAGGTAACTTCAACTTTGATTGGAACTTCAGTTTTGTCCCAGCTCAAGTTTATAAGTGAAGAATCTTCGTGAATATCATTGAATTCGATAGTGAAAGTCTCAAGCGCTCTTGCCACTTTGACTGGTTTAGCTTTGAAGCGAACCACATCACACTGTTCGTCGTACTTGAAGGGGCCAGTCAATTCAGCTGGCTTATTAATGATGATGGTCCATTCGTCTTTGGCTGGAATGGTCACCAGGGCGTAAGTGCCGGCCGGAACGCTTGTACCATTCAATTTGACGTCAGTGCTGAAGTTAACTTTGGTAGCCTGATTGGCGCCAGTTCTCCAGACTTTGTCGAAGGGCACGACTCCGCCGAAGATATCACGGCCCTTGGCGCTAGGCCTTGAGTAGGTCACTTCGATGTCGGTCAAGCCAACACGCTGTTTAATCGTGCAACCTGGGCTTGGAGCAGGAAATTCGAGCTTTGCGGTAGGAGCTGTTTGAGCAAAAGCGTTAGCAGCAAAAAGCAAGCCACAGCCTGCGGCCAGTGAAAGAGAGAATATTTTGGAGTTCATAAAAGTATCCGTTTGGTTAGTCTTTGCTGGGTATTTTTGCACACAGACAATAGAAGTGCACACTATGTTGCATTTCTGCGCCCTTAAACCTTTGCCAAGACCACCTGTTTTCAGAGGCTCTCTGATATCCTACTGTCCACCAAAAGGCAAAAGAAGGGGAGATATTCATGGTCATGGTCAAGATGGTCGAGGATGGGGCAGCTCCAGCAGACATTCAGCAGATTTTTGATGAGATTAAGACTGCTCGCAAATCGACCTGGATTAATAATTTCTGGAAAGTTTTAGCAAGCTCACCGACCACCTTGCAAAGAATTTGGTCAAACGTCAAGCTAGTAATGGCTCCTGGTACTATTGACGCACTTACCAAAGAAATGATCTACGTGGCAGTCAGTGTTACCAATAACTGCGAATATTGCATTCACTCACACACTGCCGCAGCAAGAGCCAAAGGCATGACTGACGAAATGTACGGCGAGTTATTAGCAGTAGTAGGCTTGGCCAATGAAACTAATCGCCTAGCGAATGGCTATCAAATACCTGTCGATGAGCAGTTTAAGCCTAAGTTCGACTAACACTTTAAAGATAGTCAATTTACTGGTATTACCAGCGGTGCAGGCCTAAGTAATTTATACGCTATGAAAATTGTTCCAGACTGCAAAGACCTGAGTAGCATAATCATCATGTGCAAATCGACCAAGTAATAAACAAGGCTTAGGGCCATTTGCCTATATGGGTGATTACGACATATAGCCGATATATCTCGAAACCTATTCGGTAACGCAGCGGCCGTATATTCAGGGCAAGAGGACTGTTTCTCACCTAGACAACTATCGTTAAAGTCGGTATGTGCAGGCTTGGACATACGCGCGTAACATTTAGGCCTCAAGCCTAATTCAAAGCAAATAGGCGACAGCAACTTACTGTGGCAAAAGTTTCTCTAGTAGAAACAGAGTTTATGTGATTAGCTGTAGTTGAATTTGGTATCTCGCAAGGGGGAAGGTCCTTTCAGAGGCTTCCCGCTAGTACATTTCAATGTGAACGCATTTGTTGGGCTTCTCCGCGAGCCGGCGATGCGGGCTTTAACTTGCAAGGATTTGAAATTGAAGATACCTAGATTGCTCTTGGCAGTTAATTTGCCATACTTGCCAATTATTCAACATGCATTGTCTGATTATGATTTGTGCGGTGCAACAACAATATTACAAGCACAACGCTTACTCATTGAAGATGGTTTTGACATGTGCATTATCAGTATTCATTTTGATGATTCTCGTGCTGTTGAACTAATCAACTTCATGTCTGAGAGTAAAGAGCACAAAAACACGCCAATAATTGTCCTGAGATTGCACGCTTCAGAACATACGGCATTGTTAAAATCTACAGTGGATGCATTAAAAAAAACGGTCAATGTTTGTGAATATTTGGAAGCAAGCAAAGAGACTGAGTTAACGACAAGACTTAGGCAGGCAGTGGCTAAACACCTGCACATTGAAAATTATCTGCTTCAGCAAAATCACTAGTAAATACAATCGCATAGTTGAGGCTATGCCTTTGCATAAATTTGCCAAGCGAAAACTCATTATAATCTTGGCGCCGCGCAGTAGCCAAAGCTTGATACTAAAGTTTAGAACTAAAGCTTAGTTCCAGACAGGCCTGCCACCACAAAATTTATAGCCAGGGCTTGGCGCAGACCAATGCCGATAACTGGAGCCGGGTCGTCGATCTGATCTCCAATTGATTGACCACGATCAAAGTGAGCAGTCATGTGCATGACATAACCTTTTTCAAAAGGAAAAACGACAGCTAAAATGCCCTGACCATCTGGGTCGTCTTTAGCTAGACTAGGACTAATAGCCAGCACTCGCACGAGCTCTTTATTGATTACTCTTATTAAATGGCAGTGAATATCCATCTTCCAGTTGGCACGAGTTACAGCATGGCGAAAGAGCACAGGGTCTTTTCCAACAATTTGTGCTTCGTAGAGTTTTTTAGAATTATTGGCACCATTCCAGGCGATATAACCGGGAAATATTTTTTGATCAAGGCGGTCAAGCATCCAATCGGTAGTAATCAGATAGCCACCACGAGAGACAAACTCTCTAATTTTCATGCCACCAGCAAAAGAAATATTTTTTGGTCCGCAATCAATTACTAAAACTTTGGCAGCAGATAAGTCGTAAGAGTCAAACTCTCTTTTATCCATACTTCTGAAGGGCAAAGCTAAGCTTTTAAGAGTGTGCTCTGCTTGGTCATAGCGGTCAGTGATTACAATAAGGCTATCCTCAGAGGCAGCACTAGCACTTAAGGCAAAGTTTGGGTGGGCGGCATCCAACCAACCCTTATAAACTTTGCTGGGCGCGCTGCCAGCACGACCAGTGAGCAAGGTACCAGATGTTTCTATCGGACCTTCAAACTTAGCGTTACCTTGAAGTGGAGCGCGCGGTTTCGTTTCGTCAATAAGCGGTTGCTGCAGCTGGAGTTGCATTTGCAGTTGCGGCTCCTCAGGCGAACTTGCATTTGAGGTCGTATTTGTTCGTGTATTTGTTCGTGTATCTGCCTGTGCGAGTGCTGGCGCCGCTGCAGAAGCAAGGGCAGCCAGCTGCAGAAGAACAGCAACTACTTTTGGCAACATCATACTGGCAGCGGGTTTCGCTCTTGGAACTGTCGCTGGTGCCAATATGGATAGATTGTTTGAACATCACTGGCAGCATCGAGCTTGGCCACTTGTGCCGGTGTTAGGTTCCAGCCCACGGCCTCAAGGTTTTGCTTAAGCTGCTCTTCGTTGCGAGCACCAATGACGATGTTAGCCACAGTAGGTCTCTGCAATAACCAATTGAGCGAAATCTGGGCCACTGATTTTCCTGTTTCGGCAGCGATTTGATCAATTGCATCAACTACCTTGTAGAGGTGTTCATCTTGCACAGGTGGGCCTTGCTCAGAAGTCTTGTGCAGCCTACTAGTTTCGGGCAATGGTGCTCCCCGTCTTAATTTCCCGGTGAGACGACCCCAACCAAGTGGGCTCCAAACCATGGTGCCAATTTTCTGATCGAGAGCTAGTGGCATCAGCTCCCATTCAAATTCGCGGCTAATCAAAGAGTAATATGCCTGGTGTGAAATATGCTTTGCCCAACCATATTTTTCGCAAACTGCAAGCGACTTCATTAGGTGCCAGCCAGAGAAATTAGAACAGCCGATGTAGCGCACCTTGCCACTCTTTACCAATGTGTCTAGTGCACTCATTGTTTCTTCCATCGGTGTCATGGCATCAAAACCATGCATGAAATAAACGTCAATGTGGTCTGTGTTCATACGCTTCAAGCTAGCATCGCAAGAGGCAATCAGGTGATGTCTTGAAGAGCCCACGTTGTTCTCTTCTTTATCAAACCTAAATGTCGCCTTAGTTGAAATCAGGGCTTTATCGCGGCGCTTGCCTAATGCTTTACCGAGAATCTCCTCGGCTAAACCGTTTGAGTAGATATCAGCAGTATCAAAGAAGTTAACGCCAGCGTCTAAGCAGAGATCGACCAGTCTAGTTGCTTCTCTAACATCTGAGCCGCCCCAAGACTTGAAGAATTCATTGTTGCCGCCGAAGGTTCCAGTTCCAAAACTCAAGACCGGTACCTTTAAACCGGAATTGCCTAACTGTCTAAATTCCATGATGGTTCCTCTTGCTGTGGCAAGATAGTACTAATCGTCATTGCCTAAGTCAAACGAGCGTAAGTTAAATCGCCACTTGACTTATCAAATGTTTGTCTTTGCGCTTTGTTTCTCCACTCTCTTCCAACAACAAAGAGCGGCAAACTTAGCAGTGAGCCCGCGAACATTAATGTCTGTGCCTAAGCTTCGTCGTCGGCCACTATTTGCAAAGGCACCAGTGACTGCTCAGACTGTTCCAATTGCAAAGAATGCAAAGACTGCGCAGTCTGCAAAGGATCGACATTGCTCGAATTGTAGCCAAGCATCGGAGCCATAGCTATGTCTACAATCTCCCTATCGACCTGATTATCCTCCACAACCGTGATGAGATTGTGGCCGTTCATTTCTTTAGTGCGTATCTTTTGAAAATCAATAATGTCTTGATAGACAGGAATGAAAATTTCTTGTCGGCTGCGCACTCGCACAACAGTTTTACCCTCAATCAAAAGTGGTTCTAAATCTGTATTGAGCTTGAGTATCAGCCAAGCAATGCTGCCGTCGTTGAAGAGCTGTTCGGCTAGCGATACTAGAGTATCACCAGGGCCGATTAAGATTCGCGGACGAAAGAGAACTCTGCTAGTTTTGATTTCTGTATCTAGTGGAAGATGGGCACTTTCGCTCTTACTTGCTTGATCATTTGTAGGCACAAAGCTCGCCGCATATCCCTCGAAACCAAATGATTGCACCATGGCCACAGAATCGCCCTGCCAGATGCTTTGGTCGGTTCGCAGTTTAGCGATGCTAGCCAGGGCAATAATCGCTGAGAGTGCAATCTCGGGACCAGTTAGATACTTCTGATCAGCGTCTTCACACTTAACTCGATAACCGCCAAAAGCTTTGGGTTCTGAAACTTTTACTGGCGAAGTATTTGGTGCTAATGCAAATTCCTGCTTCGCTTCTGATACAAGATTTGGGTTTGATTTCGGATTTGGTTTTAGCTTTACTCCTTGACTTGGCATTAAATCAGAACTTGGCTTTGAATCTGAGATAGGAGTCGGTTTAGATGTTGCGCCAAGGGTAGTCTTAATCTCAGCTCTAGCATCTAATTTCGAATCAGGCTTAGAAGTAGTTTCAAAGGTCGGCTCAGCTTTACTCTCGGCTTTTGCAGCTCTCACCTCTTGCGAGCTATTTCGAACTGGCAATTGGCTTTTGCTAACAGCTATATGTGTTTCAGATTTGCCTGACGGTCGCGGTGCCGAATTCGGCTCTGGCTTACTGTCTAACTTTCCGCCTATTTGCTGCTCGAAACTAACTGGTATTCTGATGGTGGCACTGGCGGTGCGATCACTTAAATGCCTTACAAGTGGAACCAAACAATTTTGAAAAATTTTGAAGGCGTGAGATTCACTCACCGCACAGAGTCTGATTGCCGATGGTAGCCTATTATTTAACTGTACTGACAAACTGTTTAGGGCATCACCGTGAAGATTTTGTTTTTCAGGGGTGCCTTTAGTTTCAGTCTGATTTTTACTGAAATTAGCGTTGAGATTGGCATTGGAGTTACCATTGGCCCTGGGCTTATTCTCTGCGTCACTGGACGCATCCGGTTTAGACTTCGGTTCGACCTTATAACTACTGAGTGCCGTGAGCAGAGCATTGCCAGGTATAGAGGTGCGATCAGCGCTATTGGAATTTGGCAGGTTCGCCTGACTGCTTGATTTTTCTGCCAGCCGCTCGGCACTATTGCCGTTTGATGCGTATTTTTGCTCAAAATGTGCATCACTAGAATTGTCCTTGCCCCCAGACTGAGGTGCGACAGCCTTATCGCCTGCATTCGCGAAAGATGACGCTGAGGCTGAGGATGAGGAGCTAGGGGCAAGTCCAGCGTCTTGTCTGCTTTCTGCTTTAAGCTCAGATCGGGAATCTGATTTAGGTTCTGATTTTGGTTCTAATTTAGATGCTAGTTTAGGTTCGAACTTAGAGTCAGGTTTAGGTTCGAGTTTAGAGTCAGGCTTAGAGTCATATTTAGATTCAGGCTTAGCAGAAGGCCTAGAATCTAACTTGGCCTCCGATTTACCTAGGGCAGCTGCAGCTTTTGGCTCAGACCTTGAATTAGCCGGCGCAGAGGGCCTTATCTCATTGCTTGGTTCGCGTTTCGCTTCAGCCACGGCTTGTGGCTGACTGCGGGCCTTGCGAACGATGTCGCGATCCAAATCAATAGCCAAAGTTTCTTTATTGTAAAAGGGAATCTTTGACGGCAAGTCGCTGTGCAAACGCTGATAGGTCTGGGCCGCTTGTCGTTCGCTAGCATTCAAATCACTCAGATCAGAAGTAGACTTGCCCGCCTCGGTGCGGCTCAGCACAATGTCACGCCCGCGCGCATACTGACTGGCTAATGCTGGTGAAATGCTTGCGACATACTGCTGTTTAACGTGAACATTGGTAACACGCTCAATCAGGTCGTTTTGCGCTTTGCCGACGGCGTCTCCGAATTGCCTTATGCTTTTGCCAAAATCAAAGCCGCCACTGTGCTCAGATGCTTTCTCAGCATCATTTTGCTTGCCCGCGTCGGCTTTGCCGGGCTCATGCTCTAGGTCGCCTTTAGAATTGAACATAGGCGTTGCTCGCTTAGCTCAAACTTTATACCTTAAGTGAAGAGTTTCAAAACCTCATCCTCGCCCAGCGCGCGCCATTGACCAGGCTTAAGATCAAGCTCAAATAGGCTTAAGCCGCCAATCGCCACCCGAGCCAAGCGCAAAGTCGGATGGCCCACAGCAGCAGTCATTTTGCGCACCTGGCGGTTGCGGCCCTCAAAAATACTAATTTCAAGCCAGCAGGTCGGCACGGTCTTGCGAAAGCGAATAGGCTTTGAGCGCTCGGGCAATTCCGGTTCGCCATCAATAATGAATGCCTCAGCTTTTTGGGTGCGACGACCTTCAATCATCACTCCCTCTTCTAACTTTCTAAGGCTCTCAGGGCTTGGCTCGCGCTCAACTTGCACTAAGTAGGTGCGGGCGTGAGGGTTATCTTGGTCGAACAATGAGGTGGTAAGGCGGCCGTCGTTACTTAGAATCAAAAGGCCTTCAGAATCAAAGTCGAGGCGGCCCACCGGATAGACATCTTTGGGAAATCCAAAAGCAGCGAGAGTAGTTTTTTCGCTACCATCGGCGGTGAATTGGTTGAGCACTTCAAAAGGTTTATAAAACGCCAGATAAGTACGGTCAACATGGGGATAGAATGGCTTACGCGGCCCTCGATCAAACCTGTTACTAGAATTATAATCGCGCCCCATAATGTCTCCGGTTTACTCTAATTTCTTTTTACTTGGGCAGGTAAAACACTCGAAAGCAGATAATCGATTGCTCTGACATCGACGCTGTTGCCTACAAGACGATAGCAGATTGGCAGCTCTAAATCTGATAGCGTGAAGCTTGGTGCAAATCTCAACAACCCAAGAATCTCCCGTGGTGAAAAGAATCGTAGGCGTCCGCTCTCTAGGCGAAGAAGACTGCCGGTTGCTTTGCGATTGCGATAGTATCCGCTAGTAAAGCAAATTAAGTGTGCACTGGGTCCGTCACAGTCTCTCAGATCAACGACATTGAGCACAGCCTCGTATTTTTCCGCATCGCTTTCGCTAAGCAACAAAGGCTTACCTGCTTCTGTATCATTCAATGATTTATCGACAAAACAACTGAGGGGTGTAACAGCGCAGTCGGGCGGTGCTGCAATGACAGCCTGCCTGGCAAGTGATGCCACAACAAAAACACGTGGGCGCTGCATCGGAATGCCGAACATGGTCGGACAAAGTTTTATCGTATTGACTTGATAGTTTTTTTCTTGCAGGGCCTGACAAAGATGCTCAAACATTTTTGAATTGAGGAAGCCCTCAACATTTTCAATCATAATAGTCGGCGGCTTTCTGACTTGCATAAGATCAATTAGGTGCAGAAAAGACTGTGCGCGAGGGTCGGCCATATCTTTCTGTACGCCCCTTCGGCTATAGGGCGTGCACGGTGGCGACAGCCACCAGAGATCGCCGTCGGGAATGTCGTTTAGAGAAATGCTATCGAGATTGCGTGAACAAGGTTTGTGCTCGTAATTGTGCGTATAAACTTGATTAGCCGCTTGGCTTTGGTCAAAAGAGCTCAATACCTCAATATCGTGGGCCGCAGCCGCTTGAGCAAAGGCACCAATGCCTGAGTAGAATTCAAGTGCTCGAATATACTTTTTTGCGGTCATGATGCCTTTGCTTTAGAATTCAAACTTCAGCTATGAGAATATAAGATGAAAAGAAGTGATATCAACCGACTGATCGACGAAGCGCTAGTTTTCTTTGACAAACATAGCTTTAAATTGCCCCAATGGTCTAAGTGGACTGCCGACGACTGGCAGAAAATTGGTGCAGAAGCTGACGAGATTCGCACCCACGGCTTAGGTTGGAATATTACAGACTTTGGCTCTGGTGAGTTTCAGAAAACCGGACTGCTGCTTTTCATCGTGCGCAACGGCCTGCTCAAGAGCAACAAACCTCAGACCAGCAAAACTTACGCCGAGAAAGCAATGATGGTGCGTCCCGGACAAGTAACTCCTTGGCACTTCCATTGGCTCAAAACTGAAGACTTACTCAATCGCGGCGGTGGCCGTCTCGAAGTAGAACTTGGTTGGGCCGGTGAAGACGAAAAGTCGCTTGCCGATAGACCGGTAGTGGTGCAAGTCGATGGCATAACAAAGACTTTGAAGCCAGGCGAGAAACTAATTCTCGAGCCAGGCGAAAGCGTCACCATTCCACCAATGCTGTGCCACCAGTTTTGTGGATGCGCTAAAGACAAAGAAATTTTGGTTGGAGAAATTAGTTCGCTCAATGATGACTCAGCAGATAACTGCTTCATTCATGGCTGTGGTGCCCGCGTAATAGATGAAGACAGCAAGGCGAACTATCTGCTGTTGAGTGAGTATGCAAGCGCTGAAAAATAACTCTATGACGAATATTTGAGACTATGATCTGGAATAATTCGTTGTCGAGGATGAATGCGGTGCCAGCGCGATGAAGGCACGACATATGGCGACGGTGCTATCAGTTGCACGGAAGCATCACTAGATGCGCAGTCAGCAATTGCAAAAATGCGCGGAGATATAGTTGACTGCCTTGCCAAAAAAATTTCTAAAGATATCAGCGCTGGTGCGATGCCCAGCGTTACAAATGCCAAACAATTTGCTCAATATATAATGGTTGTGATTCAAGGAATGTCGACACTCGTCCGAGATGGAGTCACAAGAGAAGAACTCTTGGCTATTGCAGAAACAGCTCTTATGGCATGGCCTGTGTGAAACTGCGGCACTAAGCTATGCGACTAACCGGCCAGATTAGATGCGAATATGCAGTTAGCTGCCAATATTTGGATCAATTTCACTTCGCTCCCATGATGAAAACGTTAAACGTGAGCAAGTTCAATCATTCCAATGCAACAATTTCGATTTTCAATGACTCACCTTCTGGGGAGCACACCACACCTAAGTTGACAAATGGTGCCCCCCAGAAATGATGTTCAAATTAGTCTGAGTGGTTGTAGTGTCACTCCTAGTGGCTACCCTGGCTTTGAAGTTTTTCCATTACCTGATCGATTGTGAAACTTGCCGCTTTTTGTCGTGGCGGAAACTCAACGAAGCTTTTCAGGAAATCACCCACAACAGTTTGGGCAGGCACGAATATAAACGCGTGATCCATCACCCAATCCCAATAGGTATTCGAAGTTATGTCTGCGCGCTCATAAGGATCTGTACGTAGATTGAACAGCTTAGGAAAACGCAGCGGCACTAACGGTTCTTGCCAAAGGCGAAGAGTGCCTGCTACACGTTGCTCCAAAAAGATAAGCTTCCAGTTGTCGTATCTCATTGCCATAAGATCGCCGTCGTCGGAGAAATAGAAATACTCGATTCGAGGGCTTTTCTTCACTTCGCCTTTAAAATATGGAAGCAAGTTGTAACCGTCAAGATGAACTTTGAAAGTCTTCTTTCCAACTGTGTGACCGTCAAGTAGTTTTTGCGTGATGTCAGGCTCACCTGCAGCAGCGAGCAAAGTGGGTAACCAGTCGAGGTGGCTGATGATCTCATTGCAAACGCTACCGGGCTTGAGAACACCAGGCCAACGCACCATACCAGGCACTCTGAAAGCACCTTCCCAATTGGTATCTTTTTCACTACGAAATGGTGTCATTCCTGAGTCAGGCCAAGAGTTCATATGTGGTCCATTATCAGTTCCGTACATCACAATGGTATTGTCTGCGATGCCTAGCTCATCCAATTGCTTTACGATTTCACCGACAATTTTGTCGTGCTCCATCATCACGTCATGGTATTCCGACTGCCAGCGTCCGGATTGACCGACAATCTCGGGCTTAGCATGCGTTCTAAAATGCATGTGCGATGTGTTAAACCAGACGAAGAACGGGGTATCGGCCTTGACTTGGCGGGCAATGAAATCTTTGCTCTTGGCGAGAACCTCATCGTCTATGGTCAACATTCGTTTTTTGGTGAGTGGTCCGGTGTCTTTTATGGTGCCATCGGCTTTGCAATCGAGTACCCCACGCGGCCCGAAGTTCTTTTTAAAGTTTGGAAAAT
The DNA here is from genome assembly GCA_038231015.1 of Candidatus Obscuribacterales bacterium. GTDB lineage: Bacteria > Cyanobacteriota > Vampirovibrionia > Obscuribacterales > Obscuribacteraceae. The sequence continues at coordinate 18,761 of JBBRMD010000062.1, forward strand.
CAGCAGCTGGTGGATAATCAGGAAGTTCCGGCTCCTCCATGGCGTTCAGGTGATAGAGAAAGCCAAAGAATTCATCGAAGCCATGTTGAGTCGGTAGAAATTCATCTTTGTCACCAAAGTGATTTTTGCCAAACTGGCCGGTGGCATAACCTAGTGGTTTTAGCAATTCGGCCATGCTCGGATCTTCAGCGCGTAAACCTAAATCTGCACCAGGCATACCCACTTTGCTCAAGCCAGTGCGAAAGACACTCTGTCCTGTTATGAACGCAGATCTTCCCGCCGTGCAGCTCTGCTCACCATAGCAGTCAGTGAAAAGCATGCCTTCTTCAGCAATGCGATCAATGTTTGGTGTGCGATAGCCCATCATGCCTTTAGTAAAAATGCTTAGATTCGAGATGCCGATGTCATCCCCCCAAATGATTAGGATGTTCGGCTTTTTTTCAGTCATGCTTTTACCTTGATAAAATTGCAGCTATATAAAACTAGGTGGATGCCAATATAATATTATCTGTTTGACAACTACTGGGTGCTTAAATCTCTCCTGCATTGGCATAGCGTAGTTAAATACATATTCGCGATTGAGAGTATAAATACTGATTGGCAAGCCAGAACTAGTCAATCTTGAATACTAGCCGCAAATAACTTTCGGGTTACAACACAATATTTATGAACGCAGAGCTACTCTTGAAATCAACAAAAAGGCAACTTATTTTTAAAGAGTTGAAGGAATTTTTTGGCAATTGTTCTGTACCTGGCAGCAAGTTTATCAATCCTCGAGCCACGACCAAACATCTGGTGCCGGTTATCGTCAGCGATTCCATTGGATTGCGCTGACACCCCTTTTGATCACGTGGCAGAGATTCATCTTCAAGACTATATTCGAACCAATCAAAGTCAACGAAAATTCGCGGATAGAATTCAGGTTGACGCTCTATGTGGTGCACCAAGCCTGCGCCAACAGTAACGTCCGCGCAATTTACTTGTGCCACAGGTAACCGAGTATCATGAATACGACAAGAAATGCGAGGGCAAAAGATTGACTGCTCATTATGTTGCAAGAGCCTTAGGCTGACTCCACCTCAGTCCCGGTTGGATGGGACAAATATTCCATCACAAAAGTAGTGGCAAGCTAGTGTAGCCGAAGCGGGTGCTTTCCACCAAGGCTCGTGGTCTTTGCGAGTCACCATCGCCTAATTGCAGCAATTAAATCTTGCAGGGCAGTTTTTATTATTGAAACGTCAGCAAATCAATCGATAAAATAGTAATCGAGAGTACAAATTAGGTCTATAGATTGTCCACAAACCTGACTCTTGAAGCGCGAAAAGCATGCATATGAATGATCTGGCGCAAGGGTTAGATCATAACCCCAAAATGACTTTCGGGATTGCCCCCATCGTCATATATACCCTAGTGGGCATGATGCCAGGCTGCGCCCTAACAATGCCGTGGGCCAGACCAAGACCACACTCTCAATTTATTAGACCGGTCGGATAGTGGTAAAATCTTTCAGTCAGACTTGTCTAGTACCGAATATTAATCCATCTGGAGATGCCATGAGCAGCAAGAACAAAATAGCCCTAGTAACCGGTGCCAACAAAGGTATCGGCTTCGAAATCGCCAAGAAGCTCGGTGCGGCGGGTTGCACAGTTATTGTCGGCGCGCGCAACGACAAGTTTGGCCAAGAAGCAGTAGATAAGTTAAAAGCCGAAGGCGTCAAAGTCGAGTATATAAATCTAGATTTACTCAAACCTGACAGCATCAACAAAGCGGCAGCGACGATAGAAAAGAACCATGGCCGCCTCGATATCCTCGTCAACAACGCAGGCATTGTTGAACGTGGAGATGGCACTCCAACAAAAGCAGATATAGATTCTGTTGAAAATAGTATGCGTACAAACTTCATCGGGCCTTTACGTGTTACCCAAGCTATGGCGGCACTTTTGAAGAAGTCTGAAGAAGGTTCCATTGTCAATGTTTCCAGCACACTGGGTTCTTGCACCTTCAATGGCGATAAAAACTCACCCTACGCTGACACTAAAATCCTCGGTTATTCAGCTTCGAAAGCGGCACTGAATATGATGACAGTGCAACTTGCATACGAATTTAAAGATACAAACATCAAAGTGAATTCAGTTTGCCCTGGTTACTGTGCCACCGATATCAATGACAATCAGGGCATGCTCAGCGCTGAAGAAGGAGCGAGAGAACCAGCACGCCTAGCGCTTTTGGATAAATCAGGGCCTACTGGTGAGTACAGAAATACCGAAGGTTCTATTCCTTGGTAAATGGCAGGCGCTGATAACAGTTTTACAGTTTGACTTCTAATCACCTATTCGGGGGATGACGACATCGCCGTCGAGAAGCAAAGATGATTTGGTGTACCGGTGAGGTTAAGGAATGCAAAACCAAGAACTTGAGCTAAGATTTGGCGTCATTGAACAACTAAGAAAGCGTTGTGAAAATTTTTTGCGGCAGCTGATTAGCGAGTCAAGAATTAAAGATGCTGAATACACAACGCAAAAGTTGCAAAGGAAGCCAGTGCTTCCGCGTTCGAATTATCGATTTCCCGTTTCGGTGGCACCTTCAGTCAAGCCACCGACGGCAGCTGATGTAACCGCAGTTCGCGCGAAAATGACTCACAATCGACTGCAGTCTCTTCAAGGCTATTTGGATGACTCTAAGAAATAATCTGAGTGGACTAGTGCCACCAATAGTGAGGGCTGGTAGTACTTAGTCACTTAAAGTGGAATGGATACAAATTACATCAATTATTAACAAGGCAACCTCAATCAAGGCAGCAACGTGCGGTCTCCTTGTCGCTTGGTGCCTTTCGTTTGTTATTATTGAGGAAGCTCATGCTCTCAAGATCAAGCACAAGGGCTCAAAAATTTCAGGCACATCTAGTGCTGATTTAGACAAGTTGCAGCAAAAAGCTATGCAACTCTATATGGTGCGAAATTATGTTGAGGCTTGCAAGCTCTTTCAAGAGTGTGTCAAGAATAAGCCAGAAGATACTTCGTTTCAATATTATTTGGCTATCTCTGCGCTTTATTCAAATAAAATGGAGATAGCTGAGCACGCCCTTTGTCGTGTAGTAGTAATGACCGATCCGGCTAGCGAATGGGGCACCCTGGCCGCACAGACCTTGAAAAACTGGAAGAAGCAATTCAGTTCGATTCGGCCCTATTCGCAACTCGAAAACGGCAAGTTGATGCGCTGGGATAAGTCAGCCGGTGAGATCAAGATTTGGATTGCCGATGGCTTGCAGTTGCCACCAGGTTATGTCGGCCCGGATCTCACCGGTGATAAATGTCGAACACTATATTCAATGTTCGATAGGCCCGGTTTTTTCGAGCACTTAGGCCGTGTCGACCACTACGTTCCTAACTATGCTTCGATAGTCAAGGAAGGAATAAATGACTGGGCCTGGGTTGCAGCAGAAGGAATTGTCAAATTTAAGTTTGTTGACGATCCTAGACAGGCCGATGTACTGTATTTCTGGTGCCCGCAAAGCGGTGGCGATTCAGTGGGCCGCACATACTATCCGTGGACCGGCGTTACCGGCGCACGATGTATCGTTCACGTCGAGACTGAGTATTTGCGAAAATGGGGAGCTCAGGCCCCAAAACAGTTACGTGTAACCAGTGCTCACGAATTTGGTCATGTGCTTGGCCTCGGTCAACACAGCAATGAACCAACTGACGTGATGCGCGGCCATTGTGAAACAGTGACTTGGATGCAGCAGGCACAATACTCGAATAGCAGCCCTGTGACACGAAATGACTATGTCACTTTGCGGGCACTCTATGAATTGCCACCAGACGAACTTTTCGTACCCCGCAAAGAGAAATAGTTCTGGCTGCTTCAGTAACTTGGTTACATGGTGGCCCTGTAGTAAGCCCCTTACTCGTCAAGCAAGTTATTGCTGCCCAAGAGGAGTTGGATGTGGTCTACCATAGCCTTTTATCTCTGGATCATATTTAACATCGAAATTAAGAACAGCGTCGAGGGAGCCTAAGCTATTAACTGTGACCTCAACCCTCTCATTTTTTTGTTCAATTTTTGCCGGAAATGTTAAAGCATCTTCGGCATCATACGTCATTTTCTCGTGAGAAACCGCTGCAGATATGCGGAGAGGATTTTCACCCCGTTCCAATTCAATGTTAGCCGCAAGAATTAAGCCTTTTAGGTCGCCGGCTGCCATACCCTCTTTAATCAAATCCATAACCTTTGCACCATTGGTACCTGATTTAAGCAGTTCGGCTAGCTTCTGACCGTGCTGCTTTGTCTCATCACTAATGTTAGCCATGGTGGTTTCGCTAGAACTTGGAGGATGGTGATTATCGCCAGAAGAACGGTCCGGCTGAAAAGTAGGCTCCTTTAGAACGGGGGATACCTCATTACCCCAAAGACCGTCTATGGGCATTTGAGGCAAAACTCCACTTTGAACAAGCGCTTCAGTTTGCTGGCTTCTTTGTTCCTTATTTATAGGAAGCAATTTGTTGCTCGGTTCATAGGCTTCAAGAACAGCAGTATTGCCGCCGAGATTTTCAGAAGACTTGACACTGGCGGCATCTGAAGGAGCAAACTGATTCATGGTAAACCTCTCATTTAGAAAATTGCCAACCAGCCAAGGTTCGACCTTAACAAGATAATCGGGGCGTCGTTAAAACGACGTTTAGGATCTCACTGCGCCCATAATTATTTTTGTTTGTCAGCAAGAGAAGCCCGAAATATTGAGCCCAACAGTTTTATTAGGCGCTTATTCGTACCATTCGTTAAGTTGCTTACCGAACACCCAAGCTTCTTTCAATACGCTGGCGACAAGCCAATCGAAGCGATCGTCAACGTTGACCCACTTAAAAGCTCTGTCGACAAGCTCTTTAGTGAGAGGCTCACCTGCAGCCATACGCTCTTCTAGTGCCACAGCCCAATTGTTTGCTGTCTGGGCCAGTCGCACGGCTGAGCCGGTTACACTTAGGCTTTCGAGTTCAGCATTCAAGGCTTCTGGGTTGGCTATCCTGAAAGCGATGTCTTCAATTGCGATGGTCACTTGTGGGCCCCAGAGTTCTTCCATTTCACGTTCGAGTAGCGGTAAGTTAGGGTCAATAACATCATCATTAGGAACTTTAATCTCAATATATTTTCCACCCGATGGCGGCTCAGCAGGAAAATGCCTGGTTGCTGCGGCGGTGTTGCCGGTGGCACTATCAACCGCGACTGTATCGGCGGCGGCACTATCAGCTGCTACTGCACGTGCAGCGCCAGCTTCTACTGCGGCTGGTGCTTCGGCTGCTGCTGACGAGCCTCGGGCTATTCCAGCTTCAACTGTGGCCACCACATCGCCCTCAGCAGAGCCTCGAGCCGCACCCGATACCACAGATGATACTTCTGCACCAGTTGCTCCGCGCACCGCCGATGAGACTACTCCGGCCAAGGCACTACCAGCAGCACCCGTTAATGCACCTAGGGCGACATCAGCCACAACAGCTCCCATCCCTTTTACAGCTTTATGTGCTTCGTCCACTTCAGCAGCTGAATAGTCTTCTGGGTTGGCTACTTTGCCGATACTGTCGCACCACTCGCCCCCGTGTTCATATGCTTCATAACCGACACCAATGGTAGCGCCGACCGCTGCACCAACTACGACTACCGGTGCCACAAAGGCAGCTGCCACGCCGACTCCTACGCCAACCACTACTTTGACGGCTGTTTCTATTGGATGTTCGACGATGTCCTCATAGGCTCCTTCTGCTAAATCCGAAACCACATTCCAGCAACCGTCGAAGAAGTCAGTGTCGTCTACTGGCTGCGCCGGTTTGGCCAGCTCAGCCGATCCGCTTGCGACTCCACGGTCCACACGGCTCTTGTCTTCATGCTCATTTCCACTATGATCTTGACCATTATGATCTTTACCGTCGACCAAGCCTGGTGTATAGGATGGCTTATTGTTCACCGGCTCATGACCTTCTGAGTGTATGCCGACGCTCATCTCTGGCGCACTAGCAGACTTTGTGCCGCTACTGACAGTATCGATAATAATTGCTGGTAAAAAGCTCGTATCTAACACGATAAATTGATACTTGCCACCGCCCTTAATTAACGTGTCAGGTGCATAAGCACTTGCAAAGAAAGGAGATTCGGTTTGTAAGGCTTCGTGCGAATAGTCGGCAATCTTGTCAGACATTTTGCGGTCCTCTAGTAAATGTGGCTTCGAGAAACTATGGCTGCCCTTTGGGGTCGACCTTAGTTTCTCTTTCATGCCTGATATTTACCTGACTACTCATTCTTCCATTTGCCTGGCACAAGTGATCTTTCTCATAGCTGGCGGACATTAAAAGTGGGAGATCGCATTTATGCTCTTGCCTTGCGGGTTTCAAATTCGTCTGGGGAGACGTAATCTAAATATGAAAGCTCTTGTATTGGCTTCCACGCTCAGAGTGCATTGTCTGCGGTGGCAGTCGTTTCTCCAGATAAATAATCAGAAGTTTGTGATTTGAATTGGTTGTTGCTCTAAACTTCTTCTCGGTTTTTGCCGCTACTCCGTTTTCGGCCATCAAGCTTTCCACCATTTTATGATTAACCACAAGACCGCGGTTGTGCCGCTCTTTGAGCATCATGGGCGGGCCGTAAGCCCCTTTGAATTCTTCATGGATTAGATTAATGGTCTCAAGCACTTGGGCGCGCAGTGCAGCTTCCTCTGCATCATAGTTAATTTTGGCTAGAATTGAGAAAACACCAAGTTCAAAAATAAGCGGAATCTATACGAGAATTAGCCCCTTTTGACTAATGCGCATTTGAACACTAGGCACCAAAAGACTCAAAAGCCGATGCGAGCTCAGTTCTCTTTTGAAAATATCAATTTAGCAAGTTTAGTCAAGCTTTTGCTGAAATGCAAATTTCAAGAACTCAATCCACATTCATAATTGGCTCGGGCTGACATGCGATGGGCAGCTTTATCGTGAATGTCGTTCCTTCACCACTACTGGTGCATTCTATTGTTCCACTCATTTCTTCAATAATTCGCTTACAGAAGTAAAGGCCCAAACCTGTGCCAACACCAGAATATTTACTTTGCACACCCTGGCAGAATTGATTGAATAAAGTCTGTCGTTCGAGAAATGACAGGCCCTTTCCTGAGTCAGATATAGAAACCATTACAGCAGTTTCGTTGTAACTAGAGAAAGCTTCTACTGTCCCGCCCTCTGGTGTGTATTTGATGGCATTGTCGAGCAAATTCGTCAAAACGCGCTTGAGCAAGATTTGATCACCATCAATTAGAGGAAAAGCTTCGGGAGCAGACAACTTAACCTGCAATTCAGAATTGCTGATGTCGAACGCGAATTCATTTAAACATTCGTGCACTAGCTCAGAGATATTGACTTTCTCCGAAGTAATCATGAGGGCACCGGCCTCATATCTATAACTATCAAGCATGTTCCAAATCATGCGGAGCATGCTCTGGTTACTGCCAATAACCATTTGTAGAAGAGCTATCTGTTCTTCGTCACTACATTTCTTAGAGACATGCTCAAGCACGCGGTTGCTGCCAATAAGTGGATTCTTCAAGTCATGTGATAAGCCAGCAACAAATTCCTTACGCTGTTCCAGCAATGCTTTCAAATCTCTGTTAGACGTTTCAAGTTCTGCTGTTCTATTCGACAGCATTTCATTAGAATGAAGTAGTTCAGCTGTTTTCTTAGCTAAATCAGCAGCCGAAAAGGCCAAAAGAGATGTTTGCTCGACGATTTTCGCCCGATCTGCTAGTTCTGTTTGAACTGCTTTCACTGCGCTATCTTGGATGTGGGACTGAGCCACCTCTAATAAGCGGGCCATCGTAGCGAGCTCTAAAACCTTTTCACTTAAGTCATTTCGGGCATCGTCACGATCTAGCATTACTTCATGCAAGCTATTACCGTTCAAGCTTATAAGCTTTGAATCATCAGCACAGGTCGGCTCACTGTGCTCTTCTTCGGCCATTGCATCACCTTTATTTTCTGTGAAATCACAGGACGAAGAAAGAAAAAGCGCCAACGCTCTAAGGCGCTTAAATAATACTAACCTTCATATAATATCAGAAGTGACTATTAACCGGTGAGAGCGTTTCCTACCATGCGCTATATTGCCGCGAGAACGAGCTTTTCATCGACTTTTCTAATCTCACAATCATTGATGCTCACAGCCCTCTATGTTTTAACGATTAATTCTCTCGTGTGATTCAATATGATTAACTGAGCAATGCGTCGAGCTTCCCTGCGTCGTTCAATGCATATAAGTCATCGCAACCACCAATGTGCTTATCATCAATAAATATTTGAGGAATAGTTTTGCGGCCGCCAGAGAGCTCTAGCATCTCCTTCAGCTTGGCGTAATCGCCTTTCACGTCGAACTCTTCATACGCAACGTTCTTCCTGTCTAAAAGTGCCTTAGCCTTTGTACAGTAAGGACAGGCCGGACCAGAATAAACAACTACACGTGCCATAAACTACTCTCCTAATGCTTAGTCTAGTCTTTTTTAACTTCACTCACTTTTACTTTGTCGATGCGCTGGCGATCTAGCTCGACAATTTCAAAGGTCAAGCTATGCCACTCAAATTGTTCGCCTATAGCAGGTATTTTCTCAAGCTGGCAAAGAATGAAACCAGCAAGAGTCTGATAAGTTCCACCGTCATCTAAATCACGCTTCAGCGAAAATTCATTGAAAAATTCTTCAATAGGCGCGTGGCCATCAACTAACCATTTCCCTTCTTCCAAAAGCATTTTAGACCATTTTGGCTCTTCGCCACCATGAGGTAAGTCACCAACGATTGCTTGAAAAATATCATCACCTGTTACCAAACCTTGCATGCCACCATATTCATCAAGAACAATGGCAATCTGTTGTTTGGCATCTCTAAAACGCTCTAATAGCTGCAGGGCAGTTGTATTTTCAGGTACATAAAGAGGTTGAATTACAAGCTCGCGAATTGGTTTCTCTTTTGACTCTAGGGCAGAAAGCATAATAGTCTTACCTTCTACAACACCAAGTATTTCGTCAACAGTCTCGTCACAGACAAGAAAGCGAGAGTGCGACGATTCTGCAATGAGCTTAATTATATGATCTAAGTTATCGTTGCCATTGAGCCAATTGACCTCCACACGTGGAGTCATCAGCGAAGTAACTTTGCGATCACCAAGCTTCAGCACCTCAGCCACCATCTCTTGCTCGGCTTCTTGGACGATTCCAGCTTCGGTAGCTTGTTCAATCATCACGTGAATTTCAGCCTGACTAACCGGAGTTTCGCTGTACTCTTTAATTCCAGCTGCTTTCAAAATCAAATTGGTAGAGCCGCTCAATAGATGCACTAATGGCCTAGCCACTCCAGACAAAATTACCATTGGTTTAGCGACAAATTTGGCCACTAGTTCTGGCGCTTGCAGTGCTAGTCGCTTGGGCACCAATTCACCGATTATTAGCGAGAAGTAAGTGATAACAACCACAACGATACTGATAGAAAGCCCTTGAGCATGAGGCGCTAGAGCGGGTATAAGCCTTAAATTAGCAGCTAGATCGTCAGCAATATTGGCGCCACCATAGGCACCAGCACAGATACCGATTAGAGTGATACCAATCTGAATTGTCGATAAAAAATCATTGGGCGCACCAGCAATTTTGAGAGCTGCTTTGGCGCCGGCATCACCGTTATCGGCCCACTGCTGCAACTTTGTTTTGCGTGAAGAGACTATGGCTATTTCAGACATAGCCAATACACCATTAATCAAAACTAGCATAAGTATGATCAGGGCTTCTGTCAGATTGTTCGAAAGATTTTGGGAATGTAACTCCAAGTGGTAGTTCCTATTTATGGTGCAATACAGAGGTCAGCTAATGATCTTCGCATAGTCTCACCCAGCGTGTTAGCGTCCTAAGCTTTCGTAGTAAGTTAGAGTTTGAAAAACAGGTAAGCTGAAGATAATGTAATCAGGGTAATGCAAATGTAGCCTCGCTTAGTTGTCAAACACGAAATGAGCTTGGCTAGTAAGGTAGCCGCTTGCCTTCTAGGCCAGCGACAATGAAGTTTGTAGCAATAGCTTGGCGCAAACTTATACCAATTGATGGTGCCGGGTCTGGCAGAAAATTACCAATAGCAATTTTGGCATTATTATCAAAATGGCCGACCATGTGCAAAACATAGCCCTTGCCGAACGGAAAAATCACGGCTAAAGCGCCAATGTGATCTGGGTCTTCAGCGGCAAGCTGACGGCTGCCAACAAGCACTCTTACTGTTGCCGGTTTTAATATACGCACCATATGCGATGCTTGATCAAGTTTCCAGAAAGCACTGCGCACAGTATTGTTAGCCAATACTGGATCTGGTGCCAAATAGTCAGCATCATAAATGTCTTTGCTGTTAACGCCCTTATTCCAACTAACATAGCCAGGAAAGGTCTGAACGAGCATATTATCAAGCGCCCAATCTGTAGTGAGCAGATAACCACCCTGACTGACAAAATCTCGAACGGCTTGCAGCTTGTCGCGCTTCAATTCGCCTGCACAGTTGATTATTAATACCTTACTGGTAGCTAGCAGTTCGCTCGATATATCTCTGCTTTTAATGTGCTTAAAAGGTATCTCAAGCTTAGTTAGGGTCTTGTCGGCCTTATCCCACTGACCGGCAACTTCAACCACCGGGCTAAGAGCGCTTACCTGACCACTCAAAAGTTGCGGATGCGCCTTTGCTAACCAAGCGCGAAAAACGAGTGGGTCAACCCGCTCTGAGTGGGCTTTGCCAGTGACAGCTGGCAACTCAGTAAAATTCGGTATAGTTGTTTTCTTTGCATCTAAATCAACCGAAAAAACATTTCCTTGCAGTGGCTGTGCATCTGCGCTAATAAAAGAACTTGCTCCACAATGTGTGAGCATGCAAACTGGCAATAGCAGGAAATGGATAAGTCTCAAATTGTCCTCGGCTGGCATATCGCTCTTAGTATAAATTAAGGACGCTCCCGGTGTGCCGCTGTTCCCACTCAATTCACCTACTTTCACCAATCTTGCAAACCAGGCTCTCTGCCTTAAGCTTGCAGTGGAAGTGCTAAAATAGCTCGAATATTAGTCCAATTGATATTGCATTAAAGTGAGTGCCAACAATGTTTTCAAAAGCAACTGTAGCTTCTATTTTGGTCAGCCTTAGCCTCGCCGGATTTCAAGCACCAGTAATAGCCGAGCAATCTTCTGACCAGAAAGCTGATCAAAAAGCTGATACAAAACCAGAGCCAAAGGCCGGTAGCCAGCAGAAACAAGAACTATCTGGTTACTTCATCTCTTTCTACGGCAGTGCCCGCTCACTTAGTCAAGCAATGCTCAACGGCCAAAATGTCATCAGTGCTCCAATTGTCACTTTGACATTGCCGGTTAATATCTCTGGTTACGTGGTGCCTGGCGCTAATGAGTTAGTAATCAACTACATTAGCAATCCTAAAGATGCCATGACTATTTTGATCGAGAAGCGCACGGTTGGCCCAAAGAAAGAAGAAGTAGCCAGAGTCGTATTGGCCGCCAATGAGTCGAATGGCAGTGCCGCAAAGAAAACCATAGCTTTCAACCTACCAAAAGATCAGCCTTCAAGAGCAATCAATAGCTTGAGCGATGATGACAAGAAGGCAATCGAAAAAGAACTTCAAAATTATTGGACCGCTTTGAATGAGCGTAAGCCGGACAAACTAAGAGCAATCTACAAAGAGTCTCTTGACGACGAACGCAAACTAAGCCCAGAAAGTGCAGCTTATTTCGACAAGATTCTCAACCGCGAAGCTTCTTTATTGCGCAATCCTGGGATCAAATTAGCTCCGTTAGAGAACACTGGTCTGACTTTCAAAATTGAAGGCGATGCGGTCAAGCTGTATAGAGAAGACAAAAAGCCACTGCTGACAAGCAATGAAGTTGATGTGCAAATCGAACCAGTAATGGTGGAAGTGCAGAAGAAAGCCAAGCCGTCACAAGCAAAAGCGACAATGAAACAACAGATTGTGCGCACCCACCTTTATTTCAAACAAACCAGCCAAGACGGCTTAAACCAATGGTCAGTGTCGCTGCCACCAAATGCCTAAGAAAATCCTTCTTGTAATTGGTTTGCTCATCGGACTTTCTTTAGTTGTAGCTGGCTACACTCTTGACGGTGAGCTTAAGGCGCATGCAATTCACGACGACAACGATGTCATTGCCGTTACTCGCGGAATGGCTCTTGATGAGATCTTAAGCAAACTTGAAAGCAAACATATTTTGCGCAAAGCTTTTTTTCTCAAACTATACGTGCGTTTGTCAGGGCTTAAACCGGTTATCCGCGCCGGTGATTACAAGTTTGCTTCACCTATTACTCCCCTTGAAGTACTCAAAACGCTTGAGGCTGGTGGCATCGAGCTGGACAAATTGACGGTCATAGAAGGTTGGACACGTTTTGAGATTGCAGATGCCATGGCCAAGATCAAAAGCTTGCACATTGATCGTAAGCAGGCTCTGGCTCTCATGAATAAGACAAGTCTGATTTCAGATATTGATCCGATGGTGCAAGATCTAGAAGGCTATCTCTTTCCTGATACTTACTTCGTGCAATCAGATACCAAAGCAGAAGAGCTAATTGCAGCTATGGTTGATCGCTTTCGCATAGTTTGGGGCAAAGTACAAAACCCATATAATTTTACGCCGCATAAGGCCGTTACCATGGCTTCGATAGTAGAAACAGAAGCAAAACTCGAGCAAGAGCGACCAATCATTGCTTCAGTAATTAACAATCGTATTGCCCGCCGTATGCCACTAGCAATGGACTCAACCATTGTCTATGCATCCAAGAAAATTGGTAAATGGAAAGGCAATGGCATCGTCTATCAAAGTGACCTTGATTTGAAGAGCCCCTACAACACTCGCAAGTATTCTGGCTTACCACCGGGCCCGGTCGGCTCTCCTGGCCAAAGTTCTATTAATGCAGTGTTAATGCCAGCTTCGAGCAACTACATCTACTATGTGCGCGACCCTGCCTACAACAACGGCAAACACAATTTTTATAGTAACGCCCAAGACTTCGAAGTCGGCGTACAGAAGCTGAGAGCCTGGGAAGCAAGCCAGAAGAAAGCCCACTAGAAATTAAAAAGTTAACTGAGCTTTCTTTGAAAGCTAACAGCAAAGTTCACCAGGTAGGCTAATAATAGGCACTTGGAGACTCATTATGCGCATTCTCGTAGCTGAGGACGATCAACTAATGCAAGGCGCGCTGCGTCTTGGTTTGGAAAGCAGTGGTTATGCTGTAGATGTGATCGATAACGGCACGGCCGCAGCCTCAGCGTTGATGGATGTTGACTACGACTTGCTTCTACTAGATCTAGGCCTGCCAGGAATGGATGGCATAGAAGTACTGCGCCATGTTCGAAAAAGCGGTCGCAGTCTACCTATTATTGTAATTACAGCTCGCGATACCATCGAAGACAAAATTGAAGGGCTTGACCTAGGGGCCAACGACTACATCACCAAGCCATTCGATTTTCGTGAGCTAGATGCTCGAATTCGAGCCTTTTTGCGTAAAGATACTTTTGGCAACAAGATGGAAATTGAGCATGGTCCGATTCGTTTCGTCACCACTAGCCGTGAAGTGTTTATCAATGGAATACCCGCCGAGCTAACACCCCGCGAAGTAGCGGTACTAGAATTGCTACTACAGAAAGCCGGGCGCATGGTACGCAAAAGGCAAATGGTCGAACACGTCGGTACTTGGGAGGAAGAACCAAGCGACAATGCCATGGAAATTGTGGTGCATCGCCTGCGACGAAAACTTGAGCCGAGTGGCATCAAAATCAGTACCGTCAGAGGTTTTGGTTACATGCTGGATGATTGGAGCCAAGTTGCCACGGCCAACGCAGATTCTGTAAAAGAGATAGAGAAATAGACCAAGATAGCAATGCAACGATCAATTAGAAAACAGTTGTTCTTATGGCTGGCAATACCACTTGGTGTTTTGTGGTTCTGCAGCACTTTAGCAAGCTTTTATTTAGCTCTAAAATTCTCCAACGACACTTTCGATCGCGACCTAGTGAACTCGGCTGACTCTGTAGTGGCGCGAATTCGAGCCAAAGGCGATCATCTTGTTGTCGACTTGCCACCAGCTGCTCAAGCCATTCTTAAGCATGATGATGTAGATACTTTCTACTACTCTGTTCTGAGCAAGACCGGCAAGAATTTGTCTGGTGATACATTTTTACCTCTACCAGAAAAGCACATTGATGATAGCCCCCAACTTCGCACAGTGAAGATGCAGGGTAAAGTGGTGCGCCTTGCTGAGATTAGCGCTTCTATACCAGAGGCTGATGTTCAGCCGGTTATAGTACAAGTGGCTCAAACGATGAATAGTCGCCAACACCTCTTCGCTCAAATTTTTATGAGCATGGTGCTTCCGCAACTATTGATGGTACTGCTTGGTGCAGCGGCTCTTTCAACTGGTGTCACTCGCGGTCTAGCGCCTTTACAGTTTTTGAAAGAAGCCATTGCTAAGCGCTCTAAGCACGATCTCAGCCCTGTAAGCGAAGACATGGCACCGGCCGAGGCCTACCCCCTAGTGTTAGCAATCAACGACCTGCTGTCGCGCTTACGTGAAGACATTAAAGCACAACAGCGCTTTATCTCCAGTGCCTCTCACCAGTTGCGCACTCCATTAGCAGGCCTCAAAGCCTATTCAAGCCTAGGTGTTGCTTATGAAAACATTGAAGAGATGCGCGGCACCATGAGACAGATCGACACAGGCCTTGATCGCACCTCACATCTAGTTACTCAAATGCTCGCCCTGGCGCGCAGCGATTCAAACTCAACCACCGCCACTCAAATGGGACGCGCTGATCTCAGCTTCGTTGTCTCAGATGTGATTGCTGAAAGGGTAAGTTTAGCGGTGGCAAAAGAAATCGATTTAGGCTTTGAGTCTGCCGATGGTACGGCCGAAATAATTGGCGATCAGACGTCGCTACAGCACTTGGTAGCAAATCTTTTGGACAATGCTCTGCTCTACACACCACGTGGTGGAAGGGTAAGCCTGCGAGTGACAAAACGTGATCAGTTAATTGAGCTGGCTGTGGCTGATTCTGGGCCAGGAATTAGTTTGAAAGAAAGAGAGAAGATATTTGAGCGTTTCTATCGCATTCCAGGCAGTGCGGGTGGAGGTTCAGGGCTTGGACTAGCCATAGTTAAAGATGTAGCAGCCAATCATAATGCCGAAATTAATATTGCTTCGCCATCGTACGAAAACGGTACAGGTACAACCATGACAGTTACATTTCCAGTATATGTCCAGAGCGGCAAGGTTTTAGCAAGCAATTAATAGTAATCTTGACAATAGATTCTTGGGGGCCGATTTTAGTCTCCTTCTATAAAACTGAAATTATGCACCAAAGCATTACGTGCGCCTGACCCTCAAGAATCACCATTATTTAAGCCAGACAACATTAATGACAGAAAGCCAAGCAAATCGCCGGTTAAGCGCATTGTTTTCTCTTATTTATGGGTATGTTGACCAAAAGTAGACGACTGGTCTATTATGGCCGTATGTTCGATTTTACTCAGGTATCCATTCTAAGTATCCATATAGAGGGGCGATTCCGATGGCCGGCAAAAATGCTGTAAAAGAAACTGTAAGAGAAATACCGAAAGTAGACAACTCAAAGAAAATTCCCAGTTTGGCCTCCTATCATTTGCTCGGCAGATCTGGTTTGAGAGTCTCTCCGTTAGCTTTTGGTACCGGCACCTTCGGTGATGCCTGGGGAGAGCACTGGACAACCAGCAAGGCTCAAGCAAAAGAGATTCTCGCTCGCTATTTAGAAGCCGGTGGCAACTTCCTCGATACCGCTGATTCATACCAAGAAGGCCAAAGCGAAGAGATTACGGGAGAAATTCTTCGCGAAGTGACAAAGCGCGACAATGTCGTCATTGCCACCAAATTCACATTCGGCACCCATCCTGGAGACCCCAATGGTGGTGGCAACGGTCGCAAGCATATGATTGAAGCAGTTGAGTCATCGCTGCGCAGACTCGGCACAGACTACATCGACCTTTACTGGGTGCACAACTGGGATACCATGACTCCTGCTGAAGAAGTTATGTCGTCTCTGAACAATCTCGTTCAGTCAGGTAAGGTGCGCTATATCGGCTTGAGTAATCCACCAGCCTGGTATCTTGGCCGCGCTCAAACCTTGGCCGAATTACGCGGCTGGGAAAAGATTGCTGCAATTCAAATGCAATACTCACTGGCCGTGCGCAATATTGAACAAGAATATGTAGATGCCGCTCAAGAAATGGGCATTGGCATTGTACCTTGGAGTGCGCTGGCTAACGGTCTTTTGACTGGCAAGTACAAAATTGAGGGAGACAAAGTCAAAGGCGAAGGCCGAGTAGCAAGCACTTGGGTCACGGACCCGACCCTCGAACCAGCCAGTGCCCCGATGGTGCACCTTGTAGAAGTATTAAAAGCAGTGGCTGCCGAAGTCGGAAGAACCCCTGCTCAAGTGGCGCTCAATTGGGTCGCTAATCGACCAGGAGTGGTATCAACAATTATTGGTGCCACCAAACTATCGCAACTTGAAGACAACATTCAGGCCTTAGAATTCACCATCCCTGATGAACAACTGAAGCGCCTTGACGGAGCCAGTGCTCAGAAAGTTGTCTATCCATATTTCTTCCATAGTGGCGCTCTGCAAGAAAACGTCAACGCAGTCACCAAAGTGAAGAAAACTCCAACCGGCTATCATTCACGCTAACCCACAACAGCTGAATGACAAATACAGAGAGCGTACAGGGCATGTGCGCTCTCTGTATTATTGTGGGAAATCCTAATTAAAGAATAGAGCGAACCACGCCTCCGTCCACGCGCAAAGCGGCACCATTGGTGGCGGCTGCTAGCGGGCTGCAGACGTAGGCGACCATATTGGCTACTTCTTCTGAAGTAGCGAAGCGCTTTAGAAGAGATGATGGTCTGACTTCTTTGAAGAACTCATTCTCTACTGTTTGAACGTCAGTTTTGTTCTGCTTAGACATCTCAACAATGAATTGCTCTACGCCTTCAGAAGCAGTCGGGCCTGGCAGCACCGAGTTAACTGTAATCTTCGTGCCCGCAGTGGTCTCAGCCAGGCCTCTAGCCACAGCAATTTGAGCGGTCTTAGTCACACCATAGTGAATCATCTCACTTGGAATATTGACACCAGACTCACTTGAGATAAAAACGATGCGACCCCAATCACGTTTACGCATTCCTTCAATGTAGTGGCGACTTAAACGGATGCCGCTCATTACGTTGACTTGAAAAGTATTGAGCCACATTTCATCTGTAATCTGAGCAAACTCTTTGGGCTCGTAGATACCAACGTTGTTTATTAAAATGTCGGCGTCGGGTAGTTCAGATATTAACTTGTTGGCGCCCTCAGCACTTGCTAAATCAGACACTAAGCCATGTACTTTGCCAGTCGGAACGGCCGCCTGCAATTTCTTTACCGCTTGATCAACCCGGGCTTGTGTACGACCATTTAAATAAACAATCGCACCCTCTTTGCAAAGCAACTCGGCTATCGCATAACCAATTCCTGCAGACGATCCAGTAACCAGTGCCTTAAGGCCTTTGAGCTGCAAATCCATAATACGTATCTCCCAAACTTTCGCTAAAGACTAGCATTTTAGCTGTAGAACAAACCAGCTAGCTGTTAAGGAACTGTCAGAACAAGTCTATAATCTCTCAATAAAGTTAGGAGGCCCCAAGGAAGATTCAGCCGCACAATATCAAAGTAGAAAATGAGTTTCTTAACCTCCAATTCGCGCCTACAGCGACACAATAGCCTCTCCAATATAATTGCTAAATTCAGCGATGAGGAGTTATTCAACATATTGCAAAGCGCCACTGCAATCCATGCGGGCATTGGTGGCACAACATCTATGCTAAAAATTGACGGGCAGAAGGTTTTTGTCAAAAAGATTGCTTTGACCGACTTAGAACGAGCGCCTGAGAACTTCCTATCAACCGCCAATCTCTTTAAACTTCCGCTCTTTTATCACTACCGTTTAGGTTCAGCTGGGTTCAATGCCTGGCGAGAGTTAGAGGCCCACAAGCAAACAACCGACTGGGCTCTGTCTGGAGCGTGTATTAGCTTTCCATTGCTATACCATTGGCGTGTGCTAGAGAAGGAGAAGAATGCGGCTCTGACAGATTCTGAAGCTACAGACTTAAGAGATTCCGTTAAATTCTGGAGTAACTCCGCAGCTGTAAAAAATCGCCTTGAGGCCCTGCACAGCGCCTCAGCAAACCTGGTTCTATTCACGGAGTATATTCCCAAAACCCTACACGACTGGCTAAGTGCAGAGCTAGAAAAGGGAGGGGACATTGCCGATCAGGCAGTAGCCATGGTCGAGCGAGAATGCTTAGCGGTCGCTACTTTCTTTGAGAATAATCAGTTTGTCCATTTCGACGCTCATTTCAACAATATTCTCTGTAACGGCAATCTCTTTGTCAGCGATTTTGGACTAGCACTATCTAGTCAATATAATTTAGAGCAAGCTGAAATCGATTTTTCAAATAAACATAGAACCTATGATCGCGCCGTTTGTATCGTCAGTTTAATTCAATGCTTACTCTTGTCCTTGTATGGCCCGGGCAAATGGATAGATCATTTAGAGATGTTCGGCGACAGCAAGATTAAGAGACCAGCGCAAATAACACCACTAATTGAGGCCACAATTCAACGCTATTCAGCTATTGCATTTGTACTTAATGATTTCTACCAGCAGCTTCAAAACGGGGCATGCCCCGAAGCTAGTTGAAATATGA
Source organism: Candidatus Obscuribacterales bacterium (assembly GCA_038231015.1). Taxonomy (GTDB): domain Bacteria; phylum Cyanobacteriota; class Vampirovibrionia; order Obscuribacterales; family Obscuribacteraceae. The sequence continues at coordinate 37,579 of JBBRMD010000062.1, forward strand.
GCGATCCCTCCCAGGCCGAAGCCTGGTATTGTTTTTGGTGCTTAAACTAAAACCAATTGGAGAGACCGCATGAAGAAATCATCGAACAAAAAGACTAAGAATGTCAACC